>JAVWUC010000008.1:50366-54504 GCA_036667395.1 Cetobacterium sp. | reverse complement strand
TATATATCCTGTGTTCTATAAGGACTTGGCAGTTTAGACTTTAAGCTCTCCCAAACTTTTGAAAATGTCTGTTCGTCCATATCTTTAAGTTGGTTGTAGGCTTGATGTTTATATAAAATATCATCCCCACATTTTTTTATTGCACTTAAAACATGTGTTTTTATCTTTTTATAATTTTGATTTGTTATTGGAACTAAACTGTAATATTCAGCTAGTAGCTCCCTTTCTACACAGTACTCCAGCGACATTATCTTCCTTACAAAAGTCCCTAGATACCCTATCGAGAGCTCCTTATTGAACATTCCTTTTCTCTTTCCTTCAACCTCTATAAAGGGTAAAAACACATCCTGATAATGGTAGTCTTGAACTGATTTTGTAAAAAATCTCAGACTTGAAAAAAGTGTTTTTTTATTTACATCTTTTTTTAGAAAACCTTTATCCACCTGATACACAGCTCCTATATGTGCAAATAGAGAAACTGTCAAATCCTCAGAGTGACAAAAGTTCACAATATTTTCTTCGTAGACTCTATTCTCTTTAACCCTTCTAATGAAATAGTTAGCTTCAAAAAGTTCCTCAGCCAAATTGTCCACTTTAAAGAGAGCATTGAATATTCTATTGTCATCTAAAAGTTCATTTTTTGTATCGTTTGATAGTTTCCCTAAAAGGTTATCAAACTTTGTATTTTTTATAAAATTTTTGATAAAACCCTCATCTATTTGAGGTGCTATCTGTACGTCTGTAGATATAAGAAGTGTATTGTTATCTTTAATTATTTTTCCTTTTTTTAATTCTTTTAAAAAGAATGATAGATACTCATTTTTAAACTCCACAAAATACTGCTTTTCCACATCATTTAATTTTATTTTATCAAGTATTTTATCATAGTTGAAGAAATCTAGAAGGTTTATAATTCCATCTCTATTTATTCCAACTGCGTTCCAAGTACATGTATAAGGAATAAACCCTCTTTGCTTGTCTACCATTATACTCACAAATTGAGCTATTCCCCCTCCTAGAGAGTGTCCTGTTATTGATATTTTTTCCTTTGGAATTTTAAACTCATCATAGATCTTATCAAACACCTGTAGTCCGTCATAAAATTGAACCGGCTTGACTCCTAGACCAATCTTCAAATCATTTTCTATAAAATCTTTGTAGGCGTCCTCTATGGGGTATTTCTCACTTCCTCTATAGGAGATTACATAGTTATTTTCCTGTATATTTTTAAAAACAACACTATAAAATCCTGTAGAGTCCTTATCTCCATCTGAAGCTCTTTTATTTTGTATGTAAAAAATTTCCCACTTGTCTAAAATATCTTCAAAAAATTGACAGAAAAGAAATCTTGTTTTTGAATTACAAAAATAAAATCCATCAGTATCCAATTTTGAATGATCATTTTCTTCATAAATTTGACTTAAGCTTTTCCCATAGTCATCTTCTGTAAAATTACAATAAGAAAGTACACTCAGGAGTAAATAATCCTTTGCTCTTTGCATTTTTTCCTCCTATATATTAAGTAGAGATAGAAACAAATAGGTTATTCCCATTCCCAACACCGCCCCTATTATTGTTTCTAAAACTGTATGTATTTTCCCCTCAACCCTTGACTGCAAAACTAAAATTAATAAGAATAGTGAAAGATAAAAAACTCTCACATCATGTGTTAAGAAAAATATTCCTACAAAAAGAGCTCCTCCAAGAGCACTATGTCCACTTGGTATACCACCTCTTAAAGGAGTTCCCTTTTTAAAAAAACTTTTTATTGCTATAACTAAAACAACTAAAAATATAAGTATAAAAATTATGACATTGGCATAAGAACCTTTCAGTAACTCAAAGAATTCATCAAACTCTCCAGCCACTCTTTTATGAAAAACAAGATAACCTACAACAAGGGCATTTGTCGCTGCTATAAAAACAGCTCCCGCTCCAACATCTTTTGCTCTTTTGGCCAAAATGTTATATTCTGGTGAAACCATATCTACAAATGTTTCTATTGCTGTATTTAAAAGTTCTGCAACCAGAACAAAACACATACTGATTGAAAGTGCAATCAACTCTATTCTACTAACTCCTAGAAATACTGAAAGCATTAGAACAAGAACCGTTGAAAATGTATGAAACTTCATATTTCTTTCAGTTCTTATAGTTTCAATAATACCTTCTATCGCCACATTAAAACTTTGAGTTATATCTTGTTTCGTCCTCTTGTCCCCCATAAATCCTCCTTAATCTCTAGTGTGTCCAAATTTCGTTAAGATTTCTTCCTCTCTGGCTCTCATCTCTTTTTTATCCTCTTCATCTATATGGTCATAACCTAATAGGTGAAGCATTCCATGAGTTAATACATAGAAAAATTCTCTTCTGAAAGAGTGATTATACTCTTTGCACTGTTCTTCTACTCTTTCTAAAGATATTATTATATCTCCTAAAGTGTCATATGGACCTATCATATAGTCCTCAGTTTCATGATAAGCAAACGATATAACATCTGTTGGCTGATCCTTATCTCTAAAGTCTCTATTTATTCTCTGGATATCCTCATTTCCTACTAGAGCTACAGATAGATATACCGGTTTTTCAGATTCAAACTCATCATTTAAAACCTCATGTATATACTCCTGCACCTCCTCTTCTTTTGTAAACTCATCATATCCTTCAATCTCTAATGAAAAATCTAATACTACTTCCATTTTTTACTCCTTACTTATCTCTTTTATTTTTGTCCTGGATACTTAATTCTCACATGATGTATACTCATAAGTACCTTAGTAAATGTTTTTATTATTATCTCAATCTCTTTAAATGTAAGAGCCGCCTCAGAAAGTTGATTCTCCTCTATCTTTGCATTGATTATCTTACGAAGCATATTCTCTATTGTTATTGGTGTTTTCTCATCTATTGATCTAACTGCTGCTTCTACAGAATCCGCTAACATTATAATTGCAGACTCTTTACTTCTAGGAGTAGGTCCACTGTATCTGAAATCATCCTCTATTACTGTTGGGTCTAACTGTTTCGCCTTATTGTAAAAATATGCCAGCATAGTAGTCCCTTGATGCTCAAACATAACATCTCTTATCTCTCTTGGAATTTTATACTCTCTTCCTAGTTCATTTCCATCTTTTGTATGAGAGGTTATAATTAGATTACTTAAAAATGGTGATATTTTGCTGTGAGGGTTCTCTCCTCCCTCCTGGTTTTCTACATAAAACTTAGGTCTTTTCATCTTTCCTATATCGTGATAGTAAGATGCTACCCTTGCAAATATAGCGTTTGCTCCTATCGCTTCAGCTGCAGCTTCTGATAACGTTGCTACCATCATTGAGTGATGGAACGTTCCAGGGGCTTTCATAGATAGAAGTTTTAATAGCGGGTGAGAAAGATCCCCTAATTCTAACAGTCTAAATGTTGTTAAAATATTAAATGTCTTTTCAAAGTATGGTAGAACAGCTATTGCTAGCATCCCTGAAAGAAGTCCAGATACTACAATCTCTCCACTTTGAAGTACAACCAAGTTTTGCTCTCTTCCTATAAAATATGTCAGTAATAAATATAAGAAAAACTTTGTTACAGCTAACTTCATTCCAAGTGCAATAAGCTCTTGTCTTGTCGTTACCTTCTCTATCAAATAAGTTCCCATTATACAAACAAGTGTTGTTACAATAACAAATACTGGATCATACCCTACAATAGGGAATAGATATGATATTGCCATCGCAGTTGTAAGAATTGCAAAATCCTTTGCAAATAATATTCCCATTAAAAAGTACATAGTCTCAAATGGAACAAAATATATGTGGTCTAATTTTGTAAATCTAAACACTAAAAAGCCTATTGTATAGATTAAAAATAGACTTCTATATATATTCTTATTAAGTATGTTCTTTTTAAACTTTGTCACTAAAAGTGGATAAAATATAACTGTCAATATTATTGTATATAATAGATTTGAGATTGAAAAACCTAAACTTTTTTTATACGAATATATCCCAGCTACTTCTAACAGCTTAGATTTACTCTCAGTTATTATATCCCCTTTTTTTACTAGAAGAGTTCCAGCTTTAACATCTAATATCTGATCATCTATCTGAGATATCTTTTCAGCTATAGAGTTTTTAGTCTTCGTCTC
>JAVWUC010000008.1:17148-50266 GCA_036667395.1 Cetobacterium sp. | reverse complement strand
AGAGGTTTCCCTATAACATCCTCTATTCTGTCCAAATAAAGCTTATTTTTTTTGAAATTCTTTTTCAAAATCTCATCAAATAAATACTCTGCTGCAGAGATATAAACGGTTCCAGCTTGTGGAACATATATATACTCTTTCTTTGAACTCTCCATCAAATTTTTTATAATATCTTGTTTCTTATCTTTGTCATTAAAAAGCACACTCTTTGGTGCATATATATCGTTGATCGCCACATCCCCAACGTTATATTTTTGTTTATTTATTATATATCCACCCTTTGAACTAATAACTATAACCATTATCATCAAAATCAGATAAAATATCTTCTCTTTTAGATGGTGATCTTTAGTATATAATTCAGCATCGTCTGCGTTTTTCTTATTTAGTTTAAAAGTTAAACTTAGACCAAATAGCTCAATTTTTTTCATATTAGTTACTCCTTTTAAGTTTTGGAAATATCTTTCAATACCTCTTCCTTTGTTAGAATTTTTATATTTTTAGTAGGAATCGCATCTTTAAAATATTTTCCATAGCTCTTTGTAATCACTCTATTATCCAATATTGTAACTATACCTCTATCACTTTTACTTCTTATTAATCTCCCAATCCCCTGTTTAAATTTTATCACAGATTCCGGTATCTGGTACTCCACAAAAGCATTTTTATTCTGCTGTGTTATACTCTCTATTATAGCCTCTGTTACAGGATCACTTGGAACTTTAAATGGAAGTTTTACTATTATTACAGAACTCAATTGTTCCCCTTTTATATCTACTCCCTCCCAAAATGAGTCCGTTCCAAATAAAACTGGATTTTTTATAGTCTTATACATATTTACAAGTTGAGTTCTAGGAGCTTGCCCTTGAATTAATAGGTTAAGTCCCGCTTCTTCTAGCTCATCTTTTATCATATAGTAGATATAGTTTAAAGTTGAATATGAAGTAAATAGTATAAAACACTTTCCAGAAGTTTTCAAGATTAAATCTTTTAAAAAAACTCTAATACTGTCTATAAACTTTGGATCACTAGGATTTAAAAGGTCCTTTGGCAGATACACCTTCATTTGATTATTATAGTCAAATGGCGAATGTATAACTTTTTCTAAAGTTTTCTCCTTCAGTCCTATACTCTCCTTAAAGTAGCTAAAATCATCTCCTATTGCAATAGTTGCTGACGTAAATATCATCTGTTTCAAATTGCTATACAGATTTTTATCCAGCTCTCCATCTATTTTAAGTGGAGTTGCAACCATCTTTGAGTTACTCTTCTTTCCATTTACCTCTACCCAATATATAAACTTCTCATCATCTAAACTTGTTATGAATTTAAGATTTTCAAAAAATCCATCCAGTCTGTCTATATATCTTGAGTAGTCACTCATATAGCCCTCTTTATCCTCTAAATCTTTTAATTTTCCTAAGATACCTCTCACTTTTTTTAGATATGATGAGATATCTGATACAAATTCATCCTTTAAATTATCTAGTTGTGCATAAAACTTTGCTCTTTCAAACTCTCCTTTTTTTAGTCTATACGTCGTACTTGTCATCTGTCCTTTAGAAAAAACATCTATTAAAAAATTAAAGTATGCTCTTCCTGAGTTTAAAACATTTCTATGTCTTAGTTTTATATCATTTTCTAAATCTTTTTCGATCCCTTTTTTTCCATCAAAATCTGAATGCTTCAAATAGTTTATAAATACATCTAAACTTCCAGTCCCTCTTTTTTTAGACTTTTCCAGTGTGTATATTTGATTCATAGTTTTTGTGAATCCATATTTAGAAACTTCATACGAGAAATAATCTCTTGCAACTTTTTCAACATTGTGAGCCTCATCAAAAACAACTAGTTCATACTCAGGAAGTATTGAATATTCCGTATTAAATCCAATCTCTTTTCTTATAGCTAAATCTGAAAAATACATATGGTGATTAGTTATTAAAATATCCGCCTTTTTCTTTTCATCTCTCGCTTTCAAAAAGAAACACTCGGCTTTAAAAGGACATTTTGACCCGGCACACATATCACTCTCGCTTTGGAAGTGCTCCCAGATGCTATAATCTACCTCAAATGGAAGTTCTGCCTTATCTCCTGTATCAGTTTTGCCTCCCCATCTTACAACCTCTTTAAACTGGCTCTTCTGGCTCTGACTAAACTCATCAAAATCTACGATATCTCCTGTCGCCACATTGCTCAACTTTCTATTGCAAAGATAGTTACCTCTTCCCTTAACCAGAATATAGCTAAAATCTCCTTGTATAACTTTTTTTGCTATCGGTATATCTTTATTTAAAAGTTGTTCTTGTAAATTTATTGTATTTGTTGTGATTACAACTCTTTTCTTATTTTTTATACTCCACTCAATTGCAGGAATAAGGTATCCCAAAGTTTTTCCTGTTCCTGTTCCAGCTTCTACAATTACTTTAGTCTCTGTATTCAATCCATTTTCAATAACTTCAGCCATCTCAAGCTGTTCATTTCTATATTCAAACTCATTAAATACACCCGCTAAAAGTCCATTCTTTTCAAAATATGGTTTTATATCTATTTTGATATTTTTCTTCAAGCTCAGCTCTACTATCACATAGATATCATTCACCTCATTATTTATAATATATGAAGCCCCATCAAGTCTATTTGAATAAAGTGCTGCTATTTCTACATCTGGATCTGAAGGATATAGGTGCCCTGAAGGATGATTGTGTATAATCACTTCCCCTTTCTTCATCGCTCTTAAAATTGCCGGAACCGAGTATTTATTCCCCCTTGCTAAAACCTCTACCTCCGTAACCACTCCGTCTTCATCTGGAATCCCTCTAAAAAAAACCTCATTTCCTTTAGCTTTTTTTATCTCACTTAGGATTCTTTCCCTTGCTTCCGAAGATATTTTTTCCTCTATATTCATTCTTTTCCTTTCTAAAATTTAAATTTTGCTACACTAATATAATACTCTTTTTTTGTAAAAATATAAATTATTTTTTTAATTTATCTTCTTTTTTTATGCTGAATATGATAAAATATAGTTGGTCCATTGTAAATATTGTAGTGTCTCTTTTTATGCTTACCTGTCAAATTGAAATACTTACACTGAGTATCGCAATCCATATTGACATAATTCGTTTTTTATGTTATTATGATATGAAATTTTATTTAAAATTAAAGGGAGGTTTTTGATTTGGCACATTCAAAATCAGCAAAAAAGAGAGTATTAGTAGCGGAGAGAAATAGAGAGAGAAATCAAGCTGTAAAATCTAGAGTAAAAACTATGGTTAAAAAGGTTTTAGTTTCTGTTGAAACTAAAGAGATTGAGGCTGCAAAAGCTGCTTTATCTGTAGCTTACAAAGAGTTAGATAAAGCTGTTTCTAAAGGAATCATGAAGAAAAACACAGTTTCTAGAAAGAAAGCTAGATTAGCTGCAAAAGTTAACGCTTTATAATTAACGCTATGAAAATAAAACTGGGGATATCCCCAGTTTTATTTTATTTTTGTATATTTTTTTAGGAGGATGGAATGATTAAACTTATTGTTTTAGATGTTGATGGAACTCTTACAGATGGTAAACTTTATGTTTCTAACAACGGCGATGCTATGAAAGCTTTCAATGTCAAAGATGGCCTTGGTATCACTCAAGCAATCGCTTTAGGAAAAGAGGTTGTTATAATAACTGGAAAAACCTCACAAATCGTAACAAGAAGATCCCTAGAGCTAGGTATCAAAGAGATCCACCAAGGAATAAAAGACAAGATTGGAACTTTGGAAGCCATTCTAAAAAAACATGAACTGGACTATTCAAATGTTGCCTATATGGGAGATGACCTTATAGATTTAGCTGTTATGAAAAAATGCAAGTTATCTGGAGCTCCTAAAGATGCTGTTGAAGAAATTTTAAACATCTCTGACTTCATATCTACAAAAAATGGTGGAGATGGAGCTGTTAGAGAGTTCATCGAACATATACTAAAAAGTGAAAACTTATGGGACAAAGTTATCAATCATTTTGTTCCGACTGAGCAATAAAAATACTGCATAGATAGGAAGTGATTGGAACAGCTACTAAAATCCCTATACTTCCTGCAAAAGCTCGAACTATATCGGCTGCTACAGATTCAAAATTCAAAATTCTTATAAGAGGAAACTGTTCCTTCTGAAGATAGATGAATAGAGTTGAGAGTATTCCACTTCCTATATATGCTAATATCAGTGTATTTACCATTGTTCCTATAATATCACTACCTATTCTCATTCCAGAATTAAACATCTCATGTCCTTTTATACTTTTATCCCTTTCGTGAAGTTCTGTTAGAGCTGACGAGATTGACATAGATACATCCATCACCGCTCCCATACTCCCTAATATAACTCCTGCTGAGATTATCTCCTTTACCTTTATCCCTTTCAAAAGATTTGAGTAGTTCAAAGCCTCAACCGAAACAAATCCTGTCATAGCCATTTTATAAGAAAAATACATTGAAAGTATCCCCGCTATAACTACACCTGCTACAGCTCCTAATATTGCTACCACACCTTTTTTTGAAAACCCTGTTGTCATAAAAATTGTAATTGTTGAAGCAAGTAACGCACACCCTGTAGATATAAGAATAGGAGAGTATCCCACTGAAATAGCTGGTAAAAATACATTATAGATAATTCCTATGACTATAATAAGTGATGCTAAAGCCTTAACTCCTTTAAATTTGGCCACAAATATTGTGAGTCCCATAAAAATTGCAATAATCATCAAAATGGAGTTTCTTTTATCTATATCAACTATGTAATATATACTTCTATCATCCTCTACATTGTCCTTATATAAGACTACGTTCTGATTATCTCTTATATAGATATTGTAAGCACTCTCTTCATATATAGGTGCTTCGACAGTCACTCTTAACCCTTTATCCACACCTTCTAAGATTTCAACACTATATTCTCTAGTCTCTTTTATCCCATCCTCTTGATCAGCTCTATTTTTTACAACTCTCTCAAGATAGAGTATCTTTCCTTTTATATACTCCTCTTCAGCAAAGCTAAAAACAGATAGAATTAAAAAAAGTACTGCTATAAGTTTTTTCATCTTCCCTCCCTATATTTTTCGAGTAATTTTTATAAAAAAAAACGAGGAAGAATCCTCGTTTTAGTTATTACTTTCTGATTCCTAATTTAGCAATAAGAGTTCTGTATCCTTCGATATCTTTGCTCATTAAGTAGCTTAAAAGTCTCTTTCTTTTTCCAACCATTTTAAGTAATCCTAATCTAGAGTGGAAATCCTTCTTGTGAGTTCTTAAGTGGTTTGTTAAGTGGTTAATTTGTGCAGTTAAGATCGCGATTTGAACCTCTGTAGATCCTGTATCTTTTGCGTCTTTTCCGTAAGCAGATATAATTTCTGGTTTGTTAATAGCCATTGTATTCCTCCTGAATATTTAATATCTAGGCCAAGGTTTACGTAGCTTACTCGTAAATCCTAGCAAAGATTAGTCTTATTATAGCATATTTTATTAGATTGGTAAAGTTTTTTTATTCCATAACTGATTGAGAAGCTTTGTTTTTCAACTCCTCTTTTAACTTTTCCTCTTCTTGCTCTATTTCAGCCAATTTCTCTTTAATTCTATTCTCTTCTTCTATTCTTTTAACAGTTTTTCCTTGTAACATCTCATCAAGTTCTTCACCTGTTATAGTTTCTAGTCTTAAAAGAGCCTGTGTTATTGTCTCTAGTGTCTCTCTATTCTCTGTCAATATGTCTTTAGCTTTTGAGTACGCATTCGATACTAACTCTCTTATCTCATCGTCAATCTCTTTAGCTGTAACCTCGCCGTAAAGCTTTTGTTGGAACATATCCCCTTCACGAGTGTTATCTAGCATTATTGGACCAAATTTCTCACTCATACCATACTTTGTTACCATTGCATGGGCTATAGCTGTCGCTCTTTCGATATCGTTACTTGCTCCTGTTGTGATATCTCCAAATACAACCTCTTCTGAAGCTCTTCCTCCAAGTAAAGTAACAAGCTCTGATAAAAACTCATTTTTAGATTTTAAATATCTATCCTCTGTAGGAAGTGTCATCGTATATCCCAATGCCGCCATTCCTCTAGGTATGATTGTAACCTTATGAACCGGCTCTGTATGCGGTGACATTCTTTGAGTCATAGCATGCCCAACCTCATGGTAAGCAACTATTATTCTTTCCTTTTGAACAGCCATTCTCGATTTTCTTTCAGGACCTATAGTTACCTTTTCAGATGCCTCTTCTAGGTCTTCCATCTTTATCTCTTGTCTTCCAGCTCTTGCTGCAAGTATCGCTGCTTCGTTTAACATATTTGCAATGTCCGCCCCAACAAATCCTGGAGTTTTTCTAGCAATAACATCAAAATCTACATCAGGTGCAAACTTCTTATTTCTTGCATGAACTTTTAATATCTCTTCTCTACCTTTAATATCAGGTCTATCCACAACAACTTGTCTATCAAATCTACCTGGTCTCATAAGAGCTTTATCAAGTATTTCAGGTCTATTTGTCGCCGCTAAAACTATTATAGTCTCGTCGCTTCCAAATCCATCCATCTCTACTAGCAATTGGTTAAGAGTTTGCTCTCTTTCGTCGTTTCCTCCGCCTTGTCCGCTTCCTCTTTTTCTTCCAACAGCATCAATCTCATCTATAAATATTATACAAGGTGCATTTTTTCTAGCTTTTGTAAATAGGTCTCTCACTCTAGATGCTCCAACTCCTACGAACATCTCAACGAACTCTGATCCTGACATACTGAAGAATGGTACTCCAGCTTCTCCTGCTACCGCTTTTGCAAGAAGTGTTTTTCCTGTTCCTGGAGCTCCTAAAAGAAGTACTCCTTTAGGTATCTTCGCTCCTAAAGTTTTAAATTTATCTGGCTCTTTTAAGAATTGAACTACCTCTTCTAACTCAACCTTAGCCTCATCAATTCCAGCTACATCGGCAAATGTCACTTGAGATACATTCTCTCCATTCTCTTTAGCTTTAGATTTCCCCATATTGAAAACTTGAGGTCCTCCGCCTCCACCCTTATTCATTTTATTAAGCATAAATATCCAAATTCCAATAAGCAGTAACATTGGGAACCAAGATGCTAACATATTTAATAAGAATGGTAATTCCTGTGGTGGTAAAGATTCTATTTGAATGTTTTTTGTCTCTATTAAGTTTACTAGTTGTGGATCACTACCTAATCTATCAGTAATCATTCTAGCTTTGAATGCAGTCGCATCTTTATCTGAAGTATATCCATAAATATATCCTTCTTTTTCATCAACTCTTACTAACTTATCAGTTTTTACATCATTTAAAAACTCTGTATAACTAATAGTTTTTACATTTGTAGTCTCCGATTTTGAGAACATTGAAGGTAATGATAAAATTATAGTCACTATAAAAAGTAACATTATAAATCCTTTTAGGTTGAACTTTCCACCTAAACCTCTTTGAGGATCTTTATCTTCCTTGTCGTTTTTAGGGTTGTCCATCCCCTCTTTTAACTTCTCTTTGATCTTTCTTTTTCTTTCTTCTAAATCCTCTTTTTCCTGTTCCTCTTTAGACTTATCTTGAGTATCTTCACTAGCTTTATCATCTTTTTCATCATCTTTTTTTGGCTCTTCTTCAATAAAATTATACAGTGCCATTTTTTCATTATTATCTCTAGTTTTCATCCTGCCTCCTCATGATTAGCTTAATCCCTTCTTTATTTTTTTCACCCTTAAATACTTCACTTTTTTTGATTCCAGCTACCCAAACAACCTCATCATCTTTTATAATTAACGGGATGTTTGCCCTCTCTTCTTTAATAACTTTTTCATTTATAAAAATATCTTTTAACTTTTTATAACTACTCATTCCTAGAGGTTGGATTTTATCGCCATCTCTTCTAACTCTAACTTCTACCTCGTCCCCTGGTTTCAAATTGGTTAAAAACTCATTTTGACCTGAGCTTTTACTATCTTTTACAGCCTCTAGAAGGTATCCATTAAATTCTAGTTTAAATGGTATTTTGATTTTTTTTATTTGAGTTTCCTCTTCATTTTTTTCAATATTTTTATCTTGTATTTTCTTTTCTATCCAGATACTATTATACTGTTTTTTTAAAATATGATTATCTTCTAAATTAAGAGTTTTACTTCCTCCTGAATTTATAATTTTAATTATATTCAATATTTTTTCTCTAGTTGCCTCTAAATTAAATGCCTTCAGATATTCATTTATTATCTTTCTCTGAAGATATGGTGGTTCAATTTTTATTAAATCTAAATTTAATATCTCTTTGTTACAGATACTATTTTTATAATTTTCTAGATTAACTTTAAGAACTTCATTTACTTCCCTTATTTCATCTATCAAATTATGTATTTTATCCTTGAAACTGCCATTATATCTTTTCTCAATATATGGAATCAAATCTAACCTGATACTATTTCTAGTAAACTCATTCTCAAAATTAGTTTCATCTATTCTATACTCTATATTATTCATATCCAAATAGTTCATTATCTCTTTTTTATAGATCTCATTTATTGGTCTTATGATATTATCTCTGTGATTTATCCCTTCTAAACCTTCAAGAGAACACCCTCTTATCATTCTGAATAAAAAAGTTTCGATTTGATCATCTAAATTGTGTGCTATTGCTATCTTTGTTCCTGAATTTTTTTCTAAAACTTCATTGAAGAAATCATACCTTATTTTTCTTCCTGCTTCTTCTAAACCAACACCCATATCTTTTGAAATATCTTCTATGCTAGCTCTTTTAATAAAAATTGGTAGATTTAATCTCTTTGCTGTTTCACTTGCAAACTCTTGATCTTTTTCTGAATTTTCATCTCTTAAAAGGTGATTGATATGAGCTAATATTATCTCAAAATCCATCTCTTTCTGAGCGTAGATTAAAACTTGTAGTAAGAAAACTGAATCTGGACCACCAGAAAATCCCACTACTACCTTATCTCCCGTTTCTATTAACTTTTCTTTTTTTATCTTTTTTAAAATTTTATTTAGCATAAACTTTTCCTTCAAACAGTATTTTATAGAATTATACCATATAGAGACCCTTTTTCAAACTTTTTTTCCCTGTTATTTTTTCTCTGATACCACTTCTAACTCAACCTTTTTCGGCATATAATTAAATAGAATTTCTATCTCTCCATCAATATTTTCTAAAACATTGTAGTTAAATTTTTCAAACTCTGTCTTTTTGTATGCTTCTCTTGATGAGGTATAATTTTTAGAAATTATAATCTCATTATATCTCTCTTTATCTTTTTTAGAATCAAACCATTCTGGATAACTCCCTGGTTTTCCTAACATCAAGTAGTCTAACTTTAAATACTCTATGAAAATCTCTTTTCCTTCAAAATTTTTATTATTATAAAACTTCATCAAATGATTAAAAATACTAACTATTTTATGTCCTACTGTCAGAAGATTGTTTTTTCTATAATATTCTGCAACATCTTCAAAAAATTCAAATGGTGTTGAATAATTATTCTTTATAATATAGTTTACAGAGTGTTTAAACTTCTCAGAGTTATAGTAATAATCTAGCATTTTTTCAAGATTTTTTAATTTTACTAGTTCACCATAACTTATAAAGCTATTTGAAAGAATCTCATATGGTGGAAACTCCATATATTTATAGTCATACTCCTCTATCTCTCTAGAGATTTTAGTTCCATTTAAAATTTTTAAAAACCCTAATTGAATCATCTCGGCATCTAAATTGTAGACATAGTTGAATGAATCTTTAAAAGTTTCATATGTATCGTGAGGTAGTCCTGCAATCAAGTCCACATGAAGATGTATATTCTTTGATATCGCCTTTATATTTTTTTCTAATCTTTCTAAAAGATTTCTTCTATTTATACTGTTCATAGTATCTTTATTTATACTTTGAACCCCTATTTCAAATTGAAAATATCCCTCTGGAACTGTTTTTAAAAACTCTATTACCTCATCATCAAAAATATTTGCATTTATTTCAAAATGGAAAGTTATATTCTCTCTATAGTTTTCTAAAAGGTGGCTCCAAATTCCTAAATATCTATCCTTTCTTAAATTGAAAGTTCTATCCACAAATTTTACTAACTCCACGCCTGAATCTATAAATTTAGATAGATCTTCTTTTACTCTTTCTAAAGACCAGTATCTAACCCCTTTGTCTATTGAAGATAAACAATATGAACAGCTAAATGGACACCCTCTTGTAGATTCATAGTAAAGTATTTTTATATTCTCTTTTAGCTCCTTTTCAGTATAAGGAAATGGTATCTCATCTAAATTTTCTATTGGAAATTCATCTCCTAAATATTTAAACTCATCATTTTCTAAAAAAGCTACTCCTCTAACTTCATTTACAGGTTTAGTTAAAAAGTTTAAAAGAACTTTTTCTCCCTCTCCTACTAAAACAAAATCTATACTTCTATTTTCTCTAAGTGACTCCTTCGCATTGTAACTAACTTCAGGACCACCTAATGTTATTTTGACCTTTGGCATAATTTTTTTCAGCTCTTTAACAAGAGTAAATACATATTCTTTATTCCAAATATAAGTTGAAAATATAATATGATCCGCTTGAGTATTAAATAGATCTGTTATTATGCTTTGAATCTGATTATTGATATTGCTCTCATATATCTCTATCTCAATATCACTAAATTTTTCAACATAGTTTTTTAAATATCTAATCGCTAAATTTGTATGTATATATTGGCTATTTATTCCAACTAAAACTATTTTTTCTAATGTTTTTTCCACTTTTTTACTCCTAACTATTTTTTCTTTTTTTGTACCTCTAAATGCTCTTTGTAAGTTTTTGTAAATGTGTGCTTACCATCACTTGTCACTACAAAGAATAGATAATCCGTCTTTGCAGGGTTCATCGCAGCTTCCATCGAAGCGAAATCAGGGTTTGCAATCGGCCCTGGTGGTAACCCTTTATACATATAGGTATTGTATGGTGAATCTACCTTTAAATCTTTATAATACATCTTTCTTTTACTGTAGTCATATATATAGTTCACAGTTGCATCGGAACCTAATTTCATTCCCTTTTTCAACCTATTGTAAAACACTGATGCCATAAGTGGTTTTTCCTCTTTTAATTGAGCCTCTCTCTCTATTATAGATGCCATTATCAACTCTTTATAAAACTTCTCCTTATTTGGATATTTATCAGGTGGGAATTTTTTTAAAAACTCCGCTAACATCTTATTCACTATCTCTTGCTCTGTTAAATCTACAGAGAAATAGTATGTTTCAGGATATAAATACCCTTCGAAATTCCCATTGGGAGTTGGATACGGAAAATCCTTGACATTTTCTAAAGCTTTTTTCAAGCCCTCTTCAGATCCATAGCCCTTTTCAGTTATAATTTTTCCTATCTCTTTTATGGAATATCCCTCTGGAACTGTTAAAATTTTATACTTAACTTTTCCCTCCTCCATCATATTTAAAATATCTTCATACGAGTATTGACCTTTAAACTCATAAAATCCTGCTTTTATATTTCTACCAGAATTTTTTTCATATTTTAAAAATACTTTAAAAAAAATAGAATCGGCTACTCCTATTTTAGTAAAAACTCTATTTAAACTTGTTCCTTGTTTTAAATTAACCTGTACATCATAATCTCTTTTTTCAGTTTTTTGTACCGAATAAACCTTAAAAATTGCCAAAATACCGATAACAATTAAAAAAAATAAAACTATGATTTTTTTCTTCATCCTATCTCTCCTCAATATGCTGAAAAAAGCTGTACTTCGGTTTCCCTCGTTACAGCTCTCTATCAACATTATTTAATTATTTTCTTGATTGTTTTGCTTTTTCTATTAATGGTTTCTTTCCTCTTCTATCTTTTTGGAAGATATCCACTATTGTCTCAGCTTCAACAAATGGTACTGAAACGAATGAGAAGTTCTCATATACTTCTACACCTTTTAATTTTGACTCATGTATCTTTGTTTTTGAAGATATTAAATCAACAATCTTTCTAGGAGTCATTTTATCTTTTTTACCTAAAGCGATAAACAGTCTTGTTTTTCCTGTCTTATCTAAAGAAACACTTTCGATATCTGAGTAGTTAGACTCTTCTAACTCTTCATCATAACAGTTTTTAAGGATAGCAGCTATTATTTCAATTGGTGTTGCTTCTTGATTTAATAACTCTTTTGCCATCTCTTGGTAGCTCTCAGCGTCTCCACCAGAGATTATGCTGTTAACGTTATCAAACAGTCTTGTTTTCTTTGCTAAGATAACATCTTTTACTCCTGGAACTTGCTCTTTCTTGATTTCAGTTTTAGTTATTTTCTGAATTTGAAGAAGCTTTCTGTACTCAGATGGAGTTATGAATGTTATTGCAGTTCCTTGCTTTCCAGCTCTTCCTGTTCTTCCGATTCTATGAACATAGCTTTCAGCTTCTTGAGGTATAGCATAGTTAATTACATGAGTAAGATCGTTTACGTCGATTCCTCTTGCAGCAACGTCTGTAGCTATTAAGATGTTTAAGTTTTTGTTCTTAAATCTCTTTAAAGTTACCTCTCTATGGTTTTGGCTGATATCTCCGTGTAATCCTTCAACATCATATCCTCTATCTTGTAACTTTCCTACTAATTCATTAACGTCGTTCTTAGTTCTACAGAAAACAATTCCATAGAAATCTAATTCGATATCGATAATTCTACAAAGTGCTTCAAATTTATCTCTCTCTTTTACTTCAAAGTAAATTTGCTCTGTTAAGTTTGTAGTTAACTCTTTCTTTTTTACTGCTAACACTTCATGCTCTCTCATGTGTGATCTAGCGATTTTTAAGATTTCAGCTGGCATAGTTGCCGAGAAGAACAGCATTCTTTTATCTTGGTTTGTAGACTCAAGAATTTGCTCTATATCTTCTACGAATCCCATGTTTAACATCTCATCAGCTTCATCTAGTATGAAATAATCAATCTTATCTAATACTAAAACTTTTCTGTTAATTAAATCGATAACTCTTCCTGGAGTTCCAACTACGATGTCTACTCCTCTTTGAAGTTGTCTCTTTTGTTGCTCTAAAGATTGTCCTCCATAAACTGGGATTATCTTTAATCTTCTTCCTGCTGCTAACGAGTTCATTTCTTCAGCTACTTGAACTGCTAATTCTCTTGTTGGAGCTAGGATTATAGCTTGTACATTTCCTGTACTATTCTCTATCTTCTCTAATATAGGTAACGAAAACGCTGCAGTTTTACCTGTTCCTGTTTGTGCTTGACCTATTATATCCTTATCTCCGTTTAATAATGCCGGTATTGTTAACGCTTGTATTGGACTTGGTTGTTCAAAACCTTTTTTCTCTAGAGGTTTTAAAGTCTTTTCAGTTAAACCTAAATCTCTAAATGTTAATATTTTTTCCATATTCACTTCCTTAATCTATTTATATTCATTCATTAGATTATACCACACATTTATAAAAATGTGTACTTTTTTTAAATTTTTTATTTCTATTCTTGAATATTATTTTTTTTATGTTCTTATTCTGCAACATTAACTACCTATAACCTCCCAATTAGCTATTGATTTTTCTAAAAAAATGTAGTAATAAACATACTAACAATAATTTTTTAGGAGGTACTGGATGATGATTAATAGAAAAAATGTAAAAAGAATGGTAATCTATATAAATGATTCGCAAAAGAATAATCTTCAAACATTTTTACACAAAATAGGATTTCACTACTACACTATTCAATCTAAATTGGAAGGTAGTTGGGAGCATGGTATCCGTCATTTGAATAATCATGTTTGGCCCGGTTCAGAAGCCGTATTCCATCTTATTGTTTCTGGAGATAAGGTCGATCTCCTTTTAAAAAAATTAAAAAGTTTTAGAATGGAGCTTCCTGATAATGTTGTTATGGCTGTACTTGTATGTCCTCTAGATGATTTTATATACAACATGCAATCTGTCGATATTGAAGCTGATGACTCTATAGAAAAAATCCATTGGCTTAAGGATGATTCTGAAGAATAATCTGTAAATCAAAAGAGCAGTCTCTACTCTAAGTAGTTTCTGCTCTTTTTTTATCTTCATTTATTTTTTATTACACTTATCTTTAAAGCTACAACTTCCATTTGTTCCTTTTGAACAGTTGCATCCACTTTCACCCTTTAACATCTTGTAAAGACTTCTTATTGCAACTGCACCTATTACTGCTACTATTGCTATTAATATAATCGTTTTCACTTCTTCCTCCTTAAGGGTTAAAAAAATAGTCTACCAACCTGGAATATCAGTGTTGAAACTACATACGGAACCACTAAAAGTAACCCTATTATAAATCCTGTAAATTTATATCCAAACTCCTGCTTAATCGCTCCTAAAGTTACTACACAAGGGACTACCAACAAGATGTATACCATGAACGAATATGCTCTTAAAGGAGCTAAATTATCTGTCCATAACATCTTCGTTGCCGCAACAATCCCACTTCCTTCTTCCTCTATCTCACTAGCTTCTGGAACTGAGAACAACCCTTTAACATCAAAACTTACAACCGCAAGTACAGAGTCTTTAATCGCTACACCTAATCCTATTACTTGCTCTGTTGTATCTTCAAAGAGTGTTGTAGGTGTTTCCTCTTCCTCTTGAGCTCCATTATCTCCTACTAAAACTTGTGCCATAAATCCAACAACTATCTCTTTCGCTGCTAAACTCGGTGGTATAGCTGCTACAGTTTCCCATCTATCAGCAAATCCTGTTGGTTTTAATACACCTTGGAAAGTCTTTCCAAACTTTGCCATGTAAGAGTTTGCAGTATCTCCATTATTTGGGAAATATGTTAAAGCCCATAAAATCATAAGCATTCCCATTATAATAGTAGTAGCTTTTTTCAAGTACGATGCTGTTCTTGTAAGTGTAGATTTAACTATAACTCTTAAACTTGGAACTCTGTATGGAGGTAGCTCAATTAAAAGTGCTTTTCCCTCAGATTTAAACATTTTAAAATTCTTTAAAATTAGTCCTGTTAAAATAGCCACAGCTATTCCTAGAACATATAGCGACATAACTACTAATCCTGCTTTCGCTCCAAAAAACGCTGCAGTGAACAGTCCATAAACTGGTAATCTTGCTCCACATGACATGAATGGTGCCATAGCTGCCGTAAGTCTTCTAGACGAATCATCTTCTAAAGTTCTTGTTGCATATATTGCTGGTACAGTACACCCAAATCCTAAAACCATTGGTACGAAAGCTTTTCCATTCAATCCTAACTTTGTCATTATTCTATCCATTAAAAAAGCTACCCTTGACATGTAACCACTCTCTTCTAAAAGAGCCAAGAAGAAATATAGATATAGCATTAGAGGAACAAACACAACTACTCCTCCTACTCCTCCTAAAATCCCATCTACAACAAGTGACGCTAGCCAAGCTGGAGTGTTCTCATCAATTAACATCCCAACATATTTTCCAATATAATTATTAACAAATCCATCTACCCAATCGATAAGCGGAGCAGATCCATTAAATACTGTTCCCATAAGTCCCACTATTATAAGTAAGAATATTGGTAATCCTAAATACTTATTAAGTAGAACTCTATCAATCTTATCCGTAAAATCCAATCTAGATTTCATTGAAGTAGTGAACGTTCTAGCTAAAATTCCTTTTACTGTTCCATATCTTCCCTCTGCTAAGATTGTTTCTACATCCTCATCATGATCTATCTCTAACTGTTCTGCAATCTTTACTATTTCCTCATCTAAAGAATACCCGTATTCAGATTTTAATATTTCAAGTAGATGTGAATCTCTTTCAATTAATTTTATTGCTAAAAAGTTAATTCCAAACTTTTTAGATGCCTTTAATAGAGTTTCGTCACAATTTATTTTACACTTTACAACCTCTATTGCATCTTGTAAGCAATTATCAAATAAAAGTGTATATTCCACTTCATCTTTTTTCTTTTTTGCTATTTCAAGAGCTCTATCTAAAAGTTCTTGAAGTCCTGTTTTTTTCGTAGCAGATGTCATAACAACATCCATTTCAACTAACTCTTCAAACTTTTTAATATCTAACTTATAACTTAACTTTTCAAACTCATCATAGAAGTTAAGTGCCATAATCATAGGTCTTCCAAGCTCTTTTAAAAGCATCGTCAGATAAAGATTTCTCTCTAAGTTTGTAGAATCTACTATATTTATAACAACATCTGGCTTTTCATTGATTATAAAGTCTCTAGTTATCATCTCTTCTAATGTATAAGGACTTAAACTGTAAACTCCAGGTAAGTCTATGCACTGAATCTTTTCACCTTTATATTCAAATTCTGCCTCTTTCTTCTCTACTGTTACACCCGCCCAGTTTCCAACTTTTAAATTAGATCCTGCTATGGCATTTATTAATGCTGATTTTCCTACATTTGGATTTCCTGTAAACGCTATTTTTATCATTATCTTCTCTCCTAATCCTTTTCAACTTCTATATTTTGAGCATCCTGTTTTCTTATAGCAATATTTGTAGACTTAACTATAAACTCCTGCGGGTCACCTAGTGGGGCATTTCTCTCTAACCTTATAATCTCTCCAGCGGTAACTCCCATATCAACAAGCCTTTTCTTCAGCTCTCCAATTTTCCCTATTTTTACAATCCTTGCCGATTCTCCTCTTTTTAAATCCGTAAGTTTCATTTGTCCTCCCATTCTTAAGCCAACGATATATTTTGTAAATCAAAGTTTATTTCCAAAAACAAATCACAGACTAGCTGTGATTTTTATATTTATATTTTTTCATCTATTATTATCTTATTTGCTAAACCAAAATTTAAAACGTATTTAGTATCATTTATTTTAACTATATAGTTACTTTGGTCGTCTCTTAACAGGCAAATCTTATTACCTATACAGAATCCTTTTTCGGTAAGTCTATTTCTATCCTTATCTCTTCCTTTTATCTCTTTTATAATGAATTCTTTATTTTGTTCTGCAAAAATTAACGGTGTCATAAAATAAACCTCCCCATTATAATTTTATCTATAAAGGAATTATAATCTATCACAGAATATTTGTCAAGAATAAAACTTTGATTATTAAAGCTTTTTTTATACAAATAGATTTTTTATACTGTTTAGCATTACACTTCTTATATTTGGACTATCTTTAGATAGCTCTTCTATCATCTTTTTTACTTTTAGACGTTTCGAGTTATCGCTAGTCTCATAAGGGCAATCATTATGAAGAATAGGAAGATTTAATTTTTTAGCATATTTTATAATCTCTTTCTCTTCTACATAAGCTAGTGGCCTTATAACTTTTAGTCCATATTCTTCCGAGTCATATGCAGGTTTCATAACACCCATATTTCCCTGATAAAAAACATTGAGTAAAAATGTTTCAATTATGTCATCCTTATGGTGTCCTAAAACTAATTTATTTATATTTTGAGTTTTCATCTCTTTATACAAAAGTCCTCTTCTTACTCTAGCACACATAAAACAAGGATTTTTCAACTCTTTATTTGTTAAAATACTCTCACCTATACTTGTTTCTATAACTTGAAGCTCCACACCCATCTTTTTACAGTATTCTTTTATATCTCCATACTTTCCTCCCTCCTCTACAGGGTGTATATGTATTGGAAATATCTCAAATTTTATTCCCGAAATCTTCTTTACTCTTAAAAGAGCATTTAAAACTGTAAGACTATCCTTTCCTCCAGATATTCCTATAGCTATCCTATCTCCCTCTTCAATCATGTTGTAGTCGTGCATAGCTTTTCCTATCGGGCTCCAAAGAGTTTTTTCAAATCCCTTATCTTGAATAAAAGATAAAATTTCCCTCTCATCTATCTGAGATAAAACAACTTTAAGTTCTGTCAATTTATATATTTTATCTAGGAGTTTAACTATTTTATGAGCTTCATAATTTATCTCAATCGTTATCTCCTCTTTTGTATTTTCAATTCTCACTTTATCGTCCAAAATTTCAAATATATAATTTTGAAATCTATATCCATCTAAATCTATTATTTTATCTATTTTTAACAATTGTTACTCTCCTTTTTTATCGCTAGAAACATATCCCAAAACATAATCTAAGTTTATATTTCTCATTGAATTAAATATACTTTGTTTTATCTGAGGATTTTTCTCCTCCAACGAAGCTAAAAGTTGTTTGATCTCTTTTCTTTTAGAATCAACTTTTCCTGACTCAATCGGGCATCCACAAGCCATTGCTTGAATCTCATTTCTCTTTGTAAAGTTTATTACATCCTGCTCTTTTATATAGATTAGTGGTCTTATTAACTCAAGTTTTCCACTCGTTGATCCAACCTTTGGAATCATTGTCTTTGTTGTCCCAGCATAAAACATGTTTATTAATGTTGTTTCTATCATATCATCAAAATGATGTCCTAAAGCTAACTTATTATATCCTAACTCCTCAACTTTTTTATATAAAACTCCTCTTCTCATTTTAGCACATAAGAAACATGGACTATTTGGATCTGACTCAAATGCTATCTCCCAAACATTTGCATCAAAAATTTCACAAGGGATTCCTAACTCTTCCAAATTATTTTTAAACTGCTCTAAATCCATCGCTCCAAATCCAGGATTCATTGAGATAAATGCAACTTCAAAGTTTTTACTTCTATCTTTTTTTAACTCTTGAAAAAGTTTTGCTAAAAGTAAACTATCCTTTCCACCAGATACTCCTACTGCTATTTTATCTCCATCTTCTATCAAATCAAAATCCTTTATCGCTTTTGTGAACTTTGACCAGATTTTTTTTCTATATGTAGTTCTTATTGAGAACTCTACCATCTCTTGCTTATTTTCAAACACTTTTTCTTCCATATCTCCTCCAAATATAGTATATATTTTTAGTCAATTATACCATGCTTGCAAAAAAATTAACAAATTATTTTTTTTGTGATACAATGGAATCAAATAGTTTTTATTACATGAGGTGATAATTTTATGAATGATATAGAAAAAAAAGTTTTAGAATTTCTTGCTAGTGGAATGGTTTATAGCGATGGAGCTATCATGAAAAATCTTGGACTTGACAGTGCCGAACTAGAAGAGATTTACGTATCTTTAACAGCTCAAGGATACCTTGAAAGTTATGAGGAGTTTCTTAAGAAAAACCCTGATTATGAAAAAGGTGAGGAGGAACACTCTTGTGGAGGTTGCTCTTCTAAAGGAAGTTGTTCAAGTGGAGGGTGTTCGAATGGGGGTTGCTCTTCTGGTGGATGTTCTTCTAAAGATGAGGATATCGACTACTCAAAAATCAAAGTTTTAACTGAAAAAGCATTTACATTTACATATTAAAAATGGTTGTGTCTAAAGATGACACAACCATTTTTTAGTTTTTCTAAATAAATTTAGTTTCTAATTTCAAAATCCAGTTCAAGATCTTTTTATACAGTCTACAATAGCTCCAACTTCCAAATAAAAACAAGCTTGATACAGCTAAGATCTCAACAGTGACATTGTTATTTTTGACTGTAAAAATTAAACCAAAAATAAAAATAATATAAAACAGTGTCGAAAATTTTGCCAACACCTCATAACTTAGAATACACCCCATTTTTAAAGTTAAAACCATCATATAACTTATTTTTTTCAACATCATAAACTCCCCCTTCATGATATGCTACAATTTATTTGTACCCTTTTATCAACGATTTTTCAAGTTTATTTTTTATATTGACAATAGTAGTTTGTAGTAATAAAATTAATTGATTATTTTAAAAATTTTACTGGAGGTTAAAATGACCAAAAAAACTAACTATGTTAAAGGAACATTCAATTGTGCTGAAACTATAATTGATGCTTTTAATAAAAACAATAACACTAATATCCCTGTGGCTATTGGTAGTGGTATGGGAACTGGCTTAACTGTGGGAAGTCTTTGTGGAGCAGTGAACGCGGCTGCTATGATTATCGGTTATACAAAAGGTAGAGAGGTTCATACTGACGAAAATAAAGCTAGAGATCTAGCTAATCTTCTTTTAAAAAGTATCAGAGAACAATATAACTCTGAAATTTGCGTAGACTTGAAAAAAAGTGGTGTTAGTTGTGCTGATATTGTAGAGTTTACATATGCAAAATTAGAAGAGATTCTAAATGCAAAATAATCAATAATTTAAAGGGTAGTCTAAAACTACCCTTTATTTTTATATGTTAATTTATTTTTTCTTTTACTGCTTCTACCCCTTTATCAATCTTATCTTTAGCTGCATCTCCAGCTTTTTCTAGCTCCTCCCCAATTTTATCAGTTGTTTTTTCTACTGTTTCAGTCATAGAAGCATTTTCTGGTGTTTCAGTAGCAGGTTTTTCTGTCATCTGCTGAGCTTCAGCATCCGATGGAGTTTTATCTGCAGGAACAGTCGATTCTGCTGCTGGTGTTTCAGGAGCTGGCTTAGCTTCTTCTTTCTCTCCTGAACAAGCTAAAATAAATACACTTAATGCTAATAGTGATAATATTTTCATTTTTTTCATAGTGATTCCTCCTTAATAAATTATTGATATGTATATTGTTGTAAAAAAAAATATCTTTTCCTTTTTTTATTTTAAAAGGATTTTTTTCCATTTTTCGTATTCATTTTTTAGGAGGTGTTTTTATGGGAGATATCTATAAAAATTTAAGAAAAGAAATCTTAACAACAATTTACAAAGCAAAATCTGGTCACCCTGGAGGGTCTTTTTCTGGAGTTGAGCTTCTATACACGCTTTATAGTGAGTTCATTAAATTTGATCCTAAAAATCCAAATGAAGAAAACCGAGATCGAGTCATTATTTCAAAAGGACACGCTTCACCTCTAGTCTATTCTATCTTGTCCGAATTTGGATTTTTTCCAAAATCAGAGTTAGAACATTTTAGAAAGTTTGGTGCACTTCTTCAAGGACATGTTTCTAAAACTGTTCCTGGTGTCGAGCTCTCTACAGGATCTCTCGGACAAGGCCTGAGTTACTCTTGTGGGGTTGCTATGGCTGGATTTCTAAAAAAAGCTAGCTTTAAAGTCCTATGTTATATGGGAGATGGTGAATTGCAAGAGGGTAGTGTTTGGGAATCTTTTATGACTGCTGGGGATAGGAATCTGCACAATCTATGCGCTATCATCGACTACAATAAAGTTCAAGAAAATGGATTCGTTAAAGAGATTAAAAATTTAGAACCTCTAAAAGAAAAGCTTGAAGCTTTTGGTTGGAAAGTTTTTGAAATTGATGGTCATAATGTTGAAGAAATTAGAGCTGCATATCATAATTTTTTTATAAATAAAGAAAAACCTGTTGCTATTATAGCTAATACCGTTAAAGGAAAAGGGGTTAGCTTTATGGAGTTTAAGAGTTCTTGGCACGGTAAGGCTCCAAACGAAGATGAATACAATAGAGCGATTAAAGAGTTGGAGGTGGATATATGATGAAATCTACTAGAGAAGCTTTTGGCGAAACACTTCTAGAATTAGGAAAAGAAAATGATAAAATTATAGGTCTTTCTGCAGACTTACAAGATTCTACTAAAGCTATCTATTTCCAAAAAGAGTTCCCAGATAGATTTTTTAATGTTGGAATATCTGAGCAGGACTTAATTGGTATTTCAGCTGGTATTTCTAGTGAGGGATTTATCCCTTTTGCTTCTTCATTTGCCGCTTTTATAGCTACTCGACCCTATGATCAAATCAGAATGCTTCTTTGTTATAATAAATTAAACGTTAAACTTGTTGCTACTCATTCTGGACTAACTGTAGGCGAAGATGGGGGCTCTGCACAATGTTTAGAAGATATCGCTCTCATGAGAGTTCTTCCTAATATGAAAGTTTTTCAACCTTGCGATGCCAATGAAACAAAAGCTTTATTAAGGACTATTACAAAGGATATAGGCCCTTGTTACATCAGATTATCCCGTGCTGATTATCCTATAATTTTTGATGAGAATAAAGTTTTTACAATAGGACAAGGTGATATTTTATCAGAGGGTAATGATGTCTCTATCATTGCTACTGGCTTCATGGTTTCAAAGGCCCTTGAAGTTAAAGATACTTTAGAAAAAGAGGGGTTCTCTATTCGTGTTGTCAATATGTCTTCAATAAAACCTATTGATAAAAATCTGATTTTTGATTGTTCAAAAAAAACAAAGGGGATTATCACTATTGAAGAACACCAATCTTTTGGTGGTTTAGGAGCAGCTGTTTTAGAAGTTCTCTCTTTAAATCCGGTTCCTGTTAAAGTTATTGGTGTAAATGATGCTTTTGGACAGTCTGGAAAAGCGGAAGAACTATTGTCTCACTACGGACTAGATACATCTTCTCTCACATATGCAATACGTAAATTTATAAATAAAGTTAAATACGGGAGCGAGGGTTAATCCCTCATCTCCCGTATTTTTTTATATATGTGTCCATTTCAAACTTTCTCTCTAGTCCATTTGAGTTCATATACCTAACTTTTCCAAAAATCTCTCTTTCTTTCCAAGCTCTATCATGCTTTCCAAAACACCAAGCTACACCTGTGTATGAGCTTGGATCTCTTCCGTCATAAAAATATTTATTATTCAAATAGATTGCTGTTTCATAGGCTATTTGTGGAGTTTTACTCCATTCTAATATCTTCTTACACCAATACATCCTCATATATCCATCCATATATCCTGTTTTTATCATCTGATTTTGACAACTATTCCAATATTTATCATGTGTTTGGAAAGTCTCTAACTCCTCTTTGGAGTAGATATACTCCCTTTTATCGTTCTCATGCGACTTCAATGTCTCATAAGCCCACTGATATGTTATCCCATCCCATTCATCATACTTTTTATTGTAATAGACAAAATTTATAGCTAGTTCTCTTCGAATTAATAACTCTTCTAGAAAACTCTCAGAGCATTCTGTAAGATCTGATTTTTTACTCAATCTCTGCCAAATTTCAAGTGGAGATATATTCCCAAAATGCAAATATGGTGACAGTTTTGAATATCTCTCATTGTCTGGTCCTTTCTCTAAATAGAATTTTAAATCGCTATCTATAAATCTCTCCAGTCTTTTTAAAGCCTCATCCTCTCCGCCTAAAAATTCACCATCGAGCTCTTCTAACTCTTTTGGGATATATGCGTCAGATCGATCTAGACTATCTACCTCATCTTTCAAAGGATAATCTATATCATACTTTTCCTCTTCCAACCAATTGACATATCCACCTTTTACTTTGTTATATTTATCCCTAAAAGTTTTAGCACTATATTCCTCTTTTTTAGAAACAACTTCAACAGGAATCAAAACATTGCTTTCTGCTTCAAAAACATCACACTCTATATTTTTTAAAATTTTTTCTTTAATACTAATCTGAAATTTCAAATAACTTTTATCCCAAATCATAACTGAAGCTTTTTCTGATATTTTTAATATGTTTTTTTGAAAATCTCCTTCAAGGAGTATAAATTTTATCTTTTTCTTCGCTAAATTCTCTCTCACATTTTTTAACCCTTGTAGCATAAAATCAAAATGTCTCTTTTGTGCCTCAGGATAACTTTTCATAAGATTAAATACCACATAAAGGGGCTGCTTTTTCAGATTTGAAATTCTAATAGCTCTTTTCAACCCAAAGTTATATCTTGTTCTTTGTGACTCTTGCATCCAATATAAAACATATTTCCCGTTGAGATTTTCATTGCTATTTACCTTTTTAATTCTATCATCCAACTCTTAACCCCTCCCTTTAAAAATTTAGTTTAGAACTTCTTTTAGTCTATTCAAAAAAACTTCTGAAAATCTTCCTATTTTTTTCAAGTTATAGTTATATGCAATCAACTGTGTGCTTCCTTCTAATATTTTTACACTATTTTGATTTAAAACCTCATATTTAAAATCTAAACTTATTTTTTTCATATCTACATCTATTATCTTCACTTTTAAAATATCCCCTATAAAACTCTCTCCCTTATAATAGACATGTGCATCCTTTTGAATTACTCCCACACCATTACCGGTATCAATCTCGGAAACATTCAAACTTTGAAACAGATCTATACGTACCTGTTGAAATAATAAAAGAGCCCTCTCATTCCCCATGTGCCCACCATAATTTATATCTGAAATAGTAACTTTATAGTCAATTGAATACACTTTCTATCATCTCCTTTTTACATATTAAAAAAATTATACCACAAGAGATATTTTTACAAAAGCTATATTAAATAATCATTATCTGTTTTAATTGTTTTTTTTTCATGTTATAATTAAAATTATTCCATATGAGGTGCAATTTATGTTTGAATTATCAAGTAAACTTTTTAACACTTTAGGTTATATCATTGCGATAGCATTTTTTTTTACAAGATTTAAAAGTGCTAAATATATTTTTAGCAGAGAAAAACAAACTAAAAAAGATATTTTTGTACTATCAATATTTTTTTCTAGTTTAGCTATTTTAGGTACATATATTGGAATTGATTATAAGGGAGCCATTGCAAATACCAGAAACATCGGAGTTGTTGTGGGTGGAATGCTCGCTGGTCCTGAAGTTGCTATCATCTCAGGTCTTATAGCTGGAGCTCATAGAATCGCATTCACAAGTATCAGCGCATTCACTGCTATTCCTTGTGCTATAGCTACTGTTTTCGGGGGATATATCACCAGCCATCTATTTAAAAAAGCAACTAAAAGCAACAGATCTCTTTTAGGATTTTTAGGCGGAGTTTTAGTTGAAAATTTGAGTATGTTTCTAATTCTTGTTCTTGGTAGTGACAAAGATTTAGCTATTGATATTGTTAAGAATCTTTATCTTCCAATGATATTTATAAATGGTGTCGGCGTGGCCGTTATTATTATAATAACTGATGAAATTTTAGAGGAGAAAGAAAAGGAAGCTGGAAACCAAGCTAAATTAGCTTTAGAAATTGCTAATAAAACTCTTCCATTTTTTAGAAAGGGAGAATCTTTAAATGATGTGTGTAAAATTGTTTTAGATGCTCTTCTTGCACAAGTTGTTGTTATTACTGATAAAGAAAATCTTATTGCCAGTGCATCTGTTTCAAAAGAGTTTGAAATAACTCATGGCAAAATACAGAGTGAAGCAACTAAAAAGGTATTAAAACAAGGTGAGGTTCTAATCTTTGATAAAGATAGTGAAAAAACGGATTTTAACTATACACACAAAGGTATAAGATCATGTATTATAGCTCCACTTTTCCAAGATGAACATGTATCCGGAACTTTAAAAATCTACTTCAATAACGAAGAACATATAACTGCTAGAAAAAAATATTTAGCAATCGGTCTTTCACAACTGATATCTACACAGTTAGAGATCAGTAAGATTGAAAATTTAAAAACTATGGCTAGAGATGCCGAGTTAAAAGCCCTACAAAATCAAATAAACCCTCATTTTCTTTTTAATGCTTTACATACTACAGCTTCTTTTGTTAGATTTAATCCAACAAGAGCTAGAGAGATTATCATAGACCTATCTACTTACCTTAGATATAACCTTGAAAATACCACGAAAGTTGTTCCTCTCGAAAAAGAACTAGAACAAGTTAAAGCTTATATAAATATTGAAAAAGCAAGATTTCATAATCGTTTTGATATTGTTTACGACATAGATACTAATTTAAACGATATTACAATCCCTAGCCTTACTATCCAGCCTCTTGTTGAAAATAGTATAAAGCATGGAATCTTAAAACAGAGAGAATCGGGAGTAGTTAAAATATCTATTAAAAAGATTGAAGATGTTTGTAAGATATCCATTGAAGATAACGGTATCGGAATTAGTCCAGATATCATTGAAAATATCGAAAAGAAAATTGAAAATAACATTGGCCTTAAAAATGTTCATAATAGACTTAAACTTATGTACGGAAGAGGCCTTGATATCAAAAGATTAGAAAAAGGAACACATATTTCATTTACAATTTAAAAGGAGAATTTATGATTAAATGTTTGATTATTGAGGATGAATTTCCTGCTAGAGAAGAATTAAAATATTTTATTAACAACAATAAAAATTTCCAAATTGAAAAGGAGTTTGAAAATCCAATTGATGCTTTAAAATATATTGATAATCAAAAAATTGATGTTATATTTTTAGATATAAATATGCCTGAACTTGACGGAATGAGTTTAGGAAAAATTATTTATAGGTTAAATAAAGATGTTAAGCTAGTATTTATAACCGCATATAGAGATTTTGCTGCTGATGCCTTTGAAATAAAAGCTTTTGATTATATCTTAAAACCATATTCTGAAGATAGAATAATCCAAGTTTTAGATAATCTTGTTCTTAACCATTCTAAAAATACTAATGAGATTTGTGTTAAAGAAAATCTTCTTTCAAAAAAAATAACTGTTAATCTAGACTCTAAAATGGTCGTTATTTCAGTTTCTGACATTTTATATGTTGAAGCTGACGAAAAAGAAACTAGAGTATTTACTTCAGAATGTAGCTACTCTTCTAAATTAAAAATCTCACAATTTGAAACTCTTTTAATTGAAAATAGTTTCTTTAGGTGCCACCGTTCATATATTGTAAATATAGATAAAGTTGTAGAAGTTGAACCTTGGTTTAATGGGACGTATATCCTTAAAGTATTAAAAAAAGACTTTAAGATACCTGTTAGCCGAAACAAAGTTAAAGAATTAAAAGAAATTTTAACTATAAAATAAAAGCTCCCAAACAATGGGAGCTTTTATTTTATACAGCTTCTACAGGTTTCCCTGATTTTATTTTTCTTAAGAATAATCCTAGTGCTAAGATTGCTGCTGCTATTCCCGCTACATATCCAACTGTTTCAGAAAGTCTAAATCCTTCTGGAGCTATTAGAATGTATGTTGTTACTACTGCAGTCATAAACACTCCTGGTATTGTTGCAATCCAGTGATTTTTACCTTCATTTGCTAAATACACTGCACCTGCCCATAGAGCTATTGTAGCTAATGTTTGGTTAGACCATGCAAAGTATCTCCAGATTATTGCGAAATCTATAAAACAAAGTCCAATTCCTACAGCAAATAATGGAAGAGCTATTACGAATCTATTTTTTATAGGTCCTTGCTTGTAGTTTATTGCATCTGCTATTGCTAATCTTGCACTTCTAAATGCAGTATCTCCAGATGTTATTGGACAAGCTACAACTCCTAATAGTGCTAATGCTCCTCCAACTTTTCCAAGAATGCTATTAGATATAGTATTTACTACTACCCCTGCTGGTCCTGCATTCATTAATCCTTCTGTTCCACCAAAGAATGTCATCGCTGCCGCAGCCCAAACAAGTGCAATTACTCCTTCTGCAATCATTGAACCATAAAATATTCTTCTTCCTTCTTTTTCATTTTTCATACATCTTGCCATCAGTGGTGACTGAGTTGCATGGAATCCTGAAATTGCTCCACAAGCTATTGTTATAAACAGATATGGATATATCGAAGTTGCTTTAGGATGAAGATTTGCCATTGTTATTTCTGGAATATCATAACCTTGGAAAATTAGTCCTCCACCTATTCCAATTCCCATTATTATTAGAGATGCTCCAAATATAGGATAAATTTTTCCTATAAGTTTATCAACAGGTAAAACAGTTGCTAACATATAGTAAATTACAATTACTCCTACCCATGCTAATGTACTGATACTTGTCATACTTGCTAAGATTCCTGCTGGTCCATTTACAAATACAACTCCTACTAGAACTAAAAGTACAACCGAGAATACTCTCATAATCTGCTTTGCTGTATCCCCTAAGTAATGTCCTACTATCTCAGCTATTGTAGCTCCATCATGTCTTACTGATAACATACCAGATAAATAGTCATGTGTAGCTCCTGCGAATATACACCCAAAAACAATCCATAAAAATGCTACTGGCCCCCAAAGAGCTCCCGCTACAGCTCCAAAGATTGGTCCTAATCCAGCTATATTTAAAAACTGGATTAAGAATGCCTTTTTCCAATCTAACTCAACATAGTCCACTCCATCTGCTAATCTTACAGCCGGTGTTTCTCTTTTTTCACTAACTCCAAAAACTTTCTCAACATATTTTCCATAGATAAAATAACCCAAAATTAAAGCTATTAAAGATCCTATAAAACTTATCATTTTTTCCTCCCTTTACTTTTATTTCTTATAATGAATTATACTATTATTTTGAATTAAAAATAACTTTTTTAGAATAAAACGATTGTTTCTGAACTTAAAATACCTTTTTTTCAACTTAAAATGCTATAAATTTTGCTTTATTATTTTCAAAGTTAAGTTTGTCAATGCAACTATTGCTAAAAGAGGACCAACTATTATCCCAACAATTGGTATAAAATATATAAATGTAAATATTGCACCTGCAAAAGTAAATGCAACTCTATTTTTCTTCATGAATTGAATACTCTCTTTTTCACCATATTTATGTCTTTCTAATGTATAGTCAATAAAGTTATAAGATATAAAATAGCTCTGTACTATAAAAATAAGAATTGGTACAACAAAATTTACTCCAGGTATAAAACTTAAAAGAATAACTAATAGCGTTATCACAATCTCTTTTAGTAAAGATTTTCCTGCAATTTTTACCCCTCTTAAAATAAAACCTATATTTTCTTTCAGAGTAAAACTATATTTAGTTCCATAAATTTCTGTTTCTACTTTCTCAGATATATAACTAAAAAATGGTGCTAATAGTGTCAATAATACAGCTTTAAAAAATAGATACTCTATTCCTATCATTACAACTCTAATTATAAAAATAATTACTCCTCTTACAATCGAAACATACTCATTAATTTTAAAAATTTGATTCAGCTTTTCAAATATCCAATCTCCAAAATAACCTGAAATCCAATAAAAGAAAATTAAAATAATCAGACCTATAGCTCCGCCTAAAAAATAACCCCATGTCAATTTCATCTCTTTTATCAATTTTGGAGCTTCGTAATATTCATCTATAACTAGCTTTAAATTCCTCATAATTTCTCCTTCCATAACTTATTTTTCATTTTTTTCTTTCTAAGAATTTACCACATATAGTATTATTATTCAAGTTATTCAAAGTTACTTTCTTTTTTTTTATATTTCGTGTTATAATTAAAATCTAAGCAAATTATTTTAGGAGGAACCCATGAAAGAGCTATTAAAAGAAATCTCTGCAAAATATATTGAAATTTTAAAAAAGCAAAGTCCTGAAGACAAAGAAAGTAATGTTATTTATGGAAAAATTTTAGATATTTTAAAAGATAACCCAAACCTGAACCTATTCGGTCTTTTAGATGAATTAAATAAAGGTAAAACTTTTTATGAAAAAAACAAAGTTAGAAATAGAAGAGATAGAATCTCTAATTTAGAAATTCTAATAAAAAATGCGAATACAATGGTTGATAATATTTTAAATGAGGATGACGAGAGTTTCCACTTCGTTGAAAAAAGTTTAAATAGAAGTGATATATACAGAGATAGAATGGTTTTAAATATTCTTCTTGATGAATTTTACTCTCCTGAACTACATGAAGTTTATTTTACTATTAAAAATGACCAGTGTAAAAAGTTCATTTTAGAGCTTGTTGATAGATTAAGAAAACAACAATAAAAAAAAGGCGTAATGCCTTTTTTTTATTGGAATATTTTTATTTCTACTCTTCTATTTAATGCTTTTCCTTCAGAAGTTGCATTTGATGCTACTGGATTTCTATCTCCGTAACCTATGCTTGATATTCTACTTGGAGAAACTCCTTGAGCTGATAAGTAGTTAGCTACACTTTGTGCTCTTTGTAGAGATAAGTTTAAGTTCGAATTCGGATTTCCTGTATTATCTGTATATCCTGAAACTTGAATTTTTGTCTCTGGATATTTATTCATGATTGAAGCGATCGAATTTAAAGGTGCATAGAATCCACCGTTAAGTACAGCACTTCCGCTCTTGAAAGAAGACTCTCCAGGTAATCTTAAGTTTATGTTATCTTTATTGTTTGTAACAGTAATATTTGTACTTTGTAAAGCTCTTAGGAATTCTTTGTATTGAGCATCTTTATAAGCTCCCCATCCTAATCCTGCTAAAGCACCTATTCCAGCACCTATAAGAGTTCCTTTAGTATCTTTTCCAACTATTTGTCCTATTAAAGCTCCCGCTGCTGCTCCACCTGCTGTTCCCGATACTTTTTTATTTCCAGCAGTACAAGCTCCTAAAAGCGAAGTTGTCAATATTAACATTGCTATTGTTTTTTTGTTTCTCATTTTGTTCCTCCTATCACAATAATATCAATATTATCTAACATCTGGCACCGCCTGTCAAGAAACTAATTTTTTTACTTCTTTTTTTTATCTAGTTACTACGTTTTTTAAACTTTTAGTTTTACTATTTTGCACCTAAAGCTGCCATAGTTATATAGTTATATGGCTGATTAAAATGTGGTAAAAAGAAAATATCCAATAGTTTTAGTTTATCAATAGTTACTTTTTCTTGAATCGCTAGTGAGAACATGTGAATTCCCATTGAAATATCTTGTCTTGATGCCATCTGAGCACCTAAAACTCTTCTTGTTTTTTGATCATATACTATTTTTAATGTTACATTTTCATTATCATCTTCAATAAACCCTGGTTTTTGAGTATCTGAAAACTCTGTGGCTACAGCATCATATCCAAGTGCTTTAGCTTTTTCAAGTGTTAATCCTGTAGAAACCATATTCAATCCATATATTGAAATCCCATTTGAACCTTGAACTCCGATACTCTCTAGCTTTGTTCCACACACATTGTGAGCTGCTACAATTCCAGAACGCACAGCATTTGTTGCTAGAGCTATATAGTTCGTATCCTCTATTGAATTATCATAAATTGTTGCACAATCTCCAATTGCATAAACATCTTCTAAGCTAGTCTTTTGAGTTAAATCAACCTTATAAGCTCCATTTCTAAATAGTTCTAAATCCTCTTTTCCTAAAACATTGTTCGGAACAAATCCTACAGCTAATATTACCATATCCGCCTTATAAGTCTTTTTATCAGTAACAACCTCTTCAACTTTATCAGTTCCTTTTATCTCTAAAACTTTTTCTCCAAAGTTTACATTTATCCCATTATCTACCAAGTTCTTTTCCATCATTTTTCTAAACTCGTAGTCGTAGTATCCCGATAGGCAAGTTTCACTTAAATCCACTAACTCAACGTGTTTTCCACATCTCTCAAAAGCTTCAGCTAACTCTACCCCTATATAACCTGCCCCCACTACTACAATATTTTTTAACTCAGGATTTTCTAATTTTTTTATAACATCTTGTGCATGTTGATACAGTTTTACAAACTGAACATTTTTAAGATTTTTTCCTGGAATTGGAAGATCTATTGGTAGAGACCCTGTTGATAAAATAAGTTTATCATATGTTTCTTTTATAGTATTTCCATCCTTATCGACACCATATACAACCTTTTCTTTATAGTCAATTTTATTTATTTCTGTTTCCATATGTACCTTAGCACCATTACACTCAAGTTTTTCCTTAGATGAATAAAATAATCCTTCAGGCCCAGAGATTTGCTTTCCAATCCATAATGCCATACCACATCCTAAGAAACTTATATTTGAATTTTTATCAAATACTACAACCTCTTCTTTAGGATAATTTGATAATATCGTGTTGATTGCTGCTGTTCCTGCATGGTTTGCTCCTACTACTACTATTTTACTCATAATTTTCCTCCTAAAAAACTTTTTTTATATCATATCCAACCAAAGTATACCTTTTTAGTATTTTAAAGTCAATAGTTTTTAAGAATAATTTGTAATCATTACAAAATTAAAAAGTAATCAAAAAATCTAAAATAAAAAGTGTGAAAGATAATTCTTTCACACTTTTGCTTTTTTATATCAATCCTAAGTACTGAGATATAGATATCAATATACATCCAGTTGCTAACATTGTTATAAATATTTTTAATACAAATTTCAAGTATCTGTCATAAGGCACATTGAATAGCTCTAAAGTTCCCATTGTTGTAGCACTCGGATATATTCCTGACATAAAGTTTATTCCTAAAGTGAAGGCAGAAATTAACATAATTTGTCCTCCTGCTGCTCCAACTTTTGAATTTTGGAATAAAGCCATTGCTACTGCTCCCAGTATTGGCATTGTTATTCCTGCAACTCCACTTGTAGATTGTAAGAAACACCCTATTCCAACATATGCTAGAACTGTAGCTACCGAAAATGCCCATGCTGGGATACCTTGTAATGCTGATTGAATCCAGTAAACAAATGTAACTGACATTCCTGAAGTTTTTCCACCCATTAATACTGATATTCCATTAGCTATCGCTAGAACTAAAACAACACCTAAAAGGTCTTTAGCTCCACCTGCAAACTCTTTTACAAATTTGTCCTCAGGTATTTTATTAATAAGTCCAATTAATATTGATCCTAAGAAGAATACAAATGAGAATTCTCCAAAATACCAATCTCCTAATGGAGTCATGTGTTTAGCTCCTAAAAGGTCTCCTAAAACTGGAATTTTTGCCAGTAGGTATATAGGTGCATTTATTATATCTTGGAAAGTTCTTCCACCTTGAAGCTTAATCTCATACCAAGGCATATAACCTAAAATTAATAGAACTATTATAGCTATTAAAACTATTATCGACCAAAATCTTCTCTTTGTTAATTCTGGTAATTCTGCTTGCTCATCAGTCATTGTATTTACTTCTATATCCGCAACTACTGATTTTTCTTTATTTCTTTTTACTTCATTTGCATATCTTACAGTAAAGAATAGACCAACTAGATAAAGAACAAAGAACATTATAAGTCTAAGAACCATTCCACTACCAAGTGATAGTTCTGGATTTCCTATTGCTCCTATTGCAGCTCCCGTTGAAAATGGATTCACAACACTTGACATATTTCCAGCTGTCGCTCCAACTGTTAGAACTGCCAATCCTGTCATAACATCATATCCAGCTAATACAAATAACGGCACTATTACTATTGAAAATGCTGGAATCTCTTCCCAAAATCCAAATACACTTCCAAATACAGCAAAGGCAAACATTAGAATTGCAATCAATGTTGTTCCTGTATATTTTTTTAAAAGTGCTCCTATACCTGCATCCATAGCTCCTACAGAGTTTATAAGACCTAAAAAAGCTCCTGCCAT
>JAVWUC010000008.1:14692-17048 GCA_036667395.1 Cetobacterium sp. | reverse complement strand
TATGCACTAAACATTTTTTTTGTTCTATTCAAAATTCTCACGCTTCCTTTTATCAATTTTTTTAATCTTTGAATTTTTCAAATGCTCTCATATAAATTTTCATAGCCATTTTCATGTCATCTAATATTATATACTCATTTGGTTGATGCTCTGTCTTTGGACTTCCTGGTAAAACATATCCAAAAGCTACACAGTTATTTATAGCTCTAGCATAGGTTGCTCCCCCTCCTGCTATCGGCTGAGAAACCATATCTCCAGTCACTTCTTGGTATGCTCCCATCAAAGTTTTTATTAATGCTGAGTCTAAAGGTGTGTAGATAGATCTTAAATAATCGTGTTCCTTATACTCAAAACCGTACTCTTTTGCTTTTTCAGTTATTTTCTTTACAATTATCTCTTTATCATAAGTTACTGGTATTCTCATATCTATACATAGAATTTCATTTTCAGGAGTGAATTCAATTTTTCCAACATTAAATTTTAATTCTCCAGAATGCTCATCTTTTACTTCTCCAAAAATAGGTTCTGCAAAATCATACCCAATTAAGTTTTCTACAACAAAATTTCCTGATTTTGTTTCTTTTCCACTAATTTTTAAAGCGTGTAAATATCTATTTATAGCGTTTATTCCTGTCTCCGCAACTTGAGCATGAACACTTTTTCCTAGAATTTCAATCTTTCCATCTTTTTCAGTATATTCATATTTTAATTCATTTAAAGCTTTAACTAGCTCCTCTGTTTTTTCAACAAGTATACTAGATGGAACCGAGTTAAAAGCATCTCCACCTTTAAATACCATTCCGCTCTCATTTTTAGCAGTTAATTTACATTGTAATAATCCTTTTTCTGCATATATTAACGGGAATTTTGAGTCTGGTGTAAACCCTATTGTTGGCATCTCTTCCTTTGCAACATATTTAGGCATATCTCTCCATAGATTTTCTTCATCCGTTCCAAATATAAATCTAACTCTATAATTCAATTCAAATCCACACTCTAAAAGAGTTTTTAATGCATATATAGCCGCTAAAGTAGGCCCCTTATCATCTTGTGACCCTCTTCCATAATATTTCCCATCCTTTATTACCGGCTCAAATGGTGGATTTTCCCACTTACCTAAATCTCCTGGTGGAACTACATCCAAATGACCTAACACACCAACTAGTTTTTCACCGGTTCCAATCTCGGCATATCCATAATACCCTTCAGGATCTATAAAAGTTTTAAACCCTAGGTTTTTACAAATCTCTAAAGTTTTTTCTAACACATTTTGAATCTCTTTACCAAAAGGATATTTGCTATCATCCTCTTGAAAATAACTAGGAATAGAAATTATCTTATTCAAATCTTCTAAAAAATTTGAAAAATTACTTTCCATATGTTCTTGACATTTTTTTTGAAACATTTCTTGTTCTTTCATGTGTTCCTCCTGTTTATTTTTTATTTTTAATGTTTTAATTTGAAATTTTAAGTCGTATTTGATACAATTATATACTATAAAGCATACTTTACAGTCAAGGAGAAAATAAAATGAAACTTTATAAAATCAGTGAAATTGCCAAAACTTTTGGAATTACTAGAGAAACTCTCATATATTACGACTCTATTGATCTTTTTAAACCACATACTACCGATAAAGATAGTGGTTATAGATATTATTCTGACGAAAGTATCTCTGACCTTTATTTTATAATAATGCTTAAAAAAAATAATTTTTCTTTAAAGGAGATTAAAGAATATATCAACTGTAAAAACACCACTGAAAGTATTAAACTGCTTAATAATAAACTTAAACAAATCAAACAAAATATTGAACTTCTTCAACAATCCGCATCTATAATCTCAGATAAAATTAATGAAATTGAAAAAATTTCAGACTCTGAAGGTTGTATTCCATTTTTCGAATATATTAAAATAAATCCTACTCTTTTAATGAGTATAGAAGAACCTAAAAGTGAAAAAGAATTATTTGAAGGTATTCAAAAGTTAAATAAAATAAGGAAATCAAAAGGTCTTGAAAAGGCAAAAAGGGTTACAATTTTAAATTCAAATGATGTTATAGATGGAAATTATTTTAGAATTGATAAAATCGGTGTGGATTTTGATGAGTTACAAAGTTCTGATATAAAAATCGATTTGGTTGCATCTATATATCATAAAAACTCAACAAATAAAATAGGCGACAGCTATGATAAACTTAAAAAATTCATCCATGATAACAATTATTTAATTTCTGGAAATTCTATTGAGATCTTCAATGATATTATGGTTAATGCCGGAAATTGTAGAGGGCGAACTATTAAAATTTGTATTCCAATAACAAAAAAAGATCTCTTTTAAAGAAGAGATCTTTTTT
>JAVWUC010000008.1:0-14592 GCA_036667395.1 Cetobacterium sp. | reverse complement strand
ATCTTTTTTATATCTTTATTCTACTTCCAGTTTGAATTTCCTCAGTTCTAAAACTTCCATTGTCTTGCATCTTTTTTATCCCATATTCCCCTGTACAATGACAAGGGTATATTCCTTTTATTCCCAAACGATTACTTTCATCTATAATTTTATCTATGTACTCTTCATTTTTATTTAAACTTGTTCTACTAGAAAGATGTAATCCCCCTACAACAAATTTAACATTTTCTGAAAACTCTTTAGCTTTTTTTAATATATTGTCTAGCCCCTTATGTGCACAAGCCGTTATAAGAACCGCTTCTGTTTCCTCTTTAATAACTAGATTCAACTCGTGATTAAAACTATCTCTTATACACTCACCAAAAGTATCTTTCATATACAGAGATTCATTTAATACATTATCACTTTCTTTCGAGTCACAATGAAAAATAACAAGATTTTCTAGCTCCAATGATTTATCTATAAAATTAAATCTTTCAACATCTAGATATTCATAGGGTATTCCAATATCTATATGTGCTCCTAAAATTTTTTTATAGTGTTTATCAAAATAGTGCTCACTACAAAAAATACGTGCCCTATTGTTTTTATTTAAAAAATATGGTAGTCCTCCTCCATGATCTTTATGCCCATGAGAAAGTATTAAATAGTCAATCTCTTCTAAGTTAACTCCTAGCTTTTTAGCATTCTTTAAAAACTTATCGCTCTCTCCTACATCAAACAAAATTTTCTTTCCATTTGTCTCTATATAGAGCGAGAGGCCATGCTCCTTTGCTAGCTCTTTATTTAACGTTTTATTTTCTACCAAGACCTGTATTTCTATCGTATATCCCTTCCTTTTTATTATTTTCTTTTTAAAAATTATATTGTTTTTGTAAGAAAAAATCAAGTTTTATATTATAAAAAACAAAGATACTCCTAAAAAAGATATCACTGCTCCTAGACTTTCCTTTAAAGAAACCTTCTCCTTAAAAAATAACATCGATATAGGAATTATAAGTATTGGACTTGTTGCTGCAAGAGTACTTACAACCCCTACACTTGAATATTTCATAGCCTCTACTAAAGATGTAACTCCTAATGTTGTAACTATAGTTCCAACTAGAACATAGTACATCCCTTTTTTATTTTTAACCCCTTCAAATATATCTTCCCAACTGTTTTTTAAACTTATATAAATAATAAATGCTATTATAGCTGGAATTGTCCTTACTTGAATTGTTGCAAAAGAATCATAATTTACAGACCCCATTTTTGTGAATATTATTCCACAACTTTCTCCTAACATTGCAATAGTTGCGTATAAAAATCCAATTTTAGAAAATGTTCCCTCACTCTTCTTTTTTAAAACCACCATCATAATACCAAATAGAGTTAACAACATCCCTAAAATCTGTATATATCCTAAACTTTCTCCTAAAATTAAAAAACTTAAAATTGAAACTGTGATTGGACTAAACGTCATTATCAGAAGAGTTATTCTTGGACCTACAGTTACATAAGCTTTATATAGAAAAAAATCTCCTATAAATAGACCGAATAATCCGGATATACTTAAAAATCCTAAAGCTTCTCTAGAAACATCAAATGGCAATACAAGGCCTCTATTTGTCCATGTTATTACTCCTAAAAAAACCATTGCTAAAATCAATCTTGTTAAGTTTACAACAACGGTTCCCACTTCTTTACTTGCCTTTTCTAAAAAAATCGAACTCCCTACCCACCCAAGTGCTGCTGTTAATGCTAACCCCTCTCCTAACATTTCCCCACTCCTTTTATTTAGATTTTACAACTCTTTTCTAATCTTCTCCATTCTTTTTCTATTTACTCCAAAATCATACCATCCCGTTTGAGCGGCAGATCTTACATATATTTTTTTACTACTTAAATCTATATTAAATTCAGCTATATCCTCAAATTTAAAAAATTTACTTTTAAAATTTGCTTTCACATAATCTCCTTTATTTTCTACTACATTTCCTCCAAGGCTCTTTAAAACTTCTACTAATTTTTTATTGATACTCTCTAAGTTTTGCTCTTTAAATGATAATGGTTCTATATAGTGATCTTTATCCTCTATATCTGAAATTACACAATTTGGTGTATTTGGACATGAACTAAATTTCATATCTCCCTCCTTTACGTTACTTGCTGATGAACATGAAAAAATAAGAAGACATACTAAAAATAAAATTATCTTTTTCATTCTCTAACTCCTTTTATTTAAATTATACCCCAATATGAAAAAATTTAATAATATATTAAAAAGAAAATTAATATTCATTTCGTAGATTTTTAATTGAGGTGAATAAAACATGAAAAAAAAAATTCAAATGGTTTTAATTCCCTATATTGTCAAATGGTTTTTCTTTAGTGCAATCATAGGGATACTTTCAGGTAGTACTTCTGCAATTTTCTTAATTTTCTTAGACTGGGCCACAACTACTCGAGAAGCTAACCCTATTCTTATTTTATTTTTACCACTGGCTGGTCTTGCTATAAGTTTACTCTATCACTACTATGGTAAAGATGTCTCTGGTGGAAATAATCTTATTCTTGCTGAAATACATGACCCTAAAAAAATTATTAAACTTAGAATGGCACCACTTGTCTTTTTAGGAACAATAACCACCCATCTTTTTGGTGGTTCTGCAGGAAGAGAAGGAAGTGCAATTCAAATGGCAGCATCTATAGCTGATCAACTTACTAAAATTTTTTCTTTGAATAAATTTGATAGAAAGCTTTTATTAATCTCTGGTATGGCCGCTGGTTTTGGATCCGTATTCGGAACTCCTTTAGCTGGTGCTATTTTTGGTTTAGAAGTTTTTATAGTTGGGAAAATGACTTACGAAGCTCTCTTCCCTGCATTTCTTACCGCTATTATTGCAAACCATGTAACTATAGATTGGTGGGGAATACACCACTCCGTGTATAAGATCCCTTTAATCCCAGAAGCTACAATAACAAATCTTTTGTATGCTAGCATTGCTGGAATATTTTTCGGATTAGCTGGGGCCTCTTTCTCTTTTTCAGTAGAAAAAGTTAAAGATTTTTTGGTTAAAAAGATATCTTTTCCACCATTTTATTCTTTTTTTGGCGGACTAATGATTGTTATTCTAACTTTTTCTCTAGGAACCTTCCGATATAATGGACTTGGTTTAGAGACTATTGACCAATCTTTTTATACTCCTATGAATTGGTATGTCTTTCTTTTAAAGCTTCTCTTTACAGCCATCACTTTAGGTTCTGGATTCAAAGGCGGAGAAGTTACCAGTTTATTCTTTATAGGAGCTACTTTGGGGAGTTTTCTTTCTATATTGATCCCTCTACCTCTAGCACTAATGGCTGGAATGGGTTTTGTCGCAATCTTTGGGGCAGCATCTAATACCCCAATTGCTTGCATTATTATGGGAATTGAACTATTTGGAGTCGATGTTCAACTATACATAGCTGTTGCATGTATTACAGCTTACCTATTCTCAGGACACAGAAGTATATACTCCTCTCAAATAATCGGAGTTAGTAAACATTCTGATTATGGTTCTAGCGAAGGGAAAACTATTGAAGATTCTTCTGATGATGATTTTTCTGATAAAGATAAAAAATAGAGAGGTAATTAAACCTCTCTATTTTTTTATGTCAATGCTTTTATTCTTAATAGTTTTTACAATAAACTTCAAACTCTCTTTGTTTTTCTAAACAAGAAGGACATACTTTTGGAGCTTCTTCCCCTTCATGCATGTATCCACAAATTCTACATTTCCATTTAACTGGCGTATCTTTTTTAAATACATGATTTGATGCAACATTTTCAATTAAACTTCTATATCTTTTTTCATGATTCTTTTCAACTTCAGTTATAACTTTAAATGCTGCTGCTACTTGAGGGAATCCCTCTTCCATAGCTACTTCTGCAAACCCTGGATAAAGCTCTGCCCACTCTTCATATTCTCCTTCTGCAGCTTCTTTTAGATTCTCAAGTGTAGTCCCTACAATTCCAGCTGGATATGTTGCCGTTATCTCTACAGGTCCACCTTCTAAATATGAAAAAAATCTTCTAGCATGATATTGCTCATTTAATGCAGTCTCTTCAAATAACGCAGCTATTTGCTCATACCCTTCAGATCTAGCCTTTTCTGCAAACATAGTATATCTTTGTCTAGCTTGTGACTCTCCTGCAAAAGCTTTTAAAAGATTTTGTTCAGTTTTAGTTCCTTTGATAGATTTACCCATTGACAATCCTCCTTCAAATTTTTTCTATTTCGTTATTCTATTTTAAGGACAAATTTCCTTTTAAAATAAAATAGTTTTTTAATTTGAAGTATAAATATCTTTACTTTTTATCTCCTGTCATCTGTAAAATTTGTTTATTTTTAACATGATATGCTTGTCCGAATCCTTTAACAAATCTTCCTTCTAAAAGATTTAGTTTTACAAGGTGAAAATCCTCCATCTTACGAACAACTTTAATTGCAGATCCTATTTTTTTTTCAAACTCATCTAAAATTATTTCAAATTCATCATCTCTTTCTAAAAATTCTGAGTTTGCTTTATATCTTAGTCTTTTTCTTGCTAAAGGATTTATAGCTTCACTTTCATCTTCAATAAACATAACTTCAAAAGTCTGTTTTTTATTTTTTAAATTTTGATAGTGATCTCCAATCTCACTTACAAATATATAATTCTCTTCATTGTAGCTTAAATATGCTGCATTCGTAACATTTATTTCATCATTTAATGAAAGTGTTCCCAGTATAACATTTTTAAAATTATCTTTAAACTCTTTAATTTCACTCGTTATTTCTTCAGGATTAAATTCTTTTATTGTTCTCATCATAGTGTTCTCCTCTTTTTATTTTGATTATCAAATATTATATTTTAAATAATATAATATTTACCAAACTTTGTCAAGTTAATAACACTTTTTTTGTGTAGTTTTATTCAGATCGTAAAGCTTCTATTGGATTTAATTCCGCTGCCTTCTTCGCAGGAGTAACACCAAATATAATTCCTATCATTGAAGATATACCTAAAGCTGAAATTATTGATAAAATTGAAAATACTGGGACTATATTTACAAAGTATCCAACTACATATCCTAAAACAATTCCAAATATAACCCCTATTGCTCCACCAATTCCTGTCAATATTATTGATTCCATCAAAAATTGTAATAAAATCTCTTTATTAGTTGCTCCAATAGCCTTTCTAATTCCAATCTCTTTCGTTCTTTCAATAACACTTACAAGCATTATATTCATAACACCAATACCTCCAACAAACAGGGATATTCCTGCCACAAATGTCACAAATATATTCAGCGTAGTCAATATCTTATCAAATGAATCCGCACCTGTATTTTTTATATTCACTTCATATAACTCTGTTGTTCCAGTTATTTCATCTAAGTGCATCTTCATCTTTCGCATATCTTCACCTAGTTTATTTGGGTCTTTAGATTCTACAATTAACTTTGTGTACCCCGTACCTTTTGCATCATATATTTTCTCATATGTTGAAAGAGGTATTCTCATATACCTAGGTATCCTCTTATTTCCCATAAGTTTTGCTAGATCTTCTATCGGATTTTTCATAACACCTACTACTGTGTACACTTCACTTTTCCCTTTCCATCCCTCTATTAAATCAATCTTTCCTCCGATTGCTCTCTCAGGAGTTTTAAAAATTTGTCTAGCTGTTATATTATCAATAACTATATTTTTTTCTCCAGATTCATAATCAAATGGAACAAATCCTCTACCTGCAATAATTTTTATTGGCTGTATTCTTTCAAATGACGGATTTGTTATTTCTAAAGTTACAAATTCTCTTCTATTCGCAATTTTCATTGTCATTCTAGAAGTAATCTCCGGACTTATATCTTTAAACTCTTTTGTCTCTTCTAACATTTTAATTAAAGATTTGTCAATGGTATTCTTCCATCTAAAATCGACATCGGACTTATCTACAGAAACCGTAAACTTTCCGTAACCACCATCTTTTAAATTTCCTGTTATACTTCTTTGCCCTCCTCTTCCTATTGCCGACATTGTTATAACAGAAGATATGCCAATTATAATTCCAAGCATCGTTAGAAAAGACCTAATTTTATTCCCTCTTAAACTTTTAACTGCACCTTTTAATATATCTAAATATGTCAATTTGAACCACCATCACTTATAACTTCGCCATCTTTAAAAACTATTATTCTTTTACAGTATTTTGCTATTTCTGGCTCATGACTAACTATCACAACTGTTGTCCCAGAAGCATTCAAGTCCATAAAAAGCTTCATAATCTCCTCTTCTGAATGACTATCTAAATTACCTGTAGGCTCATCCGCTAATATTATTGCAGGATCATTAACTAGGGCCCTTGCAATAGCAACTCTTTGTTTTTGTCCTCCTGAAAGTTCATTTGGCTTATGATTTAATCTATCTCCTAATCCAACTTTTTCTAAAACATTTTTAGCTTTTTCTCTTCTTTGCTTTACTTCCATTCCAGAATATATCAATGGTAGTTCTACATTTTCGATCGCTGTTAAACTCGGCAGTAAATTAAAAGCTTGAAATACAAATCCTATCTTTTCATTTCTAATTCTAGATATATTTTTTTCAACTATTTTCTCTATATTTATGCTATCTAAGATATAGACTCCCTCAAAATCCTTATCTAAACACCCTAAAACGTTCATAAATGTTGACTTCCCACTTCCACTACTCCCCATAATTGCTACAAACTCACCTTTTAAAATTCTAACATCAACATTTTTTAAAGCATGAAGCTCTAAATCTCCATTTCTATAATATTTATTCAAACTTTTAATATCTATCATTTTTTTCACCTTTTATCTTATCATTTGATTTTAAATCTAATGTTGGATTTGCGATATAAACATCTCCTATATCTATGCCTTTCACAATTTCTATTTGATCCCCTTTAAGTTCATTATATATAACTTCTCTCTCTTCTAAAACATTATCTTCTTTTGTTACAAAGACTATATATTTACCATCTCTGTATATTAAAGCTGTTTTTGGAATAACAACTCCCTTTTTATCCCCCTCTAAATATATTGTAGCTGAAACCTTAAATCCTGGAACTATATATGGAATTGTTTCTTCTGGTTTTACCTCAACTTCTAAAACATTTTCTGAAGTTTTCTCTGACACCTTTGAAATTTTAGGTATTTTTGTTATTTTTCCATTGTATGATTTTTTCTTTTCGAATACCTCAGGCTTTATTATAAGAGATTGATTCTCTTTAATATTTTTAACATCATATTCAGGAACTTCTAAAATTATTTTCATATCTGATAGATCAGCTAATTCTAGAAGAGGTTCATCTGTATTTACTGAATAATTTTCTTGAGCTAAAAGAGTTGTTATTGTTCCACTCACTGGACTCAATATTTGTTCCGCTGTTTTCTCTAAATCCTCTTCTAAAGACTCAATCGTAAGTTCGTTTGTCTTTATTTGTTCATGCAAATCTTTGACATAATTATTTGAACTTCCGCCTATTTTATTTAACTCCTTCTCTACCTCGTAATCTCTTTTCAATTTAGAGAGAGAAAGACTTTCTTTTTCAAGATTTCTTTTAATATTATTTCTTTCTGTTTCATCAAATGTTATAAGTAGTTGACCTTTTTCAACATAATCTCCCTCTTGAACAAAAACTTCTTTCACTTTTAATTTTTTATCCACAAAAACTTTTTTTGTATCGTTAGCCTCTACATTTCCCTCCACATTTATATACCCAGAAGCCGCACTCTTTCCAGCGACCTCAAATCTATATGTGGTCTTCTCTAGCTTTTGTTCACTTTTCTTTCCACACCCTACAACACCTAATAAAATCAATAAAAATACAGCTTTTTTTTTCATTATTATTTTATTTCACCCCTTATTTTTAGCTCATAAACAAATGCATTTAAATTATTTTTTGATTTTTCCTCTTTTATTTTCAATTCTAAATAATCATTAAATGATTCCATTACATCTAGATATCTTATTTTTCCCAATTGATTTTCCAATTTTTTTATATTGTATTTTGACTCTTCTAAAGCTCTATCATTCGAAGTAACTTCTAAATTTTTAATCAATGAATAAAGCTCTCTTTCATATCTTAATCTTTCACTTTTTACATCTAAAGTTTTTTGAGATAATTTAATCTCTTTTTCAGTTAGAGAGCTCTTTTCGTCCATAAGCTCTAAATCTTTATAAAATATATCTTTACTCACTTTTAAATAGACTCTATTTTCATCTATTTTCTCATCTCTTTCAACACCTAAATATAGTTCAGGCATCTTATTGCTATAGTCTAAATATTTAACATTTTTTTCTACAATCTCTTTTTCTAATCTAGCTTTTTCAGTATCTCTTTCTCCTATTTTTGCTATATATCTATCTAAGTTCAATATACTCGCATTCAGATCTTCTAACTCTTTATCTTTTAAATCTATCTTAAAAGAGTAGAAAAATTGTTTTCTTATATTAAAAATTTCTTTTTTTAAATTTCCAATCTCTAATTCTATATTTTTATAACTATATACTAAAGAATCTAAATCTATTTTAGATGTAGCTCCCATTTCATAAGACTTTTGTAAAATCTTTTTCTCACCACTCAGTATTTTCAACGCATTTTCTCTTATAGTGATCTCTAACTGTACCTCTTTGTAATCTCTATATAAATTTATCAACTCTATCTTTTGAAGTTGTAAGTTGTTTTCAAATTCAATTAATTCAACTTTTTTACTCAATCTCAATTTTTCTAAATTACTATCACTTTTTGAAAATATTAAATCTTTAATATTTTTCTCTACCCCATAACTATAACTACTATCATCATCCTTCCACTTTTCTGTATCTATATAAAAATCAGCATATTTTACTCTCCCCTTAGTTTTATATACGTTATCTTCGTCACTGTACTCATTTTCAACCTCTACATTAACACCATTTAAACTATCTAATTTATATACCTTCTCTCTTTCCAAATCTCTTTTTTCTTTAACTTTATATATTTCGTTCTCATAAGATGTTTTGTTTAACTCATCAATCAAATTGTCTAAACTAACACTCTTTGAAAATACAGTTTGAACAATTAAACAAAACAAAAATATCCCTTTTTTCATAACCTCTCCCAACTTTTTTTATAATTTTGATGTTTTATTTTAGAATAACATATTTTTATGTCCTTACTATGTCCTCCAAATAAATATAGAGGCATTTTTAAACGCCTCTACACCCTAAACTTTATCATTATCTGAATACATTTTGAAAAATAACCCTTTTTTCTCTAAAAGTTCATTGAAATTACCAACTTCAAGCACACCCTCTTGTCCTAAAACAACTATTTTATCAAAATTTTTCAATGTATTTAATCTATGAGCAATAGATATTATTATTTTATCCTTAAAATAGTTTGTTATATTATCCATTATTTTTCTTTCTAAAATATTATCTAATGCTGATGTCCCCTCATCTAACAAAACTATATCTGGAGACTTTAAAAATAATCTAGCTATTGCTATTCTTTGCTTTTGTCCCGAGCTTAAACTTACTCCGCCCTCTCCTAATCTAGTATTTTCTTTATTTTCTAGATTATCTACAACATCTTTTAGGTATGACAATCTCATAGCTTCTTCTAACTTTTCAGTTCCAGTCTCTCTATCGATTATTTTTAAATTCTCTAGTACACTTTCATTCATCAAATGTTCGTTTTGGTCTACTATTCCAACTCTCTTTAAAAAACTTTCTCTTTTTATTGTTCTAATACACTTTCCATTTATAAAAATTGTCTTTTCTTGAGCCAGTAAACTACTTTTTAAAAGAGAAAAAATTGTTGTTTTTCCAACTCCACTCTCTCCTACAAATGCTACTTTTTCACCTTTTTTTATCTCTAGTGAAAGGTCCTTCAGTACATTTTTATCTCCATATGAATGGCTTAAATTAGATATTTTTATACTTGTTATTTCATCTGAAAGAATATTACTTCCATCATTTTCTTTTGAAATTTCCATTATCTCTGAAAATCTTTGTATTCCACTTAGTCCTCTTTGGAAAATATCTGCAAGCCCTATTAACCTTAAAATATATATTCTAAATCTATTAGTTAAAAGTATAAAGCTAACTATAACTCCTAAACTTATCTCACCTTTTATATGTAGATACCCACCTAAAAATATTACTATAAGCTGAGTTATCTGATTATAAAAATTTATTCCCGACATAAGTGAAGATAAGTTAAATACATTTTTTTTCTCAACTTCAAGAAGATTTTCGTTATCGCTACTAAATCTTTTTAATTTTTCTTTTTCTAAACCGTTATCTTTTATAAAAAATATTGTTTTTAAAGTGTCATGAACACTTGATGTAACCTTTGACATACTTTTTCTTATATCAACATATCCCACTTTTAATTTTTTATTTTTATAAATTGTAAAATAAATTGCAAAAGGCAATGGTATCATTGTTATTACAGTCAACTTAGTATTGAACTTCAACATTAAAATTAAAGCTCCAACTATAGATAATACTGAGAATAAACACTCCTCTAATCCTCTATATAATAATGAAGATACATTTTCTAAATCATTGGTCACTCTTGATATCAAATCCCCACTTTGCTTCTCTTTAAAAAAGCTATCTGGCTGTTTTAATATTTTCTCAAAAAGATCCTCTCTCATAAAAAATTTGATTTTATTCCCCATAAGCTGTCCTCTCGAACTTGAATACAGAGATATTATAAATCTAAATATATAAAGTATTAATAAAATTAACGAATAAGTAAAAAACTTATCTAGATCTTTACTTGGAATTGCTAAATCTATTAAATCTTGAACTATAATTGGTCCGTATAAATCTAAGGCAGTTACAATAAAACTACTGACCAAAAAATATGTCAGTAGTTTTTTTTCTTTTTTATAGTAATATAGTACTCTATTTAACATTTAATAACTGTGTGTGTAACTCTTCAAGAGCGTCAATTACTCTCGGAGTTCCTCTTAAAATTTTATCTGACTCTAATATTAATATAGCTCCATTTTTACCTGCCTTAGTCTCTTTTACAAATGGATTACTATTCAATATATCATTTTTATTTTTTATTGCCATTGACCCTACCAAAATATCTGGATTTTGTGTAATCAAATACTCTGAAGAAACAATTGGTCTTCCTCCTGGAATCCCTTTTGCTATATTTTCAATACCTAAAGTTTTAAATATCTCTCCTGGTAAAGAGCTCTCAGCAAAAACCATCATAGGTGATGTTGAAAATATAAATGCTCCTTTTTTATTTAAAGGTTTTTTCTTTATCTCATTTTTTATATTTTCCAATTTACCTCTATAACTACTAGCAACTTCTTTTGCCTTTAATTCTTCACCCGATATTCTACCATAAACTTCTAAATTATTTAAAATTTCATCAAAAGATTTAGCTTCATTTACTATAAAATTTAACTTTCTCTCTTTAAGAGTTTCTCCAAAGCCTTCTGACATCGCGTTCAAGATAACCAAATCTGGTTGAAACATTAAAACCTGTTCTACTGAAGGCTTCATTATAGTTCCCGCTTTTGGTAATTCTTTTGTTTTTTCTACTGGCCAGATTGGATTTTTAGCAGTGTCCGCTATAGCTACAATACTTTTTTCTCCCCCAATTAAATAAAAAGATTCCACAACTGCTGGATCTAAAATTAAAACTCTATCATATTTTTTATTTTCAATCTTATTACCTTTTACATCAACTATCTTATCACCATCTATTTTTAAAGCAAAAGCTGATGATGCTATCAACACTCCCATTATTAAAGAAGTTATTTTTTTCATTTCTCCTCCTAAACTAAGGGAATTATATATGGTTTCCCTTTTTCATCTTTTATAACTTTAGCTTTTAAATTATAAACTTCATGTAATATTTCCTCTGTCAAAATCTCTTCTGGTTTCCCTTGGTATAAAACCTCGCCATCTTTCATCATTATTAACTCATCGCAAAACATAGATGCTAGGTTAAGATCGTGCAAAACAGCTACACTTGTAATTTCTCTTTCTAAAACTAGATTTCTTACTCTATTTAAAAGCTCAACGGCATGATTTAAATCGAGAGCTGATGTCGGCTCATCTAAAAGAAGAACTCTTGGATTTTGAGTGAGAGCTCTTGCTAAAAGGACTCTTTGAAACTCTCCACCTGAAAGACTCAAAGCAACTCTCTCTTTAAATTTTGATAGACCTAAAAACTCTAAATTTTCTTCTGCTATTTTTACATCTTCATAAGAATATCCATCCCAAGATGATTTCAAATGTGGAAGTCTCCCCATAAGAACAAAATCGCTAACACTTAGTGTTGTCATAAGATTCGACTTTTGTGGAACTAAAGATACTATCTTTGCTAGCTCTTTTTTTTCTATCCCTTTAAAATTTTTATCATTTATAATAACTTCTCCTGAATCAGATTTTAAATAACCTAAAATATTTTTTAAAAAAGTTGATTTCCCACAACCGTTTGGTCCTAATATCCCTGTCATTTTACCTTTTTTTATATTTAAATTTATATTTTTTAAAATCTCTTTTTCTCCATATGAGAATTTTAAATCTTTAACTATAACTCCCATCTATCTAGCTCCTTTCGATTTAAATGCTAAGTATAAAAAGAATGGGGCTCCAAAGAATGCTGTTACAACACCTATTGGAACTTCTACTGGTCCTAGTATTAACCTTCCAATAGTATCACAAATCAGTAAAAATAGTGCTCCTGCTAAAGCTGCATTTGGTAGTAGTTTTGAGTTTGAAGGTCCCACAACCATTCTTATTGAGTGTGGGATTATAAGTCCTACAAAACCAATCATTCCCGAAAACGCAACTGAAAATGCAACAACTAGAGCTGATACAGTTAAAACCTTAACTTTTAATCCTTGAACATCTACCCCTAGTGAATGTGCTTCTTCATCTCCAGATAATAGTGCATCTAGCTGAGTTCTTTGAATAAAGAAAAATATCATAGAGAAAACTAATGGGATCACTAATATTCCTACTTTTTTCCAAGTTGCTCCTCCTAGATATCCCATCAACCACATCGTTATTTTAAAAGATTCCTCTCCTATTAAATACATAGCAAATGAAGTGAATGCTCCTATAAATGCCGAAACTGCTATTCCAACTATTAAAAGTGTTGTTATATCAACTTTTCCTTTTCTATTTGAAAGCTTAAAAATAATAAAAGTGCTCAATAAACAAGACACAAATGCCAAAACTCCATATAGTATATCTGGTAACTGAAACATATAAGCTATAACTGCTCCAAAAGTAGCACTTGCAGCAATCCCTATTATATATGGATCTGCCAATGGATTTTGGAATACAGCTTGAACTACAACCCCACTTGATGAGAGCATCATTCCTATCAATAATGCCATTAATATTCTTGGTAAACGTATATCATAAACAATTGTTTTTATATAATCTGGGGCCTCACTCATTGTTAGTAACTGTTTCAATGATATAGGAACACTTCCTAAACCAATAGAAAGTATTCCTAAAAATAATATTCCCAGAACTAATATTGTTGGTAAGTATCTTTTCATATTAATTCTCCTATTTTATTTTCTAATTATTAAAAATTGTATTTAAATCCTGAATAGATACTTCTTTCTGCTGCAGGATCAAACTCTTGCCCATCTGAACTTACTGAGTTGTAATATTTTTCATTAAACACATTATTAATTCCAGCAAAAACTCTTAGTGATTCTGTCGGTCTATAGTTTAATGAGATATTTGAAACTATATTCTCATTTTGTTTTCCGCCTGTATTTTTATTATTTGTATAGTATCCAGATGAGTAAACAGTATCTAAAATAACATTTAATTTAGTATTAAATCTATAATCTAGTGCTATATTAAATCTATTCGTTGGAACATTTGCAATCTCTTTACCTTCAATTTCAGTATCTAAATCTTTTAATATTTTTGTTTTTACAAATGCGTATCCCTCTCTCACTGTTAACTTTCCAATATATTGTTCAGAGTTTAACTCCATTCCATACCTTCTTGTTTTTCCTATATTATATGTTTTAAAGTTCATTCCAGTGAAATTTTCAGATGCTATTTCATCTTTCGTCTCTGTTAAGTATATCGCTCCACTGAAAAAACTTCCAAATAGATAATCTTTAAATCCTGTTTCATAAGTCATATATGTTTCTGACTCTAAATCATTATCTATATAAACTCCGTTAATTTTATCTACAAGTTGTGAAGGTGTCGGAGATGTGAATCCTCTTTCTCCTTTAATATATATGTTTCCTGTATCTGAATATAGATAGTTTCCTACAAGTTCATACGCCATGTTCTCCATTGTAGTATCTTTTTCTATTGATGTCTTGCTTGTTGTATTTCCACTAGATAAAGAACTCTTTTTATACGATCTTTTTGTATTAAAATCTGCATACTCATATCTTATTCCTTGAGTAAACTCAAATTTTCCTACTTGATTTGTATTTAAGACAAAAATACTTTGTGTTTCTTTTGTTAGATCATTTCTATATTTTTCCGAACTAAACATCAACATCTCACTATCTCTAGTCAAGTTATTATTTATATAGTCATA
>JAVWUC010000007.1:52164-55101 GCA_036667395.1 Cetobacterium sp. | reverse complement strand
AAGTAGAAAAAATAAATGAAATAGAGTAAAATATAATATAAAAGTAGAAAAATAAAAATTCTTAATTTTAAGGAGGAAAAATGCAAAATTATGATGATTTATTAAAAGCGAATTTAGAATGGGTAGAGACAAAACTTTCTCTAGATAAGGATTACTTTAAAAATTTATCAAAGGGTCAAAATCCACCTTTTTTATATATAGGTTGTTCTGATAGTAGAATGCCTATAGATACATTTACTCAAAGTGAGCCTGGAAGTTTTTTTATTCATAGAAATATAGCAAATCAAGTATTTCCAAACGACATGAATTTTTTAGCAACTCTTGAGTATGCTGTGGAACAACTAGGAGTTCAGCATATAATCGTTTCTGGACATTATGAGTGTGGAGGAATAAGAACCGCTCACGAAAAATGTAGACATTCGGCAATGATTTCAAATTGGTTGATGCCAATAAAAAAAATAGAGGTAGAACATAAAAAGGAATTGGAACTACTTGAGAATGAAGATGATAGGTTAGATAGACTAACTGAACTAAATGTATTGGAGCAATTGAAACATATTTTTGAATTATCAATAATAAGAAATAGAATAGAGAGTGGAAAGTATCCTAAAATTCATGGATGGATTTTAGATATTAGACATGGGAAAATAAAAGAGATTGAAATCCCTATGGAGGATTGGAAATCAAAGGGAATAATCCCAAAAGAGTATGAAAAATAGAAATTGGAGGGGGCATGTTAAAATTTGTTTTACTATTAATAATTTTTTCTCAAACAATTTTTGGGAAAGAATTGTATGTTGCTAGAAATAAAAATGAGCAGACGACATTGGAGGATTTTAGAAAAGAAGAGATTAAAATAGGGGTTTTAAAAAATTATTTCACAGATACAAAAATCGATGGAGTGTCACTTGATGATATACTTGAGGATATGTTAAAAAACTATCTTCAATTGAATATAAAAAGGGAAGAGGGCAGTTGGGATGAGATATATTCAAAGTTCAATGAAGGCGAAATAGATGCTCTTAATTTTTCAACTCAGACAAATGAAAGAAAAAAGTTGGCCTATTTCACAGACCCTCTGTTTGGAGAAAATCTGTATGTTGCATCCCAAAATAAAAAAATAAATAGTAAAGATGCTTTGAATAATAGTGTCATATATTTAACAAAGGGATCAATATATGAGTATTATTTAGATATATTTATAAAAAACAATGATTTTAAAATTGAAAAAAAATACAATAGGGACAATTTAAATTTTAAAGATGAATATCATTTAGATTCAGAATACAATGTGATAGATACAGAAAATAAAATTGAGATAGGAAGACTACCAGATATTTCAATGGTATTTTCTAAAAAATATAAAAATTTAATACCTATAATAAATAATGCACTCAATGATAAATATAAAAAAGTTATAAATGATTGGTTTACAACAAAAAAAATTAGAATATTTCAAAAAAATTTCTATAAAGATTTAAATCCAGAAGAGCTTGCATATTTAGAAAATTTAAAAAATATAGGCATAATTTATGAAGAGACTGGAAGCTTGAGTTACTATTCCACAAAAACTAAGAGATATGAAGGGGTTGTCCCAGACTTTCTTTCGATCGTGTTTGAAGGTATGGGTGTTAAGTTGATTGATAAATCTATAGTTAACGAGGAGTGGCATCAAAAGTTTTCAAAATTCGAAAAAGGGGATATTGATATTATTCCAATGTCTAAAAGTAGTGAAAGAGAAAAAAATTATATTTTTACAAAAAAACTGTTTGACCTATCGGTTTATAAACTGGAGTGTTTTAAGCAAACGAACGAAAAGAAGATAGGTGTAACTAAAAATGGTATTGAAGAGAATGTGGCAAGAAGATATTTTTTAGATGATGAGATAGTTACATATACCGATAGAGGAAAAATGATAAAAGATTTAAAAAATCATAAAATTTCATCTATGATAACCTTTGATTTGAACGATTTAGATAAAATGAAATACACAATTGAATCATTAGAAATAGTACCTGTAAATTTAGCACTGAAAAAAGAAAATTATATTTTAAGAGATATAATTGATAAAGCTATTGATAAAGTAGTGGATAAAAAGGAAATATTAAAGAAATCTGAACTTCAAAATAGAAATTATGTCTTAGAAATTTTAGATAAAAAAAATATGAAATATAACAATATACTATCAGTCTTAATATTTGTATTAGTTGTATTGGTATTTCAATCTTATAAGATTATAATGCAAAAGAAAAAGAACAGAGAGCTTTTAAAAGATTCATTGACAGGACTTCTAAGTAGAGGAGTATTTGAAGAGTTCTGTTTAAATAAAAATTATTTATCAGGTGTGGCAATTATAATAGATTTAAATAAATTTAAAATTATAAATGACTCCTATGGGCATGAGGTTGGAGATGAAGTTTTAATAGCTGTTTCAAACTGTTTAAAGGCGGTATTTAAAAAAGATTATATTTTTAGAATATCTGGAGATGAATTTTATATATTTGCATCTAAAGAGTGTATTCAAAATAAATTTAAAGATATAGAAACAGTGTTTAGAAACACACCAATATTAAATAAAAATAATATAGGCTTTAGTTTAGGATATTATATTAAAGAAAAAAATATAAAGATAAAAGATTCGTTCAGATATGCAGATATTGCTATGTACAATGCTAAAAAATCAAAATCTTATAAAATAAAAGAAGCCGATCAAGATTTTATAAATCAAACGAACAGAAAAGAGAAGATAAAAGAGTATTTAAAAACATCAATAGAAAAGGAGTTTTATCCAGCTTTCCAACCTAAGTTTGAGCTTTCAACAGGGCAGTTATCGGGAGCTGAAACTTTAGCTAGATGGGAAAATAAAGAGTTAGGATTTATATCTCCTGGTGAATTTATACCATTGGCAGAGGATATTGGAATAATCCATGAAATTGA
>JAVWUC010000007.1:46354-52064 GCA_036667395.1 Cetobacterium sp. | reverse complement strand
AATTGTTTCTGAAGGGATTGAAGAGGAATATGAGTTAGAATTTTTAAAGAGTATTGGTGTTGATTATGGTCAAGGGTATCTACTGGGTAAACCAGGGAAAGGTCTTTAAAGTCTGGAGGATTTGAAATGGAGACGCAATCACAAAGTTTTTTAGGTGAAGTTTTTGAAAAATTAATGAATAAAAAAATATTTGTAAACTTTACGGTTGATATCATATTTTTTATTATAAAGTTGGCAATTTGTGTAGCTATATATTATGTAGTTTTAAAAGTGATAAGAAAAATAACTCCGATGTTTAGGAAGGCTTCAAGTGAACAAGTGATAGATGAATCTCTTAGAAGCTTTATAAGATCGGTATTAAATATAGGATTACATGCAGTTCTAATAACTCTTTGTCTATTGATATTAGGTGTGAAAGAGAGTAGTTTATTGGCATTCTTTGGAACATTAGGAATCGGTGTAGGTTTAGCTTTAAAAGATAACCTTTCAAATTTTGCAGGTGGAATTATTGTGTTGATATTTAAAACTTATAAGGTTGGAGATGAAGTTAATATAGCTTCTGAAATGGGGTATATACATGATATTGATATATTCTCTACAACGATTAGAACTCACAATAATGATTTGGTAATAGTTCCAAATGGGGTTGTGGTTTCAAATAAAGTTATCAATTATACAAAGACACCGATAAGAAGGCTAAAATTTATAGTGGGAGTATCATATGATGCAGATTTAGATCTAGCTAGAGCAACTCTTGAGAAAGTTTTAAGAGATAATCCTTTAGTTTTAACTAACCCAGTAGTTTATACTCATGTGGACTCATATGCTGATAGCTCAATAAATATAGCACTTAAAGGTTGGGTTAAAAACGAGTGTTACTGGACAGTTTATAAGGAGACACTAAATGAGATAAAAGGAGCACTGGATAAAGAGAATATAAGCATTCCATTTCCACAGATGGATGTTCACTTTAATGATGTGAATAAAAAATAAAATGAAGCTGACTCAAATCAAGTCAGCTTCATTTTTGTATTACATATATTTTTTTAAAAGAGCATCATATGTTCCATCTTTTTTAAGTGTTTCAATAGCGGCGTTAATTTTTTCTAAAAGTTCACTGTTTTTCTTTGAGATTGCGATAGCATACTCTTCTGGTTGTCCTTTGCTTTCTAAAATTTTGATTCCCTTGTTGTTTTTTACATAGTTAAGAGCTGTTTCAGAGTCTAGAACAATAGCATCAATTTTTTTATTCTGTAACTCCATAACAGCAGCATACGAAGCATTGTACTTTTTACTTTTAACATCTTTCATTTCGCTTACAACAACATCTCCAGTAAATCCTAACATAACTCCAACAAGTTTACCTTTAAGATCGTCGAAAGATTTTATGTCGTTGTTATCCTCATTTAAGATGATAACTTGGTTTGCAGTGTAGTAAGGAGTTGAAAAGTTTACAGCCATTTTTCTTTCCTCATTAGCAGTCATTCCAGCGATAACAATATCCACTTTGTTAGCTTCAAGAGCAGGAATAAGCCCATCAAAAGACATATCTTTAATTACAATTTCCATTCCAATTTTTTCGCCAATAGCTTTTATAAGATCGATATCAAAACCAACAACTTCACCTTTTTCAAGATATTCAAAAGGTGGAAATTCAGCATTAGTTCCAACATAAAGCTTCTCTTTTCCAAATGTAACAACACTCATAACCATAGCCAAGAATAAAACTAAACTCTTCATAAATTTTTTCATAATAAAACCTCCCATATTTTAATTTTTTATATTTATATATTTTTAATGGTTTAGAACTTTTTCTATAAATTCTTTGGCTCTTGTGTGGTTAGGGCCATCAAATAACTCATCAGGAGTTACATCTTCAAGAATTGTTCCCTGATCCATGAAAAGGACTCTATCCGCTACCTTTCTAGCAAATCCCATCTCATGAGTCACAACTACCATTGTCATCCCTTCATCTGCAAGTTCTCTCATAACATCTAGAACCTCCTGTATCATTTCAGGGTCTAAAGCCGAAGTAGGTTCATCAAATAAAATAACATCTGGATCCATGCAGAGAGCTCGAGCGATAGCTATTCTTTGTTTTTGTCCTCCAGATAGCTGATTTGGATATGCCAAAGCTTTCTCTTTCAATCCAACTTTCCCAAGAATAGTAAGAGCTTTTTCATCAATAACATCTTTTTTAATCCCTTTAACTTTAATTGGTGCAAGAGTTAAATTTTCTAAAACATTTTTATGTGGAAAAAGATTGAAGTGTTGGAATACCATTCCAACCTTTGCTCTAATTTTATTTATATCTGTACTAGGATTCATAATATCCTCTCCATCAATAAAGATATGACCTAGATTCGGTTCTTCAAGTCGATTTAAACATCTTAAAAAAGTTGATTTTCCACTTCCAGAAGGACCAATAACAGCAACAACTTCACCTCTATTGATGTGAGTTGAGATACCTTTTAAAACTTCTAACTCTCCAAAATTTTTAAATAGATTTTCAACTTTAATCATTCGAACTCAACCCCTTTTCAACTCCACGCATAATCTTTGTAAAAATTCCAACTAGAACAAGATATATAAGGCCAACTAAAAGAAGTGGCTCAACCCCTCTGTAAGTTTGAGAAGTAATTATATTTGCTGATCTCAAAAGATCAACTCCACCTATAAATCCAACTATAGATGTCTCTTTTAAAAGAGTTATAAACTCACTCACAAGAGTAGGGAGAATTTTTCTGATAGCTTGGGGAATAATAACCTCTTTCATAGCTACGGGGTAACTCATTCCAAGAGCACGGGAAGCCTCCATCTGCCCCTTGTCTAAACCTTCGATACCAGCTCTTATAATTTCAGCAACATATGCACTGGAGTTAATTCCAAAAGCTATTCCAGCTACTAGAAAGATAGGCATATCTCTAAAACCAGCAAAAATAATATTAGCTAAAATTAGAAGCTGAACAACTGCGGGAGTTCCTCTAATGAGATCGATATAAACGATAGCCAAATATTTAAATTTAGAGAGTCTAACGAGTGCTATTAAAATTCCAAAAATGACACCAAATATTGCAGAAAAAGCAGTAACGCCAACAGAAAAACCTAGCCCTTGAAGAACGTATTGGTATCTGTATCCATCAATAAAAATAGTTTTTAATGTGCTCAAATAACTTTCCATATCAAATCTCCTCTACTCGAAATTAAAATTTTTATATAAAAAAAAGAAGGCCTAAAAGTATATACTCCTAGACCTTCTAAAAAATAAAAAGGGTAAATGAAACCACACACAATAAATCACTATGATTTATCTATATAAAAAATGGATGGTCAGCATCAGTTATTACTAAGAATATAATAGAATATAGAGTTTTTATTATTTTGTACCCTATTCCTATCATTTCTAAATAACATGACCTGACCTCCTTTAAAAAATTCTTAATTAATTTTAAGTTAGGTTGATTATAATGCATGAAAATAAATTTGTCAAACTTTTTTTTATAAAAATATTTTTTTAGGAAAAAAGCTGAGCAGGGGGGATTGCTCAGCTTTTTCTTAGACCTTTTTACTACTAAATAAAAGGGTCTTTAGTGGGGGGATTTTTATTGGGAAATTAGTAGATGAATCTGTTGGAACGATTAGGGGGTCGTTCCAACGATATATGTCAGTCGCTATCTTATTACTAAATTGTCCAATAAATTCCTTTAAATTTATGTTAAAAATTTTAGACTTATTAGGATTTCTGTTTGTGATAACTCCAATGAAATCTTTCTCATTTGGAAAATATCTGATATAACCAAAAACATCGGGATGAGGGCTAAAAAATTTTACCTCGCCATTTTTTAAAACTTTAGATTCACTTCTTAAAATGGAGATTTTTTTATACCACTTTAAAAGATTTTTATCCTCATTTCCCCAAGGATAAGTCCTTCTGTTATCGGGGTCTTTTTTTCCTTCAATACCAACTTCATCTCCATAATAGATTACAGGAATACCAGGAAGTGTAAATTGGATAAGTGACATAGATTTTAAAACTCTTTCGGTCGCTTTTTCAAAATATTGGTGATCGATAGGGTATTCTTGAACAAGTGTTTCAACAGAAGTTTTTATTCTAATGACGTCATGGCTACTTAAAAGATTAAAAAGTGAGTAATAGTTCTCACGAGGATAGTTTTCCTTAAGAGAGTTCATATACTGACATAAGGTTTTACTATCAATAGAACCATTAAAAAAGTTTAAGAGGTAGGTTCTAAGTGGGTAGTTCATGACAGAGTCAAGTTGTCTTCCATTAAAATACTCTCTTCTTTGACCATAACTAATCTTGTTGCTAGCATCTTCCCAAACCTCACCTATAATAACGGATTCGGGGTCAATCTCTTTACAACGATACCTAAGACTTTCAATAAAATAGTTTGGAAGTTCATCGGCAACATCAAGTCTCCACCCTTTGATTCCAGAGTTCATCCAGTGATTGACAACACTATTTTTGCCTTCTATGATATATTTAAAAAATCCTGGTTCAAGCTCATTAACACAAGGAAGATCGTCAATTCCCCACCAACAATCATATTCAGTGGGATAATTTTTGAAACGGTACCAAGGATAAAAAACAGAATCTTTGGATTTAATGGCATCTTTAAAATAGATACTATTTTTACCGGTATGATTAAAAACACCATCCAAAATAGTTTCAATCCCTCTTTTTTTACACTCTTTGATCATAGTTGTAAAATCTTTATACGTTCCTAAAACAGGATCAATATTGTGATAGTTAACGGTGTCATACCTATGATTACTTGTAGCTTCGAAAATTGGATTAAGATATAAAAGATTGATATTTAAATCCTCCAGATAGTTTAGTTTATCAGAAATCCCTTTTAAATTGCCTCCAAAAAAGTCCCACCTAGCAATATGATTTTTACTATTTTTTATATACATAGGGGTGTCCGACCAATGTCCATATAAAAAAGAGTTAGGTTTTGGATTGATAACCTTACCATCCTTATTTCCATTGTTGAATCTATCTGGAAAAATTTGATAGGCTATGCTTTCTTTAAACCAATTTGGAGTTGTGCTATTCTTATAAAAAAGAGTAATTTGGTAACCAATTGGATTCTCTTTATATATTTGCCCTATTCCACCAAGTGCTAAAGTATTGTTCCCATAGAAAAATTTATTCAAATTATTTTCAGTAAATATTTCAAAATAATAGAAAAGAATATGAGTTAGAGGAGGGGTTTTAAAAACTCCAGACCAAACTGTGTATTCTTTTAAATTTTCTTTTGTGATAGTAGTTATAGGTTCTAAATTCACATGATAGTGTTTATTTCCATCTATAAATAGAACAACATGTGAGCAGTTGATTGAAGTTTCAATCTCAATATTAAAAGTGATATTTTCTCCACATGCAACAGCTCCGAAAGGATTTTTAAAGTTTATATCTTGAGAGTTAAAAAAAATAGATTCTTCGTGAATGTTATAAGATATTTTATCCATTTTTTGCCATCTCCTTTATATGCCAGATGCTTTGAGCATATTTTCGAATACTGTTATCAGAAGAGAATTTACCTGAGTGAGCAATATTGATGAGACATACTTGTAACCATCTTTTTTTATCTTCATAAAGAGAGTTTATTCTATATTGTGCTTCGATATATGCATCGAAATCTTTAAGAACAAAGTAAGGGTCATTATGTGCTAAAAGATGATC
>JAVWUC010000007.1:21034-46254 GCA_036667395.1 Cetobacterium sp. | reverse complement strand
GCTCCGTTCATCATAAACTTCATATTACCAGTACCAGAAGCTTCTTTAGAAGCTGTAGATATCTGTTCACTTACATCACCTGCAGGAATTATCAGCTCAGCAATTGAAACACCATAGTTTTCAAGAAAAACAACTTTAAGTTTATTTCTGATATCAGCATCATTATTTATAACATTAGCTACAGAGGTTATAAGTTTTATTATATTTTTAGCAAGTGAATAGGATGGTGCAGCTTTAGCACCAAAGAAAAAAGTTCTAGGAACAATATCTAACTCTGGATTTTCCTTAATTTTATTGTAAAGATATATAATATGAAAAATATTCAGAAGCTGTCTTTTATAGGCATGTAATCTTTTTATTTGCACATCAAAAATAGAGAATGGACTGATATCAAGATTATAGTTTTTCTTAACAAAAGCTACAACTTTCTCTTTGTTCTTTAATTTTATATTCTCTAGGGCTTTTAAAACTTTACTATCATTAACATATTTTAAAAAGCCAACAAATTTATTGGTATCTTTAAGACATTCAACTCCACCTTTTTCTATAATAAGTTTATAGAGTTCTGGATTTGCATTTTTTAACCAACGTCTATGTGTAATTCCATTGGTTTTATTATTGAATCTTTCAGGAAAGAACATATAGAAGTCATTAAGTTCTCTATTTTTTAAGATTTCAGTATGAAGTTTAGCAACTCCATTGATTGAATGAGAACCTACAATAGCTAGATTTGCCATTCTTACTTGTCCATCAAAAATTATTTTCATAGCATCTATTTTATGATAATTTTCTAAATATTTTCTAGAGATCTCTTCACAGAATCTACGATCGATCTCTTCAACAATCATAAGTATTCTAGGAAGAGTTTTTTTAAACATATCATATGGCCATTTCTCCAAGGCTTCAGCTAAAATTGTATGATTTGTATAGGCCATAGTTTGTACAGTTATATTCCATGCAGTATCCCAATCAAGTCTCTCCTCATCTAAGAGTAGTCTCATAAGTTCAGCTACAGCTACAGCTGGGTGAGTATCATTTATATGGATAGCTATAAAATCTGAAAATCTATTGATAGGTTCTCCCATTTTTTTATATCTTTTCAATATAGTTTGAAGTCCAGCACTCACAAAGAAATACTCCTGTCTTAAACGCAGAAGCTTTCCTTGAGGACTAGAATCATCAGGGTATAAAATTTGAGAGATTGACTCCACTTGGAATTTTTTATCAATAAACTTTTGATAGCCGCCTTTTTGAAGACCACTTAAATCTATATCTTCTTCAGGTAGTTCTGCACTGAAAAGTCTAAGTGTATTCACAGTTTCATTGTCAGCCCCAACTATGGGGATATCATATGGAACAGCTAAAATTTTATCGGCTCCATGATATACTGGAGTAATTCCATCAATTGAGTTAACAAGTTCAACATTTCCACCAAAAAGAACAGAGACACTCTTATCAGGTTTTTTAATCTCCCAAATAAAATCCTCATTTAACCAGTTATTTAAAATCTCTTTTTGATAACCATTTTCAATCTTTTGATTAAAAAGTCCGTGTTTAAATCTAATTCCACATCCATGTCCTGGAAAGTTAAGTGTGGCAAGAGAGTCCATAAAACACGCAGCTAGACGACCTAATCCACCATTTCCAAGAGCTGGATCAGGTTCAAGTTCAAGCAGTTCATCTAAATCTATACCAAGTTCTCTAAGAGCTTCTTTAGCTATATCTCTAATATTTAAATTTAAAAGATAGGTATTTAAAAGTCTACCAAGCAAAAACTCCATAGAAAAATAATACATCTGTTTAACCTGTTTTTTAGCATAGGCATCATTGGTTTTAGCCCAAGGTTCTGAGACATAATCTTTAATAAGCTTTCCAAGAGCTAGGTATTTATGCATTAAAGTAGCATCATCAGGATTTTGGGCAAATGTAAAAGTAAGTCTTTTAATATAGTCCTCTTTAAATTTGTTTTTACTGATATTCATAATAGCCCCCCATATAAAGCTTTATATTTTTTAGCAGACTCCTTCCAATCTCCGTCATATTTCATACAAGATTTCATAAGAGTGGTCCAAGATTTTTTATCTTCATAAAAAATTTTAGCAATATATTCAAGTTTAAAAAGCATGTCGTGAGCATTATAGTTTTGGAATACAAAACCTGTACCAACTTTAGTTTCAGGATCAAAATTCGTAACAGTATCTTTTAATCCACCAGTTTCTCTAACAAGAGGGATAGACCCATATCTCATAGCGATAAGCTGTCCTATTCCACAAGGTTCAAAAAGAGATGGCATTAAGAAAACGTCACAAGCGGCATATATTTTTCTTGCAAGCTCATCACTAAAAGTTATATTAGCTGAAATTTTATCAGGATGAGTATATGAATAATAGTTAAACAAGTCTTGGTACTGTGTATCGCCAGTTCCTAAAACAACAAATTGTAGATTTATATTTAAAATTTCATCCATAACCCATTTAATAAGGTCTAGACCTTTTTGACTTACAAGTCTAGATACAAGACCGACCATCATGATATTTTCATCAATTGGAAGACCAAGTCTTTTTTGAAGTTCGGTTTTATTTTTAACTTTTTTCTTAAGGTTAGTAAGACCAAAATTTTCATAGATTTTTGTATCCTTTCTAGGATCATATAGGTTGTAATCTATTCCGTTAACAATACCATGAACTTTGTTTCCAAGCTGCATGATAAGTCCATTCAATTTTTCGCCATAGAATGGATATGTAATCTCTTTGGCATAAGTTTCACTCACAGTTGTAACAACATCAGAATAGATAAGCCCACCTTTCATAAAAGATACCCCATCATAAAATTTAAGTTTATCTTCAGAAAAATATGAGTTATCAAGTCCAAGAAGTTCACCTAAAATATCCTTAGAAAATACACCTTGATATCTTAAATTATGAATTGTAAAAACTGTTTTTATATTTTTATATTTTGGATTGTTTTTATAAAAAGCTTTTAAAAGAACAGGGACCATTCCAGTGTGCCAATCGTTACAATGTAAAATATCAGGAGTAAAATTAGGAATATGTTTAATAGCCTCTAAAACACCACGGCAGAAAAAAGAAAATATTTCTCCATCATCGTAGTGCCCATATGGGATATGTCTTTTGAAATAATATTCATTATCTAAGAAGTAAAAATCAATCCCTTCAAACTCTAAATGGAAAAGACCTGCATATTGATTTCGCCATCCAACAGGAACGGTAAAAGTCGATATAAGCTTCATCTTATCAGTAAACTCTTTGGGAATGTTTCCATTTTTAGGTAGGATAACTCGAACATTGACTCCGATTTTTTTTAAAGCTTTGGGAAGTGCGTGTGAAACATCCCCTAAACCCCCGACTTTTAAAAATGGATCAGCTTCTGAAGTTATAAAAAGTAAGTTTATATTTTTCATAATTATTCTCCTTTATAAAAAATTACATCTTTTTTTGAATTACAAGAGGATAAGCAAAATGACCTTCAGATTTACCTTCCTCCACAATGACCTCTTTATCCACAATAGTATTTTTTAAAATTGCTCCGGATTTAATTGTACAACTCTGGAGGATGATACAATTTTCTACTTCAGCACCCGCTTCAATCGTCACATAACGAGAGAGTACACTGTTAGTAACCTTTCCTTTTATATAGCATTCATTTGAAATAATAGCATTTTTTACGTTAGCTCCATTTAGATAGTGTGTAGGGATAGAGTCTTTGATTTTGCTGAAGATAGGTCTATTTTCATTGAAGAAAACCTCTTTAAGATTGGCTGTTTTTATCATATCCATATTAGTTTTAAAATAATTTCCAAGTGAATTTAGACACGACAGATACTCTTTGTGTTCAAACCCTTTTATGTTGAGATTGTTCTTAGATCTATAAATAATATCTTTTAAAGAGATCTCTCTATTAGGACGAGATAGTAGGAGAGAGAAAAGAAGATCTTTTTTTATTAAAAAAACTTCGGTTGAAATATTTATATTTTTTTTAGGAGAGAAGTTATCACAAACTCTAGTCAAAATATTTCGTTCATTAAAATCTAAAATATCGCATCCAATGAAAGCATCCGAAGGTTCAGAGATATTTTTATAGATAACAGTCACATCAGCATCAGAAAGCTCATGGAACTCCATAGCTTTTTTCAGATTGAGATTACAGATCATATATGTTGGAGCAATGACAACCATCTCCTCATGACTTTGCCATAAATCACCAAAATTTGTCATTAAGAGTTCAGCATCAGTTGCAAGGTCATCATTATGAATAACAAGTCCGCCACTTTTTCTATTTAGACCCCAAGATTTAGATACGTCAAGGTGTGTTCTTAAAGAACGGCAGTTTTTATTAGTGAGTACATTTATAGTTTTAATTCCAGCATTTATCATATATGAAAGTGGAAAATCTATAGCCCGATATTTTCCAGCAATAGGCACGGTAGATATTCCTCTATATAAAGTTAGTGTTTTTAAAAGAGATCTACTTTCAAATGAAGAAATAATTCCGATATAGTTTGTTAGCATTATTCATCCCCCCCAGAAATAAATAAGATTTCATTTTTTTTACCAAAATGCTCTTTATTTTCGATAACCACATGCTCGCCAATAATAACCTTATCAATGAAACTGTTAGCTTTGATAGTAGCTCCTGATAAAACTACACTGTTGTGTACACGAGCTCCCTCTTCGATAAGAACTTCAGATGAGATTACAGAGTTGATAACTTCACCTTTTATAATACAACCTTCACAAATTATAGAATTTTTAATATATGCGGTGTCTTCAACAAGATGCCCAGGTTTATTGGTAACTTGAGAGTAAATTCTCCAATTTGCTTCAAATAGATCAATGGGATTAGAGCTATCTAAAAGATCCATGTTAGCAGCCCATAAACTTTCAATAGTACCAACGTCTTTCCAATATCCAGAGAAAGGATAAGCCATAAGTTTGAATCCCTCTCTTAACATTTTAGGGATTATATTTTTCCCAAAATCTTGCTCAGAGTAGCTATCTTCTTGATCCTCTTTCAAAATCTTTTTTAGAAGTTTCCAATTGAAAATATATATTCCCATACTTGCTAAAGTACTCTTAGGTTCTTTAGGCTTTTCCTCAAATTCATATATTTCACCATTTTCTCTGGTGTTCATAATACCAAAACGAGAAGCCTCTTCAAGTGGAACGTCAATTACAGCAACAGTGGCTTGAGAGCCATTTTTTTCATGAAAATCGAGCATCTTGTCATAATCCATTTTATAGATATGATCTCCTGAAAGAATAAGGACATATTCAGGGTTGTACATATCAATGAAGTGTGTATTTTGAAAAATTGCATCGGCAGTTCCTTTATACCAACGGTTTTCATTTTCTGTAGAATACGGTGGAAGAATGCTTACACCAGCCCCGTCAATATCCAAATCCCATGCACTTCCAACTCCGATATATCGGTTCAAAAGAAATGGCTTATATTGAACAAGAACTCCAACAGTATCGATCCCTGAGTTGACACAGTTACTCAAAGGAAAGTCTATAATTCTATACTTACCACCAAATGGAACAGCGGGTTTAGCGACCTCTTTTGTCAGACGTTTAAGTCTACTCCCTTGGCCACCGGCTAGAATCATGGCTATCATTTTTTTCTTCATAAATTATTCCCCCTTATAATTAAATTGTTATTTTTTTCTTAAAAATAGGTTTTAAAAATAGAGTACAAAGAGGTGCAATATTAATTGCTATAGAAAATGGTTGATTGTCAAGTTCTCTATTGAGAGGTTTAATAACCTCTGAATTAATGTGATTTCCACCGCCGAAAATATTCTGATCACTGTTGAGAACTTCAACATATTCAGTCATTCTAGGAACACCGATATGATGATTAATGTATTCGTTTTTTGTAAAATTACATATCACTAAAATAAAATCATCAGGATTTTTACTTTTTCTTAAAAAAGATATGATCTTTTGGCTATGATTTTTATGATTTATCCATTCAAAACCTTCGGGAGATGAGTCGAGTTCCCAAAGAGAGTCCTGCTCTTTATAAAATTTATTGAGATGAGAAACATAAGTTTTTAATGAATCGTGTTGAGGATACTTTAGAAGTTTCCATTCCAGCTCTTCATAGTATCTCCACTCAATAAATTGACCGATCTCTCCACCCATGAAAAGTAATTTTTTACCGGGATGCCCTATCATAAAAGCGTAGAACATACGTAAAGAGTCAAACTTTTGTATATAATCTCCGCTCATTTTATCAAGAAGAGATTTTTTGCCATGAACAACCTCATCATGAGAAAGAGAGAGTATAAAGTTTTCACTGAATGCGTACATGAGTGAAAAAGTTAGAAGATTATGATATTTTTCTCGCTCACACGGAGTTAAAGACATGTAGCGAAGCATATCGTTCATCCACCCCATATTCCATTTGAAGTTAAAGCCTAGTCCACCCTCGTAAGTTGGAGCTGTAACCATAGGCCAAGAGGTTGCTTCTTCAGCAATTATTAAAGGAGTTTTGTAAAGTTTAAAAATTGTTTCGTTGAGTGTTTTTAAAAAATCGATGGCTTCAAGATTCGTATCTCCTCCGAGAGCATTTTTTAGACCAGTTTTTTCTCTAGCATACTCTAGATATAAAAGGTTTGAAACCGCGTCAACTCTAATTCCATCAATATGAAAAAGTTCAAATAAAAATGTTGCACTTGAGATTAAAAAGTTTTTTACAAAAGGTTTAGCAAGATCAAAGTTAGCGGTTCCCCAAACAGGGTTTTCTCCTAAGAGTTCATTTTCATATTCAAAAAGTGGTGTTCCATCAAAACGGTAAAGGCCATGGGCATCTTTACAGAAGTGACCGGGAACCCAGTCTAAAATTACACCTATTCCAGCTTTATGACATTTATTTACAAGATATTTAAAATCTTCAGGAGTTCCATATCTACTAGTTATAGAGAAATATCCTACTCCTTGATATCCCCATGATGCATCTAAAGGGTGTTCAGTGAGTGGCAAAATTTCGATATGTGTAAAACCAGTTTCTAAGATATATGGAACAAGTTTGTCTGCAATCTGCCTATAATTTAAAAACTCTGTACCATCTTCAGGACCTTCCCCACGATTGTAATTTCTTTTCCAAGAACCTAAATGGATTTCATATATAGATATAGGTTTTTCTTGGAAATTGCTTTTAGCTCGATTTTCAAGCCATATATTATCCTCCCAAGGAAATTCTTTAAAAGGGTCATAAACAATAGATGCTGTATTGGGTCTAACTTCAGAAAAAAAGGCAAAGGGATCACTTTTTAAAAATATATTTTGATTTTTCCCAGCAATCATATATTTATATACAGTTCCTTCTTTTAAATTGGGAATAAAAAGAGTCCAAGTACCATGTTCAGAGTCTTTGGTCATATAGTGTGATTTTCCATTCCAGTCATTAAAATCACCGACAACTGATACCATAATGGCGTTTGGTGCCCAAAGATTGAAAAGAACTCCTGGAATTCCATTGATTGTTGTTAAATGAGCTCCGAATTCTTTATACATAAATTCCCCTCCCTATTTTTTTTACATTATATTATAGTACGTAAAAAAAAGAAAAAATCCTTTCAAAAAAATCTACCAAAACTAAACTAAAAAATAAAAATTAAAAGAAAAAGTTTGAAATAAGTGTAAATATGATATAATTTCAACTGAAAAAATAAGGGGGAGTTAAAATGTTAAAAAAAATATTAAAAAGTTTAATTTGTATTTTTATTCTATCAACAAGTTTATACTCTAAAGAGCTTAAAAAAATAGCGTTCACTTTTGATGATGGACCAAGACCTAAAATTACAGAAGAGATTTTAGATGTCTTAAAAGAGAATAATGCTAAAGCAACATTTTTTATTTTGGGATATAATGGGAAAAAAAATATGAAGGTTTTAAAAAGAATGAAAGATGAAGGGCATATCATAGCAAATCATAGTTATAATCATCCCAATTTTTCTAAAATGAGTATGAAAGAAATAAAAAATGAACTTCAATTGACTCAAAATGTTATCTTTGAGGTTACAGGGAAAAAAGGGAAATATTTTAGACCACCATATGGAGTTTTAAATAAAAAGCAAAAGCAAGAGATAAAAAAAGATATGGGATTGGAGAGTGTTATGTGGAATCTTTGTCCTGAAGATTGGAAAAAAACCTCGGATGTAGCGTATATTCAAGACTACCTTTTGAAAAGTGCAAAAGATAACGGTGTAGTATTGTTACATGATAATTTAAAAAACTTAGAGGCAATAAAAAAAGTTATACCTATTTTAAAAGAGCAAGGGTATGATTTTGTTGGGATAGATGAAATCAAAAAATAAGTTTGATTATAACTTTAAAAATAAAGCTTTACTTTTTGATGCTTTAGTTATATAATAACTTTATAGAAATAATTATATAAGTTTTTAAGTTTTAAGTAGAATCATTAGGTCCTTAGTGGTATACCTTCTTACTTTAAAAATTAAGATTTGTAGAGTTATAAAAAAAATTAATTTTATGGAGGTATCAAATGAAAGGTACAGTTAAATGGTTTAACGACGAAAAAGGATTTGGATTTATCACTGGTGAGGACGGGAAAGATGTATTCGCACACTTCTCTCAAATCAAAAGAGACGGATTCAAAAAGTTAACTGAGGGAGAAGAAGTAACTTTTGACATCGCTCAAGGTGACAAAGGACCTCAAGCTACTAACATCGTAATCGTTAAGTAATTGAATTTAAACCCCTAGAGAAATCTAGGGGCTTTTTTTTTATTCTTTTTTTTCTATTTTTAGAATCTAAAAACTCTCAAGTAAAAACTGTTATATAACAGTTTTTATTTTTTTTAAGTTGTAAACTAGTATTTAAAGTGTATAATATGAACAAAAAGTAAGTAAAGTGGGAGGAAGTATTATGAATAAAAATATAAAAAATGGCTTTGGTACAATTTCAATTCATGGTGGATCTCAAAAAAATCCTTTTGGGACGCTAGCAACACCAATCTATCAAACATCAACATTTATATTTGATTCAGCCGAACAGGGTGGAAGAAGATTCGCTTTGGAAGAGGATGGATATATTTACTCAAGACTTGGAAATCCAACAACATCAGTTGTAGAGGAAAAATTAGCACTGTTAGAAGAGGGAGAAGCTGGGCTTGCAACCGCTTCTGGAATGGGAGCTATCGCTTCTGTGATGTGGACTGTTTTAAAAGCTGGAGATCACGTAATATCTGATAAAACACTTTATGGGTGCACTTTTGCACTGCTTAGTCATGGGCTTACTAAGTTTGGAATAGATGTGGAGTTTGTAGATACCTCAAATTTAGAAGAGGTTAAAAAAGCTATGAGACCAAACACAAGAGTTGTCTATCTTGAAACACCTGCAAATCCAAACTTAAAGATTGTAGATATTGAAGCTGTTTCTAAAATAGCTCATGAAAATAAAGATACACTTGTAGTTGTAGATAATACATTTGCAACACCATACTGTCAAAAGCCACTAACTTTAGGTGCAGACTTAGTAGTTCATTCAGCTACTAAATATTTAAATGGACATGGGGATGTAATCGCAGGTTTTGTTGTGGGAAATAAAGATTTAGTAACACAGATCAGACTTGTGGGAGTTAAGGATATGACAGGGGCTGTTTTAAGTCCTATGGATGCATATTTTATAATAAGAGGAATGAAAACATTAGAAGTAAGAATGGAAAGACACTGTTCAAATGCTAAAAAAGTTGCTGAATTTTTAAATGCTCATCCAAAGGTAGAAACTGTATTCTATCCAGGGCTTAAAACTCACCCAGGGCATGACATCGCATGTAAACAAATGAAAAATTTTGGAGGAATCTTCGCGTTTGAATTGAAAGAAGGATTTGAAGCAGGAAAAAAATTATTAAATAATTTAGAACTTTGCTCTTTAGCAGTTTCACTAGGAGACACTGAAACGCTTATACAACACCCAGCATCAATGACACACTCGCCTTATACAAGAGAGGAAAGACTTACAGCTGGAATTACAGATGGTCTTGTAAGAATATCTGTGGGGCTTGAGAACGTTGATGATATTATTGAGGATTTAAGAAAAGGTCTAGACCTAGTTTAAAAATTACATAAATAAAAAAAAGGATGGTAGAGCATGGATAAGATGGTAGAAATCAGATGGCATGGTAGAGGTGGGCAAGGTGCAAAAACAGCATCTCTTCTATTAGCAGATGTAGCATTTAGTAGTGGAATGTTTGTTCAAGGTTTTCCAGAGTATGGACCAGAAAGAATGGGAGCACCAATTACGGCTTATAATCGTATTGGGAAATCTCAAATAAGGGTACATTCAAATATTTATGAACCAAACTTTGTAGTTGTTGTAGATGAAACGCTTATTAAATCGATAGAGGTTGAAAAAGGACTTAAAGAGGGAGGAGCTATCATTGTAAATAGTGAGAGAACTCCTGAAGAGATAAGAGCAGAACTTAGAGGATATACTGGTAGAGTTTATACTTGTAATGCAAAAAAAATATCTGAGGAGTGCTTAGGTAAGTATTTCCCTAATACACCTATGTTAGGTGCAGTAGTTAAGGTGAGTGAACTTATACCTGAAGATGAGTTCATCAAAAATATGGAAGAGTCATTTAAACATAAATTTAGCACAAAACCTCAAGTTTTAGAGGGGAATATGTGTGCGCTAAAGCGTTCAATGGATGAGGTGGATGGATAATGAGAAATAAAAAAGGACTGTTGATAGATGAGACAATAAAGTGGCAAGATATAACTCCTGGAGGAGTTGTATATGAAGCCGGAAGTGCAGCAAACTTTAAAACTGGTGATTGGAGAACAATGAAAGTTGAGTTTATCGAGGAGAATTGTAAGCAGTGTATGCTTTGTTTCCCTGTATGTCCAGACTCAGCAATTCCAGTAAAAGATGGGAAAAGACTAGATTTTGATCAGGATCACTGCAAAGGTTGTGGAGTTTGTTTTGCAGTATGTCCATTTAAAGCGATAGAGTTCAGTAAGGTTTAGGGAGAGGATGATTATGAGTATAAGAGAGAGAATGTCAGGAAACGAAGCTGTAGCAACAGCGATGAGACAGATAAATCCAGATGTAATGCCAGCATTTCCAATTACACCATCAACTGAGGTACCCCAGTACTTCTCTAAATTCGTAGCGGATGGAGTTGTAAACACAGAGTTTATCCCAGTTGAATCTGAACACAGTGCTATGTCAGCATGTATAGGATCTCAAGCTGCAGGAGCTAGAACTATGACAGCAACATCATCTTGCGGACTTGCTTTAATGTGGGAGATGCTTTATGTTGCTTCTTCTATGAGACTACCGATAACTATGGCCCTAATCAATAGAGCTCTTACAGGACCAATCAATATAAACGCTGATCACAGTGACTCTATGGGAGCTAGAGATACTGGTTGGATTCAAATATATAGTGAAACAAATCAAGAGGCTTATGACAACTATATTCAAGCTGTAAAAATAGCTGAGCATCCAGATGTACAACTTCCAGCTATGGTTTGTCAGGATGGATTTATAACAAGTCATGCTGTAGAAAATATAGAACTTTTAGAAGATTCTGATGTAAAAGCTTTTGTAGGAGAGTATAACCCAGAAGACTATCTATTAAACTCGGCTAGACCGATTGCTCATGGACCATATGATATAGCAAACTATTATATGGAACACAAAGTTCAGCAAGCTCATGCAATGATCAATGCAAAATATGTAATTAAAGAGGTAGCTAAAGAGTTTGAAGCACTTACAGGAAGAAAATATTCATTCTTTGAAGAGTATAAAATGAAAGATGCAGATGTTGCAATTGTTGTAATTAACTCTACAGCAGGAACAGCTAAAGAAGCTGTAGATGAGTTGAGAGCTGAAGGTAAAAAAGTTGGACTAATAAAGATAAGAGTATTTAGACCATTCCCGTTTGACGATTTAAAACATGCTCTAACTGGTAAAAAAGTTGTGGGAGTAATGGATAAATGTGAGGGATTCTCGGCAGCAGGAGGACCACTTTTTGCTGAGGTAAGATCAGCTCTTTATGATTCACATGACAGACCTGAAATGTTTAACTACGTATACGGTTTAGGTGGAAGAGACGTAACTGTGGATACAATAAAAAGAGTCTTTAATGAACTTTTATACGAAGCACACGCAAAACAACTTATAGAAAATCAAGTGGAAATTGCTTACAATCCTGAGCTGCTTCTAGCAGATGTATCAGATTTTGAAATTGGAAGAGTTTACAGACACTTAGGAGTAAGGGGGTAGTAAGATGGCGTATAATTTTAAAGAAGAGATGAATAAACCAGAAAGATTAACTGGAGGACATAGACTTTGTGCAGGATGTGGTGCAGGGGTTGCAGTAAGAGGAGTTTTAAGAGCCTTAAAAGTTGAAGATCATGCAGTTATAGCAAATGCTACTGGATGTTTAGAGGTTTCAACTTTTATGTATCCATATACAGCTTGGAAGGATTCATTTATCCACTCAGCTTTTGAAAATGCTGCAGCGACTCTAAGTGGAGTGGAAGGAGCGTATAACGCTCTTAGAAGAAGAGGTAAAGTAAAAGATACTCATAAATTTATAGCTTTTGGTGGAGATGGAGGAACTTATGATATAGGATTCCAATCACTTTCGGGAGCCATGGAGAGAGGACATGATATGGTTTATGTATGTTATGACAATGGGGCATACATGAATACAGGAATTCAAAGATCGTCAGCTACACCAAAGTTTGCAGATACAACAACATCACCTATAGGGAAAGATAGTAATGGAAAGATTCAAGGAAGAAAGGAGTTAGCAGATATTATGGCTGCTCATAATATTCCATATGTGGCTCAAACAACTTTCATAGGGAACTTTAAAGATTTACATGAAAAGTCTGAAAAAGCTATATACACAGAGGGGGCAGCATTCTTAAATGTTCTAGCTCCTTGCCCTAGAGGATGGAGATACTCTCCAGAAAAACTTATGGAGATGTGTAAACTTGCAGTTGAAACTTGTTACTGGCCACTGTTTGAAGTTATAAATGGAGAGTGGAAACTTTCATACAGACCAAAAAATAAACTTCCAATCACTGAGTTTTTAAAAGAACAAGGTAGATTCGCTCATCTATTTAAGCCTGGGAACGAACATCTGTTAGTTGAGATGCAAGAGGAAGTAGATAGAAGATGGGAAGCTCTTTTAAAAAGATGCGGAGAAGAGGTATAAATTAAAATTTGTTCTTAAAATCATATAAAATGTGTGAAAATATAAACTATATGTTCAGGTGCACTTTAAAAAAATTTAAGAATAAGCTATACTGAAGTTGTAAGTGAGAACTTACCCTTAAACATTTAACCATGGTTAAATATTAAAGTGCCCCGACGTCTAGAAATTAGACTAGATTAAGCCCTTCATTAATTTGGAGGGCTTTTTCTAATAAATATATTTACAAAACACCATATATAGGGTATATTCAACATATAACATAGTACTGGGGGGGAGAATGAACTTAACAAAAAAAATGGTGATGTATCTAAGTATATTTGCAATTTTCTTTATAGGAATGAGTTATATTTCAAGAAATTCTAAAGACTATATTTTTATATCAAATAACCAAAATACTGTGGATATTTTTAATACTAAAAAAGAAAAGATGAAACTATTTCAAGAGGATAGGGATGAAGTAAAAGAAGTAAAAACATATAGATATATGAATGGAATTATAAGTAGCAATGTTTCTGAAGGAAAATATTTATTGAAAATTAATGATGACATAGAAAAAGTAATAGAAAAAGATAAAATGCCAATAAAAAAAGTATACCACTATGCATTAAAAAAAGAAAATTTAAAGGATATTATTTTTTTAACTGTGCTTACAGGACTTTTTATTCTTTACAATGGAGCTTTGTTCTATTCATTTAAAGCTGAGATATTAAAAAGAAAAGAGTTGATATTTCCACTTGTTCTTCTTTTTATAAAGATGTTTTTTACAAATCCACTAACTTTTTCAAATATCTTAGTCATGCATATAAATATTGGAATAACTTCAATATTAGGACTATATTTGCTTCTGTATGTAAATGAAAAGAAGATAAGAAAAAAAGATAGAACAACAAACTTTTTTATCGGGGCACTGTTCTTTTTTTATATTGTTCCAGAAATGTTTTATAACTCAGTTATTTTTAATATAGATATACTCAGCTATGCAAGTGAAAATTTAAAATGGGTTTCAAAACTGCTATTGCCTTTCTATACTTGGGTAGATGCAACAGTTATAGTTCTACTGATATATTTTATAGATATAAACAGAGGAGAAAAAAGTGAAATAATAAAAAAAATTATTATAAAAAAGAATCTAATAATATTAAGTTTTCTAATATTATCGATTGTGGTAGATTTAATTCGGTTTGAAGAGAAGCTTTATTTTTATTTAAATATGTTTGAATTTACTTTTATATATTGGTATATATTTTTGATGGATATAAATCTAAATAGAAAACATAAAATGCTTGCAATTAAAATTTTTCAGATGTTTGTGCATCTCTATCTATTTTATGTATTCACTAGAAATATAGAGATTGTTTTATGGATAATGCTTTCTTTTATAGTACTAAATATACATATATATCTTTTTACAGGAGCTTTAAAAATAGATGAGAACTATACAGAAGGACTTTTAAATAGAATGTATTTAACAAGGAATATAGAAGAATTTGAAGAACAACTATCTAAAGAGGTTAAAAAAACTTTAGGATTGGTTAAAGTAAAAATAGAAATGTTATTATACAAAGAAGACTATAAAAAATATTTAAGAGATAGAGAGTATGATGAAAGTGAGATAATTATTGATTCAAATGATATACTTTGTAAAAACGAGTATGATTATGCAGTTAGGTTAAAGTATGGGAAAAAACCATTTTTAGGGCTTATATTAATAAAAAGTCAAAACTTAAAATTAGCATATGAAGAAAAAAAATATTTGGAAATGGTCTCAGAAAAAGTTTCTTTAGTTTCTAGTAGATATAGAATGCTTAAATTGCAGGAGGAACTAGATTGCGAAAAATAGGAATAGAGATGGATATCAGTTTACAAGAGATATTGGAAGAACTCACGGATTTAGAGTTTTATTCAATAGATAAGATAATGAAATATGAAATAGAAAATATAGAAGTAGGAATCATAGATATTAGAAGTCAACTGTTTGAAGATAAGATAAGATATTTTAATAGTAGAGGTGTTCCGGTTATTTTACTATGTTCAAAAGAGGATAGTTTTAAAAAGATAAAATCGTATTTTAAAAATAATATGATATATGACTGCATTTATAGAGATGAGTATTTTGAGATTGAAAAATCTTTAGAAGAGATTTTTGAGAAAGATGAAGAAAAACAAGATCCAACATTTATAAAAGAGATTGTGATAAATGACAGTTATTATAAAGCTATAATAAGGCTAGAGGAAATAATTTATATTGACTACTGCAGAATATCTAGAAAAACAGGTATAAAAATTAAAGATGGAGCGTTCTATTCATCTAAAAAAGGATTTTCTGAGGTTGAAGATAAGTTAAAAAGTTTTTCTTATTTTATAAAACTTGAGAGAGGGACGTTGATAAATAAAAATCTTTTGAAAGAGATCGACTATAAAAATGAGAAGATAACTTTTGAGGGAGGACAAACTTTATTTGTGAGCAGAGCCAAAATAAAATTTTTAGAGGAAATTTTAAATTTATCTAGAAATAGAATAGAGTTATAAAAGTATGAGTTAGCGGAGGAGAATATGAAAAAAATATGGATCTGTTTAATGTTTTTATTAGGAACTTTTACTTTTGCAAATGAAGATACGTTAATAGTAGGTATGGAGTTAGCATATCCACCTTTTGAAATGTCAGATTTAAATGGGAGACCAACAGGGATAAGTGTAGATATGGCTTATGCTTTAGGAGAGTATTTAGGAAAGGATATCATCATAGAGGATATGTCTTATGGTGGGCTTATTCCAGCTTTGAAGACCAAAAAAATAGACATAATAATCTCGTCGATGTCGGTAACTGAAGAGAGAAAAAATTCTGTGAATTTTTCAAAACCATATGCTAAATCTTATTTAGGAATGCTTGCAAATAAAAATTCTGGAATAAAAGAACCTATGGATTTAAATCAAAAAGGAAAAAAAGTGGCTGTTAAAAAAGGAACTAGTGGACATACTGTGGCTGAAAAGTACTTCCCAAATGCTGAGATACTTGTATTTGATAAGGAAACAGCTTGTATTTTAGAGGTATCTCAAGGAAAAGTTGACGCTTTTATCTATGATCCACTTACTATATATAGAAACTGGACTAGAAATCAAGAGACTACAATTCCACTTTTACAGCAATTTGAAACAGAGTCACAGCCTTGGGCTATAGCGTATAGAAAAGGTGAAGAGGATTTAGGAGCTCAGATAGATGAGTTTATAGTGGAGTATAAAAGCAATGGTGGGTTTAATAAACTTGCAGATAAGTATCTAGGTGAGGAGAGAGCTTTCTTTAAGGAGAAAAATGTACCTTTCTTCTTCGATTAGGAGATAGTAATGGGAAAAGTGGGAAGTTGGTTTTTTAAACCAAAACAAATGGAAGAGAATATGGCAGTAAAGGTATTTAATATAATACTTGTGATAGCGATAGTTTTAGGAGTATTTTATTTTGCTTTTCATAGATTGGATTATCCTTATAACTGGGCAGGAATAATAGAGAAATATAGATATAAGTTTATGTTAGGATTTTCAATGACAGTTGTGATTTCAATTTTTTCACTGATAGTCAGTTTTTTGATTGGAACGCTGCTTGTTTTCGCTCAACGCGGAAGTTTTTTACCAACATACTACTTTGCAAAAGGATTCACTGAAATTATAAGAGGAACGCCTCTTATAGTTCAAATATATCTATTTTATTATGTGATAGGTACGGCGTTTGGGATAGAAAATAGGTATGTGATGGGAGTTTTAATAATGGGAATTTTTTCAGGGGCATATGTCTCAGAAATTATTCGTGCTGGAATAGAGAGTATCGATAGAGTGCAGATTGAAACGGCAAGAGCTCTTGCATTTACAAAGTTTCAGACCTATAGATATATTATTTTACCTCAAGTTATAAAAAGGGTTATGCCTCCACTTGCGGGACAGTTTGCAAGTTTAATAAAGGATTCATCACTACTTTCAATAATTGCTGTGAATGAGTTCACTAAAAATGTACAAGAGGTGGATTCATTGACATTTTCACCGATAGAGAACTACTGTATTTTAGCGGTAGGGTATCTGATTTTAACATATCCAATATCTCACTTCTCAAAATGGCTAGAGAGGAGGTATACATATGGAAATTAAAATTAAAAATCTCTGTAAAAGATTCGGTGAGCAGGTAGTTTTAAACAGTTTAGATTTGGAACTTGAAAAAATTCATTCACTTGTTATAATAGGACCGTCTGGAGGGGGAAAATCAACTCTTTTAAGAATTTTAGCAGGACTAGAGATCCCAGAATCTGGAAGTATTATTATAAATGGAGAGCGAATTCCAGAGGTGGAAGAGGAGCTGCATGAGTATAGAAAAGGGGTTGGAATCGTATTCCAAGCATTTAACCTTTTTCCACATCTGACAGCTCTAAAAAATATAATGTTGCCACTTGAAAAAGTTCAAAAGGTGGAGCATAGAATTGCTAAAGAAAGAGCGATAGGTCTTTTAAAAAGATTTGATCTATATGAGCATAAAGATAAGTATCCACATCAATTATCGGGTGGACAGCAGCAAAGAGTTGCTATAGTTAGAGCTCTTGCACTAGAACCAAAATTTTTACTTTTAGATGAACCCACATCAGCTCTTGATCCGGCTCTGACAAAAGAGATTTTAGAAGCTATATTGGAGTTGCGTAAAGATAAAAAGGATATGGTTCTTGTAACTCATGAGATGAGTTTTGCAAGAGATGTCGCAGATTGTGTCATCTTTGTAAGTGGAGGGAAAATCGTTGAGATGGGACCTCCAGGTGTTATTTTTGATAAGCCGAAGACATTTGAGCTCTGTGAATTTTTAGGTGGTAAGGACTGCAGAAAAAGTTAGGTTATAAGCCTAACTTTTTTTTATTTTTTGTTTTCAAAAAATAGCTATAAAATACCAAAAAAATAGTCTATTTGTATTTAATTTTATTAAAGTTCTTTTACAACGAACAAAAGTACTAAAAATAAGTAAAAAAATGCTTGAAACTTGATTTTAATTGTGTTATTATTCTTGAAAATAAAAATAATTTTTCAAAAGGAAGGTGATAATTATGAGTAACGAAAGAGGAAACTGGGGTTCTAGCGTTGGATTTGTTTTAGCGGCGGCTGGATCGGCAATTGGGCTTGGAAACTTATGGAAGTTCCCATATTTAGCGGGGAAAAATGGTGGGGGTGCCTTTGTTATAGTGTACCTGTCACTTGTAGTTATACTTGGATTTTCTTTGATGCTAGGGGAGATGGCAATAGGAAGAAGAGGAAAATCAGATGCCTATGGATCGTACAATAACATTAAAAAAGGTTGGGGATTTGTTGGTATGATGGGAATTTTATGTTGCTTTGTAATCTACTCTTACTACGTTGTTATCGCCGGATGGATTGTAAAATATATTGGACTGTTTTTAAGTGGTGGAATGGATGGAGATCCTGTAGAATATTTCTCTACATTTATATCTTCAGGAACAACACCTATCATATATAGTGTTATTATGGTTGTGGCTACAGCTTTAATCGTATTAAAAGGGGTTTCTGGTGGAATTGAAAAGGCTAGTAAAATTATGATGCCAACTCTATTTATATTTATGCTTATAATAGTTGTAAGATCGGTAACTCTTCCGAATGCTATGGATGGTATAAAATACTTTTTAAAACCTGATTTTTCACTTATTACACCTAAGGTTATAATTGCAGCTTTAGGACAAGTTTTCTTCTCTTTAAGTTTAGGTATGGGAGCTATGATAACATATGGAAGTTATCTATCACCAGAGACTAAACTTGTAAAAAGTGCATTCTGTATTCCAGTTTTAGATACTATAATAGCTTTACTTGCAGGACTTGCAATATTACCGGCTGTGTTTTCTTTTGGACTTGAGCCAACAGCAGGACCGGGGTTAATCTTTATAACTCTTCCTAAAGTGTTCTCAGCAATGCCTTTTGGAAATATATTTGGTGTAATATTCTTTGTGTTAGTTCTGTTTGCGGCACTGACATCAACTATCTCACTTTTAGAAGTTGTTGTTTCATTTGTTGTAGACCAGTTTAAACTGGATAGAAAAAAAGCTACAGTTTTAGTAAGTACTCTTATTGCACTACTAGTTATTCCAAACTCAAATTCTTTCGGGTCTATGGCTGAGCTAAAAGTATTCTTTGGAATGAATTTCTTTGATTTTCTATGTTATTTAACTGACAACATTTTGCTTCCTACAGGTGGACTTCTTCTTTGCGTATTTGTTGGATTTATTTGGGATAAAGAGGATCTTAAAAATGAGATTACAAATCATGGAGAGGTTAAATTTGAGATGTTCCCACTGTGGATAGTTGGAGTGAAATATTTAGGGATTCAACTACTATCATTGATTCTTTTACAAGCGGTAGGAGTTCAAGATCAATTTTTAGTATATGCACTTGGAACGATATTTGCTGTTCAGATTCTATGCGGAAGATTAGAGGCTAAAAGAGGAGTAAAAGCTGTATAAATAAATAAATAAAAATTTAAATTAAAGCTAGATTTTAAAAAAATCTAGCTTTTTTTGTTTTATAAAAAAGGAAAATGTAGTAAAAGATGATAAAACCATTTATAGGGAAAGAATTATAAAAAATTAAATGATATAAATGGGAGGGAATATGAAAAGAAATGGGATACTAGCATTTATTTTTTCATTCTTGATGGTGTTTCAAAATATCTATACAGCAGGAGTAAGTTTTGAGTTGATAAGAACTGTTCCAGCAGGAAGCTACTACGATAATGGTGATGGTATAAGCTATCAAATTAAAATACTTAACACTGGAGGGACTGATTTTTCAGGGGATTTAGAATTTTTAATTGGAGATCTTACAAGTACTTTAGATGGTGGTGGAACAGGGCCTATATTTAATAATATTCAAAATAGTGGAACCTCAACAGGGCAGTCAACCAATATTGGAACCTTTACACAGACTGGGAACTTAGATGTCAAAGGGATATTCATTCCGGATGGTGGATCGGTAACATACAATGTTTTAGCGACAATAAATCCAGATGTAAATGGAAGTATAGATGCTGTAGCTAAACTTTTAAGTCAAGGTCAAATAGTTTCAGAAAAAACAGATAGTATGACAAGAGTAGGGTATGATTTAGAGGTAAATAAAGTAGGACCGCCATTCTATGAAAAAGGTGGCGACATCACATACAATATTACAATTCAAAATATGGGAACCTCTGTAGTAAAAGGGTTAGATGTAAGCGATATTCTAGATACAAATGGATTTCAAAGCAGCGTTATAACAGCTAATACAACAGATTCTCAAAGTAGTGCAGGAACGTATACAACTCAAGGAGATTTAGTGGCAAAAGGGCTATATATAACTCCTGGAAATACTGTCACATATACGATTCGTGGGAGATTAAAACCCGATTTTGTAGGAACGTTACAAAATAGCGTAGATTTAACAGCTAGAAAAAACACACAGACAGTGGCAGCAGCTCCAGTGCCTTTAGCTAATTATGAATATGCAGTGACGAAGACAAGTCTAAATCTAGGTGGAACGTATGCACCAGGAGGAAGTTCAACATATAAAATAACAATAACAAATGAAAGTCAGACAGTACCAATAACAGGTATGAGCTTAGTGGATGAAATATCTAAGATAACAGCACTTTCTGCTGATGGCAGCAATGCATTAGCATATGATTCAAACAGAATAGTGACAATAGCTAGTGCAGAGGCTGGAAGTTCAGCTGGAACATTCAATCAAACAGGGGATTTAAATGCTACAGGTATAAGCATAGCTCCAGGAAAATCGGTTACATACACAATAAACTCATATGTAAGAAGTACCATAGTAGGTGAGATAAAAAATAGTGCATCAGTGACAGATAGAAATGGGAATGTAAAAAATATTGAGGATAGTGGAATAGTATCTCAAGCTCCGGAGATAGATATTCAAAAGACAGCCATAAGTAGCTCAGAATATCTGCCAGGAAGTCAAATTGGGTATACAATAAGTGTAAGAAATACAGGGAAAGGAATAGCTTATGGATTTAATATAGAGGATGAGATTAGCTCGATTGTTTCAAATTTAGCTAACGTAAGTTCAGGGGACAGCTCTGCAGATGTTAGTGGAAACCCAATAAGTAGTTGGACTATTTCAGCTGGACTATCAACAGGGTCAACGGATAGTGAATCGGATTTGGTTTTAAATAGTGGGCAGATTATCAATCAGGATTTAAATGACACTGGGGTAATCATATATCCAGGAGAGGGAATAGATTACAACATAACTATGACTACAAAGAGTACGGCTATTGGAAATATAACAAACACAGCTACAGCTTCTGGGAAAAGTTCGAGTGCCACATATGTTGCACAACCTATACTTCCGGTAAATTCACCCGCTATAAAAATAACAAAAACAACGAATCAAAGTCAATATAAACCGGGTGGAACAATCGAGTATCTGATAACAGTAAATAATACAGATAATTTAAAATTTGCCAACAATGTAGAAATAAAAGATTTTCTTTCTCAGATAAAAGCTTTAGATGTCTATGGGAATACTGTAACAGCTATTGAAAATTGGGTATTGAGTGTAGAATCGCAAAGAGGAAGTGGAACTGCTCCTGGAAGTTTTAACTATGGTGCAACAAATCCAGGAAGTAGTGATTTGGTTGTTGTAGCCGATATAGCTCCAGGTGGAGAAGTGGTATATAAACTGGTTGTGAAGGTAAAAGATGAGATTGTAGGTAAAATTTTTGACAATGTACCAGGAGATAATGTAACAGAGTTAGGAACGGGAGTATCGATGGCTCCGTATAAGTTAGAACTGAGTAAAGATGTGGACCAAACAGAGTATACACCAGGACAGCCTCTAGTATATACTGTTGAAGTTGAAAATACAGGAGCTGGAACGGCAGTAAATATACCAGTAAAAGATATATTTTCAAGTATAAAGACAGATTTAGTTACTGGTGTAAAAGGAGATGCGTATAATGGGACAAGCGTCACTGCTGAAATCTATAATTCAGATGGTAGCATAAGTACATCTGGGCCAGATAGTGCTGGTTTTACTGGAACACTTTTAAATAAAGACCTAGATGTGAAAGCAACAATATCTCCAGGGAAAAAAATTATCTATACGATTGTAGCGACAGTTAACCCATTTGCCAGTGGAAGAATAACAAATACAGCCAATGTAAATAGTGTTTTGGTAAGTGATAAAGGATCTATTTCAAATCAAGTACGTGTGGATTCATCTAAGAGTGTCGATAAAGGAAGTTATCCAAACAATATAGATCCTGGTGGAGTTATGGCTAGAGATGAAAAAATTGTGTATACAATAGTTGTTTCTAATGAGCAGGTAAGTGGGTTTGCTATGAATATACCTGTAGTGGATAACATATCTCAAATAACAGCGGAACTTTTATCGGGTGGTACAAAACCGGTATTTAAACCAGGTTGGGAGATAGCTGTAAAAACAGAAGGTGTAGGGACTCAGGTTTCAGGAAATCCTGTTGAAAATGGAAAGGACATCAACACTAGAGTCAATATAGCACCAGGTGGAAAAGTGACATTCACAGTCACTGGGATTGTAGATAATACTGCCACGGATGTATTTTATGGTAGCATAACAAATAGTGCGACTGTAGATGGGATTATATCTAAAGCGACAACAAATCCTAAGTTGCCATTTTTAAAGATAAATAAATCGTCTTTAAGCAACAGTTATGTAAGTGGTGGAATACTTGATTATAGTATAGAGGTTACAAACGAAGGAGATGGATATGCAAATAATGCACAGATAAAGGATGCACTGAGCTCGGTGGTAGATGGAGCTGGAAACAAAGCCTTCTCATCTTGGAAAATAACAGGTGCACAGGCTTTTGGAACAGGAACAACAGTTGGAACAGTTACAGACAATCAAAATATAGATGCGATTGTAGACATAGCTCCTAACGGGGGGAAAGTAGTCTACACTGTGGAGGCACAGTTAAATGATAACTTGACTGGAATTATAGCCAATACTGCGAGCGTTTTAGATGTACAGAACAACAATACAAGTACAGCTTCAGCAAGTACAGACAATGCACAAGAGGATGGAACCATTTTTATAAGAAAAACATCTAATAGCCCAGTAATAAATCCTGAATCTCCATTTACATATGAGATATCTGTTAAGAATAACTCTGTAAATATGATAAAAGACATATCGATTAGAGATAATTTGAATGAGATAAAGGGTCAGCTTGCAAACTCAGGTGGAACAGATATAACAGATATTACTGGCAATGTTTTTACTTCGTGGAAGATATCTAAAGGTGGAACTTTGATAAGTACAGGAGATAACGATGTTCTTCAAGATCTGATAACTACACTTAAACCTCAAGAGGAGGTTAAGTATGAAATAGTTGCTCAGACAGACCCGAGGGTTCTAATTCAGAAAGTTAGAAATACAGCAGAAGTTTATAATGGAAATAATCTAATTGAAACGAGTTATATAGAAAATAATGTTTCTGGGTCAACTGGTGGAATTCAAAGAAGTGTTAATCTAACAAGATATGTACCAGGAGATCAGTTGGTATATACAATAAAGATAGCACCTAATGGGAGCGGATATCTGAATAACTTTAAAATTGATGAAGAGATAAACTCTTTAAATGTGGGACTTATGAATGGAAGTACAGGAAATGTATTTTTTAATCCAAATACTGGTAGAAATGAGTTCACAGTTCAGTTTGTACCGGGTGAATCAAAGGTTTCTCAAGGAACAATTCCTATTCCTAGTGCCGATGTAAGAGATAATGAAAATTTAATAGGAACAGTGGATGTAGCTCAAAAGGATTACCTTGTTTATAAAATAACTGGAACTATAAGGCCAGATATTTTGGGAAGTATAAACTACAAAGGACTTATAACAAATCCATATAGACAAAACTTATCTCTATCTAAACAAGTTGTCGGTGGAAATTACGATCCAGGAAAGAGTTTGACATATATTTTAACAGTTCAAAACAAAAGTCTTGGAAATGCTGGGCAGATACCACTACAAGATATTCTTTCAACAATTCAAGTTGAGAGCTCAAAAGGAGGGTTCGTTCCCGCTTTTAAACCTCAGAGTATAACGGTGAAATCAAGCACTCAAGGGTATGGGGCAGTTGCACCGGCACCAAGTGATCCAGAAAATATAGATGTACTTATAGATGTGCCGGTAGGTGGGTTCATAAAATATGAAGTGACCGGTGTTGTAGATGACACAGCTGTGGGTGGAATTGTAAATAAACTTATTGTTGATGGGGATACAGTTTCAACAGGAGTAAATGCACCTAGAGATAAACTTGGTGTAGAGAAGAAGATGGAAAGATATCTGGATGTAGATGGAGTGACAGGAGTAGCAGAAGGGTATGTTCCAGGTGGATATGTAGAATATTCAATTAATCTCTCAAATGGCGGACAGGGAATTATAGATGATTATCAAATTATAGACGAGTTCAGTAAGGTTCAAACAACTCTTGTCGATGGGACTGAAGGGCCAGCTTTTACAAGTTGGGAGATAGTTGCAGAAAAAGATAGCGGTGTGGCAACAGATATCGGAACTTTAAATCCTACAGGAGATATAAATACCAAAATAGATATTGGGCCTAATGGATATATAAAATATAAAATTATAGCTAAAATAAACCCTAAGGCTGTGGGATCATTTGCAAATCAGGTGAGTGTAAACGGAGTTGTAAGAGTTACAGAAAATTCGAAAATGGCTTCACCAGTAATTATTCATACAAAAAAAGTTTATGATTCTACAGGTTCAAGAGAGATTACAACATATAAACCTGGAGATCAAATAGTCTATAAAATATCTATAAAAAATGTGGGACTTGGAACATCGTATGGAGTTACATATGAAGATCTACTTAAAAATATAGTGGCTTCAGAAGCTGGAAATACCAGCAGTGTAAATCCGTTTGGAAACAACTGGAAAATAGTCTCAACAACTTCAGGAGATATTACAACT
>JAVWUC010000007.1:0-20934 GCA_036667395.1 Cetobacterium sp. | reverse complement strand
ATACAAAAGAATATCGATTTAGCTCCAAAGAGTTATGTCAGAATATTAATAGATGCAGAAATAGATAAAAAAGCTTTAGGGCAAATAAGTGGAAATATATTTGTAGTAAACAATGGAAGTAAGGTATCAGAAGTTATAAATCCATCCCCTTCAATTATAAGTGGAGCTAAGGATTTAATTTCGCCAACAAGTAAAATCTATATACCAGGAGATGAGATAAACTATAAGATAACTGTTACAAATAGTGGTGAAGGATATGGAAATAATATTCCTATTAAAGATCTACTACCACTTATAAATACAGAACTTGTTGGAAGCAAGACTGGAAAAGCCTTTAGTAGTTGGACCGTTTCATATAATGGGCCAACATTACCATCAGATGAATATGCACAGTACACATATCTGTATGGACAAATAAATGATAAAAATGGACTGAATGCTACAATTGATATAGGACCAGGAGTAACTGTCACTTTTGATGTAAAAGCAAATGTGGCTTTAAATGCTGTCGGAACTATAGAAAATATAGCAACGATAGGAAATAAATCGTATAAATCTGAAGCTATAACTTTAAAACCAGCAGATTTAAGCAGTATAACTGTAAGAAAGATTCCAAAGAATGATAAATATTCACCAAATGGTCCTTTGGGATTTGAGATAGGAATTACAAATAGCTCAGATACAACAGCTAATGATATTCTTCTGACAGATATTATTAGTGCTATTCAAACTGAGCAAGCTGGAGGTAATCAAGGGCCAGCCTTCCAAGGTGGATGGACAGTATCTGCAAGTATTTTGGGTGACACTACAAACTCAGCGGTCATAATACCTAGTGGTGGAGATTTACAAAACAGTAAGATAGACCTTGCAAAAGCGTCGAGTGCAGTCATAAGTATTTCAGGAAATGCCAGTGCCACATCACTTGGAGTTATAAAAAACACAGCTAGTTGGACATATAACAACAGCCAAAAGCAAGAGGTTTCAGCAATTGTAAATCCAAATGTCGGTGCTATTGATATAGTAAAGACAGCTAATATAACAAGTTATACTCCTGGCTCTGAATTTAACTATTTAATCAGTGTTACCAATACGGGAATTGGATATGTTAATGACGGAATTATTGCAGATGATCTAAAAAGCATTCAAGTAGATTTTGTTGATGGTTCTAGAGGTCCTGCTTTTACCAATGTAAATGTTGTTTCTCAGCAAGGTAGTAGCCAAAATACTAAATTTGGAACTATAGATACATCTTCTGGATACAAACAGGAAAAAGCTGATATATATCCTGGGGATACAGTGACTGTGAGGATTGCTGCAACAGTTAATCCAAATGCTTTTGGACCAATAGTAAATAGTGCTACTGCACAGTATGGCGGTGATACTAAGACAAGTAGTTTAACTCTTGGTACTGAGCCTGGAATTTTAAGTACTTTAAAAACGGTTGATAAACTTAATTACACATCTCAAGGAACGCTAAATTATACTGTGACACTTACAAATAGTGGAAAGGGTTGGTTAAAAGATGTAACAACAGTTGATGAGATAAGTAAAATTACAACAACAACAGCAAGTGGACAAATTGAGCCTGCCTTTAGTAGTGCGACAGATATAAATAAAACTATAAATATAGCTCCTGGAACAAGTGTTGAATTAAAAGGAAGTGGAGAGGTAAATGATTTCGCTTCTGGAGAGATAAAAAATAGTGCCATTGTGAATGGAGCTAATACAAATGAGGTTATATCAAATCCACTTATATCTGATTTAGATTTAAAAGTGGTTGCGGATAAACCAGAGTATGTGGTGGGAGATGGAAATAACCCTCAAGATATTCATAAAATAACATACACTATAACTTTAAAAAATATAGGACAAGCGGTAGCTAATCTAGAGTTAGAGGACCCTTTAAAAGGTATAACTGTAAAGGATAATTTTGGGAACGTAATCCCAGCATTTAAAAGCTGGCAAGTTCTAAAGTTTGAATATCCTACAGGTGATAATCTAAGTTTAAATGTTCCGATAAATACAGAAACAACAACTGATCCACTGGTAAAAGGAGCACTTGAGGTAAATGGAGTGATAACTCTAGTTGTTGAATGCATCATAAACGAGACAGGAGATAAAGCACCAGTCGGAGATATAATAAATACACCAACTTTAAAACAAGGAAATAAAACAAACAGTTCTACAGTTACTGTAGTTCCATCTCCAGGAGTTTTAGAGTTAACAAAAGTTGCTTCAGCTAAAACCTATAAGCCTGGGGATGAGATAACATACACTATAACTTTAAAAAATACAGGAGATGGATTCTTACTTAATAACACTCTTGTAGACAATATAGAAAATATAGTTACTGAACTTGCGGGAGACGCTGTAGGACAGGCATTTGAAAGTTGGACTTGGACTGTAGACTCTTCAAGTACAAGAACAATTTTAACATCGAGCGATTTTAAAGCAAATCAAGCTTTAAATACAAACGTGACACTCGCACCAAAATCACAGGTGACAATAACAGTAAAGGCGATTGTGAGCAAGTTTACTTTAGGTGATATTCCAGCAAATGTGGTTACCTATGGTAGTACTAGTGCACAAAGTGAGGTAATAAAAGCTTTACCAGGGGTATATAATATTGAAAAGACAATCGTTTCAGGAGTTCCATTCGTTCCGAAAGGAGATATTGTCTATGAGATAAAAGTTGCAAATACAGGGGATGGCTATGTCAATGATCTAAAAGTTGCGGATAAAATAAGTGGGATATTAGCTGACTCTGTTGGTGGGACAAAAGCTCCTGCATTCAGTAGCTGGATTGTCTCTGCAAAAGCATCACCAGATACAGCAATTATATTTGGTGAAAAGAACTATCCAAATACAACAGATATTGATGATATTTTAGATATTTCGCCGGGAGCGACAGCAATCTTTACTGTTGTAGCAACTGTAGCGGATAATATCTATGGAGACATTGAAAATATAGCTACAGCAGGAACAAAAACAGTAAATGTAACAGCTCAAGGGACAAAAGCGAGCTTAGATTTTACAAAGACACCTGTAACATCTACATATTCACCTGGTGGGCCGTTAGGTTATCTATTACAAATAGATAACACAAGTTCAGCGATAGCAGGAAGAGTGAAGTTAAAGGATTATATAACCTCATTACTTGTAGATACAGTTGGAAATCCAGAGTTTCCATTTAAAAATTATACTATAAAAACAATAGTTACAGGTGATACTGTAAATACAAATATGACTATCCCAACTTCAGGCGATATAGATATTGTAGGGGATATAGGACCAAACACAAGTGTAAAAATATTGATAGAAGGAACTGCGATAGATACAGCAATAGGTAAAGTTGAAAATAGTGCTACACTAACATATTTGAATGATATAACAAAAACAGCTGTTGTAGAACCTAATATTGGGGCTCTTTTAATTGAAAAAACGGCGGTTCAATCAGCGTATACACCGGGACAAAATGTGACATATAATATAAGGGTTACAAACACGGGAGCTGGTTATACAAGTGGTGTTGCTATAAAAGATGATCTGAAAAGTTTAGCGGCTTTTAATCTATCAAATATAAAGACAACTACAACTACCGACTCTTCATTGTCAGAGGTTGAAAGTATCAGTGTGGTAGATGGTCTTCTTACAGCAACTGCAAATATTCACCCAAATGGATGGGTAAATATTCAGATAGATGCAGAGGTTTTAGATACTATAAAAGATCCTATAAACAATACGGCTTTAGCAACATACAACGGAGTGGATTATGATTCGACCAACAATTTAAACTCTGTTCCAGGAAATCTGAGTATAGAAAAGTTTCAAAATAAAAATATCTATGTGCCACAAGATGAACTTATATATACATTAGAATTAAATAACACTGGGAATGGATGGTTAAAAGAGGTTGCACTTTATGACGATGTAAAAAATATTCAGACTCAGGTTTTAGGAGGGGGAACAGGCCCTGCCTTTGTACCTGGAAGTATAAGAAGTAAGATTACAAGTCAAACTGGAAAAAGCACACTTCAAATTACACAGGATGGAAATCTAGTTGTAAAAGGAGATATGGCACCACAGAGTAAAGCTATCATTACAATAACAGGAACTGTAGCAGATAATGCAGTGGGAGCTATAAAAAATACAGCAAGAGCCGTTCAGGATAAAGTTATTTATAACAGCCAAGAGGTCATCGCTATTCAAGAAAATCCTGTTTTAAAACTTTTGAAAACAGCGAATACTCCAAATTATGAGGTAGGAAAACCTATAGAATACACAGTTAGTGTCGAGAATAATACTATAAATAATATTTCAGGAGTGAGTTTAAAGGATGTGATATCAGGCGTAAAAGTTTTAAATAGTAAGGGTGTATTGGTTAATGCATTTAAACCTGGATGGAAAATATCTTATTCAGCAGGAAATCCAGGAACAATAATAACATCTGGAACTGTTAAAGATGGCGAGGATTTAGATGTACAGATGGACATCCACTCCTTTGACACGATTAAGTTTACAATAGAAGCCACAGTTATAGATGACGCTGTTGGACCTATAAAAAATATTGCAAATGCAAAAGATAGCTTAAAAGATTATAGTTCTTCATATGAGTCATTGCCATATGATGCTGTAATATCTTCAAAGAAAGTAGCAGTAGAGCAAAAATATTCTCCGGGAAGTATTCTGACATACAATATAGATGTAGAAAACACAGGACGAGGTTATGCCGATAACATACCAGTTTCAGATATTTTAAGTACAATCATGGTTATGACGCCAACAGGAGAACAGAATGCTTTTGATCTAAAAGATGTAAAAATATCGATAAAAGCGATTTCAGCAGGGGTTGTAACAACAATTCCAAGTGGAGTTGCAGGAGTGGATCTGTCTGATAGTTTAGATATGCCACCAAATTCATCTATAACGTATGAGATCACAGGTATTGTCAATGAATTTGCTACTGGAAATATAGAAAATACAGCGATTATTAATGGGGTTCAAAATATTGCTAATGTAGGCTCAGAAGATTATACACTCAAGGTTACAGCCAATCAAAATAGGATAGTATATATCCCTGGAGAGGATGTTGAATTTAATTTAAACATTGAAAATGTGGGATTAGGACTAGCTGTTGATGTGGATGTTAAAGAGTACATACTAGAAGTCTTGGCAAGAGATGTTTCAGGAAATATCATCCAACCTTTTGAGAGCTGGGTAGTTATACCAACAACAGTTGGAAATCAGAGTACTTCAGGAAAAACTGAACCAAATAAGAGTATAGACACAAAGATAGATATAGCACCTAAAGGTAATGTAAACTATTTGGTTAGAGCTAGAGTTAAAGCTCCAATGTCTGGAGATATCCTTATAGATAGTATCGTTACAGATAGTAGGGTAACAACTACTAGAGCTAATGAAACATTTAAAAATGTATTTAAATTTATTCCGCCAGAACCGATAATAGAGGTATCGAAAACTTCAGATAAAGAAAACTATATCGAAACGGATGAGTCTATAATCTATACTTTAACTATAAAAAATAGTGGAGTTGGAAACGTTGAAGGTGTTGAGATAAAAGATATTATCTCTGAACTTAAAGGTAAAAATGGAAATCCATTATTTACAGAGTGGAAGACAACTGTTGTTGAAAATGGTGAGAGTGCAAATACAGATCTGAAAATTCCAGATAATAAAGATATAATAGGAAAGGTTAACTTGAGGTCAGACGGGAAAAATGAGATTGTCTATACGGTAACAGGTAAGATAAATAAAGGCTTAGATGACAATATCACAAATGTGTTTATGGCAAGAGACCCAATAACATCAAAAGTTGTTGAAGCTAGTGTCACAAATCACGTTAAAAAGATACCTGATAATGAAGGGGAGTTAAGAGTTATTAAAAAAGCCTTTAAAAATGAGGTAAAGATTGGAGAAGCTGTAGAATATGAGATCATTGTCGAAAACAACAATGAGTCAAGATTTATAGATGTAGTTTTAAAAGATAGAATCCCAAGTGGATTTAAATATGTAAAAAATACAACTGAAATAACTATGTCGGGTCTAGATGGAGTTTTTAAAACAAATGATGATGAGATTCTAACAGGAGAACCAGTTGTAGGATCAAATGGATTAAGTTTCCCTAAGTTCAGCATGGAGCCGTTCACAAAATATAGAGTCAGATACCTTCTAAAACCAAGTGTGGGAGTGACTTTTGGAAAATATGTAAACAGTGCTTATGTGGATCTAAATGGAAGCAGAATATCTAATATAGCTCATGCAACTGTAAGCATACAAGCGGACGCTCTTTTAGATACAGCATCTATTATCGGTAAGGTTTTTGAAGATAAAAATGGTGACGGGTATCAAGATAAAGGAGAGTTTGGTATTCCAGGAGTGAGACTTATAACTCCTAAAGGAATAGTTATAGAAACTGACCAGTTTGGAAGATATCATGTTCCAGATGAATGGGTTTATAGTAAAAATGGTAAAAACTATGAAGTGAAACTTGATGATACAACCCTACCTAAAGATATGGAAGTTCTATCAGAAAATCCTCAGATAAGAAGAATATCTCCATATGCTCTAACTAAATTTAATTTCAGTGTGAGATATAAAGATGGTAAGGAGAGAGTGGATAAAACTAGAATCTATGTGGATAAGGGAGCTATATGGGGAGTTGTGGATTCAACTCATGTAGAACCAGAACTTATATTAACTATCCCTAAGGAGATAGTTGTAAAAAATGGGGCTATAGCAGAAAATGTAAACTTCACAGTTAGAACTAACTATGGAGATTTTATTAAAAAATATGAGCTTCAAATATTTGCTCAAGAGGACAATACACTTTCACATCCGATTATGATTTTATCTGGAGATGAGCTGTATAACGATATGGATATCGATTGGAATGGACAGCTTTTAGAAAAAAAATTGCTAAAAGTTGGACAACAGCTAAGATTTAGACTGAAAGTTTTTAGTGCTGATGGAAAATTTGATACGACAAAGGTTGGATATACCGACCTTGTATCTAGAAAGCCTGAAGTTGAGCTATTTAACTATGAGAATGAAACAGAGGTTGGACTTCAAATTCAAAATATAGGTATCAATACAGGTATGGTAAGATTCACAGGGGATGGATTAAAGGATGTTGAAAAGATATACATAGGAAATGATGAGTATGATGTGGATCAAGATAGGTTTATGGTTTCAAAATATATGCCTAGTGCAAACTATATGATACCAGTAAAACTTGTCTATGAGGACAACTCTGAAAAGATGTATGAACTTGAGATGAATGTTCCTGAGACCTATTATATTCAAACAGGAATAGCGGATTTCTCTTTAGGAAGAAACTATATATCTGGAAACTCTGAAGTTTTAGATGTTGAGAATCCATTTGGACCGGAATATTATGCCGATAACATATATAACGAGGGAAGAATAGCTTACTATGGAAGAGGTAAATACAAGGATAAATGGAGATTGACTGTTCAGGTTGACACCAAAGCAAACAGTGTCGATAGATTGTTCAATGACATTTTAAAAAGAGATGAGCAGACTCTGTTTGAAAGAGTTGAAGATAGTGAAAATGTCTACTATCCAACATATGGGGATAGAGCATATATCTATAATGATGCACCGACAGATGGAAAAATCTATCTGAAACTGCAATATGAAAAATCTAGTGTGATGTGGGGTAACTACAACACAGGATTTACAGGTTCTAAATATACTCAGTATAACAGAAGCCTATATGGTGCTAAAGGAAGTTATATAAGCAGCGAGACAACAGAGTTTGGAGATGAAAAAAATACTCTGATAGGGTTTGCATCGGAACCGGACTCGCTATATGGACATGACGAATTTTTAGGAACAGGAGGTAGTTTATACTTCCTTAAAAATGGTGATGTTTTAAACGGCAGCGAGAAAATTTGGATAAAAGTTGTGGATTCAAATACTGGCTTAACAAGTAAAATAATCTACCTAGAAGAGGGAAAAGACTATGAGTTTGACCCGTATCAAGGAAGAATAATACTGGCTAAACCTCTATCTGGAAATATGTCTGGAGCTTCAAATGGAATAATTCAAAACTCTGTGGGTGGAGATAACTATGTCTATTTGATTGCAGACTATGAATATATACCAAAGAATAATGAGAGCATAAATGAAACTGATTACGGATTTAAGGGCAGAACTTGGATGAATGATCATGTGGGAGTTGGTGGAACATATATCAAAGAGAGTAAAGATAGAACCGACTACACACTTTCAGGTGTCGATCTGACTTTAAAAGCTACAGAGGGAACATACTTTAAAGGAGAGGTAAGTAAAAGTGAAGGAGTTCAAACTGACAACAACTTTGTCTCATATGATGGTGGATTAACTTTTGATAAAGTGGGAAGCGGTATAGATAAAATATCTGGAAACGCCTATAACTTTACAGGAGTTTTAAACTTAGCTGATTTAAATCCTGAGCTATTCTCACCATATGGAAATGATGTGAGAGCTTGGTATGAGAAAAAAGAGAAGGGATACTCTTTTGCATCAGAACTTGGAGACAAAGAGTTTGAGAGCTATGGAGCTGAAATAAATCTTAGAAATACAGATAGAATAAACTCTAAAATTAAGTATGAATCTATGGAGGAGAGAGATCTAGATAATAGATTAACCGGATGGATAAAGTCTATCGGGGCTCAAATAGAATATCTATTTACTGATAGAGTTGTTGGAGGACTAGCTGTCCAGCATGTCGAGGAACTTAGAGATTCAAATGTTGGAACAGGAGACCTTCTAGGAGCTAGAGTTGAATACGAGATAGATGATGATACAAAAGTATTTACAGAGGGACAAGTTACTTTAAATAAGAGTGATGGATATGATAAAAATGATATTCTAACAGTTGGTGGAGAGAAAAAAGTGACAGAGAAACTGACTGTTGATGGAAAGACAAGTGTTGGAACAAGAGGTAACTACACAGAGGTTGGAGCGGACTATAACTTGATGGAAGACTACGATGTATACCTAGGATATAGTATGGACGGCGAAGAGGATTCAAATAAAATTACAGCTGGACAAAGAGCTAAGGTGACAGATAAAATCTCAATCTATCAAGAGAACCAGTTCTTAAATGAGAGTGAGGGGAAAGGTTCGACTGAGTCTTACGGAGTAGATTATGAACTGGATGAGGATATCTCATTTGGAGCATCTTTCCAACTTGGGAAAATAGACCTTCCAGATGATGAGGGCACAAGTAAGAGAAGAGCGTTTTCAATCTATTCTAAGGTAGAGACTGCAAAGCTGACACTGAAAAATAAACTTGAGTATAGAGAGGAGGAAAATGAGGATAAAATAAAACAATACTTAACTACAAATAGTTTTAACTATGTGATAGATGAGGAGTATACATTTGCAGGTAAATTGAATTTTGCTTTCACAGATGATGAGTACAACTCAAAATTTATTGAAAGTAGCATAGGTTTAGCATATAGACCAATATATAATGATAGATTGAATTTCTTATCGAGATACACAGTTATATTAGATGATGATCCTAGAAATGATGAGGATTCACGGGCTTATGTGGTGGAGTTTGAATCTATATATTCCTATACAAAGAGACTTGATTTAGGTCTAAAGGGTGCTTATAGAAGAGAGCGAGATCAATATGTCAGAGAATCAGGGGATAGTTTGACTGTAAATAATAATATCTATCTAGTTGGGCTTAAGGCAAATTATATGGTTATGAATGACTGGGAAGTATATGGACAGTATCACTGGTTAGTTGATCAAGAGGAAAGCGATGTAGCAAGTGGAGCAATCGTTGGAATCTATAAAAATATGCATAAGAACTTAAAGTTTGGTGGAGGATATAACTTCTCAGGCTTTAGTGACAATTTAGGTGTGGATGACTATAAGGCTCACGGATGGTTTGTGAATGTTATAGGAAGAATGTAGTTATTGAATAAAGGAGCTAGAATAAAAATTCTAGCTTCTTTTATTTTTGAAATTTTTCATATAGAGTTAAAAAACGTCCTAAATTATGTTATAATATGAAATAAAAAAACAGTGGGTGAGGTCTTTGATAAGAAAGATAAATCGTATAGTACAGGACTTTTTAAGACCCAAAAGATTGGCCTTAGGGAGATTTCTTTGGGATAAGAAACAAGAAAAAAACGAAGAGTTAATAGAGGGGAATAGAGTGAACATGGAAAAGGTGAAGTCTATTCTTTTTTTACGTTATGATGGGAAAATAGGGGATATGGTTATAAATACCCTTATGTTTAGAGAGATAAAAAAGAGATATAAAAATGTTAAAATAGGAGTTGTAGCTAGAGGTGCAGCTTCTGATATCATAAAATTCAACCCTTATGTAGATAGAATATATAACTATGAAAAGGGGCAAGAGCCAAAACTTGCTAAGAAAATAGCAACAGAGGATTATGATGTCTTAATAGACTTTTCTGAGATGCTTCGTGTGAACCAAATGAAGTTTATAAATCTTTGCAAGGCTAAAGTGAATATAGGGTTGGATAAAAAAGGGTGGAACCTTTTTGATTTGAGCTATGAAAAGGATTATAATAAACATATTACAGATATGTACGCTAGGGTTTTAAAGGTTTTAGGAATAGACTTCTCAGATCTTAGTTATGATGTTTTCACAGATGCTGAATCTGTGGATAGAATTGATAGGAAGTTAAGAGAGTTGGGGACACTAGATAGAATAGTTATAATTAATCCGTATGCAGCTAGTAAGCATAGAAGTTTTAATAGAGATAAAATTATAGAGATAGCCAAAAGAGTTTTAGAAGATCCAAGAAACACTGTTTTATTTATAGGTGAGGAGAGTCGAAGTGCTGAGATATACTCTATTGCTGAGGAGTTAGGAGAGAGAGCTAAATATCCTAAACTGCATGGGATACTAGATGTGGCAGAGCTTATTGGAAGAGCGGACTATGTGATAACTCCAGATACTTCGATAGTTCATATAGGTGTGGCTAAAAAAGTTCATATGACAGCTGTATATAGACTAGATACTGGGGATAATAACTCAGTTGTATGGGGACCAAACTCGAAACTTGTGAAGCAGGTGTTCTCAAAAGATGTAGCGGCGTTAGGTGAAGAAGCGGATATAAATATGTTTGATGTGAAAGAGATTATATAAAGGGGAGCAAAAGTAATGAAGCGTGTAAAATTAATCTATAATCCTTTTTCAGGTGGGGGAAAGATATTAAAAAATTTGGATAAAATTTTTGAAATATATCAAAGGAGTGGATTTGTTGTAGATCTATTTAGAATATCTTATGAAACAGATTACGAGATGTTTCTAGAAGGAATAGATGAATATGATCATATTTTAATATCTGGTGGAGACGGAACAATTAATCAAGTGATAAATGTACTGAAAAAAAATAAAAAAAATATTCCTGTTGGGATAATACCGTTAGGAACTTCAAATGATTTTGCAAGACATTTAAAAATTCCTAAAGATATTTTAGAAGTATGTGAGCGAATCATGAATAATAATCCAACATATGTAGATATTGGAAAAATAAATGATAGATATTTTGTGAATATTGCAAGTTATGGTATTTTTACAAGTGTCTCTCAAGGAACAGACATAGGAATAAAAAAAATATTAGGAAAATATTCATATTATCTAACAGGAATCAAAGAGCTTAGAAATTTTAAAAAAATTGAAGTTGATTTAGAAATAGATGGAGTTAGAAAGAAAGAAAATATAGTGGGGATTTTTGTTTTTAATGGAACGACAGCAGGACATTTAAATTTAGCTCATAAAGCTTCAACAAAAGATGGGAAGTTGGATTTAGTTTTATTGAAACCAAAAACAATCATGGAAGGGTTAGATATTGCCAAACAACTTTTTAAAGACAATAAGATAAAGACGGATTTAAGTGGAATTGAGTATATACAAGCTAAAAATATAAAAATAATAGGGGAGGAAAAGGTAACTGATTTGGATGGGGAAGAAGGACCGAAGTTACCTGTAAGTATCGAATGTATAAGAGATGGATTGCAAGTTTTAGGGGTTTTATAAAAGAGGATAGAAAATATATATATACATTTTTATATTCTCAAATTTTTGTTTGGAGTTTTTTTATATTAAATAATTCAAAAGGAAAATTTAGTAGGTATGTAATAAGGGAATATTTAAAAGCTAGTGAGAGTTTTTTAGGAATTATAGGGGGATTTGTATTACTTTCAGTATTTTTTAGAATGTTTTTTCCTAAAAAGTATAAAATATGTATTTTAATTCTAATTTTATTGAATTTTTTAGGAAATAGTTTAGACATGTTGGTTTATTTAAATTTTGGGACACAGATAAGTCCAGAGATGATGAATATATTTTTTGAAAGTAATTTGAATGAAGCGAAAGAGTTTACTAATAGTTACTTGAATAAGAAAATATTATTGTTAATTCCATACTATATAATAGGTGGATTGCTACTTATAAAAATTAAAACTAAAATTTTTATAAAGATGTTAGCATTGACATTTGCAACAATTATATTGGCTATAAATATATTGAAAATAGAGGGATCTACATATTTTAGAAAAACATATATCTATAAGAATATTTCAAGGAGTTATTCGAGATATAAAAAGTCAGCAGAAGAAACAAAAAAGTTGATGGAAAATTTTGAAGAGCGATTTAAAGATATTAAAGTTAAAGATGAAATGGAAGAAGCAACTTATGTGATGGTAATAGGAGAATCGTTTAGTAAACACCACTCCTCTCTTTATGGGTATAAAAGGGACACAAATCCTAATTTATTAAATAGGAAGAAAAATGGAGAGATTGTTATATTTGATGATGTCGTATCTCCTCATCATTATACAAGAGATACGTTATTAAAATTAGTATCTGACTATTCCCATGAAAGCGAAAAGAGCTTTGGAGAATCAATGAACATAATAGATCTATTTAAAAAGGCAGGTTATAAGACATATTGGTTGAGCAATCAAGAGGATTTTGCATATAATCAAGCTGGATTGAGTTCAGTTGCTAATAGAGCTGATGAGGTTGTTTTTACAGAAAAATCTCTGTCGGATACAAAGGTAAAATTGTATGATGAATATCTGATTCCACATGTAAAAAAGGCTTTAGAAGATGACGTAAAAAAGAAGTTTATAGTTATTCATCTCTTTGGAAGCCATCTGGGATATGCAAATAGATATCCAAAGGAGTTTAGTTATTTTGAGAAAGATTCATATGAAGAATATTTTAGTGAACTGCAAAAAAAGAATAAAGGCATAGTAAATGAATACCATAACTCTTTAAGATACAATGATTATCTTATCAATAATATCATAGATATGACAGATAAAAGTAGTAAGAATAGTTATCTGTTATACTTATCAGATCACGGACAAATTGTATATGATGACAATACAGATTTTGTTGGGAACTCTTTACCCACAGTGAATAAAAAGGCAGTAGAGATTCCTTTAATAGTTTGGATGTCTCAGGAGTATAGAGAAAAAAATAAAGAAAATGTAGAAAAATTTGAATTAAATGCTAAAAAAAGATACTCAAGTGAGAATATATTCTATTCAATTGTGGATTTATCAAGACTAAATTATTCAGAACAGATTCAAGAAAAAAGTATATTTAGTGAAAAGTTAGTAGAAAAAGATAGAAGAATATCTTCTGAAGGTTTAATTTATGAAAGTTTGATAGGAGCTGAAAAAAGTGACGAAAAAAAAGATAGCAATATATAATGGTCAACTATATATGGGTGGAATAGAGAGAGTTCTTATAAATTATTTAGAAAAATTAGCTCTAGAACCTGAGCTAGATATCACCCTTATAGTTAAAGAAAATATACCAGAAAAAAATGTGTTTGCATCAGAAGTTCCTAAAAATATTAAAGTTGAATATATAAAAAGTGAGGAACTTTGTAGAAAAACAGAAGGCTATAGAAAAAATAAGAAAAATCTTATATCTAGACTTATGTATCAATGGTCACTTTTTTATGAAAGAGTTGTGACTAGAAAATGGGTAAAGGAATATTTTGAGAAAAATAGATTTGATGTTATAGTAGACTTCGATATGAGTTTAATGAAATATGTGGATGAAATAAAGAATCAAGACATAGTGACTTGGGCTCATTTTACTTTAAAAGGAAAGAAGAAAAAACGTCAAGAGATGTATAAAACTAAGTTTAAAAAATATAGAAATATTGTCCTTATTTGTGATGATATGAAGAGTGAATTTGAAGAGATGTACCCAGAGTTTAAAGAGAAGGGGATTAGAATATATAATCCAATGGATTTCAATACAATTTTGAAAAAATCTGAGGATACAAAAGAGCTTTCAAAAGAGGAGTTAGAACTTTTAAAAGATGACTACTTTATAGGTGTTTCAAGACTTGTAGGTGGAAAAAATAGGGTAGCTATGGTTGAGATATACTCTGAACTTAAAAAAAGAGGACGAAAAGAAAAGCTATATATTCTAGGGGATGGACCTGATAGAGAAAATATAGAAAAAAAGATAAAAGAGTTGAATCTAGAAAAGGATGTTTTACTTTTAGGACAAAAGAAAAATCCATTTCCTTGGATGAAGAATGCAAAGTTATTTTTACATACATCTATGGGAGAGGGACTTCCAACTGTTTTTATAGAATCGATGCTGTGTGATACAATTGTCGTAGCTTATGATTGTCCTACTGGTCCTAGAGAGATTTTAGTTGATGGAAAAGCTGGTGGTCTTATAGCTTTAAATGATAAAAAGGTATTTGAAGATAAAGTTATGGAGATACTTGAAAAAGAGGAGCTTCAAAAGTCTATAAAAGAAGAGATGTACAAAAAAATGGATGAGTTTACATATGAGTATATAAGAAAAGATTTACTGAATGTTTTAAAATAAAGGGGAGATATAGTTGTTAAGAGGGGTTTGTATAAGATTAATTGGGAATAAAAAAAGAGAGAAATTAGAGATATCGAAAATAAAAAGAATATATATACCTGGTGGAAGAATTGGAGATGTTGTTGTAAAAACGCCTATGTTAGAAGCTTTATCAAAAATGAATAACGATGTAAAGATAGATATAGGGATAGCAAGAGGAGTTAAGAGTTTGGTGGAGACTATCCCATACATAAATGAAATTATAGAAGCAGATAAAAATGAGAGTAAAACTAAAATTGTAAAAATTTGGAAACAAATGAAGTTTGCAATTAAAAATAGAGGTAAGTATGATCTATATTTTGATTTTACAAACAATCCTAGATTTCTTCATCTTTTAAGTTTAAAAATTTTGTCACCAAGATATATTGTAGGATGTCATAGAGCAGAAAAGTTTGGAATAAAAAAAGATGAGCTTACACTATTTGATAAATACGTGGATGTAAAGAAGGATTCACACGCTACAGATATAAATATGGATTTTATAAAAGGTTTTGATATCGATATTTCAGATAAGAAATATAAGTTATATTTAGGATCGGATGAAAATAGATTTGAGAATCACTTTGATAGGAGTTACGTAAACGTTATTTTAAATTATAAGGGAAGCTCAGAAGGTAGAACTCTTAAACCAGAGGAGTTAGAATACTTTATTGCAAATCTTCCTACAATAGATAAAAAAATAAAGCTTCATATAATGTCTATTCCAAGTGAATATGAAAAGATAGAAAAGATTTTGAAAAAGTTAAATGTTGAGAGAGTTGAACTTTTACCTAAGACAGAAAAGATTTCAGAAGCAGCAGGACTGATAAAATACTGTGATATGTTTATAAGTGTTGATACAGGTGTTGTACACATAGCTTCAGTTTATGATAAACCTATTTTAGGAATATATCCAATGGAAGAGAAAAACTTCAAATTGTTTGAACCAAGAAGCTCAAAGTATGAGATTGTAAGAGGAAAAGAAGAGGGGAATAATATAAGAGGATTTTCTTTGGAAGAGAGCTTAGAAAAGTTTTCGAAACTTTATAGAGAAAGAGAGTAAAAATGATAAAAGAGGAAAAATATAATGGTTATAAAATCTATTATAAAAATGAGAGTAATGGAGTTTTAGCCAAAAAGATTTTAGATAAAAGTTATAAGGTTTTAGAAGAGTATAAAAATACAGAAAGAAACTATGTAGCGAAAATTGATATAGATGGGAAAAGTTATGTCTTAAAATCCCCTAAAGCTGAAACAATAATACCTCAAAGAAAACTTCAGACTATGTTTAAAAAAGGAGAGGGACTCACAAGTTTTATAAATATAGATAGTGCTATCTCAAAGGGTTTAGATTTTTTTATAGAACCACTTGTTGTAATAGTAAAAAGAGGGTTATTTCTTGAAGAAAGTTTAATTCTTATGGATTATATAGATGGAGATATCATAAGAACTACAGAAGATATAGATATAATTATGGAGATGGTAAAAAAGATTCATGAAAAAGGAATATATCATGGAGATTTGAATACATCAAACTTTATAAAAACTTCTAACGGTATAAAAATCATAGACACTCAGGCTAAAAGTGAGAGTATTTGGCATTTTAAAAGAGGATACGATATCTTGACTATGAAAAATGATCTGTTGGTTTTATTGTTAAAATATGATGTTGAGAAAAATTATAGAGTTACAAGAGACTTAGGGTATGGGTTGGCATATATCATCAAAAACTTTAAGAAGTTAACAATTGTTCATAAAATAAGAGAATTTAAGGTATATTTGAGAAATAAAGGATTTAAAATATAGGGAGGTTTTATGAAAAATTTAGTTATTAGAAGTGGAAGCCTTCGTATGGGTGGACTTGAAAGAGTGTTGATTGATACTTTAAGCTTACTGGATACAAGTAAATATAAAGTATCTTTAATTATAGAGGATGATTGTGAAGAACAGAATATTTTCCAGAATGATGTTCCAAAAGACATACAAATATATTTTATAAAACCTAAATCAGTTATAGATAAAACTCATAAGTATAGAGAAAATAGAAAAAAAAGTTTTATATCAAGAGTTCTTTATAACTGGAATATGCATTTAGAGCATAAACTATGTTATGAAAATACAAAGAAAATTTTAAATTTAATACAAGAAAAAAATGGAGAGATTGATTTATTTATAGATTATGACTGGGGAGCGACTAGATATATTGATAAGTTAAATCTGAAAAATAAGATAGTTTGGATTCATAATTCAGTTTCAAATTTAATGAAAAAGAAGTCTAAAATAGAAAGATTTGGAAAAAGATTAAAGAAATATGACTGTGTAGTAAGTATATGTGATGAGATGAAAGAGGAAATAGAAGAGTTATATCCATTTTTAAAGGGTAAAGTAAAAAGAATCTATAACCCTTTTAATTTTGAAAAAATAGAAAAGATGTCTAAAGATAAAGAGGAACTTTCACTCGAAGAACAGAATCTTTTAAAAGATAGTTATATATTAGCAGTATCTAGACTTGATACTGTTCAAAAAGATTATCAAACACTTTTGAAGGGATTTAAAAAGGCTTTAGATAGTGGCTTTAGCAAAAAGTTATATATACTTGGAGATGGTCCAAATCGTGATGAAATAAAAAAAATATCTCAAGATTTTAATCTGGAAAATAAAGTTGTTTTTTTAGGAAGAAAAAAAAATCCGTATATTTGGATGAAGAACTGTGAATTTTTTGTTCATAGTTCAAAGTATGAAGGGTTTGGACTTGTAATTGTAGAAGCTATGAGTTTAAAAAAAGCAGCGATAGTTTCAGATTGTAAAGTTGGGCCAAAAGAGATATTGGGGAATGGGAAGTATGGGGTTTTATTTGAAGTTGGTGATTATTTAGAGCTTTCAAAATCTATTTTAGATTTAGATAAAGATTTAAATAAAAGAGAGCAATTAGAAGAAATAGGTTATAAAAGAAGTCTTGATTTCAGCGGAGAAATCATAAAGAAAGAAATAGAAGAGCTTATAAATTCTATTGTGGAGGAAAAAAATGATTTTAAATAGAGAGAGATTTGAAAAAATAGAAGAAATAGTTCTCTATATATTGGGTTTATTTATGTTTTTAGACTACAAATTGTTAAAAAATCTGGTACCAGTGGTTATAGTGCTATTAATTTTAAGAAAAGTCTTATTTAAAGAAAAGCTAGTATGTGGAAATGAAAAAATAAAAAAATTTATACTGATGTATATTATTGTAGGTGTATTTTGGAATTTTCTAGGTGGAATGAGTTATAAGCCAGCTAGAAACTTTTTAAAAATATCAAGGTATATCCCATTTTTATTTTTTATCTATCCAATAATTGAAAGAAAAAAAGATCTTTTGAAAAAGTTCTTATTTTGTTCTCTTATAAGTTATATATTTTTAATGTACAAAGTTATAACTCAATATATTAAAAATCCATTTCAACGGGTTGAAGGAATAGATGGTATAAGTACAACAGGAAATATAGGGGCAATGGTTGCGTGTTTTGCCTTTGGATTAGCATTGGAAGAGAAAAAAGTTTGGAAGAAGCTAGTATATATATTGATATATGGCTCAGGCATATTTATAACAGTTGCGACTCAAGGAAGAGCGCCACTTTTAAGTATAGTTGTTTCAACAATTATTATGATAGGATTAGAGATCTATGCAAACTTTGATTTAAAAAAGATAGTAATAAGTTTAAGTTTAGTTTTTCTATTGGGTATAGTGGGCTTAAAATATATACCTGATAGTCATTTAGGTAGATTTAAAACAACATTTGAAACAGAGAAAACAGTAAATAATTCATCCAATGGACTAAGAATAGAGATGTGGAAAATAGGAATTTTAAGAATAAGAGAAAATCCTATTTTTGGTTCAGGAACAAAATTTGATAAGAATAATCTCTTTAGAAAATTGGTAGAGAAACTTCCAGAAAAGACTGAAGTGGATAAATATTATAAATATACTCTATTAAATAGTGGGTTTAACGATGCTCATAATATGTATATAAATACAACTGTAGACAATGGATTATTCACAGTAGTGCTTGTAATATTTTGGTTTATGATACCTGGGTACTTGTCATTAAAGTATTTTAAAAAAATAAAAGAAAAAAGATATTTAATAGCATCAATTGGTGGAATAGCATCATTTTTAACAATTGGAGCTTTTTGGATGCTTTGGAGAACCCCAGAGCAAGTATATTTTTGGATACTGCTTTTAATATTATTGATATCAATATACCAAAAAGAAGAGATTATAGAAAAAATTTAGTTTAAAAAAGACCACGAGCGTTCTCATGGTCTTTTTTTTACAAAAGGAATTATAAAAAAATCTAGTATTATGATATAAATATGGAAAATATAATTTTGTTGAAATATGAATTAGGGAGAGTGAAATATGAAAGGAATTATTTTAGCAGGAGGGTCTGGAACAAGACTTTACCCTGTAACAAAAGCAATAAGTAAACAAATAACCCCGATTTTTGATAAACCGCTTATCTATTACCCACTATCGGTTTTAATGTTAGCAGGAATAAAGGATATTCTAGTTATATCAACACCAAGAGATATAGGAACTTTTGAGGAATTACTAGGAAATGGGAGTGATTTAGGACTTAAGATAGAATATGCTATTCAGGAACATCCAAATGGACTTGCTGAAGCATTTATCATAGGAGAAAATTTTATAGGGAGAGATTCATGTGCGTTAGTTCTTGGGGACAATCTTTTTTACGGTTATGGACTTACAGGAAAAGTTAAAGAAGCTGCTGAAAGAGATAAGGGAGCTACAATTTTTGGTTACTATGTAAGTGATCCAAAATCATTTGGGGTAGTAGAGTTCGATGAAAATGGAAAGGCTATATCTTTAGAAGAAAAACCAGAAAAACCTAAATCTAACTTTGCAATTCCAGGGCTATACTTCTACGATAATACAGTTGTAGAGAAAGCTAAAGCAGTTAAACCTTCTCGTAGAGGAGAACTTGAGATTACAACGCTAAATGAGATGTATCTAAAAGAGGATACTCTAAATGTTCTAAGCTTAGGAAGAGGAATGGCATGGCTAGATACAGGAACTCATGATGGACTGCTAGAGGCATCCAACTTTGTAAAAACTATTCAAAGTAGACAAGGAATAATGGTAGCTTGCTTAGAAGAGATTGCATATAATAATGGTTGGATAGATAGAGCTAAAGTTATAGAACTAGCAAAACCCCTTCTGAAATCAGAATATGGAAAATATTTAATGAGTTTAGTAAAGGAGTAACAGATGTTAAAATTTAAAAGAGTAGAGACAGGAATTAAAGATTTAATAGTTATAGAGCCAACAGTGTTTGGAGATAATAGAGGCTTTTTTATGGAGAGTTACTCCAAAAAAGATTTTTCTGAAATTGGATTAGATATGGAGTTTGTTCAGGACAACCACTCCAAATCTAAAAAAGGTGTATTGAGAGGTCTACACTTTCAGACAGAGCATGTTCAAGGAAAGTTAGTTAGAGTTACAGCAGGATCTGTTTTGGATGTAGCAGTAGACTTAAGACAAGGTAGTGAAACTTTTGGGAAGTATTTTTTAGCAGAACTAACTGCTGAAAATAAAAAAATGTTTTATATTCCACCAGGATTTGCACATGGGTTCTTAACGCTAGAGGATAATACAGAGTTCTTATACAAATGTACGGATTATTATGCCCCAGAGTTTGACTCAGGAGTGTTATGGAATGATCCTGATATAGGAATAGAGTGGAATTTTGAAAAATATAATATGTCTGCAGAAGAGATTTTACTTTCTGAAAAAGATAAAAAACAACAGACACTGAAAGAGTTTGTTAAGAGTGGAGTAGTGATAGGATGATTCTAATCACAGGAGCTAATGGACAATTAGGACACGATTTTCAAAGAATTTTTACTGAAAAAAGTATAGCATATATAGCAACTGACCATAGAGAACTAGATATAACAGATATAGATTCTATAAGATCATTTGTTAAAGATAAGAATATAGATTTAATTATAAACTGTGCCGCATA
>JAVWUC010000006.1:58477-69194 GCA_036667395.1 Cetobacterium sp. | reverse complement strand
AGCCCTCTGGGAGGATAGGAAGTTGCCAATCTTTTTTTTATTTTTTGTAAAAATTTTTTATAGAAAAAGGATATAGATTTTTTTTAGGTATATAGGAGTATAAAAATTTGTTATGGGTATAAAGTCATGAAGTACAACAAATCGGGTTTTATAAAATTAAAAGGAGAGGATTGGTATGAAAAAAATATTTTCAATCGTTATGTTATCGGGAATTCTTTTAGCTTTAGTAGGGTGTACATCAACAACAACATCTAAAGAAAAATTAGTTTCTAAAGATGGAGTTATATGTGATTCATGTGGACAATCTTTAAGAGGAGTAGACGCAGGTTATAGTGATAATGATCCTAAATTCTAAATAATAATTAAAATATAAAAAAGAACCAATATATATTGGTTCTTTTTTTATTATAAGAATAAAGGATAGAAGATTCTTTAAAGTATATCTTAATAACAAAAAAGATAAAAGGGGAGTGAATGAATATGAAAAAAATAGTTTTATTGTCGATATTATCTTTATTTTTAGTAACTTTAATGGGGTGTTCTGGAATATCAATACAAGAAGGTAGAGCTGAGACTCCACAACAAGATTTTCCGTATGAACCAAGAGGATTTTAGTATAATTTATAAAGAGAATTATATTGTTTGATAATCAAACTTTTTTGCAAAAAATGTATTTTTTTGAACCAAAAGAGCTTGACTTTTTCTATATAATTCGATATATTAATAATAGAAACAAAATAAAAATTAGGGAGGTAGTATTATGCATATAATAGATAAAGATACTTGTATCGGATGTGGAGCTTGTGAGGGGACTTGTCCAGTATCAGCTATATCAGCAGATGCAAATGGAAAATATGAAATTTGTGACGCTTGTGTAGATTGCGGAGCTTGTGCAGGAGTTTGTCCAGTATCAGCTATATCAGCAAACTAATTTAAGTTTATGAAGCTTAGGGAAACCTAAGCTTTATTTTTTGCCTTTTTAGCTCAGTTGGTAGAGCAATACCATGGTAAGGTAGAGGTCGCTGGTTCAATTCCGGTAAGAGGCACCATAAAGCATTTTAAAGAAGCTAGATTTTCTAGCTTTTTTTTTGTATACTTAAAAGAAAAAGCAGGTGGTTATTATGAGTTTGAATAAAAGCCAAAAAGAAGCAGTTGAAAATATATATGGACCAATGCTTATAATAGCAGGCCCTGGGTCTGGCAAGACAAGAACTTTAGTGGAAAGAATGGTCTATATGATAAAAGATAAACATATTCTTCCAGAGGAAATTTTAGTGAGTACTTTTACAGAAAGAGCTGCAAGAGAGCTAAGCACAAGAATAACCAATAGATTAAGTGATAGTAAATTCCATTTAGAATCTGTTTATATAGGAACTATCCATTCCATTTGCTTAAAAATAATAGATGAGAATATAGAGTATTCAAAATTAAAAAGAGGGTATAAAGTTTTAGAAAATGTAGATCAAAAGTTTTTTATGTTTTCAAAATTAAAACTTTTTAAAGAGATCGAAGGATTTGAAAAATTTTTTGAAAAAAAAAGTTATTTTAATAATTGGAAGAAGAGTGAAGCCCTTTTAAAATGGTTCAACAGATTTACAGAAGAGGGAGTTGAAGGAAAAAGTTTAACCTTTTTGGGAAAAGCTTATGAACTTTATAAATCTATTTTATTGAAAGAAAATAGACTTGATTTCTCTATGATTCAAAGTGAAGCATATAGAATATTAAAAGAAAATCCAAAAATATTAGAGAGATTTCAAAATAAAATAAAATACATAATGATTGATGAATATCAAGATACAAATTCAATTCAAGAGAGACTGATATTTTTAATTGGAAGTAAGAGTAGAAATATATGTGTTGTTGGCGATGATGACCAGGGTATATATAGATTTAGAGGTGCTACAATAAAAAATATTTTACAGTTTGAGTCAAAATTTGATGAAGGGTGCAAAATAGTAAAATTAGAAACAAACTATAGATCGGAAAAAGATATTGTTAAATTTTGTAAGGAATGGATAGATAGTTTATATTGGGGTGAATTTAGGCACTCTAAAGAGCTAGTTGTACCAGAGGAAAAAAATAGCGATAGAACAAGAGTTGTAAAGATGTCAGTGTCTAATTCTGAAGGAAAATGGCAAGAGCGAATAGCGGAGTTTTTAATTTTTTTGAAAAGAAGTGGAAAAATTCAAGATTTTAACCAGGTAGCATTTCTTTTTAGGTCTGTTAGGAATAAAAAAATAGTCTCATTAGCTCACTATTTGGAGTATAAAGGCATAGGGGTATATTCTCCGAGGTCTAACCTATTTTTTACTAGAAAAGAGATTATGGAGGTTATAGGAGTATTTCTTTATGTATTGCTTAGAGAGGGAAACAGAGTTTTTAATGGCGATATAAAATTAGATATATCTGACTATTATAGGGATTGCTTAAATCAATTAGAAAAAAAGTTTAGATTGAATGAAGAGTATAAAAATAGTGTTGAAGATCTGAAAAAGCAATATCAGAAAATAGATCAAAAAATAGGGAAACTTTTAGAACTTTATTATAAAATTTTATCTCTTGGAGAGTTTCAAAATACTTTAGAAAATATAAAAGAGGGAGTTTTAGAAAATAGAATTTTATATAATTTAGGGATCTTATCTAAGATTATAGAGAAAGCTGATATTTTATCAAAAGTTTCAGATTTAACAGAAGAAAATATTCAAAAGATAACGGATTATTTTTTTACAATGCATTTAAAATACTTGAAAGATAGCGGTGTTGATGAGTATGAAGATATAAAAGAGTTTGCTCCAAAAGGAGCAGTTTCCTTTTTAACAATCCATCAATCCAAAGGGTTGGAGTTTCCTATAGTTATCGTAGGCTCTTTAGATGCAGCACCCGATATAGAAAAAGATGATGAAAAAGATATTGAGCGAGAGTTTATTGCTTTTGACGATTTTGAGCCTGAGTATAGAATAAAAGATTTTGATTTTTGGAGATTGTACTACACTGCATTTTCAAGAGCAAAAAATTTACTTATTCTAACGTGTGTCGAGATATCAAAAGGTAAATATCAAGTCCCATCGTTACCATTTAAAAGTATATATGAAAGAATTCCAGATATTCTATCAGGTGAATTAGATTTTAAAGAGCTAGAAGTGGATAAGATAAATAATATAGATTTAAAAGAAAGTTTTTCTTATACATCGCATTTTTTAAAATATAAAGAGTGTCCTTTTAAGTATAAACTTGATAAAATATATGATTTTCAAAGAATAAAAAGTCCAGAAAATTTTTATGGTACTCTAGTTCACCAAAGTTTAGAGTATATAAATAAAAAAGTAATAGATAAAACTCCTTTAAGTGAAGAGGAGTTAGAAATAGATTACTATTTGGGATATGAAGGCTTGAAAAAGAGTGAGGGTATTTTTTTAAACAAAGATATATTAGAAAATGGATTAAAACAGGTTAAGGAATATTTTAAAAATGGAGTTGAAGTATATTCAAAAGCGATAGAAGTAGAAAAAGAGTTATATGTATTAAGAAATGAATATTTAATAGAGGGAAAACTTGATTTGATTATAGAGTGTGGAGAAGGATTAAAAATAATCGATTTTAAGACCGGATCTAGTGAAATAGATGATGAAAACTTAGAGAACTATATCAATCAAATTAAACTTTATTGTTATCTTTTAAAAATGAACACTACTAAAAAAGTTATAGGTGGAGAAATATATTTTGTTAAAAATAGGCAAAAAATAGAGGTTCCATACGAACCAGGTGATGAAATTGATATTCTGAATGATTTTGATACAATAACCAAGAAAATAAAAAAGAATGAGTTTTCAGAAAAAAGACTTTCACCTAAAAAATGTTTAAAATGTGAATTTAAAAATCACTGTTTTGGTATAAATATGTTATAATATAATAAAAAATTCAGGTGATAAAAATGTATGTAGTAGTAAAAAAAGATGCTACACCAACTGAAATTAATGAGTTAAAGCAATACATAGAAAGTACAGGACATGGAGCTTTAGAGGTTGTTGATGATGGTATCAGAAAAATAGGAATAATGGGAAAAAGCAGTATTTCTTTTAAAGAGGATTTACTGAAATTTTCAGCTGTAGAGGATATAAAAAAGATTGGAAAATCTTTTAAATTTGTAAGTAGAGAGTTTAAAAATGAGGATACTGTCATAGATGTCAAAGGAAGAAAAATTGGCGGAACCGATATGATCCTAATGGCTGGACCTTGCTCTATAGAAAATAAAGAGATGATAATGAAAATAGCCAAAGTTGTTAAAGAAAACGGTGGCGAATTTTTAAGAGGTGGAGCATTTAAACCGAGAACCTCTCCATATGATTTTCAAGGTCTAGGGGAAGATGGTTTGAAATATATGAGAGAAGCTTGTGATAAGTATGATCTTGTTATGGTAACTGAGGTTATGGATACAAAAGAGATTGTGCTAGTAGGTAAATATACAGATATATTCCAGGTTGGAGCTAGAAATATGCAGAATTTTAGCTTATTAAAAGAGTTAGGGAAAGCTGGAAAACCAGTTTTACTAAAAAGAGGAATGAGTGCTACAGTTAAAGATTTTTTAATGGCGGCAGAGTATATAGTGGCTTTTGGAAATAGAGAGGTTATATTGTGTGAAAGAGGAATTAGAACTTTTGAAATCGCAACAAGAAATACAGTTGATATAAATGGGGTTGCACTACTGAAAGAAAAATCACATCTTCCTATAATAATAGATGCAAGTCATGGGACTGGAAAGAGAAGCTTAGTTGAACCTGTGACGTTAGGGTGCATATTAGCTGGGGCAGATGGGGCCATGGTAGAGATACATGAAAACCCAGAATGCGCATTCTCTGATGGAGATCAAAGTTTAGATTTTAAAGCGTTTGAAATTTTGGCAAAAAAAATCGAAAAAACAATAGAATTTAAAGCGAGCCTAAAATGTTTATAGATAAAGGGTTATATTTTGAAATAGAGGAGTTCTCAAAATATGGAATAAAAGCTATTTATACAACTGTTGATATGGGAAATTTTCAAGAGGATGAAGCTAGAAAAAAAGCTATTGAAACTTTAAAGATAAATGATAAGATTATATATACAGGACATCAAACTCATTCAGAGAATGTGACAAAAATAGATGAAAGCACAAAGACTTATATAGAGGATAATGATGGATTTATAACGAACAGAAAAGATGTTGCTATTTTTACAAGATATGCAGACTGTTTACCAATATATTTCTTAGATTTGGTAAGTGGTGCTTTTGGATGTGTACATTCAGGATGGGTAGGAAGCTATAAAGAGATCGCATTAAAGACAGTAGATAAATTTGAGTCAGAATATGAAACAAAATTAGAAAATCTTCTGGTTGCTTTTGGAATAGGAATTTCTCAATCAAATTATGAAGTGGGGTTAGAGTTTGTAGAAAAATTTAAGTCAAAATTTACAAAAGCTCAGCTAAAAGATGTTTTTTTAGAAAAAAATGGTAAAATTTATTTTGATAATCAACAGTTCAACTATAATATTTTAGTAGAAAAAGGGTTGAGAGAAAATCAAATAATAAAAAATGATTTATGTACTTTTGCAGATAAAAGATTTCATTCATATAGAAGAGATAAAAAAGAGTCAGGTAGGAATGCAGCCTACATTTTTATTGACAAAGATGAAAAATAGTGGTACAATAATTTGCTAATAAAATGCACATTGATTATTTCTAAACAAGGTGCCCCTTGGGGATGTTTAGTTTTGAGGTCAATGGAAGAAAAAACCAAAAAATAGGAGGAATTAAAAAATGGCAGTAATTACTATGAAACAATTACTTGAAGCTGGAGTTCACTTTGGACACCAAGCTAAGAGATGGAATCCAAAGATGTCTAGATACATCTTCACTGAGAGAAACGGGATCCACGTAATCGATTTACACAAATCTTTAAAGAAAATTGAGGAAGCTTATGTTGTGATGAGAGATATCGCGGCTAACGGTGGAAAAGTTCTTTTCGTAGGAACTAAGAAACAAGCTCAAGAAGCTGTTAAAGATCAAGCTGAGAGATCAGGAATGTACTACATCAACAACAGATGGTTAGGTGGAATGTTAACAAACTACAAAACTATCCAAACTAGAGTAGAGAGATTAAAAGAGTTAGAGAGAATGGAAGCTGACGGAACTTTAGATAAAGCTTACACAAAGAAAGAGGCTGCTAACTTCAGAAAAGAGTTAACTAAACTTTCTAAAAACTTATCAGGAATCAAAGATATGAAAGAAGTTCCTGCTGCTATATTCGTAGTAGACGTTAAGAAAGAAACTCTTGCAGTAGTAGAAGCTGCTAAATTAGGAATCCCTGTATTCGCTATGATCGATACAAACGTAGATCCTGATTTAATAACTTACCCAATTCCTGCAAACGATGACGCTATCAGATCAGTAAAATTAATATCTTCAGTAATGGCTAACGCTATAATCGAAGGAAACCAAGGTAAAGAAAACGCTGCGGTTGCATCTGATGAGATTGCTGTAGAAGAAGGATCAGCTGAGTAATTAATACTTAAAATTATGGAATTGAGTGCTTAGCCCTCAATTCCTTGTACTATATAGGCATATAGAAAACAAAGAAATTCTAAAAAATTAGGAGGCAAAAATGGCAGAGATCACAGCAAAATTAGTAAAAGAACTAAGAGATAGAACTGGTGCTGGAATGATGGATTGTAAAAAAGCATTAGGAGAAACTAACGGAGATATCGAGAAAGCGATTGACTTATTAAGAGAAAAAGGAATCGCTAAAGCTGCTAAAAAATCAGGAAGAACAGCTGCTGAAGGATTAGTATTCGACGGTGTTTCTGCTGACAACAAAACAGCAGTAGTTTTAGAGTTCAACTCTGAGACTGACTTCGTTGCTAAAAATGACGAGTTCAAAGCTTTAGGTCACGATATGGTAGAAATAGCTTTAAGACCTGAAATCAAAACTCTTGAGGATTTAAAAGCTGCTGATTTAAACGGTAAAACAGTTGAAACAACAATCACTGATTTAATCGCTAAAATCGGAGAAAACATGTCTTTAAGAAGATTCGAAAAAGTAACAACTGAAGGATTTGTAGCTACTTACAACCACTTAGGTGGAAAATTAGGAGTTATAATCGAAATGACTGGAGAGCCTACAGAAGCTAACATAGTTAAAGCTAAGGATATCGCAATGCACGTTGCTGCTATGGATCCTAGATATGTAGACAGATCAGTAGTTACAACTGACGACTTAGATAGAGAGAGAGAAATTTCTAGAAAGCAATTAGAAGCTGAAGGAAAACCTGCTCAAATTATCGAGAAGATATTAGTTGGAAAAATGAACAAGTTCTACGAAGAGAACTGTTTAGTTGACCAAATCTTCGTTAAAGCTGAAAATAAAGAAACAGTTGCAGAATACGCAGGAGATATTAAAGTAGTTTCTTTCGCTAGATACAAAGTTGGAGAGGGAATCGAAAAAGAGGAAGTAGACTTCGCAGCAGAAGTTGCAGCTCAACTTAACGCGTAATACAACAAAAGTATAGGGGTGCGACTTAGCACCCCTTTTTTTAAAGCAAAATAATAAAAGAGGAGAGTTTTGAGATGAAGCCAATTTACAAAAGAGTTTTATTAAAATTAAGTGGAGAAGCTTTAATGGGAGATCAAGAGTTTGGAATCTCTTCAGAAACAATAACTTCATACGCTAAGCAAATAAAAGAGATTGTTGATCTAGGAGTGGAAGTAGGAGTAGTTATCGGTGGAGGTAACATCTTCAGAGGACTATCTGGAACTGAGCAAGGAATAGATAGAGTAACTGGAGATCATATGGGAATGCTAGCAACAGTAATCAATGCAATGGCTCTTCAAAACTCAATCGAGTTACTTGGAGTACCTACAAGAGTTCAAACTGCTATTGAAATGCCTCAAATAGCTGAGCCTTTTATTAAAAGAAAAGCTCAAAGACACCTTGAAAAAGGAAGAGTTGTAATATTTGGAGCAGGTACAGGAAATCCTTACTTTACTACAGATACAGCAGCAGCTCTAAGAGCGATAGAAATTCATGCTGACGTTGTTATTAAAGCAACAAAAGTTGACGGAATATATGATAAAGATCCTGTAAAGTTTGCAGATGCAAAAAAGTATACTGAAGTAACATATACAGAAGTTTTAAATAAAGATTTAAAAGTTATGGATGCAACGGCAATCTCTTTATGTAGAGAGAATAAATTACCAATCGTTGTATTTGATTCACTTACAGAGGGTAATATAAAAAGAGTTGTTTTAGGTGAAGCAATTGGAACAACTGTAATTAACGGATAAAATTATTTTAGGAGGGTAAAATGAGCGCACAAGTAATAATGAATGATTGTAAAGATAAAATGGCTAAGGCTATCGAATCAACAAAACATAAATTTGCATCAATAAGAGCAGGAAGAGCAAACGTATCTATGTTAGATGGAATAAAAATCGAACAATACGGATCGTTAATGCCTTTAAATCAATTAGGATCGGTATCAGCACCAGAAGCTAGATTATTAGTGATTGATCCTTGGGATAAATCAGTAATTCCTACTATAGAAAAAGCAATAATGACATCTAATTTAGGATTAACTCCAAACAATGATGGAAAAGTAATCAGACTTATGATTCCTGAGTTAACAGCTGATAGAAGAAAAGAGTATGTAAAGTTTGCAAAATCAGAAGCTGAAAATGGAAAGGTTGCAGTTAGAAATATCAGAAAAGATATGAATAACCACCTAAGAAAGTTAGAGAAGGATGCGGAAATAACTGAGGACGATTTAAAGAGATTTGAAGATGAAGTTCAAAAGATAACAGATGCAACTATCAAAACAATAGATCAACTATTAGCTACAAAAGAGAAAGAAATAACAACTGTATAATAGATAAAGAGCTGAATTTAATAAAATTCAGCTCTCTTTTTTTGAAAAAAATATGTATAGTCCTAAAAATAATCCTGAAAAACTTAATAGAATAAATAAAATTTTATTCGCTAATAGATAATCTCCAGATTCTATAGCAGAATATAGAGCTAAAGGAAGTGTCTGAGTCTTTCCAGGGATATTTCCAGCAATTAAAATAGTAGCTCCAAATTCACCAAAAGCTCTTCCAATACCTAGAATAAAACCAGATAAAATTTTGGAATAACTAAGAGGTAAATAGATATGCCAAAGCATATTAAATTTTGAAACTCCTAGACATAAAGCTGTCTCTATATAAGCTTTATCAATAGAATCAAAAGATACCTTGACAGTTTGATAAATAATAGGCAAGGATACAACAATAGCAGCAATAATAGCTCCTTGAACAGTAAATAAAAATTTAAAGTTAAAAATTTTATTAAAAAATTGCCCTACAAAACTATTTCTACCTAGAAAAATTATAAGAATATATCCAATAACAGATGGAGGTAAAAAAATAGGTATTGTAATAAAAAATTCAACAATCTTTTTAAGGAGACTATTTTTATTGTTATTTGAAAAATATAACAGAATACTAAAAATAAAATTAAAAATTAAAGCAGATGAAGTTATTATAATTGAAAGTTTTAAAGCACTATTCATCCCAATTTTTTCCTTTTAAAAAGTTTAAAAATTTGATGCATTCATTTTTATTTTTTGAATCAGTAATAACTCCAATAGAATACTCTATTGAATCATGAGCAGATCTATCAAAAGTTTTAACAACTTCAGAGTTTTTTAAAAGTTTAGTATCGGTTAAATAAACAATTCCATAGTCAACTTCTCCTAACTCCACATAATTCAAAACACTTCTAACATCTTTAAGATAAATCAATGAGTGGTTCATATCTAATGGTTCTTTTTTTAAAGCTTGTTCCGCATATCTACCAGCTGGAACATATTTAGGATCTCCAGTGGCGAGTGTTACTTTAGAATTTTTATTATGCATATTTCTTATTAAAACAAGTCTATTTTCTAAAATAGGGAACTCATCTAAAATAATTTTTTTATTTTTTAAATCAATCATCATATCTCTATCTGCAAGAAAAACAATATCTACAGGAGCGCCTTGTTCCACTTGATTTTTCAACGTACCAGACCCTCCTAAATTTAAGATGAAATTAATATCAGGGTTTTGCTTTTCATACTCTAAAGTATTTTTATTTAAATACTCTTTTAAAGAGGCTGCTCCACTTATCAAAATATCAGTAGCAAGTAGAGATTGTACTAATAAGACAAAAAGAATTACTATTTTTTTCATGATATACATCCTTTAAAAATTATTTGTTCATCTGATAAAGTGTATATAGTCCTTTTATACTAAGTTCTGGGCAATACTCATCAATCTCTTGAATTTCTGCAAAAAGAATTTTTCCTAAACCTCCAGTAGCTATTATATAGGGATCTGAAACAATTTTTTTAATTTCGTGTATAATATTTTTAATTTGACCAGCATATCCATAGAAGATACCAGCTTGAATCTGTTCCGCTGTATTTTTTCCTAAAACAGTATCTGGAGTACTGAACTTAACTTTTGGCAGTTTAGCAGTATTCCCAAATAGTGCGTTTATAGACATCTCAATTCCAGGAAGAATACCTCCACCAATGTAGATTCCGTCTTTTAAAACCTCGTAAGTTGTAGCGGTTCCCAAATCGAAGATAACTAGATTTTTATTAGGGTAATCAATCACAGCTTGAGATATATCAATTATTCTATCCGCTCCAAACCCGTTAATTTGTAACT
>JAVWUC010000006.1:27498-58377 GCA_036667395.1 Cetobacterium sp. | reverse complement strand
ACAGCTTGAGATATATCAATTATTCTATCCGCTCCAAACCCGTTAATTTGTAACTCTTCAGAAAAGCTAAAAGGCATTTTTAAATTTAAATCTACAATTAGAGGTTCAATTTTAAAATACTTTCTTCCTAAAAATTGGAAAATACCAATAAGATTAGGTACTACAGAGGAAATAATGATTCCATTTAAATCTTTTATTTCGATTTCATTAAAATCAGATATGTTTTTTAGATATGAAAAATATTCATCCTCAGTTAATTTTTCATTTGAAGACACTCTAAAAGTAAGTAAAACTGTACCATCTTTATCAAGTAATCCAGTAACTATGTGAGTATTTCCAATATCTACAGCTAAAAGCATGTGACCACCGCCTATAAAAATTTTAATAATCCATATTATAAACTAAAATTAAAAAAATGTAAATTTTTCTCGGATAAATTATTTAAATACTTTATAATATAATAAATTATAAATAGATGAGGTGTTTTATGGACAGTGAATTAAAAGGTGTAGGAATCGTTGTGGAGTATAATCCATTTCATAATGGTCATAAATATCACTGTGAAAAGGCAAAAGCCGAAGGGGATGTAGTTATTGCTGTTATGAGTGGAGACTATGTTCAAAGAGGTGAGCCTGCAGTTGTAAATAGATGGGAACGAGCTGAGATGGCTTTAAAAAGCGGAGTGGATATAGTTATCGAACTTCCGGTCTTCTATTCTACTCAAAGCGCTGAGATATTCTCTAGAGGCGCTATAGGGATACTAGAAAATCTGAAGGTTTCAAAGGTGGTATTTGGTTCTGAAACAGGAAATATAGAAAAACTTTTAGAAAGAGCAAAACTTGAAGAAAAACAAGAGTTTCAGGAAACTCTGAAAAAGCAATTAAAAGAAGGATTTTCATATCCAACAGCTTATTCAAAAACATTAGAAGTTTTAGGATTAGATAATGAGTTAAATTCAAATGATATTTTAGGTGTAGAATATATAAAAGGAATTGAGTTTTGGAAAAGTTCAATTGTTCCTGTAGCTATAAAAAGGGAGAAGATAGGATATTATAGTGAATCTTCTATTGAAGGGATTTCAAGTGCTACTGGAATAAGAAAAAGGTTAGAAAAAAATGAAAATTATCAAGATGTAGTTCCAGAAGTGACTTATGAGATATTAAAAGTTGCTTCCGAAGAAAAAAGAGTTGCTAGATTAGAAGAGTTTTATCCGTGGATTAGACATAAAATATTAGTAGATAGAGAAAAACTTTTTGATATACAGGATATAGAGATAGGTTATTATAATAAATTATTTGAAGTAGCTTTGAAAGAAAGAGAGTTTAAAGACTTTTTCGAAAGCATTCTATCAAAAAGATTTACAATAGGTAGAACACAAAGAATGTTAATACATATTCTTTTAGGAATAACTAAAGAGGATACAGAGATAGTAAAGAAAAGCATTCCATATATAAGAGTTTTAGGATTTACTAAAAAGGGACAACAATATTTAAAGCAAATAAAAAAAGATGAGGGGTTAGTGGTTTTAACTTCGCTAAAAAATATAAAAAAGATGATGAGTGATGAAGAGCTTAGATTATTAGAGTTAAATGAAGTGGCAAGCAAAATATATTCGATGGTAAACTATTATGAAGATAAGAAGATTCCATTAATGTTTAAATAGGAGTAATTTATGAAGGAGATTATATTATCAAAGGATATAAAGAAAATTTTACAAATATTGAATAGCAATGGAAAAGGTTATGTTGTAGGAGGATATATCAGAGATACTCTTTTGGGATTAAAACCTAAAGATTGCGATTTTTGTACAGATATTGATTATGAAAATTTAAAAAAAATCTTCAAAGACTATTCTCCAAAAGAGATAGGAAAGGCATTTGGAATAATTCAAATACACTATAGAGGGAACAGTTATGAAATAGCTAAATTAAGAAAAGATATAGAGTTCACTGAAGAGAGAAATATAACAGGAATAGAATTTATAAATTCTATTGAAGAAGATTTACAAAGAAGAGATTTTACAGTAAATGCGATAGCGTTTGATGGAAAGAAGCTAATATTTTCTTCAGAGATTGGGAAATATGATATAGATAAAAGGATTTTAAGATTTGTAGGAGAAGCTAATAAAAGAATAGAAGAGGACCCTTTAAGAATTTTAAGAGCAATTAGAATAGCTAGTGAAAAAGGATTAAAAATTTTAGATGAGAGTAAAAAAGCTATATTTGAACAGAGAGAAACTATAAAAAGAGTCTCTATAGAAAGAATTCAAGATGAACTATTTAAAATATTAAAAGGCGAAAATTCAGCAGAAGCTGTAGAGTTACTAAATTCGTTAGGAATTTTAGAACAAATTTTACCGAATGTAAGTAAGAATATAGAAAAAGAAAAGAAAATAGAGTATTTAAAATTTTTAGATAAAAATTTTAAATATGAAGATATAACTTTAAAATTAGTTGTTTTGTTTTTAAATAATCAAGAAGATATAGGAAAACTAAAACTTGATGGAAAAAGAAAAAAAATCCTAAAAGATATACTTATAAATTTTGATAGGATTGAAATATTAAAAACTGATTATGATATAAAGAAAATATTACAAACATTAGGCAAAGAAACTTTATTGAAGCTACTACAAATAAAGTCATATAACTATGATACAGTTTTTTTGAAAAATAAAATTGAAGAAATTTATTTGAAAAATGATCCGATTCAATTGAGGGATTTAAAAATGAATGGAGCCGATATTATAGGATTAGGCATAACAGATGGATTACAAATAAAAAAATATTTAGAGCTTGGATTAGAAAAAGTTCTAAAAAATCCAGAGTTAAATAGCAAAGATATATTACTAAAATTAATAAAGGAGGATTTGTGAGCAGAATACCATTAAAAACACAAATATTTTACGGAGTAGGAGTGAGTTATGCAATAGTAGATCAAATATTTGCACAGTGGATATTATATTTTTATCTCCCACCAGAAAATTCAGGATTAAAGCCTTTTTTAGCTCCAGTTTTAATATCATTAGCACTTGCTATATCAAGAGTAGTAGATATGGTATCAGATCCAGTTGTGGGATACTTATCAGATAAATTCAATAGTAGATGGGGAAGAAGAATACCATTTATAGCAGTAGGAGCAATACCACTGTCCCTTTCAACAATAGCCTTTTTTTATCCACCTAAAGGAGATGAAACTACAACTTTTATGTACCTAGCTCTGATAGGGTCGTTATTCTTTGTTTTTTATACAATAGTGGGTGCTCCTTATAATGCTTTAATTCCAGAGATTGGAGAAAACTCAAGTGAGAGATTAAACCTTTCAACTTGGCAGTCAGTATTTAGATTGCTGTATAGTGCGATAGCTATGATATTTCCAGGAATACTTATAAAGTATTTTGGAGGTGGAGATGTACTTACTGGTGTTAGGGGAATGGTTATATTTTTAAGTTTCTTATCAGCAGTAGGACTGTTTGTAACAGTATTTTTAGTTCCAGAAAAAAAATATTCTAGACCTGTAGAAGAGGTTGGAAATATAAAAGTTATTCTTAAAGAGATTATTCGTGATAAAAGTTTTAGAAATTATTTGTTAGGAATGTTATTTTTCTTTGTTGGTTTTAATTCATTGAGGGCAATGATGAACTATTATGTAGAAGATGTTATGGGATATGGAAAAGGAACTATAACAGTAGTTTCAGCACTACTGTTTGGAGCATCCGCTTTATTCTTCTATCCTGTAAATAAAGTATCTAGAAAATATGGGTACAGAAAAATTATGCTGGCATCTTTAATAATGTTGATTGTTTTAACATTAGCTCTATTTCTTTTAGGAAAAATAATTCCTGTGAAATATGGATTTGTTATATTTACTTTACTAGGTATACCAATATCAGGAGCGGCATTTATATTCCCACCAGCTATGATGAGTGATATAAGTGATAAAATAAGTAGTAGAACAGGAAATAGAATTGAAGGAGTATGTTTTGGAATACAGGGATTTTTCCTTAAGATGGCATTTTTAGTTTCTATTGTAATTTTACCATTAATGCTAGTTTTAGGTGGAAGTGGAGAGGTAACAAAATTTGGGATATACTCTTCGGCAATATTTTCAGCAGTATCTTTTGTAATCTCATATATATTTTATTTTAAATACGAGGAATAAAAGGAGGAGATTTGAAAAGATTTCAAGTAGGGATATTATTTTTTATAATAGCCCTTCTTTTCTTTTTTAGATTAAATTCAGAAATATTTAAAAATAGTATTGAAGTTGGAGATATAGTAAAAATTTATGGTAGAGTGGAAGGTGGAAAGGGGAAAATATTAAAAATTGATGATAAATTTCCTAAAGAGAGATTATATTTTATTGTTGATAAAGTAGATGATAGCTTTGTTGAAATAATAGGAGAAATTCAGAAAATAAAGCATAATAATTGGGGAAGCTATTATAAGGTAATACCAAATGAAGTTTTTGAAAAAGAAAACTATTTAAAAAGCTATTTTATAAGAAAAATAAAAGATATAACAAAAGATTATTCAATTGAACTTGAAGATTTTTATAGAGCAACTATTTTAGGAGAGGGAGAACTTATACAAAATGACTTAAAAGAAGTGTTTAAATATACCGGGACTTCTCATATATTGGTGATATCTGGATTACATATAGGAATAGTTATAGGAGGAATAATATTTGTTTTAAATAGGATGAAAATAGAAAAAACGATGAGATTTACACTCGCTTTTGTAATACTGACTATCTATATAGCGACTGTAGGATTAACACCTTCTATACTGAGAGCGTATATTATGGGTGGAATCTATATTTTAGGAAATATTATCTATGAAAAAGTGGACTCTAAAAAAAGTTTGATTTTAGCTTTCATAATTTCAATTTTGATATTCCCGGTTTGGATATATTCGCTATCCTTTTGGATGTCTTATATAGCAGTATTTTCAATAGTGGTTGTTTATCCAAAAATTTATAAATTCAGATTATCTAAATACAAATTTATAAATAAGATTATAAACATATTTATTTTTTTATTAACAATACAGATTTGTATGACACCAATATTTTATATATTTTTTAAAACCGTTCCATTTCTAGCTTTTATAACTAATTTCATAATAGTTCCTGTAGGGACTAGTTTCATTTTAATAAGTTTTTTAACACTTTTTTTATCAAATTTTTATTTGGGATTTTTAGGAGCCCCTTTAGTAAATATAATATATATTGTTTTAATAAAGATACTGATGATTTCATCAAATATTCCATATTTGACTTTAGAATTATAAGTATGTTAATCTATTTATTGAGGTGAAAAAATAATGTTAGTTTTTAAAATTATAATTTTATTATTTTCTTTAGTTTTACATGAATTAGCACATGGATACATGGCTTATTTTTGTGGTGATAAAACCGCTAAATATTATGGGAGGTTGTCATTTAATCCATTAAAACATTTAGATCCAATAGGGGCATTAGTTCCTATAGTGATGTTATTAAGTGGATCTAGCTTTGTAGTTGGATGGGCAAAACCAGTGCCAGTTAATTATTTTGCATTAAAAAATGGAAGATTTGGAGAATTTCTTGTATCAATTGCGGGAGTTGCAACAAATTATTTGCTTATGATTTTAGGAGCACTTTTAATAAGGTTTGGGATAATTACATTAGGACCACTGTCTGCTTATTTTATAATAATAAATATGGCTTTAGGAACTTTTAATTTATTACCAATACCGCCATTAGATGGATCGAGAATTATTGCTTCTTTTTTAAATGATGAAAATAGAATAAAAATATTTACCTTAGATACATATGGAATTTTAATAATAGTGGCACTGAGTTACTTTGGGTTATTATCTAAAATAATGTCACCTATATATAATCTAATGATAGGAATTGTAGATACAATAATTAGGAGTTAAATTAATGAAAAGTATAAAAAAACAAGTGAGAATTGAGTTTGAGGAGAGAAAATCAAAGTTTATAGGGTATGCAAAGCCCATCTCAACAAAACTGGAAGCTGAAGAATTTATAAGTATGATAAGAGAGATGCATCCAGATGCAACTCACAATTGTACAGTTTACAGAGTTATAGATAACGGCCAAGAGTATTTTAAAGCAGATGATGATGGAGAGCCAAGCGGAACAGCAGGCAAACCAATGGGAGAAATTTTGACCTATATGGATGTAAATAATGTTGTAGTTGTTGCAACTAGATATTTTGGTGGAATAAAGTTAGGTGCAGGAGGACTTGTTAGAAATTATGCTAAAACTGCAAAACTGGCAATTCTAGAGGGAGAAATTGTAGAATTTATTGAAAGAAAAGAGTACCTTTTAGATTTTTCATATGAAAAAATATCAGAAATAGAATCTTTATTGATATCTGGAAATGATGAGTTATTAAATAAAGATTTTAATGAGAGAGTCACTTATAGGGTTAAAGTTTCTAAAGAAACATTTGAAAAGTTGAGCGAGATGAAAGATATTTTAATAATAATGTAAAAACAGGTAGCATGTTTGCTACCTGTTTAATTTTAATTTATAGTCTTTTTTTCTGAATAAGAATAGTAATAAAAGAGTCAGTACAATATATGCAAACTCCACAACAATTATGTAGTATGGCCATTCACCGAAATGATCAAGAGGTGATTGGAAAGTAGGCTTTTGACTGATATATAAGTAGTTGGTTCCAAGTACAGAGTTTATAAAAAATACTCCAACCATAATTAAATTAATTCCTAAAAATGAAGCTAACCATGATTCAAAAGAAGGTCTTAACTTGAAAACTCTATATTCAACAATTGCCGTAAATATTATATACACATGAGTTGAAAAGAAACTTATATTTAAAAAGTGTGGAAAAGTATCTCTTACTTCTGGTGTCAACAGAGCAAAGATAGCCCCGACAGACCAGAAAAATGTAGCATATAAAAATGGCTTGAATTTAAATATAGAACCTAAAATAGCAAAAATTAAAGTAATATTACAAAGATGTAGTGGAAGTAGATTATACCAAGCTTCACCTATAAGTTTGTATCTGATAAAAAGTTCTCCACACTTGATGAATAGAATACAAATAGATATAATTTTCATAACTTTTTGTGGATGTGAATTATAAGCTACTCCAAAATAAAGAAGTGTAAATGCTAAAGAGTAACCTAAAAGATAATAGATGTGTAAATTACTAAAAAGTTCAAACTCCATAAGAAACCTCCTAAAAACTATTTATGAAATCCTAAATCTGCAGGGTTAATATCTCCAGAAATATGTTTAATTTGTCCACCTAATTTTTCAAATGTGATTCTTCTCTCATTTGTTTTTTGTATAAGATTTATAGTTTTTTCATTCAGTGATGATTTATTGCAAAGACCTTTTGACCAGTAGTCTATAATTAGTTTACTATCTCCAAAAATTTTAAATTTACCTTTTTTTATAGCTATATCAATAGCGAGATATACACCGATAAGTTCCCCATAATTATTTGTGCTACCAACAGGAGCCAAATAATTTCCAAATTCATTTATCATATTTTCAGGCATAATTACATCTAATAGAGAATCTCCATTTTTGTTTGTAACTCTGACTTCAACTCCGATACCTCTTCCTGTCCCGGCATCAAAATATATTTCATCTTCTAGTAACTCTTTAGCAGCTTTAAATTTAGCTTTTTTATCTTCATATACTCCACCAGCTTTTATCCACTCTAAAGCTTCTTGATGGGATTTAAAAGATTTATAACGAGCACCCTTCCCCTTAGTTTTTTTTTGGCACTCCTCCCATGTTGTAACTATTCCATGAATATTTTCTTTATCAACAACGAAAGCATAGTATTTTGTAGCCATAAAACTCCTTTAAAATGTTTTACCTTATTCTATCATAAAACTGTAAAAAAAGAAAAAAAAAGAAAAAACTTTTAAAAAAAATAAAATAGAAAACAAAAAATAGTTGCAAAAGTTAGAAATTTATGATAAAATCTTTACGATAAATAGAAAGATTTTAGGGAAGGTGAAATTAATGAAAAAAGGAATTCATCCAGAGTACAAAGTAATAACTGTTGATTGTACTTGCGGAAACAAGTTTGAAACAAGATCAACTTTATCAAAGGGAGACGAGCTTAAAATAGCTGTTTGTTCAAACTGTCACCCATTCTACACTGGAAAAGCTAAGTTCATAGACGCAGCTGGAAGAGTAGAGCAGTTCAACAAGAGATTTGGATTAAAAAAATAAGAGAAACGGGACGATGTCCTGTTTTTTTTTAAAGTATAATACAGAGGGAGGCAAAAGTGGCTGTAATAGAAATAAATCATCCGTTAATACAACACAAATTAACAATACTAAGAAATAAAAATACGGATACGAAAAGTTTTAGAGAGAATTTAAATGAAATTTCAAAATTAATGACTTATGAGGTTACGAAAAATCTTGTTTTAGAGGAGATTGTAGTTGAAACTCCACTTATGAAAACAACAGGGCATACGCTAGGAACAAACATAGCAGTTGTACCGATTTTAAGAGCAGGATTAGGAATGGTAGATGGGATTGTTTCTCTTATTCCAACTGCAAAAATAGGACACATAGGTGTTTATAGAGATGAAGAAACTCTAGAGCCAGTATATTACTACTGTAAGCTTCCTGTAGATGTACAAAGCAAACAAGTTATATTAGTAGACCCAATGTTAGCAACAGGTGGATCAGCAATATATGCGATTGATTACCTGAAAAATGCAGGGGTTAAAAATATAGTGTTTATGTGTTTAGTAGCAGCTCCAGAAGGAATTGCAAAAGTTTTACAAACACATCCAGATGTAGCTATATACACAGCAAAAATTGATCAAGGATTAGATTCTAATGGATATATCTATCCAGGTCTTGGAGATTGTGGAGATAGAATATTTGGAACTAAATAAGTGAATTTTAAAAAAGCGATAAATTTATCGCTTTTTTTGTTGTATTATTTTAGCTAGCATTATATAATTTATAGTAAAAACTAAAAGTGGAGGATATTATGGTAAGTATAATTATTCCAGCTTTCAATGTGGAGAAATACATAGTGAAATGTGTAGAATCAGCATTAAATCAAACTTTAGAAGATATTGAAATAATAATAGTAGACGATGGATCAACAGATGGGACATCTAAAATATGCATAGAGTTAGAAAGAAAAAACAAAAAAATTAAGTATAAACGAATAGAAAATAGTGGTTGTAGTGTTGCTAGAAATTTGGGTTTATCCCTTTCAACAAAGGAGTTTGTTGCTTTTTTAGATTCAGATGATTGGGTAGAAAAGACAATGTATGAGGATCTATATAAGAAAGCAAAGTCAAATAATTCAGATATAGTGATTTGCGGATTTAAAAAAATTAATGAAAATGGAAGGCTACTATCTACAGTTAAAATCCCTGAAAATTTAACAAAGGATGAGTATACAGATTGTAAAACTGAGTGGTTTTCATCACCGTGTAATAAGATATATAGAAAAGAAATGTTGGAAAAATATTCAGTAAATTTTTTACTTAATGTCTATACTGGCGAAGATATGTTTTTTAATTTTAAGGCATTTTTTTATGCAGATAAAATTTCTGCGATAGATTTTCCTTATTATAACTATTATATGAACCAATATTCTGTATCAAATAACTATAGAAATAGAACAGATATATATATTGTTTTAGAGAAATTGATAGAGTTTTATAAAATGAATGGGCAATATGAAGAAAATATTAAAAAAATTCAAGAGTGTCTGTTATATCATGGTATAATGTATCCTTTTGATGTACTTCAAAAAATGAAAGAAAATAAAATAGATGAGTGGGAAAAAATATACGAAGAGGTAAGAAAAAATATCAAAAAATTTAAAAAATTAGAAACCTTAGAGATAAAAAAATATTATTTCTATAGAAGGTTTAGATTGAAAATGATGTTTTTGAAAAAATACAAAATGAAATTATTAAAATAATGAGAGAGGGGAAATTTTGAAAAAAGTTTTAGTTAAAGCTTACACCCAAGTTAATCTAGGGGATGATTTATTTATAAAAATGTTATGTGAAAGATATAAAAATACGAATTTTTATCTTTTTACAACTCCAGAATACAAAGAGTTAAAAGGAATAGATGGAGATAATTTAAAAGTTATGTACAATGATAGCTTTTTAAAAAAAGTGATATCTAATTTAGGAAGAAAATTTGGAATACCTAATATTTTAGAAGATATGTTTTCTAGAAATGTAGATGCAGTTGTAAATATTGGAGGTTCAATATTTATAGAAAATGATTTTTCAGAAGAAGATTTTAAAATAAGAGAAAGAAATTTAAAAAACGGAAAAAATTACTTTGTTTTAGGGGCAAACTTTGGACCTTATAAAAATGAAGCATTTAAAGAAAAGTATCTTAATTTCTTTAAACAGTGTCAGGATGTATGTTTTAGAGAGGGTTATTCATATGAATTATTCAAAGAGTTAGAGAATATAAGATTTGGAAAAGATATAGTATTCAGTTTAAAAGGAAATCCATCTGAAGGAGATTATGTATTGTTTTCAATAATACTTCCATCGGAAAGGCCGGAGCTTGTAAAGTTTGAGTCTGAATATTTTAATAGATTAAAAGCTTTGGTTTTAGAGATAATAAAAAGTGGAAAAAAAGTTAAATTGATGTCATTTTGTAAAGGTGAAGGTGATGAAGAGGCAATTTCAAAACTTTTCAATATGATTCCTAATGAATATCATAAAAATATATCAACTTATTTTTATAGAGGTGATCTAAACGAAGCACTTGAGGTTATAGAAAAATCAGAGAGTGTTGTAGCAACAAGATTTCATGCTATGATTTTAGGATTTGTATTTAAAAAATCAGTTTTTCCAATAGTGTATAGTAAGAAGATGACAAATGTTCTTGAGGAGATTGATTTTAAAGGGAAATTTGTAACATTTCAAAATATGAGAGACTTAACATATGAAAAATTTAAAGAAAATGCACCTTTAAGTGTAGAAACTTTAGAGTCAGTAGCCAAAGATGGAGAAAAGCAATTTGAAAAATTAGATGAATTTTTGAGATAATTTGAGGAGTAGATTATGAATAGAAATGAGTTAAAAATAGGTACAGCTCTTTCGATGTTCACGATAGTAATGAGTTCTTTGATACAAATAGTCTATACTCCTTTGTATATGAAGTATTTAGGACCTGGAGATTATGGAATAAACTCCTTGGTTCAGTCTATAATGGGATACATGGCAATGCTTAACCTAGGTCTTGGAAATGCGATGCTAAGATATACAGTTCGTTATAGAGCAGAGGGGAAAATAGAAGAAGAAAAATCTTTGAACGGAATGTTTCTAATAATTTTTACTGTATTGATGGGAATCGCCATTATTATTGCTTCATATATTTACTTTAATATAGGCAATTTTTTTGGAGATAGATTTACAACAGACGAGTTAGAAAAAACAAAAATGGTATTTCTGATAATGGCTTTGAATGTTGTAATATCATTTCCACTAGGAGTTTTTTCAACCAATATTGGTTCTAGAGAAAAGTTTATATATCAAAGAGGGATAAAACTTATAACTTTAGTTTTAAATCCTATAGTTGGAGCTCTTTTGATGATAAGAGGCTATGGACTTATAGCTGTAACAGTTTCAACAGTTATTTTTGCGTTGGGATCTTCAATATTTGATGTCTTTTATGCAATAAAACTAGGAATGAGGGCTAAATTTTCAGGGTTTAAATTATATATTTTAAAAGATATATTTGCATATTCGTTTTTTATATTTTTAAATATACTTATAGATCAGATATATTGGGGAACGGATAGAGTGATTATAGGAAAATATGTAGGTGTTCAAGCAATAGCTGTTTACTCTGTTGGAGCAATATTTAACACTTTATATATGGGATTTGCATCCGCAGTCTCTGGAGTTCTTTTTCCAAGAATAAATAGATTAATTGTTGAAGGAAAAGATCAAGAGGTCTCGGATATGTTTTTAAAGATAGGTAGACTACAATATATTCTTCTAGGCTTAATATCGTCAGGATTTATACTTTTTGGAAAAGAATTTATAAATTTATGGGTTGGGGATGGTTATAATGAGGCTTATAAAATAGCTCTTTGGATAATGATTCCTTTAACTGTACCATTGATTCAAAGTACTGGCGTGAGTATTATGCAAGCTAAAAATATGCACCAATTCAGATCTGTAATTTATTTCATAATTGCTTTACTAAATTTAGTTTTGAGTATTTTGTTAGTTAAAAGAGTAGGTGCTATAGGGTGTGCGATAGCTACAGGAATATCATTTATATTGGGGCAGATTGTAGCTATGAATATTTACTATCATAAGGTTATTGGTTTAAATATGGTAATATTTTGGAAAAATATTTTGAAAATGTCAATCCCGATGGGAATATCAATGATAGTTGGATTGGCCTTAAATAAGTATATTTTAGAGTTAAATTACTTTAGTTTTTTTCTAAAAATTTCTATTTATACTTTGGTATATTCAATTTTATTATGGAAATTAGCTTTAAATAGTTATGAAAAAAGTCAGATATATTTTTTTAAAAAATAAAAAAAGATGGTACTCTTTCAAGTGTTGAAAATTGAAGGAGAAATACCATCTTTTTTATTATTTTGTAACAAATTCCTCTGTAATAAAGTGGATACCTAAGAAAAGAATATACCAACCAAAAACTACATATACAGCACCATCAGTTAAAAGAGGTAAAACTATAATTAGTGATCCGAAAAGGAAATGAAGAAGTCCTTTAATAATAACTAATATCTTAACTTTAGCTTTGGTATTTTCCCAAGAAGTAAGCTTATTATCTCTTCCTAAAGTTAAAATTAATCCTTTTAAACACAATAGTCCACCTATATAACTAGTAAAAAATAGCTGTGTTGTAAATGTATTAAGTAAAATAATTGCAACAGAAACTAATTCAATAACCCCTTCACCAAGAACAAGCCCCCAATGAAAGTAAGGATCTTTTCTATTAGTCATTGAATAGATGATGTGGTAGATACCATTTAAAAATAAAACTAGACTAAGTATATACTCAATATTTTTAACGAAAAATCCCATGTTACTGATCCCCAATGCTCCGATTATCACATATAAAATCCCCAATGTTAGAAAAAATGATTTCAATTTTTTATCCATTTTAATCTCTCCTTTCGAAATATCATTTAACTACTGAATTATATCAAAGTTTTGTAGCTAGTTCAATGAAAAAAAAACTTCACGAAAAAAGGATATGATGCTATAATAACTGAAAAAAAAGTTCGCTTAGGAGGGACAAATGTTTTCTAAAAATATACAAAACTTAAAAACTTCTCCAGTTAGGGAGTTGATACCATATTCGAAAAAAGCAAAAGACTCAGGGATAGATATAATTCATTTAAATATTGGTCAGCCAGATTTAGAAACTCCGAAAGAGTTTTTTGAGGCGATAGAGAATTTTGGGGAAAAAACAATAGCGTACTCAGATTCATCTGGACAGAAAGAGTTAATAGAATCAATAAAAAAATATTATCAAAAGATGAATATTAATTATGAAAATGATGAAATTCTTATAACTGCAGGTGGAAGTGAGGCTTTACTATTTACATTGATGACTCTTTTTAATGCAGGAGAGGAAGTTTTAATACCTGAACCATACTACGCAAATTATAATAGTTTTTTTGCGATGTTAGGAATAAAAGTTGTTGGTATCCCAACAAAATTTGAAGATAATTTTAAGTTGCCTTCAAGAGATGTTATAGAAAGTCTAATCACTGAAAAAACTAAAGCTATTATGTTTTCAAATCCTGGAAATCCAACAGGAGCAGTTTACTCAAGAGATGAATTATTAATGCTAAATGAAATTTCAAAAGAAAAAAATATATTTATGATAAGTGATGAAGTTTATAGAGAGTTTATTTATGATGGGAAAGATACTGTAAGTTGTGGAACATTTACAGATAATCAAGAAAGAATAATTATAATAGATTCAATATCAAAAAGATTTTCAACTTGTGGGGCTAGAGTTGGAACAATATTAAATAAAAATAAAGATTTTATGGGTTATATCTTAAAGCTTTGTCAATCAAGATTAGCTATTTCAACACTAGATATGATAGGAGCAGAAGCTTTATATAGATGTTTAGATGAGAAGTATTATCAGTCTGTAAATAGAAAGTATATGGAAAGAAGAGACTTTTTATTTGAAGGGTTAAAGAAAATAGAGGGTGTTGTTCTGAATAAACCTGAAGGAGCATTTTACTGTATAATTGAGTTACCTGTAGAAGATGCAACAGACTTTTCAAAGTGGTTATTAGGTGAGTTTTCATATGAAGGTTCAACAGTTATGCTAGCACCTGCAAAAGGCTTCTATCAAAGAGAAGAGCTAGGATTAAACAAGGTAAGAATATCTTATGCTCTTGAACTAGATAGACTTGAAAAAGCTATAAAAACAATCGAGTTAGGATTAAAAAAATATAATAGTAGATAATAGATAAAGAAGCTAGTTTAATAACTAGCTTCTTTATCTATTCATAAGGAGTTCACGGAACTCTTTAGCAGTCATTCTATTAGTTTTGATCTCTTTTTCAACTTTTATTGTTGTTACAGGCTTTGGAGAATAGAGTGTGTTAGTGAGACTATTTATATGGGTTATAGCTACGGCTATAGCATCTGCAGCATCATCAGGTTTTGGTATCTCATCAAGTTTTAAAATCTTTTGTACCATAAGTTGAACCTGTTTTTTGTCAGCCTTTCCATATCCAGTTATACCCATTTTAACTTGAAGTGGAGTATAATTTTCAATTTGTAATCCATTTTTTTTCCCAGCTAAAATAATAACACCTCTAGCTTGTCCAACACTGATAACTGTTTTATTATTTTTAAAAAAGAAAAGCTCTTCAACAGCCATAAATTTAGGAGAGTATTCATCTATAATCTCTTCTAATTCATTAAAAATTTGTAGTAATCGATCTTCCATAGGAAGATCTTTAGAAGTATAGATACACCCATACTTTATAAGATTGTATTTATTTTCTTTAAAATCCAAAATTGAATAACCAACAATAGCGGTTCCAGGATCTATTCCTAAAATTCTCAAAAAAATCACCTCGTAAAATAGTTTAACATGTGAGAAGAAAAAAAACTAGCGGGTATGTATAAGTTTAAAAATTATGGTATAATAAAACATAAAAAAAGAAAAAAATGGGAGATGTAAAATTATGATATTGAAAAGAGCTATGGCAGCAGAATTAATAGATGAATTAAAAAACCAAAATAAAAAAGTAGTCTTTACTAATGGATGTTTTGACATTTTACATGTAGGACATTTAACATATTTAAATGAGGCTAAAAGACAAGGGGATATTTTAGTTGTTGGAGTAAATTCAGATGCATCTGTAAAAAGATTAAAAGGTGAATCAAGACCTATAAATACAGAGATAGATAGAGCTGAAATGTTGTGTGGTTTAAAGGCGGTAGATTATACGGTTATTTTTGAAGAGGATACTCCGTGTGAATTACTAGATGAGCTTAAACCATCAATTCATGTTAAAGGTGGAGATTATACGAAAGATGATCTTCCTGAAACAAAAATTGTTGAAAAAAATGGTGGAGAGGTTAGAATTTTAGGATTTGTTGAGGGAAAATCAACAACAAATATAGTTAACAAGATTCAAGGATAGGTGAAATTATGAAAAAGATATTAACTTTTAAGCAGATTGATGAGCTTGCTAAAAAATTAGCGGCTTATGTAACTCCAAATACAGTAGTAGCTTTAATAGGAGATTTAGGAACTGGGAAAACAACATTTACTAAAAATTTTGCTAAAGAGCTTGGAATAGATGAAAATTTAAAAAGTCCAACTTTTAATTATGTTTTAGAATATTTAGATGGAAGACTGCCGCTATATCATTTTGATGTTTATAGACTTGGAAGTGCAGATGAGATTTATGAAATAGGATATGAGGATTATATAAATAATGATGGTGTGGCTTTGATTGAATGGGCAAATATAATAGAGAGTGAACTACCAAAAAAATATATAAGAATAGAGTTTGAATATGCTTTAGGAGAGGGAGAAGAAGAGTTAAGATCCGTGGAGTTAAAGTATATTGGAGATAAAGAAAAAGAGGAGGAGATGTTAAAATATGTTAATTTTAGCGATTGATACATCAACGAATATAGGAACATTGGCTCTTTATAGTAGTGAAACAGGTGTTGTAGGAGAGATAACATTGAATGTGAAACAGAATCATTCAGCGATAACTATGACAACTTTAGATACACTTCTTAATTTAACAGGAGTGGATAAAAAAGAGATAGATAAAATAGCTGTGAGTATAGGACCGGGTTCTTTTACAGGTATAAGAATAGGAGTTGGACTTGCAAAAGGTTTAGCTTATGCATTAAAAAAACCAATGGCGGGAATAAATGAGTTAGATCTATTAGCTCAAATGTATACAGGGGACAAAAAAGTTGTGGCTATGCTTGATGCGAGAAAGGAAAGAGTTTTTTGTGGAGTATATAGAAAAGAAAACGATACTTTCATCCTTGAAGGGGAATACATGGCAGAAGAGTTAGAAAATATTCTAGAAAATATAACAGAAGAAACTGTCTTTGTAGGAGATGGAGCATTTATATATAGAGAGCTTATAAAAAATAAAATAGGGAATAAGGCAATTTTTGTACCCAACTCTTTAAATATATCAAGAGCTTCAATGTTGGCTGAAATGGCAATAAATAAAGAGGATAATCTCTTCACATTAGAGCCATATTATGTAACAAAATCTCAAGCCGAAAGGGAAAAAGAGAGCAAGTAAAAAACACCCGGGAGGTATTTTTATGGATTCTTTTAAAATAAAAGAAAATCTTTATTGGGTAGGAGCTTTAAACCCAGATTTGAAAATATTTGATATTATAATGGAAACACAATTTGGAACAACATATAACTCTTATATATTGAAAGGTAGCGAGAAAGTAGCGATATTTGAGACTGTTAAAGAGTGGAAGTTTCCAGAATTTTTAGAGAGAGTAAAAAGCTGTGTAGATAGAGTAGAAAATATCGATTATATAATTTTAAACCATACGGAGCCAGATCATTCAGGGTCTGTAGGGAAATTGTTGGAATTAGCTCCAGCAGCAAAAGTTATTGGATCGAAAAATACAATAGAGTTTCTTAAAAATATTTTAAATAAAGATTTTCCATATATTGTTGTAAATCATGGCGATACCCTGTCTTTAGGGGATAAAACGTTAAAATTTATTTCAGCCCCATTTCTACACTGGCCAGACTCAATGTACACATATATCATTGAAGATAAGACTCTTGTAACTTGTGATTCCTTTGGATCACACTATAGCTTTGATGAGATATTGTTATCAAAACTTCCTGAAAGTAAAAAAAGAGATTACATGGTAGCTTTAAGATATTACTATATGTGCATATTTTCTCCTTTTAGAAAATATGTGTTGGAAGGTATTGAAAAAATTAAAGATTTAGATATAGATTTAATACTTCCAGGACACGGACCAGTATTGGACGTAGATATACAGAAGGTAATTGAAACTTATAAAAGTTGGTCGACATTAATAAATCCCAATGAATACAAAACAATTATAATACCGTATGCAACTGCCTATGGGTATACAAAAGAGATCGCTGAAGAGATTGAGAAAGGAATAAAAGATTACAACTCTACTATAGTAGTAAAAACTTACAATTTAGATATTGAAAATTTTGGAAAAATAGAGGGTGAAATTTTAAGAGAGTTTCAATGGGCTGATGGGATAATATTTGGAAGTTCTACGATAAATGGAGATGCATTACCATTGATTTGGAATCTTTTGACATCACTAAATCCAATAGTTCACGGAGGAAAGTATGTTTCAGCTTTTGGTAGCTATGGATGGAGTGGAGAAGCTGTTCCAAATATAATATCACGTTTAAACCAGCTGAGAATGCATGTTTTAGAAGGATTTAAAGTTGAATTCAGAGCTTCTAGAAAGGAGCTAGAAAAAGCTTTCGATTTTGGTAGGGGGTTTGCAGAAAATATGATTTTAAAAACTATTCCTAAAAGAAAAATTGTAGAAAAAGAAGAAAATTTAAATCCAGATAAAGAACTTTTAAATTGGACTTGTAGCGTGTGTGGTGAGTCATATATACAGATAGATGCACCTGAAGTTTGTCCTGCATGTGGAGTTGGAAAAGAGTTTTTTGTATCTTCACCAATAATAAAATATCCAGAAAAAAAGGATATTCTTGAAAATATAATAATAATAGGTGGAGGAATAGCAGCTTTATCAGCCGCTCAAAATATAAGAGAAAGAAATGAAAAAGCTAAAATAGTAATTTTTTCTAGAGAAAAAGAGTACCCATACTATAGAACTCTTTTATCAGAAATGATAGGAGAGGAAGTAAAAAAAGAAAAGTTTTTAGTTAAACCTGAGAAATGGTATGAGGAGCAGAAGATAGATATTGAACTAAATAAGATTGTTAAAGAGATCGATTCTGAAAATAAAATAATAAAATTAGGTTCAGATGAAGAGATAGCTTATGATAAATTAATTATAGCAACAGGAGCAAAAGCTATGATCCCTTGTATGGGAAACTCAAACTTAGATGGAATCTTTACAATCAGAGAAAAATCTGATTTAGATTCTATAAAAAAATATTCAGTTGGGAAGAAAAAAGCTGTTGTTATAGGTGGAGGCGTTTTAGGACTAGAATCTGCTTGTGGACTTGAAAAACTTGGGTTAGAAGTGAGTGTTATTGAGATGATGCAAAGAATATTACCTAGACAACTTGATGGAGAGGGATCTGAAATTTTTGAAGATTGTATAACTAAGAGTGGCATAAAATTATATAAAAATTCAAAAGTTGAAAAATTTGAAGGTAAATCAAGAGTTGAAGAGATACATTTAGATACAGGAGAAAAAATAGAGGCAGATCTTGTAGTTATAAGCTCAGGAATTATTCCAAATAGAGAACTAGCTGAAAAAGCAGGGCTTAAAGTTAATAGAGGAATAGTTGTAAATGAAAAAATGGAAACCTCAAAACAGGATATCTATGCTTGTGGAGATGTAACAGAATATAAAGGAAATGTTGTTGGACTTTGGCAAGTGGCTTTAGACCAAGGTAAAGTTGCAGGAGCAAATGCTTGTGGAGCTGAAGAAGTATATAATGAAAAAATACAACCAGTAACATTCGAAGGTGTAGGAACAAAGATTTTTTCAGCAGGTGGCGCAGTAGAAACACAAGATTTTATTTGCGAGAAAGATAAAGAGTCATTAAGTTACAAGAAAATATATTTTAAGGATAATCTTATTGTATCTGGAATTTTAATAGGAGATATACAAAAAGGAATTGTGATAATGAATGCCCTAAAAGAAAAAGAAAAGAAGCGTGATGTACTGAATCAGCTCTATAAATAGAGGGTATAAATTAAAATTGACAAAAACAGTTCTCTATGTTAAAGTACAGATATATTTAAAGGAAATTTTCCATATTAAGGAGGAAGAAGATGGGAAAGGTTTTAAGTTTAAATAATTCAAATTTTAAGAGTGAAGTAATTGAAAAAAAAGGTCTTGTTTTAGTTGATTTTTGGGCTGATTGGTGTGGACCTTGTAAAATGTTAGCTCCGATATTAGAAGAGCTATCAGAAGAGACAGAAGCAACAGTTTGTAAAGTTAATGTTGATGAAAGTGGCGACTTAGCTGGAGACTACGGGATTAGAAGTATTCCAACAATGATTATATTCAAAGATGGAGTAAAGATAGACCAAATAGTAGGATTAAGACAAAAATCAGAGCTTTTAGAGAAGTTAAACTCTTATTAAAATGATAAATAAAAAGGTTGCTACTGGCAACCTTTTTTGTTTTATGATATAATTAAACCTAATATAAATGGTTAAAACGGGAGGGCGGATGAAAAGGAAAATCTATTTAATTTTAGCTTTAATGGTCGTTGCAATCACGAGCTTAAAAGCAGCAACAAAAGAGACAGAAACAGATAAAAATGAAGTAGAAATAGATTTGAATTCAGACACAATGACTTCAACAGATGGAGTTAATGTAAGATACGGGGCTTTAAAATTAAAGGCTTTTGAAGTTAAAGTAAATAGAGAACAGAACAGAGCCTATGTTCCTGGAGACTTTTTTTTAGAAGTTGATGAACCTACTGGAAAATTAAAATTGGATTCTTCAAACGGAGAGTTTGATATGGATGGAAATACAGGGAATTTTGGGAAAAGTTTTGGATACTTAGAAGTTGGACAAGTAACTGGTGCTGAAAAACCAAATGACAGAATCTATTTTGGTGGAAATGAGACTGAATATTTAGATGGAAAAACCTATTTAAGAAACGGATGGTTTACAACAGATCCTAAAATTATTCAAACTAGAAATCCAATGCAAGTAGGCTATCATTTACAATCGGACACTATTGTGATAGAGCCAGATAAGCAGGTAACTTTTAGAAATACAAATCTATTCATTGGAGATAATGATGTAATCCCATTTTCATTGCCTTGGTATAGATTTAATATAAGACAAGGGTCAGAAGTGCCTTTATTCCCAAGTTGGGGAACCGATACTGACTATGGATGGTATATAACATCTGGAGTTTTATGGGGGGATAAAGATAGTAAATTTAAAGGTGGTATCGCTCCAAAATTCGGAGATAGAATAGGACTTTTAATAGGAAGAATGGAAAATTGGTATGATCTTGGAAAATATGGAAAGGGTCAACTAAACATAAATGACTGGTTAATTGATAAAAAAGCAGGAGCAGATGATGTTGAGAGAAACTTTGATAGATGGGATTTTAATTATAATCACAACTATTCGGGAGAAAACGGATATCTAAATGCTAATTATAAAAATGCAACTTACAATATGATTCCAACTTTAGATGATGCTATTGACAAGTATTTCTTTGGAAGAGGAAACGCAAAGCCAGCTAACGGATGGGAATATATTGATGGAGTTCCCAATAAAGGTGGAAATATAGGATTTTATCAATTGGATACAGAACTTATAAATTTAGGAGAAAATAAAGATGTAACTTTAAAAGCGAAGCTAAATCTTGTTTCTGATAAAAAAGTTTATGGAGTTATGGTAGCTGATCAGTTGGATGATATGGACTATGGATCATCTACAGACTACGATTTAACAAGTGATGTTTCATTAAAAAAAGAAAATGATAGATACTCGATGGGAGCGTATTATAATTACTTAGATGATATGGACCCTGGATCAACAAAAGCAGATTTACAATCTAAAGCTGAAAATTTTGGATTTAATTTTAATGATAAAAAATATAAAATAAATATCTCTTATGATGATAAAACTGGAGATAAGTATAGAGAGTTAAATTCATGGGAGCGGGATCCTAATTTCAGTAAACTTGATAATGAGGGCTACTACGGAATTAAGTTCGATTATACTCCATGGACTGTAGCTGAATATAATATTTATGATAGCAAAGATCTAAAGACGTCTTTAGGAGAGTATAGACTTTATGGAGATATCGATTATAAAGTTGGATATGATTACTCTGAAGTTGAGCAGGAACTAAATTTACAAGACGATCCATTTAGGGAAAAAGCTTTATTAGATGGAAGCTTGGGTAAAACTAGAAATTTAAGAGATGTTGAATACAACAGATATGAAAATATTATTTATAACAAGACTTCTGAAAATAGAGCGTATATAGATTTTATGTATGATACATTAAAATTGACTCTAGCTGGTGGTAATACTAAAGAGGAGATTTGGGATAGAGAGGGTATTTATAGTAAATCAGCTTGGGATAGAGATTCATATAAGATTTATATAAATGATTCGAATTTCTATGAGGTTGGACTATCAGATGAAAAGATATCACTGTCAAACTTAGGAGATTTAGAGCTTTATGGAAATGTTAGATTTGATCAGTATGATAAAGGGTATAACCAATTGACCGAAAAAGAGATTTCAACGAGCGATGAATCTACAAGATTAAGAGCAGGATTTACTCATGATATAACACTGCTTGACAATACAGAGAACAAAGATAGAACAACAGATTTAGTGTTGTCAAACAGATTGACATATATGTATCAAGATTACTCATACAACTCAGATTCTGAGATGACAAAAGAGATAAGAATGAGACATAAAGAGAATATTCATGAAGTTTCAGATAAAGTGATATTTGAATTAGGGAATACTCAAACGGTGTATACTGTAGATTATAAAAATATAAAAAGAGCCAGCAATGATGATAAAAAGGGAGAAATTTTAAATCAAAAATTAGATTTCTTAATTGATGAAAAAAATACCTTTGGACTTGAATATGCTTCAGATAAGAGATATACTGATAAAAATATGTTAGATGAAAATCATAACGATTTAACACTTGAAAACTATGGTGCAAACTACAGATACGGAAATAATAAATTCTATTACAAAAACCGTAGAATAGATTCAAGTATTTGGGAGATTCAAGATGTTGAAAATGCTGAAGAAAAAATTAAAGAGAATGTATATGGATATACATATGATTTTGGTAAAGATAAATTAAATCTAGAATATATTGAAGGTAAAGATAAAAGGAAAGAAGCGGATTCTCAAGTAATAAATACAAAAAACCATACCTACTCAGCTTCATATTTAGTTGGTGGAGATGTAGAACAAGTATATAGAGCCAGCTATGAGGATTATAAAAATGAAGGAGCATGGAATCCAGCTCTATCAAATTATAACTCGGATGTTATCTATCTATCTTATTCATATAAAGATAAAAGATTTACAGACCAAGAACTGGTTTCGTATGCAGCCTCAGAATATAAGAAAACTCCAGATCAACTTTCTCAATTAGAGATAGATAGAATTAGACAAGTTCTACAAGATAGAGAAAACTCTAGAGCTCGTACATTTAATTTAGATAGAATAATTGATGACAGAACATATTTTGGAGATTATAAAAGAGGATTCTATTCATCTTTAATGATGCAAAGAAATGATGAAAGATATGAACAGACTGGGGATTATTTAAAATCATTAGAAGAACTTGAAGCAAGATTATTCTATTCATATAATAGAATTGGATTAGGATACATCTACAACCAAAAATCAAACTTTAGTGACTATTCAAATCCAATAAATTGGAACGATACTGAGAAAGAGCATGAGTTTAGTTTAAATGCTAAAGTTGGAAAACCAAGTGAAGGTTGGAGAACAAAGGCATACGTTAAGTTTTATGATCAACTTTCAGGGCAAGGAGAAAACGGTAGAAGTACATTTGATGGTTTCGGAGTTGAGATTGGAAAAGAGTTTGGATACTATGAATGGGCAGTTGCTTATGAAAGAGATTATTCATACAGAACAAAAGATTATGAGTGGAGCATGGCAGTTCAATTTAAACTGTTAACATTCCCAGATAGTAATATATTTGGATTAGGAGCTTCAACAGATAAAGATAAGAAAACATCGCCAGAAACATATCTGTTTGATGGAATAAAAATAGATGATTTAGAAGATTAAGAATAAAAGGAGAGAAACATGAAAGTAATATTACCAAGTGGAGATATAAAAGAATTTGAAAACAGTGTAAATATGTTTGAGATTGCAAAATCAATAAGCAATTCATTAGCTAAAAAAGCTGTTGGAGCAAAAGTTGATGGAGTAGAAGTAGATATGAGTTATGTGTTAGATAGAGATGCTAATGTTGAAATTATAACTCCTGAAACTTCAGAGGGAGAAGAGATAATAAAACACTCAACAGCTCACCTTTTAGCTCAAGCAGTTATAAGACTTTTCCCAGGAACAAAAGTAGCGATAGGTCCATCTATTGAAAATGGATTCTATTATGATTTCGACCCTGTTGAGCAGTTTACAGATGAAGATTTAGCTAAGATTGAAGCTGAAATGAAAAAAATAGTAAAAGAAAATATAAAAGTTGAAAGAATAGAGATGGTTAGAGAAGAAGCTATAGAGCACTTCAAAAACTTAGGTGAAACTTATAAAGTTGAAATTATTGAAAGTATTCCAGCAAATGAGATGTTAACATTTTACAAGCAAGGAGACTTCATTGACTTATGTAGAGGACCACATGTACCATCAACATCTTATTTAAAGGCATTTAAATTAAAATCAGTAGCAGGAGCTTACTGGAGAGGGGATTCTAACAATAAAATGTTACAAAGAATCTACGGATTTGCATTTGCAACTGAACCTCAATTAAAAGCACATTTAAAATTCTTAGAAGAAGCAGAAAAAAGAGATCATAGAAGACTAGGTAAAGAGTTAGAATTATTCTTTACAAGTGATTTCGGACCAGGATTCCCATTCTTCTTACCAAATGGAATGAAAATGAGAAACGTATTAACTGATCTTTGGAGAAGAGAACATGAGAAAGCTGGATATGAAATGATACAGACTCCAATCATGTTAAATAAAGAGTTATGGGAAACTTCAGGACACTGGATGAACTATAGAGAAAATATGTATACATCAGAAATTGATGAGACTGAGTTCGCTATAAAACCTATGAACTGTCCAGGAGGAGTTTTAGTTTATAAATATGGAATGCACTCGTATAAAGATTTACCTATAAGAGCTGGAGAGTTAGGAATAGTTCACAGACATGAGTTTTCAGGAGCTTTACACGGACTTATGAGAGTTAGAAATTTCACTCAAGATGATGCTCATATATTTATGACACCAGAGCAAATTGAAGATGAAATCATAGGAGTAGTAAACTTAATCGACAAGTTCTACAGAGGACTTTTTGGATTTGAATATGCTATTGAACTTTCAACAAGACCTGAAAAAGCTATCGGATCTCAAGAAATTTGGGATAAAGCTGAGTCAGCTTTAGAAGGAGCATTAAAAAAATTAGGAAGAGATTACAAGTTAAATCCAGGGGATGGAGCATTCTATGGTCCTAAATTAGACTTCAAAATAAAGGATGCAATTGGAAGAACATGGCAGTGTGGAACAATTCAATTAGACTTTAACCTACCTGAAAGATTTGATATCTCTTACATTGGTGAAGATGGAGAAAAACATAGACCAGTTATGATTCATAGAGTTGTTTATGGATCATTAGAAAGATTTATGGGAATATTAATAGAGCACTATGCAGGAGCTTTCCCTACTTGGTTAGCACCATGCCAAGTTAAAGTATTGACAATAAATGATGAAGTAGCTCCATATGCTCAAGAGGTTGTTGAAATGCTAAAAGAAGCAGGAATAAGAGCAGAGATCGATGCTAGAGCAGAGTCAATAGGATATAAAATAAGAGAAGCGAATGGAAGATATAAAGTTCCAGTTCAATTAATCATCGGTAAAAATGAAGTTGAAAACAGAGAAGTAAACGTAAGAAGATTTGGATCGCAAGATCAAGAGTCAATGAGCTTAGATTCATTCATAAAAATGATGGCTATTGAAGCAAAACCAACTTTTAATTAAAAAATAGACCTTAGGGTCTATTTTTTTTGATTTTTTTAATAAAATATGTTAAAATAAGAGGAATTTAATAAAAATCCATATTTATGGTAGATGTTCGTAAACCTCCATCTTAAAAAAACTAGGCTTAAACTATTAAGTATAAGGGGTAATTGTACCCTTTTTTAATTTTGAGCAGGGGTTTCCCTGCTTTTTTTTATTTTGAAATTAGGAGAAATGTAAAATGGGAATTAGGTACAACAGAATTGAAAATGGCAACAAAAGAGAGATCGTTCTCTTAAAAAGTTATCCTTGTAAGTATGGAAAGTGTAAATTTTGCAACTATATAGAGGATAATTCAACAGATGAAAAAGAGATAGAGAGAGTCAATTTTGAAACTTTAAATGAAGTTACAGGAGAGTTTAAATCATTAGAGGTTATAAATTCAGGTTCAGTGTTTGAACTTCCAAAATCAACTCTTGAAAAAATTAGAGAGGTAGCTTATAAAAAAGATATAACTCTTATTTATTTTGAAATATATTATGGGTATAAAAATAGACTATCAGAGATAAGAGAGTTCTTTAAAGGGATAGATATAAGATTTAGAATGGGAATGGAAACATTTGATAATGATTTTAGAATAAATAGTTATGGAAAGAATTTTAAAATTACAGAAAAAGAGTGTGAAGAGTTAGGTAAAGATCTTTACTCAGTGTGTCTTTTAATATGTTCTAAAGGGCAGACAAGAGAGATGATAGAAAAAGATTTAGAGTTAGGGCTTAAATATTTTAAAAGTATAACAATAAATATATTTATAAATAATGGAACAGTAGTTGAAAGAGATGAAGAGTTAGTAAAATGGTTTGTAGAAAAATATGCTTATTTACAAAATGATCCAAGAGTTGAATTGCTTATTGATAATAAGGATTTAGGAGTTTTTGAACAATAAGAAAAAAATAGGAGAGATAGAGATGAGAAATGAACTTTTATGGGGGCTAATGCTTTTAGTCAACTTTTTTAGCATAATATTTATTTATAAAAAATTTGGAAAATTAGGACTGTTTATGTGGGTTCCTATAAGTAGTATTTTAGCAAATATTCAAGTTGTATTGTTAGTTAATCTTTTTGGATTTGAAACTACTTTAGGAAATATAATGTATGCAGGAGGATTTTTAGTAACAGATATACTTTCTGAAAATTATGGAGAGGAAGAGGCTAAAACAGCAGTTAAGCTTGGTTTTGTTAGTATGATTGTGACAGCAGTAATAATGAAAATAGCAGTATCATTTATTCCAAGTACAGTTCAAGAAGGAGTTGGGAATTTTCAAAGTTTAAAAATGATATTTGATTTTATGCCAAGAATACTATTTGCAGGACTGGTAGCTTATGGTGTATCTCAAAGACATGATGTGTGGGCTTATAAATTTTGGAGAGATAGATTTCCATCTAAAAAACATATCTGGATTAGAAATAACTTCAGTACTCTAATAAGTCAATTAATAGATAATTTAATATTTACATCAATAGCTTTTGCAGGTGTTTACCCTTTAGAAGTTTTAGTGGAGATATTTATAGTGACATATATTATGAAGGTAATAGTTGCAACACTAGATACACCATTTGTATATTTAGCTAGTTATTTAAAAGAAAATAAAAAAGTAAGTGAAAATGTTTTAGTTTAGTGCCGAAAGTTCTTCGGCACTTTTTTTATTTTGTAAATATTATTGAAAAAAAAGGAGAATAGTACTAAAATAGGTAGTTAATTACTAAATAGTTTTACATAAGGAGGAGATATGAAAGTTGTAGTAGCAATAGATTCATTTAAGGGAAGTTTAAGCTCATACGAATTGGGAGAAGCGATTGAATCAGGAGTAAAAGTAGTTTATCCAGATGCTAAAGTTATAAAAGTACCGATTGCAGATGGGGGAGAAGGAACGGTTGAATCTCTTGTTGAAGGAACAGAAGGAAAATTTGTAAAAGTAGTTGCAAATAATCCATTGATGGAAAAAATCGAAGCGGTATACGGAATAATGGGTGATGGGAAAACAGCGGTTATAGAGATGGCAGCCGCATCGGGATTACCATTAATTGAAAAAGAAAGAAGAAATCCGATGAAGACAACGACTTATGGAACTGGAGAATTGGTTAAAGATGCCATTTTGAAAGGGTGTCGTGAATTTGTAATTGGAATTGGTGGAAGTGCAACAAATGATGCAGGACTAGGGATGATGCAAGCTCTAGGATATAAATTTTTGGATGAAAATAAAAAAGAGTTAGGATTTGGAGGAGAGATATTATCAAAAGTAAAATATATCGATGCCTCGAATAAAATGGAAGAGTTGGATGAGTGTAATTTTTTAGTAGCTTGTGATGTGGATAATCCATTTTATGGGCCAAGAGGTGCGGCTGAGATCTATTCTAGACAAAAGGGTGCAACGGAAGAGATGGTTAAACTTTTAGACGAGGGACTTTGTGACTTAGCTACAGTAATAAAAAAAGAGCTTGGAATAGATGTTTCTAATATGGCAGGAGCAGGAGCAGCAGGTGGATTAGGTGGAGGACTTGTTGCATTCTTAAATGGAAAATTATCTCCAGGAATTGATATGATTTTAGAGAAAGTAGGGTTAGAAAAAGAACTTGCCGAAGCTGATTTTGTAATTACTGGTGAGGGAAGATTAGATTTTCAAACAGCGATGGGAAAAGCTCCTGTAGGAGTAGCTAAAATAGCTAAAAAATTTTCTATACCTGTTATAGCTTTAGCGGGCGGAGTAGCGGATGAAGCTGTAGAAACTCATAAAAAAGGAATAGATAGTTTCTTTTCAATAATGAATTATCCAATGACTTTAGAGGACGCTATGAAAAAAGAGAACGCTAAAAAATTTGTAAAAAGTAACACAGAAGAGATATTCAGATTAATAAAAGTATGCGAAACGAGATGTTCAAAATAGTACAAAATAAGGGAGGAAAAAAATGACAGCATTTGGTGCAGTTTTAGGATTATTAATAGCTATTATTTTAATTATAAAAAGGGCGAATCCTGCATATAGTTTAATCTTGGGAGCAGTAATAGGTGGATTAGCAGGTGGAGTTTCATTACCAGAAACAGTTGGACTTATGATAAGTGGAGTTAAAGACGTTACTCCAGCTATTGTTAGAATTTTAACAGCAGGGGTATTAGCTGGAATACTTATAAAAACAAATGCAGCTACTAAAATAGCTGAAACAATAATTGAAACTTTAGGTGAAAAAAGAGCAATATTCGCTTTGGCTTTGTCAGCACTTATATTAACAGCAATAGGAGTATTTATAGACGTTGCAGTTATAACAGTATCACCGATTGCACTAGCTATTGCTAGAAGATTAAAAATATCAAAAATGGCTATTCTATGTGCTATGATAGGTGGAGGAAAAAGTGGAAATATAATCTCTCCCAATCCAAATACAATAGCAGCAGCAGAAAATTTTGGGGCATCATTATCATCAGTTATGTGGGTAAATATTATTCCTGCAGTTGTAGGACTTATGGCAACAGTTTTGATTGCAAAAGTTTTAGTAGAAAAGGGAGAAAAAGTTTTAGAAGCAGATGATAGTTTTGAAAATGAGGATTTACCAAGCTTTTTTGGAAGTGTAATAGGACCAATTGTAACGATAGCATTACTAGCATTAAGACCTCTTTTAGGGATAAATATAGACCCACTGATAGCCCTTCCAGTTGGAGGATTAGTTGGAATGGTAGTTATGGGGAAATCTTCTAAATTGAGAGAGTCAATGGACTATGGTTTACAAAAGATGTCAGGAGTAGCTATTTTATTAGTTGGAACAGGAACTGTTGCAGGAATAATTAAAAACTCAACATTAAAGGATGTTATATTATCAGTTTTAGCAAAAGCAAGTATCAGTGAAGAATTGATAGCCCCAATATCTGGAGCACTGATGTCAGGAGCAACAGCATCAACAACAGCTGGAGCAACAATAGCCTCTGCAACATTTTCAGGAACGATATTGGCAGCTGGAGTAAGTGCAGTTTGGGGAGCAGCAATGATAAATTCAGGGGCAACAGTACTGGATCATTTACCACATGGATCTTTTTTCCACAGTACAGGTGGAGCAAACAATATGAAATTAGAAGAAAGATTGAAGTTAATACCTTATGAGTCAGCAATAGGATTAGTTTTAGCAACTTCATCTTTTATTACATTTTTAATATTAGGATAAAAAAATGCTAGAGATTAAATTCTCTAGCATTTTTTAAATTTGAATATCCTCTCTTAAGATCTCTCTGATTTCACCTGGCTGCATATCACCTAGAGTCAGGTTTCCAAATTGAATTCTTTTTAGATAAGTAACTCTATTCTGAACAGCTTTTAGCATTTTTTTGACCTGATGATATTTACCTTCAGTTATAGTCAAATTGATTGATTTTGGAGATATATATTCAACTTTACCAGGAAGAGCAGCGTAACCTGTATCTAAAATAACACCAGATTCAAGAGCTAAGATATTATCACTACTTATTTCACGAGCAAGTTCAACATAGTATGTTTTTTCCATCTCTTTATCAGGATGTGACATAGTATAACTTAAATTTCCATCACTCGTAAAAAGAAGTAATCCTTCAGTGTCCTTATCCAATCTTCCAACAGGAAAAACAGAAGATCTATCAACATATGATGGTAAAAGTTCAACAACAGTTTTTCTATGTTCATCTGACATTGCAGTTATGTAACCTGCAACTTTATAAAGAATGTAATATTTAAGTTCTTTTTTCTTTGGAATTATTCCATCAAAAGTGATAGAATCAATCCCCCATTCAACTTCAGTACCATCGTTGTATTCAACGTTTCCATTAAGTGTAACTCGTCCTTCTAAAATAGCTTTTTTTATTTTTCTTCTGCTAGCTACACCACATTCAACCAAATATTTTTCTAATCTCAAATTATTACCTCTCAAATTTTGTTTTACTTTAGATGTTAACATATTTTTGACAAATATGCAAAAGAGACTATTTTTTTTTAACAAATTATGATATTTTATATGTATATTTAAAGGAGGGAGATTTATGTTAAAAGAGGGATTAGTTTTTTCTCAAGAGAAAATAGTTCAGGAGAATGAAACTGCAGCTGTTTTAGGTTCAGGTGGTGTAGATGTATTTTCAACTCCGATGCTGATAGCATTTATGGAAAATACAGCATATAAACTGGTTCAAGAGCATCTTGAAAAAGGGGATAGTACAGTTGGAACAGTTGTTAATATTGAACATTTAAAAGCAAATTTGGTTGGGGATAAACTAAAGTGCCAAGCTACTTTAAAAAAAATTGAAGGAAAGAAACTTGAATTTGAAGTTTTGGTAAGCTTTGGAGAAGAGACAGTAGGAAAAGGTAATCATACAAGATATATTGTAAATCTTGAAAAATTTTTGGGAAAATTAAAAAGATAATTGGAGGGTAAAATGAGTTTTTTA
>JAVWUC010000006.1:5780-27398 GCA_036667395.1 Cetobacterium sp. | reverse complement strand
CCATCATTTAATGGAACTGATGTAAAACCTAGAATTATAGAAAAATATAATGGTGAAGATATTGTTTTAAATCAAGAGTTGGATATAAAAATGACAACTAAAGATTTTCCAGAATTAAAAAAATATGTGGATCAAGATTTAATTGTTACTGATGGAACAACTCTTTTAGGAGCGGATGATAAAGCTGGAATAGTTGAAATTATGACAGCATTAAAATATTTAAAAGAAAATCCTCAAATAGAGCATGGAGAAATCAAAATAGGAGTAACTCCAGACGAAGAGATTGGTAGAGGAGCAAATCTATTTGATGTAGAAAAATTTGGAGCAAAATTTGCTTATACAATAGATGGTGGAGAAGTTGGTGAGTTAGAATATGAAAACTTCAATGCGGCTTCAGCTAATATTGTAATAAAAGGAAGAGATATTCATCCAGGAGCTTCTAAAAATAAAATGATAAATTCTATGCTTCTTGCGATGGAATTAAATTCATTATTACCTGTAAATGAAAGACCAGAATACACAGAGGGATATGAAGGGTTCTTCCTACTTACAGACTTTAATGGAAGTGTTGAAACAACAGAGATAAGTTATATAATAAGAGATCATTCAAAAGAGAAGTTTTTACAGAAAAAAGATTTAATAACTGAAGCAGTAAAATATTTACAAGTAAAATACCCAGATGCTCAGCTAATACTTACATTAAATGATAGCTACTATAACATGAGAGAGATGATAGAACCTGTTTATCATATTGTAGATTTAGCAAAGGAGGCAATGTTAGAGGTAGGTGTAACTCCAATAATAAAGCCTATTAGAGGAGGAACAGACGGGGCAAGACTTTCATTTAAGGGTCTTCCTTGTCCAAATGTATTTACTGGTGGACATAATTTCCATGGAAAATTTGAATTTATTCCAATTCAATCTATGCAAAAATCAGTGGAAGTTATTTTAAAAATTGTAGAAATATTATCAAAGTAATTCCTTAGGAGTAGGAGGTATTTTTATGCAAACGTACCACTTTATAGTAAAAGGAAACGTTCAAGGGGTCGGTTATAGATTTACCGCATATTTAAATGCTACAAAAATAGGGATAAAAGGAACTGTAAAGAATTTAGATGAGGATGTAGAGCTTTTCGTTCAAGGGAATTCAAATCAGATAGAAAATTTTAAAAAATATTTAAAACTTGGTTCTTTTATGAGTCGGGTAGATTCCATATCTGAAGAGTTAGTTGAAAGGGAGAAATTTGATTCATTTGAAATAATATATTGATTAAGAGAAAGGTGGTAAACAAAATTTACCACCTTTTATTTATTCTACTGGAAAAAACATGTTATTTAAAAGCATTGCTAAATCAGCAGCATTACATTCAACAATATGTACCATAACAGTTTCTTGATCCTCATCATTTTTAATGTTAAAGAAAACTCTACTATTAATTAAAAGGATTTCAGAAACAATCCCTTCTGCTAACTTATAAACACCGCTAGCTTTTGAAATTGCCAAAACTTCAAATCCAAGTTCTTCAATAGATAAAGTTTCAACATTTTTTTCTTTTAAAAACTCTCTGACAATATCTTCGGAATCCATATAAAAATTTTCTAAAATTTTAGTATATTTTTCTTTTCCGATTAACTTGTCAGCTAAGATAGCTAAAGAAAATGGATGGAAAATTTCTTCTACAGTATATCCGCTAGGTACTTCCTCTTTATTTTTAAGATATAATAAAATTCCCTCGGGAGTTTCTTTAATAGTTTCGATAATAGGCGTTTTACTATTATCTAAATAATCAATTGCATCAACTTCAAATTCACCAACAGAAAGTTTTTTTGATTTTTCTTTTTTCATAATATTTTCAAATTCAGCTTCAATAGCCTCAAAGAAGTTAATAATAAAACTATTAAATAAATCTTTATTCATATTTATCACCATCCTATTTTTTAGCATATTATATCATATTTTTTATGTTATAATATAGTGAAAGATATTTAAAAAATAGTGAGGTAATTAAAATGATAATTTGTCCAGTTTGTAAGGGTAAAATGAAAAAAATAGAAAAAAAATATATTTGTGAGGGAAATCATAACTATGATATTTCGAAGTATGGGCATGTAAATCTACTTTTATCGAATCAAAAGAACAGTAAAATTCCAGGAGATAGTAAAGAGATGGTTTTAAGTAGAAAAAACTATTTAGAAAAGGGCTATTACCAAGGGATTTCAGAAGCAGTAAATAGAGCTGTTGAAAAGAACTTAGGTGAAAAAAAAGAGATAAAAATATTAGATATTGGATGTGGTGAAGGGTACTATACCAATAGATTAAAAACTATGTTAGAGAACTTAAATATAAAAAATGATATAGTTGGAATTGATATTTCTAAAGAGGCTGTAATATCAGCTGCAAAATCATATAAAAATATAGAATGGATAGTGGCTAGTGCGAGTGCTCTTCCTATAGAGGATGAATCTTTAGACTTTATAATATGTATGTTTGCAAAGATTATACCTGAAGAAAAAATGAGAACATTAAAAAAGGGTGGAAAACTAATTGTTGTTTCTACTGGTGAAAATCATCTGTTACAGTTAAAAGAGGTGGTGTATGAGGTTGTAAGAAAAGAGTGTTATTCCCCAGTTGAAGATTTGAAAATTTTTGAACATGTAGAAACTATAAATGAAAAATATATCACAGAGATAAATGAAAAAGAAAGTATTGAAAATTTATTTAATATGACACCATATAGATGGAGAAGTCCACAAAGTGGTGTTGAAAAACTCTTCTCCTTAAATAGTTTAAAAACAATGGTTGAAGTAAATATAGATATTTTTGAAAAAAAATAAACTTTTTAAAACTTAATATCGTCAAAAGTATGTGAATGAAAAGTAGGAAAGATTTTTTATTCGCAGCAAAGACTTTATACTTATAAAAGTATTATTTAATCCCCCCCTGTAAACGGTTCTCTACCCCCCCCGGAGAACCGTTTCAACTTTTTTGTACTTCTAATAAAAATTAGAAGTATTTTTTTTTACAAATTTATATTGTATAATGTATTAGATTGATTTTGGGGGGAGTATATGAAGCAGATTGAAAAAATATTTTTTATAAATTTTATAACCACATCTGTAATGTTAGGAATATATAATGTTTTCACGGGAATTCATATAAAAAATTTAGGGTATGGGGAGAGCGTTGTAGGACAAGTTTTATCAGTAAGCAGCATTTCAATAGCTTTAGGGTCGATGTTGAATGCATATTTAAGCTCTAGAATAGGATTTAAAAAAACTATCAGTTTGGGATTAGTATTGATGTGTATCGGAATCTTAGGAGTAGGTTTTTTAACGAATCCTTTTTATATAAAGATTTTTTCAGGATTGATGGGTATGGGATATGGATTTCCTTTTTCTTCAGTTGGAGTTTTATTGATAGAAAATTCAAAAGAAGAGGAAAGGGTAAAAGCTTTTAGTACAAATTTTGTCATTCAAAGCCTTGGGACTGTTGGCGCAAGTTATTTAGCAGGAAAATTAATTAAAATTTTTGGAAATGTTTTTATGGTAAGTAAAGCAATACCTTTTGTTTATGGGTTATGTGTATTTATAATTTTATTAGGTTTTTTACCTCTAAAAAGTTTGAAAGAGATTAATAAAAAAAGAGATAATAAAAGTAGAGATTTTTTCAAAGGTTTTAAAGATGTTTTTAGCGGACAATCTTTGAAATTTGTTATATATAATACGGTAATTGGATTTGGAGCAGGATTAGTAATACCGTTTTTTAGTGTATATTTAAAATTTTCATTGAATATAGATAATGAAAAAGTTGGAATGATTATGGGGTTATCACAAATAGGACTTGTAATTGGGGGATTATCAGTACCCTATATATCAAAAATTTTGGGACGAGAAAATACTGTAGTTATTTGTCAGCTACTTTCAATACCATTTTTAATTTCTATAGCCTTTCCACAAGGCATAGTAGTTCTTGGAATATCTTTTTTACTGAGATCAACACTTATGAATTTAAATCAACCATTGATTCAAAATATATCGCTAGAGACTGTAGAGTATGAAAATAGAGCTTTGATGAGCAGTGTTGTATCAATGACTTCAAATGTGACAAGAGCAATAAGTATGATAGTAGCTGGTTATTTGATGGAGAATATCTCATATAATTTTCCATATTATATAACAGTTTTGTTATACTTAATAAGTACGTTTATTTTTTATAAGAGTTTTAAAGTTACTAGACCACTAGAAGGAGGAGCGAATGAATAAAAATTTTGTTCATTTACATTTACATACAGAATATAGTCTTCTTGATGGGGTTGGGAAAATAGAGGAGTATGTAGATAGAGCAAGACAGTTAAATATGAGTGCAATAGCAATAACAGATCACGGAAATATGTTTGGTGCTATTGAATTTTATAAAAGTGCTATATCAAAGGGAATTAAGCCAATTATTGGATTAGAGGCATATGTTTCAGAATTTGGAATGGACCAAAAAGAAGGAAGAAATTTTCATATAGTTCTTTTAGCTAAGAATGAAAATGGATACAAAAATCTTTTGAAAATAGCTTCAGAGGGATTTTTAAAGGGGTTTTATTATAGACCTAGAATTGATAAAACATTTTTAAAAGAACATAGTGATGGAATTATAGCATTATCGGCATGCATGCAGGGTGAAATTTCAAGGGCAATTTTAGATAGAGAGCCTGAAGATAAGGTAGAATCTAAAATTATGGAGTATGTTAAAATTTTTGGGAAAGAAAATTTTTATTTAGAAGTTCAGGGGAATGAAATTGAAGAGCAAAAAGAATTAAATACCCATCTTTTTAATTATTCTAAAAAAACGGGAGTAAAATGTGTAGCAACAAATGATACACACTATGTCTATAAAGGTGATCATGTTCTTCAAGATTTAGTAATATGTATTCAAACAGGAAGCAAGGTTTCGGATGCTAATAGAATGAAAATAGATAGCAAGGAACTATTTTTAAAAAGTAGAGAAGAGATGATAGACTCTTTAGGTGAGAAGTATATAGAGGCTATAAATCAGACAGAGGAGATTGCAAATAGATGTAATCTTAAGCTGGAGTTTGGAGAGTTAAAATTTCCAAAGTATGAAATACCAAGTTGTTCAAAAAATGCAAAAGATTTTTTGAGAAAGATAGTTTATAAAGGACTATCTCAAAGATATCCAAGTGGATTAAATGAAGAACTTTTAAAAAGAGTGGAGTATGAACTAGATGTTATTTTAAAAATGGGATATGAGGAGTACTTTATAGTTGTGTGGGATTTCATATCATATGCGAAAGGGAAAAATATTCCAATAGGTCCAGGAAGAGGTTCAGCAGCGGGAAGTTTAGTAGCTTATGCTCTAAAAATTACAGATCTGGACCCTATAAAGTACAACTTAATATTTGAGAGATTTTTGAATCCAGAAAGAATTTCTATGCCGGATATTGATATCGATATCTGCCAAGAGCGTAGAGGAGAAGTTATTGATTATGTAACAAAAAAATACGGTGAGGATAAAGTAGCTCAGATAATAACTTTTGGAAGAATGAAGGCAAGAGCGGCTCTAAGAGATGTGGGAAGAGTTTTAGATATAAATTTGGCTAAAGTTGATAAAGTAGCAAAGCTAATACCTACATTTACAACTTTAGAAGGAGCTTTAAAAGAGTCGCTAGAGCTAAGAGAGATGTATTCAGAAGATAAAGAGATTAGAAATTTAATTGATCTATCTCAAAGATTAGAAAATAAAGTCAGACATGCTTCAATTCATGCTGCGGGAGTTGTTATAACAAAAGAGCCATTGACGGATGTAGTACCTTTATATAGTGATAATAAAGATAAGACAATTTCAACTCAATATCAGATGAAAGAGCTAGAAGAGTTGGGGCTATTAAAAATGGACTTTTTAGGACTTCGTAATCTGACAAATATTCAAAGAACAATTGACTACATAAAAGAAACAAAAGGTAAAAATATAAAGTTAGAAGAGATACCACTAGATGAAAAAGATGTTTATAAAATGCTATCAAAAGGTGATAGCTTAGGAGTTTTTCAACTAGAATCAACGGGTATTAGAAAAATTTTAGTTCAATTAAAGCCAAATAAGTTTGAAGATTTAATTGCTCTTTTAGCACTATATAGACCTGGACCATTAGGATCTGGAATGGTTGAGAGTTTTATAAATTGTAAAAATGGAGTGGAAGAGATAAGATATCCCCACCCAAGTTTAGAAAAAATTTTGAAAGAGACATATGGAGTTATTCTTTATCAAGAACAAGTAATGAAGATAGCTAATATAATGGCCAACTATTCCTTGGGGGAAGCTGATCTTTTAAGAAGAGCGATGGGAAAAAAACAAGCCACTATAATGCTTGAAAATAGAGATAAGTTTATAGAGAGAGCCACTAAGAATAACTATTCTAAAGAAAAGGCTGAAGAGATATTCGATTTAATAGATAAATTTGCAGGATATGGATTTAATAAATCACATTCGGCAGCATATGCAATGATAGCATATTGGACAGCATATTTTAAATTTTTATATCCTGAAGAGTACTACGCTTCAATAATGACATCGGAAAAAAGTAATGTTGAAAATGTAGCATTTTATATAGAAGATGCAAAGAATCATAAAATAAAATTGAGGTTATCAGATGTTAATAATCCAGTTTCAAAATTTACTGTAGAAAATGGAGGGATTAGATTTTCGTTAGCCGCAATAAAAAATGTAGGAGAAAGTTTAGCTGAAAAAATTAAGGTAGAATTTGATAACAATGGGCAATATATCCGATTTGAAGATTTCATATATAGGCTTAGAGCTCAAGGTTTAAATAAAAAAAATATAGAAGCATTAATCTATTCTGGAGCATTAGATTCTGTACCCGGAAATAGAAAACAAAAAGTAGAATCAATAGAAAAAGCTATCGACTATGCAAATAAGAAAATAAAAGAAGATGATATTCAACAGATGAATCTGTTTGGAGGTGCAAAATCAGAAATTGTAAATTTTAGTTTTCCAGAGGTTACAGATTTTTCAATGGATGAGAAGTTAGAAAAAGAAAAGGAATATCTTGGATTCTATTATAGTGCTCACCCTTTAGATAAATATAGATGGCTTATAGCCACATATAAAATGGATAGAATTTCCGAAATAAAAAATGAAAATTCTCAGCATAGTATAAAAACTTATGGTATACTAAGGGACGTGAAAAAAATATTAACCAAAAAAACTGGTGAAGCTATGAGTACTTTTATTTTAGAGGATTATTATGATCAGATTAGTGGTATAATTTTTCCCCGAGAGTATAAAGAGTTTATTAACCAAGAGTTAGAAGGAAAGACTGTTCTTATAGAAGGAACCCTTCAAGTTGACTATTTTAACGGAAATGAGAATAAAAAAATAGTGGTTAGAAAATTGATTCCAATATCGGAGTTAGAATTTGGGAAAAACAATAAATTATATATATTGATAAAAGATTCATCAAAGGAAAAATATAATAGATTAAAAGAGTTACTTTTAGATAATCCTGGAGATGTTTCTTTAAGTTTTGCGATAGATATTAATGGTGAAAAAGAGGTTAAAAATTCAAAGATAAAAGTCAGAGTTTCTCAGTATTTAATAAAAGAGATAGAGGAGTTATTAGGAGAAGGAAGCGTTATAATAAAGTAAAAATTACAGGTGTAATGCTTTCTTGAATGATTTTGAAAATTATGATAAAATAAGTAATATAAATATAGGTGGAGGAACTTATGATGAAAGAAGAGTTTCAAGTTGAAGATTTAATAAATATTTTAAGTGAGTGTGGTCTTACAGAATTAGAGTACCAACAGGATGAAAATATAAAAATTAGAATAAAAAAATCACCTGAACCTAAAAACATAGTAATAAAAGAAAATTTAGAAGTTTCAAAAGTGGTTCAGAAGAAAGAAGAACCAATAAAAACAATACTTTCTACTGGTATAGGTAAATATTACTATGATAATTTAATATCTGTTGGAGATAAAATAAAAGTGGGACAAGATTTAGGATATATTTTTGTGATGGGGTTAAAAACTCCTTTAAAGGCTACAGTAGGTGGAGAGATAACTGAGATAACCGTTCAAAATGGTGGAATAGTAGATTATGGAAAAGTTTTAATAAAAGTAAAATCTACAGGAAGATAATCAGGAGGAAATAGATGTTTAAGAAAATATTGATTGCCAATAGAGGGGAGATTGCAGTAAGAATAATAAGAGCTGCAAAAGAACTTGGTATAAAAACAGTTGCTGTTTATTCAGAAGCGGATAAAGAAAGTTTACACGTGAGGTTAGCAGACGAAGCTGTTTGCATAGGTGGAGCTTTAAGTACAGATTCTTATTTAAAAATTCCTAATATATTAGCAGCAGCAGAGATAACAGGGGCTAATGCGATCCATCCAGGATATGGATTTTTATCTGAGAATGCTAGATTTGCTAGAATATGTGAAACACACAATATAACTTTCATAGGACCTAGTCCAGAAGCTATAGATAGAATGGGAGATAAAGCAACAGCAAGAAAAACTGCTATTGAAAACAATGTACCTTTAACAAATGGAACTGGAATTGTTAGAAATATTGAAGATGCTAAAAAAGAGATTGAAGAGAGAATTGGATATCCTGTAATGATAAAAGCTACTGCAGGTGGGGGCGGAAAAGGTATGAGACTTGCTAGATCTGTTGATGAATTAGAAAGTAAGATTATAGCTGCTCAAACAGAAGCTGATTCAGCTTTTGGAAATCCAGATGTATATATAGAAAAATTTGTTGAGGATCCAAGACACGTTGAAGTTCAAATAATTGGAGACAAACACGGAAATGTAATTCATTTAGGTGAAAGAGATTGTTCTATTCAGAGAAGACATCAAAAGCTAATAGAAGAAGCACCATCTTATAAGTTACCATCAAAAGTTAGAAAAGCGATGGGAGAGGCTGCTGTTAAATTAGCAAAATCTATAAATTATGATTCTGCTGGAACTCTAGAATTTTTAGTGGATAAAGATGATAATTTCTATTTCATGGAGATGAATACAAGAGTTCAAGTTGAACACACTGTAACAGAGATGGTAACAGGAATAGATATAATAAAACTTCAGATAAAAGTAGCTGAAGGAGAGAGAATAAACATATCGCAAGAGGATGTAGTTCTATTTGGACACGCTATCGAGTGTAGAATAAATGCGGAAGATACAACAGCTGGATTTTTACCTTCACCTGGAAAACTAGAAACATATATAGTGCCAGGAGGACCAGGGGTAAGAGTGGATTCACATTCATATCAAGGGTATGAAATATCTCCATATTATGACTCTATGATTGGAAAATTGATAGTTCATGGAATAACAAGAGAAGAAGCTATAGAAAAGATGAAAAGAGCTTTAAGTGAGTATATAATCGAAGGGATAGATACAACAATACCATTCCATTTAAAAGTTTTAGATAATAAAGTTTATAGAAATGGGAAAGTAACAACTAAATTTATTGAAGATAATTTCGAAAAAAAATAAAAGAAAAGCTAGGAAAAAAATTAAATTAATGTAATAATATAAATATAAAATCTACGGAGGTGTTTTTATGAACGAATTAGGAAATATAAAAATAGCAGACGATGTTGTTAAAACTATATCAGCCAAAGCAGCTCAAGATGTTTCAGGAGTTTATAAATTAGCAGGTGGAGTAGCAGACGAAGTAAGTAAGATGCTTGGAAAGAAAAGACTTACAAACGGTGTTAAGGTTGAAGTTGGAGAAAAAGAGTGTAGTGTAGAAGTTTATATTATTGTAGAGTACGGATATCAAATTTCAGAGGTAGCTCAAAATGTTCAAAAAAATGTTTTAGCAGCTATAAGTACGATGACTGGTTTAAAAGTTGTAGAAGTAAATGTTTTTGTTCAAGATGTAAAAATCCTATCGGATTCAGATCAAGAAGAAAGACATGAAGATATAGAGATTGTATAAAAGGAACAAAGAGGCGTTTGAAATACGCCTCTAATCTTTCTTTACAGGGGTGAGTTTTAGTGGTAAAAAAAATAATATTTTTCTTTGCTTGGATAGGGATATTTGTAATATCAATTGTTGGGATTGCTTATATAGCGATGCCGAAATACTTTATTACTGTGGATATGAGCTCACTTTTATTTAAGTTGACAGTATTAAATATATCTTTAATTTATATGTTCATATCAATTTTAAAGTTATTTTCTAATTTTTCGAAACAGGAAGATTATGTTATAAAAAATGACCATGGTTCAGTTCACATATCAACAGATACTGTAAAAAATCTTATTAGAGAGATACTATCTAAAGATAGAGATATAAAGGGATTAAAAATCGATTGTGGGAATAAAGGTAAGAAATACTTTGTAAAAATAAATTTGGATATGATATCAAATTCTAGTTTGTCCACTAAAACAACAGATATACAGAGTTTGATAAAAGATAACTTAGAAGAAAAGCTAGATTTAAAAGTTGATTATATAGAGGTAAAAATATCAAAACTATCTATAAAAAAAGATTTAGTAGAGTAAGGGGGCATAGAGATGGAGTTAGAAAAAATTATTGAAAATTTTATTCTTAATTTTAAAAAATATCTATATGCTATAATAGGCCTTATAACAGGAATTCTTTTGGTTGAATATGGATTTTTAAAAACGATTTTTATATTGCTTTTAGGATTCATAGGATATAAACTTGGAGATAGGGAGTTTCAAAACAAAATAAAAAAACAAATATTAAATAGATTAAAGGATTAGAAAGGAAACAAAATGAGTAGAAGAGTAGCAAGAGAAGAGTTATTTAAAATAGTTTTTGAGTCGGAGTTAAATGAAGTAAAAATTGATGAGACTTTAGAGAGTTATTTATTAAGAGACGATACTAAATTAAATACAAATGAGAGAGAATTTATAGAGAAATATTCAAAAGGGATGTCTATAAATGATGAAAAAGTGGTAGAAACTTTAAAAAATAACATAACAGGATGGAGCTTAGAAAGAGTTGGAAGTGTAGAAAAAGCACTTTTAAAAATAGCAACTTACGAGGTTTTATTTGAAGATGTTCCAGCTGAAATTGTAGTAAATGAAGTTGTAGAGCTAGCTAAAAAATATGGAGATGAAAAATCTCACGAGTTTATAAATGGAGTTTTAGCTAAAATAGTAGCAGAAAAGAATAACTAAGAAACAATAGCTTCTAGGGAAGAGCAAAAATATTTGCTCTTCTTTTTTTTGTCTTTTTATTTGAAGGAGGTCTTATGTTAGTAAAGATATTAAGCTCTAGTTATTTAGGAATTGAACCATTTTTAGTAGAAGTGGAAGTAGATGTTGTAAACGGATTACCAATATTCAATATAGTAGGACTTGGGGATGCAACGATATCTGAGAGTAGAGATAGAATAAGATCAGCTATAAAAAATATGGGATACATGTTAGAACCTAGAAGACTAATAGTAAATTTAACTCCTGCAAATGTAAAAAAATCAGGTTCACATTTTGATTTGCCAATAGCTTTAGGAATTATGTTAGGAATGAAATTCATTTCTGACTATAGAGGGATATTGAGTGAGTATTTGGTTATGGGAGAGTTATCACTGACAGGAGAAGTTAGAAGAGCAGAAGGCGTTATAAGTGGAGTTTTAATGGCAAAATCTCAAGGATTTAAAGGGGTTATAATTCCAGAATCAAATTTTGAAGAAGCTTCGATAATAAAAGGCATTCATATTGTTCCAGTTAAAAATATAAGGGACGCCGTAAAATTTATAGAGCTTGGCGAAATTAGAAGTAGAAGAATAGTAAATTCTTTAAAAGAACAAAAGGTTTCGATAGACATGTGGGATGTAAAAGGTCAAAGTACGGCTAAAAGAGCCTTAGAGATATCGGCTGCAGGCGGTCATAATATAATAATGGTTGGAGCTCCAGGAAGCGGGAAATCTATGTTAGCAAAAAGATTGAGTACCATTTTACCACCAATGTCTGAAAAAGAGATTATAGAAACTACAAAAATTTATAGTGTCTCAGGAGAGTTAGACGAGAAAAATCCAATTATAGTAAATAGACCTTTTAGAGATCCACATCATACCTCTACAGCTACTTCAATAATAGGTGGGGGAAGAATACCAAAGCCAGGAGAGATTAGTTTAGCAAACAACGGAGTTTTATTCTTAGATGAGTTTACAGAGTTTGATAGAGTAGTGACCGAAAGCCTGAGAGAACCACTAGAAGAAAAAAGAATATCAATAACAAGAAGTTTAGGGAAAATGGAGTTCCCAGCAAAAATGATATTTGTAGCTGCTTGTAATCCATGTCCTTGTGGAAATGGATTTGATGAAGACTTATGCACATGTACACCTTTTGATATAAGAAGATATACAAAAAAATTATCTGGTCCAATAATAGATAGAATAGACCTATATATTGAAATTTATCGTCTCAATGAGAATGAGATTTTAAAAGATAGCCGTGGAGATAGATCAGAAGTGATAAGAGAAAGGGTTCTAGAGGCACGGATGATTCAAAACAATAGATTTGGACAAGAAAAGTTAAATGGTGATATGCTTAATGAAGATATCGAAAAATATTGTATCTTAGATAAAGAGTGCGAAAAAATAATAAGAGGAGCTATTAGAAGCTTAAATCTTTCAATGAGAACTTATCATAAAATATTAAAAGTAGCCAGAACAATTGCGGATTTGAGTGGTAGTAAAAACATAGAAAAACCACATTTAATGGAAGCTATAACCTATAGAAAAAATTAATTTAAAAAAAAATAAAAAAAGTTTGACATAATATAAAAAAAGGTGTATATTATTGTTGTGAACAGATTTGTAATGATTACAAATTGAAAATAAAAACAAAAATGAAAAATTATAATAAAATTAATTATTTGAGGAGGATTTTAGAATGGCAAAAGTAAAATGTACAGTATGTGGAGAAGTATTTGAAGAGGCTTTAGGGGCATGTCCTTTATGTAAAGTTGGATTAGATAAATGTGTTGCTTATGATGAAACAGCAGGAAGAGTTTGGGCAACTGAGCATAAAGTAGGAGAAGGATTAGCTTGTAATGATGAAGAGATCATAGAAGGATTAAGAGCTAACTTTAACGGAGAATGTATGGAAGTTGGAATGTACTTAGCAATGGCTAGAGTAGCAGATAGAGAAGGATACCCAGAAGTTGCAGAAGCATATACAAGAATAGCTTTTGAAGAAGCTGGACACGCTGCAAGATTCGCTGAGTTATTAGGAGAAGTAGTAACTGATTCAACTGAAGAGAACTTAAAAAGAAGAGTAGAAGCAGAATACGGAGCAACTTCAGGAAAGTTTGATATCGCAAAAAGAGCAAAACAATTAGGACTTGACGCTATCCATGATACAGTTCATGAAATGGCAAAAGACGAAGCTAGACATGGAAGAGCATTCTTAGGATTATTAGAGAGACATTTCCAAAAATAAGAATTTAAATCAAAGAGTACTTAACAAGTTGGGTTAAGTACTCTTTTTCGTTTATTGAAGTTTTAAGAGTATTATGATACTATTAAGATATTATAATACTGGAAAAGGTGAGAAATTTGGGGAAAATAATTTATGTAACAGGTGGAGCTAGAAGTGGAAAAAGTAGTTATGCAGAAGAGCTAATTTTTGAGAGCAAAAAAGAGCGGATTTATATAGCAACTTCAATAGCATTTGATGGAGAGATGAAAGAAAGGGTAAGACTTCATAAATTACAGCGTGGGGAAGAGTGGATTACGATTGAAGCTTATAAAGATATTCCAAAATATTTAGAAGCTTATAAAAATGAAGAGATGACTATTCTTTTAGATTGTTTAACGAATTTGGTTAGTAATAATATGATTTTAGAAGTTGAAAGAGATTGGGATAATATTTCTCAAGAGGAGTTATCTAAAATAGAGAAAGAGATTGAAATTCAAGTTATAGAAATTTTAGAGTTTGTTAGTGAGAGTAAACTTGATATGGTTGTTGTTTCAAATGAGATTGGGATGGGAGTTGTACCTCCTTATGCTCTAGGAAGATATTTTAGAGATATCTGTGGAAGAATGAATCAATTGGTTGCAAAAAAAGCAGATGAAGCTCATCTAGTAGTTTCAGGTTTAAAAATAAAATTAAAATAGAGTTTGGAGGAAGATATGAAGGGATTAGCATTACTTTTTAAATTTATGACAAGGTTACCATTTCCTGGTGGAAACAATTTTGACTCAAAAGAGTTAGGTAAAGGAATGAAGTGGTTTCCAGTTGTAGGTATGGTTATAGGTGTGATAAATTTAATAGTAGCAACTGTATTAGAAGGATTTATACCATCACCATTACTGATGTCAATCATTCTGGTAACACTTGATGTAATAATGACAGGTGGACTTCATTTGGATGGTTTAGCTGATACTTTTGATGGAATTTTTAGTTATAGAAGTAAGCAAAAGATGTTAGAAATAATGAAAGACTCTAGAGTGGGTACAAATGGTGTATTAGTATTGATACTGTATTTTATATTTAAAATAGCATTTTTAATGGAAACATCGGAATTATTTGGAGTTAGTCAAGGAGTAATAATGCTGATAGTACCTGTTTTATCAAGAATTAATAGTGTTGTTAACTGCACATTTGAACCTTATGCAAGAGCGAGCGGTATGGGAAAAACATTTGTAGATAATACTGATGGAATGGGGTTAGGTATTTCATATTTGACGGTAACAGTATTTTTATATTTAGTATCAAGTTATTTTAACCTTCCATTTATAAGTCTGTTTATAATTTTAAATATAATGACAGCAATAGGATTTTTCTTTGGAAAATTGATAACTAAAAAAATTGGTGGAATAACAGGTGATACTTTAGGGGCATTATTAGAACTTTCATCAGTTTTATCATTAGTGCTTATGTATGTGATGTTGTAGGTGGAAAATGGGAAAAATTATTTTAGTTAGACATGGAGAAACGGAACTGAATACGGCTGGAGTTTTTTTTGGAATAATGGATCCAGAACTTACTGAAAGAGGGATTGAACAAGCAAAAAGAGCAAAAAAAGTATTGGAAGACTTAGAGTATCATAAAATATATGCCAGTGACTTGAAAAGAGCAAAAGAAACAGCTGAAATTATAAATTGTAAAGATATAGATATGATATTAACAGAAGATTTGAGAGAGATAAACTTTGGAATATTTGAAGGATATAAGTATGAAGAGCTTTTAGAAAAATATCCGATTGAAGTAAAAAAAAGCCAAGAGGACTGGAAAAATTATAACTATGAAACAGGAGAAAGTGTTTTACAGTTACAGAAAAGAGCAATCAATTTTATTGAAAAAGAGCTAGATTTATATAAAAATACAGTTTTAGTTACTCATTGGGGAGTTATAAATACAATATTGAGTTATTATTTTTCGGATGGCTTAGATGCATACTGGAAATTTAGTGTAAAAAATGGCGGAATAGTTATCATAGAATTTTCAGATGGATATCCAATTTTAAAAGGATTAAATATAGGGGGATAAAAAATTGAAAGAGATTAAAGAGATTCAAAAGAACATACAGGGTATAGATGAAGAAGCGAAGAAAATTTGTAAACAAATCTTGGACTCAAGAATGAAACCAGAGAAAAGTTTGGGAGTATTGGAAGATTTATCAATAAAAGTCGCAGGAATAACTGGAAAACCGTTGAATGAATTAAAAAGAGGTTGTCATTTTATAGCATCAGCAGATAATGGAGTTATAGAAGAGGGAGTATCATCTTGTCCTCTTGAATATACAAGAATAGTTTCTGAAGCAATGCTTAGCTCATTTGCAGCAATAGGAATTTTATGTAAAAATTTAGATATCCCATTAAATCTTATAGATGTTGGAATAAAAGGTGACATTTTAAGAAGCTATGATAATTTATATATGAAAAAAATAGCATATGGAACTAAAAATTTTGTAAATGAACCAGCTATGAGTGAAGAAGAGGTTATAAAAGCTATAAATGTTGGAATAGAGATGATAAAAAGCAAAAATGAGTTTGATTTTTATTCGAATGGAGAGATGGGAATTGCAAACACAACTACAAGCTCAGCAATACTATATGCTTTAACTAAAGAAGAGATAAACAAAGTTGTAGGAGTGGGTGCTGGTCTTTCAGATGAAGGATTTATAAAGAAGAAAAAAGTAATAGTTGAAGCTTGTCAAAAATATGATCTATTCAATAAAGACCCACTAGAGGTTTTAAGAACTGTTGGAGGATTAGATATAGCTTGTATGGTAGGACTTTATTTTGGTGCTGCAATGGAGAGGAAACCAATGTTAATAGACGGGTTTATATCAGCTGTAGCAGCTCTTGTAGCAACAAGAATAGAACCTAAGGTTAAAGACTATATTATTGGAACGCATATGAGTGAAGAACCAGGTATGAAAGTGGTTATGAAAGCTTTAGATTTAAATACATTTTTACATATGGAAATGCGTTTAGGAGAGGGAACTGGAGCAGTTTTAGCACATCCAATTTTAAAAGCAGCTGTAGAGATTCCAAAGGTAATGAAAACTAGAGACGAAGTTTATAAAATATTTCAATAAAAGTAATAAGGGGTGATAAATTTGGAAAATAACCAAATGCAAGGACACCGAAAGAGATTACGAGAGAAGTATTTGAAGATAGGATATAAAGGATTTGCAGATTATGAAATTCTAGAATTGATTTTGACCTACTCAATAAAATTGCGAGATTGTAAAAGTATAGCCAAAAATTTATTATTTAGATTTAAAACTATTGAAAAAGTTCTTAAAGCTGAAATTAATGATTTGCAAAAAGTAGATGGAATAGGAAAAGAAACTGCAATTTATTTAAAAGTTTTAGGAGACGTGACTCTAAATCAATTTTATAAAAATATTCATAAAATGGATATAGTTTCCTTAAAAGGCAAAAATGAATTGATAAACTATTTAAAGGGTGATGTTGGTTTTTTAAAAAGCGAAGAGTTTAAAGTTGTATACTTAAGTAGTGACAACAAAATAGTTTGTGATGAGATACTTTTTAAAGGAACGATTGATAGAAGTGTGGTTTATCCAAGAAAAATAATGGAAAGAGCTATAGATAATAGAGCTAAAGGCATAATATTTGCACATAATCATCCAAGTGGAAATTTAACACCGTCTAAAAAAGATATAGAACTGACACTAGAGATGCAAGAAATTTTAGAAAAGGTTGATATAAAGCTTTTAGATCATATAATTGTTAGTGAGGATTCGTATTTTAGCTTTTATGAAAATGGATTAATAGAATATTTTTAACTTTTACCCTCTTATTAATTAAGAGGGTCTTTTACTAAGGAGTGAGAAATGTGTTAGATAAAATTATAATAAAAGGTGCCCGAGAGCATAATTTGAAAAATTTTGATGTAGAGATTCCCAAATATAAATTTGTTGTAGTAACTGGAGTGAGTGGAAGTGGAAAATCTTCATTAGCTTTTGATACTATATATTCTGAAGGGCAAAGAAGATATGTTGAAAGTTTATCGGCATATGCAAGGCAATTTATTGGGCAGATGAAAAAACCGGAAGTAGATAGTATTGAGGGATTAGCTCCTGCAATATCAATAGAACAAAAGACTACAAATAAAAACCCAAGATCAACAGTTGGAACAGTTACAGAGATATATGATTATATGAGACTTTTATTTGCTCATATTGGTGAGGCTCACTGTCCTATCTGTGGGAAAGTTGTTGAAAGACAGAGTGTTGACGAGATTGTAGAAAATATTTATGAAAAGTTTAAAAACGAAGACAAGTTAATGATAATGAGTCCAATTGTAAAAGATAAAAAAGGTACTCATAAGAATCTATTTTTAAATTTAGTAAAAAAAGGTTTTGTAAGAGCCAGAGTTAATGGTGAAATATTATATTTAGAAGAGGAAATTAATTTAGACAAAAATAAAAAACATAACATAGAAGTTGTTGTGGATAGAATTGTAGTAGACAAGGAAGACGAAGAATTCAAGAGCCGTTTAACTCAAAGTATAGAGCAGGCAATAGAGTTATCAGAAGGAAAAGTAATAATTAATTCAGGAAAAGATGAACATATATATAGTGAAAATTTTTCTTGTCCAGATCACGAAGATATAAGTATTCCTGATTTGACCCCAAGATTATTTTCTTTTAATGCTCCATTTGGAGCTTGTCCTGAATGTAAGGGGATAGGAAAAAAATTAGAAATAGATGAAAGTCGTTTGATAGAGGATGAGAATTTATCAATATTAAAGGGCGGTATTTATGTTCCTGGTGCAGCTTCAGCTAAAAAGGGGTATGCTTGGACAATATTTGAATCTATGGCAAATAAATATAATATAGATTTAGAAAAACCTGTAAAAGATTTATCAAAAGATGAAATAGATATAATATTTTATGGAACAAATGGAGAAAAATTTAGGGTGGATTATGATTCGAAAGAATTTAGTTTTCATGGTGAAAAAGATTATGAAGGAATTGTTAAAAATTTAGAAAGAAGATACAACGAATCATTTTCAGAAAGCACTAGAGAAGAGATAGAAAATCGTTTTATGATTGATAGAATTTGTAAAGTTTGTAATGGAAAGAGACTAAAACCTGAGGTTTTAGCAGTTACAGTTTATAATAAAAATATAATAGAAATAACAGAGATGAGTATAAAGGAATCGCTTTTATTTTTTGAGAATATTCAACTTACAGAAAAAGAGAAACAAATTGCTTCTGAAATATTAAAAGAGATAAAAGAAAGAATAAGTTTTATGATAAATGTTGGATTAGATTATTTAAGTTTATCAAGAGAAACAAAAACTCTTTCCGGAGGAGAGTCACAAAGAATAAGACTGGCTACACAGATTGGTTCTGGACTTACAGGGGTACTTTATGTTTTAGACGAACCGAGTATAGGTTTACATCAAAGAGATAATGATAAATTATTATTAACATTAAATAGACTAAAAGATCTAGGAAATACATTGATTGTAGTTGAGCATGATGAAGATACAATGCATCAAGCGGACTATATACTTGATATGGGACCAGGTGCTGGAAGTTTTGGAGGAGAGATTGTAGCTGAAGGAACACCTGACGAAATTATGGATAATCCAAATTCTATGACTGGAAGATATTTAAAAGGTGAAATAGAAATTCCAGTGCCAAAAATGAGAAGAGAACCACAAGGATATATCTCTTTAAAAGGTGCTAAGGGTAATAATTTGAAAAATATAGATGTAGAAATTCCATTAGGAATACTTACTGTTGTTACAGGAGTTAGTGGAAGCGGAAAATCAACACTTATAAATCAAACCTTATATCCAATATTATTTAATAAACTGAATAAAGGTAAACTATATCCTTTAGAATATAAAATAATTGAAGGTGTTGAACAATTAGATAAAGTTATAGATATAGATCAAAGTCCAATTGGGAGAACTCCACGTTCAAACCCAGCGACATATACAAAAGTTTTTGATGATATAAGAGACATTTTTTCTCAAACAAAAGATGCAAAATCTAGAGGTTATTCAAAAGGAAGATTTTCATTTAATGTAAAAGGTGGAAGATGTGAAGCTTGTCAGGGAGCTGGAATAATCAAAATCGAAATGAATTTTTTACCTGATGTGTATGTTGAATGTGAGGTTTGTAGAGGAAAAAGATATAATAGAGAGACTTTAGAGGTTTATTATAAAGGAAAGAATATATCAGATGTTTTAGATATGAGCGTAGGAGAAGCTTATGATTTCTTTAAGACAATTCCTAGCTTAGAAAGAAAACTGAAAGTTTTAGTTGATGTTGGACTTGACTACATAAAATTAGGTCAACCAGCAACAACTTTATCTGGAGGAGAGGCTCAAAGAATAAAGCTAGCTAGCGAACTTTCAAAAGTTTCTAAAGGTAAAACTGTTTATATTTTGGATGAACCAACGACAGGATTACATTTTGAAGATATAAGAAAATTGTTAGAGGTTATAAATAGATTAGTTGAAAGAGGAAATACGGTTATAATTATTGAGCATAATTTAGATATTATAAAAAATGCCGACTATATAATAGATATAGGACCAGAAGGTGGAGATGGTGGAGGAAAAGTTATTTTAACAGGAACACCAGAAAAGATAGCCTCATCTAAAAAAGGATATACAGGAAAATATTTAAAAAAAATTTTAAAAAAATAGGGAGAGAAGGATGTTTGAATATTTAAATGGAGTAATCAAGGTAAAAAAACCAGAGTATTTAGCTATAGATGTAAATGGAGTGGGTTATAGAGTTTATATAACATTAAAAACATATGACCAAGTTCAGATAGGAGAAAAAAAAGAACTGTTTATTTATAATATAATCAAAGAGGATGCTTTTAAATTGGTTGGATTTTTACAAGAAAGAGAAAGAGTACTTTTTGAAATGCTTATAGGAATAAGTGGGATAGGACTATCTTTAGCATTATCTATAATGTCAACTTTCTCAATAGATAATTTAAGAGAGATAGTTTTAAATGAAGATTTTAAAACTTTAAAAAGAGTTCCTAAATTGGGAGAAAAAAAATCAAAACAAATAATAATTGATTTGAATAATAAAATTAAGACTTTAAATCTGATGTCAATGGAAGATCCATCTGGAGAAAATTTAAATAATTTAATTGAAGATGAACTTTATTTAGCCCTAGATTCTTTAGGATATAGTAAAAAGGAAATAGATAGTTTAATAAGTAAAGACGAATTAAAAGCATTTAAAAGTATTGAAGAAGCAATTAAAGGAGTTTTAAAGAAAATTCAATTAAGGGGATGATTCTATGAGAAAAATATATGTTCTAGACACCAATGTTTTAATACATGATCACCGAAGTATCTATAGTTTTGAAGATAATGAAGTAGTTGTTCCAATCTTTGTAATAGAGGAGATTGATAAATTAAAAAGAAATACAACTACGGCTATTCAAGCAAGATTAGCAGCTAGAGAGTTAGATGAAATTAGAAAAAAAGGTTGTATAGCAAAAGGTGTGGAGCTAGAAAAAGGGATATTTTTTAGAGTAGATATTGGAAATTATTCAGACTTATTACCGCTTCCATTAAAAAGTGATTCTGTTGATAACCTGGTAATATCAACGACAATAGGAATAAAGAAAAAGAATCCAGAAATGAAAGTTATTTTGATTACTAAAGATATAAATATGAGAATAAAAGCTGACGCATTAGGAATTGAAGTTCAAGATTATGAAACTGATAGAACTGATTATACAACTCTTTATGATGGGTATGCAGAGATAGAGGTATCAAAAGAAATTTATGAAAAATTTGATACTTCAGGAAAGATTAATATTTGGGAAATAGGCGAAGGATACCACTTTACCGAAAACATGTTTATAAAATTTAAATATGGTGAGAAAACAAGTTTTGGTAGATATCAAAGTGGAAAAATAAGAAGAAACTTAGAAGGGAAAATTTCTGCATGGGGTGCAAGAGCCAGAAATGACGAGCAGGAATATGCAATGGAACTTTTAATGGATGAAAATATAAGAGTAGTAAGTTTAGTTGGAAGAGCTGGAACAGGAAAAACACTATTGGCTATAGCTGCTGGATTAGAACAAGTAGTAGAAAGAAAAAAATATAAAAAACTATTAATAGCAAGACCAAT
>JAVWUC010000006.1:0-5680 GCA_036667395.1 Cetobacterium sp. | reverse complement strand
ATAGATAGTCCATATCTAGATGCAGATACAAATGGATTGACTTACTTATCAGATAAGTTAAAAAATGAAAGTATTGCGGGGCATGTAACTTTGAAAAAAGGTGAACGTTCAGCTTTAGCTGAGTTGGCTGCGAAACTTCTATAATTTTTTCTTTTATTTTAGCAATATATATATTATAATACTGTATAAGATAGAAGTCTAAATTTGGGAGGAGTAAAGTTATGGAAACACTATTAACAGTATTCTTATTTATATTTGCTGTAGCTTTAATAATATTAGTTCTTATTCAACCAGATAGAAGCCATGGTATGTCAGGTAGCATGGGAATGGGAGGTTCAAACACCGTATTTGGAGTTTCAAAAGATGGAGGACCACTAGCCAGAGCAACTGAAGTAGTAGCATTTTTATTTATACTTTCAGCACTTCTTCTGTATCTAGTAAAATAGTTAAAAGAATTAAAGGCGTGTTGGGGTACACAATGCGCTTTTTTATTTTTAAATGATAGGTTGTGATTTGAGATGCAAAGTATATTTAGCAAAAATTTTGAAAATGCAAAACCACTTTCAACAAGATTAAGACCCAAAGTATTAGAAGATTTTGAGGGGCAAGAAAAGATTTTAGGAAGAAATGGTGTTTTAAGAAAAATAATAGAGGGTAAAAATCTATCAAATATGATATTATATGGGCCTTCAGGAAGTGGAAAAAGCTCTTTAGGGGAGATAATTTCTAAGGAATTAGACTATAACTTTGAAACTTTAAATGCAACAATTGCTAGTTTAAACGATTTAAGAGAGATAGTTGAAAGAGCAAAAAGGAATTTAGAACTCTACGGAAAAAAAACAATACTTTTTTTAGATGAGATTCATAGATTTAATAAGACACAACAAGATGCGCTACTATCCTATACAGAAACAGGTATATTAATTTTGGTCGGAGCAACAACTGAAAATCCATACCATAATCTGAATAATGCTCTTATATCAAGATGTTTAATTTTTGAATTTAAAGCTTTAACGAGAGAAAATATAAAGGCAATACTTTTAAAAGGTGAAAAATTTATAGAGGTAGAGTTACCTCAAGAAGTTAGAGAAGTTATATTAGATATTTCTCAAGGTGATAGTCGAGTTGCTTTAAACTATTTAGAACTTTACAAAAATAGTTGTGAAGGTTATAGTAAAAATGAAGTTGTCGAACTATTTAGAGAAAGAAGGGCCTCTTATCATAAGGAAGAAGATAAATATAATTTGATTTCTGCTATGATAAAAAGTATTAGAGGTAGTGATCCTGATTCTGCAGTGTATTGGCTAGCTAGATTATTACACGGCGGTGAAGACCCAAGATATATTGCAAGAAGAATTGTTATTCATGCAAGTGAAGATATAGGAATGGCTAATCCAGAAGCGATGTTAGTTGCAAATAGCGCAATGAATGCAAGTGAAAAAATAGGAATGCCAGAGATTAGAATAATATTGTCACAGGCTGTAATTTATTTAGCCATTTCAAGTAAGAGTAACTCAAGCTATCTGGCGATAGATCAAGCATTGGAAGATATAAAAGCAGGTGACTTAGAAAAGGTACCGCTACATATAGGAGATAGAGCTGTAGGGTATAAATATCCACATGACTATCCAAATAATTTTATAGAACAAAAGTATAGAGAAAAAAGAAAAAGATATTACGTTCCTGGAAATAATAGAAACGAAAAACTTATAGAAGAAAAACTTGAAAAACTATGGAAATTAAAATAATTGAGGTGATAAAATGAAGCTGATAAAAGCAGTAAGAGGAACTAAAGATATCTTTGGTGACGATGGAATAAAGTATGATTACGTAACAAGAACAGCTCAAGAGTTCTTTTCAAACTATGGATATACAATGATAAAAACTCCTATATTTGAAGAGACTGATCTTTTTAAAAGAGGAGTAGGAGAAGGAACTGATATCGTTGAAAAAGAGATGTATACTTTTCAAGATAGAGGGGAAAGAAGCATAACATTAAGACCTGAAGGAACAGCAGCAGTAGTTAGATGTTATTTAGAAAATAAGATATATGCTAAAGAGGAAACTTCAAGATTTTTTTATGCGGGGTCAATGTTTAGATATGAAAGACCACAAGCAGGAAGACAAAGAGAGTTTAACCAAATAGGTGTAGAGGTGTTAGGGGAGAGTTCTCCAATACTAGATGCAGAAGTTATATCTATGGGATTCTCTTTTTTAGATAAAATAGGAATAACAGATTTAGAAGTGACTATAAATTCTGTTGGGGAAAAAGAAACAAGAGTTAGATATAGAGAGGCTCTTTTAAAGTTTTTAGAACCAATGAAAGAGGAGCTTTGCGAAGATTGTAAAATGAGAATGGAAAAAAATCCATTAAGAGTTTTAGATTGTAAAGTTGAAAAATGTAAAACATTGACAGCGGATGCACCAATCATAACAGATTCTTTATCTCAAGAGGAAAAAGAGCACTATGAAACAGTAAAAAAATATCTTACACTATTTGGAGTAAAATATAAAGAGGATCCAAGACTTGTGAGAGGACTAGATTATTATTCAAGTACTGTATATGAGATTGTTACAAATAAACTAGGATCGCAAGGAACAGTTTTAGGTGGAGGAAGATATGATAATCTTCTTAAACAGCTTGGAGATAAAGAGATTCCAGCTTTTGGATTTGCAGCAGGAGTAGAAAGAATTATGATGCTTTTAGGAGAGGAGTTTCCTAAAAGAGATTTAGATGTATATGTTGCTTGGTTAGGTGAGGGAACAAAAGAGTTTGCATTTAAATTAGCTAATGATTTAAGACTTGATGGAAAATCTGTTATAATTGATTACAATACAAAAGCTATGAAAGCACATATGAAAAAAGCTGACAAAGTTGGAGCTAAAAATGTTATTATAATAGGGGACGACGAAATGAATAAAGGCGTTGTAATGCTAAAAGATTTCGTAAATAGAACTCAAGAAGAAGTAAAAGTAGAGGAATTAAAAAATATATTAAAATAATAAAAAAGGAGAGAAGAATATGACTTACTATAGAACTCATAACTTAGGTGAATTAAGATCTTCAAATATAGGTGAGACAGTAACTTTATCAGGATGGGTAGATACTAAAAGAGATTTAGGTGGATTAACATTTATTGATTTAAGAGATAGAGAAGGAAAAACTCAGATAGTTTTTCATACAGATATAGCGGAACTTTCTGTAGTTGAACTTGCTCAAAAATTAAGAAATGAATCAGTAATAAAGATAAAAGGAATAGTAAAAGAAAGACAGAGTAAAAACGCTAATATTCCTACAGGAGATATTGAAGTTTTTGCAACAGAGCTAGAGGTACTAAACGGTTGCGATGTTCTTCCATTCCAAGTTTCTGGAGATGAAAATTTAGGAGAGAATATCAGATTAAAATATAGATACTTAGATTTAAGAAGATCTCAAATGACAAGAAACTTAAAGATGAGACATAAAATGATAATGTCTATAAGAAATTACATGGATGAAAAAGGATTTTTAGATGTAGATACTCCTATCCTAACTAAATCTACACCAGAAGGGGCAAGAGACTTCTTAGTTCCAAGTAGAATAAATCCAGGTGAGTTCTATGCATTGCCACAATCACCACAACTATTTAAGCAACTGTTAATGATTTCAGGAGTAGAGAAATATTTCCAAATCGCTAAATGTTTTAGAGATGAGGATTTAAGAGCGGATAGACAACCAGAATTTACACAGTTAGATATAGAGATGTCTTTTGTTGAGCAAAAAGATATAATGAATGAAATAGAAGGATTAGCAAAAAGAGTATTCAAAAATGTAACTGGAGAATCTGCTGATTATGAGTTCCCAAGAATGCCTTATGCTGAAGCTATGGAAAGATTTGGTTCGGATAAACCAGATGTAAGATTTGGAGTAGAGTTAAAAGATTTAACTCCTATTATGGCTACTTGTGGATTTAAAGGATTTAAAAGTGCTGTAGAAGCTGGTGGAATAGTTAAAGCTGTTGTAGCACCAGGTGTAGCAGAACAATTCTCTAGAAAAATTTTAACAGAGTATGAAGATTATGCTAAGACATATTTTGGAGCAAAAGGTATGGCTTGGATAAAAATAACAGAAGAAGGAGTAAATTCTCCAATAGCTAAATTCTTTACAGAAGAAGAGATGGCAGCAATAATTTCAACAACAGAAGCAAAAGTTGGAGATGTAATTATGATAGTTGCAGATAGAGCAAAAGTTGTATATGGAGCTTTAGGTGCAGTTAGATTAAAAATAGGAAAAGAGTTAGGACTTATAAACAATGATGAGTTTAAATTCTTATGGGTAGTGGATTTCCCTATGTTTGAATATGATGAAGAAGAAGCTAGATACAAGGCACAACACCATCCGTTTACATCAATAAAATCTGAGGATATGCAAATGTTCTTAGATGGAGAGATGGATGCTGTAAGAACTAACTCTTATGACTTAGTTTTAAACGGATCTGAAATCGGTGGAGGATCGATAAGAATATTTAATCCTGAAATTCAAAGTAAAGTATTTGAACAGTTAGGATTATCAAAAGAAGAGGCTCAAGAGAAGTTTGGATTCTTTATTGATGCATTTAAATTTGGTGCACCACCACATGGAGGATTAGCATTTGGAATTGATAGATGGTTGATGGTAATGCTAAAAGAAAATTCAATAAGAGATGTAATACCATTCCCTAAAACAAATAAAGGACAGTGTCTAATGACTGAAGCACCAAGCAAAGTTGATGACAAACAATTAGAGGAGTTGTACCTAGATTCAACATATGAGTTAGAAAAAATATAGGTATAAAAATATAAGTATAAAAAATATAAGAATTATAGATATTTTTTAATTGAAAAAAAAATATAGAAGTGATATAATTCTCTTAAGAATAAACATTTCTGGTCTATTCGCTATTATCTGGAGGTTTTGGGCCTAAGGTCGCTAATGGGATTGGCGCTGCTATTCATAACTCAGAAAAGTCACGGAAACCCTTGTTTCACGGACCCTGTATATGTAATAGTATCTGGTTACCACTTACAAGAGATGGCGACCAAAACTGTAAGGAAGGCGGTAGATCGGAATTATTCTTATGGGACTTTCGGGTCCTTTTTTTATTTCACAACGAAAGGGGTTATAAATGATAACTATTGAAAAACAGATAGAAAAAATATTGTTAGAGACAGTAAATAATCTTTATGCAGATAAAGAATTAAAGCCTGTTGAGATAACAGTAGCAACAAATGAAAAGTTTGGAGATTTTCAGTCAAACTTTGCTATGATGAATTCAAAAATAATTGGTGGAAATCCAAGAGCAATTGCAGAAAATATAGTAAATAATTTAGTTATAAATGAAGTGATTGATAAAATAGAGATTGCAGGACCAGGATTTTTAAATATATTCCTAAAGGATTCTTTATTAGGAGATATCGTAAAAAAAATATCTAAAGAAAAATATGAGTTTAACGAATTAAATATGAAAGGCGATGTAATTATAGACTATTCATCACCGAATATTGCAAAAAGAATGCACATAGGGCATTTAAGATCTACAATAATTGGAGACTCAATCAAAAGAATGTATAAATTCTTAGGATATAATGTTGTTGCAGACAATCATATCGGAGATTGGGGAACGCAATTTGGTAAGCTAATTATAGGATATAGAAATTGGTT
>JAVWUC010000005.1:67423-70802 GCA_036667395.1 Cetobacterium sp. | reverse complement strand
TAAAAAAAAAGCAAAGGCCAAAACCTTTGCTTGTAATTTCTTTTTATAATTTGTCGTGAAGAGTTCCTCCAACGGCACATTTACATCCCATACCAACCTCTACACACTTGCTTGGATCTATATAAACTATATCCCAACCGTCATCTTCATTATCTCCATAACCTACTTCACCGATAAACATAAGTTCAAGTCCTTTTGCTTTTAATTCCTCTTCAGTTTGTCCAATTTTATTTAAAAATTCTTCTTTAGTTAACATAGTACTTCACTCCTAACTCGATTTGTATTGTTACTTTATAATATACCTTTTTGGTGTAAATGTCAACTTCAAATTAGTTTTTTTAAAATTATTTTTTAAGTTTTAATTTTTAGTGAAAAATGTTATAATATTTTTTGGTAATACAAATAATAGAAATGAGGTAAATAATGAAAGTTTTAGTTATCGGTGACGTTGTTGGAAACCCTGGAAGACAAACTTTAAAAGCTTTTTTAGACAAAAATAAATCTCAATATGATTTTATAATTGTCAATGGGGAAAACGCTGCTGCTGGATTTGGAATCACAGGAAAACTGTGTGATGAAATCTTAGATTGGGGTGCAGATGTTATTACAAGTGGAAACCACATCTGGGATAAAAAAGAAATCTATGACTATTTAGATAGATCAAATAAAGTTCTACGTCCTTACAATTATCCTAAAGGAGTTCCTGGTACAGGATATACAATTTTAAAAGATAGAAAAGGAAATAAAATCGCAGTTATCTCTCTTCAAGGAAGAGTTTTTATGCCGCCTATTGACTGTCCATTTACTACTGTAAATGAATTGGTTGAAGAAATAAGAAAAGAATGTAAACATATCATAGTTGATTTTCATGCTGAAGCAACTTCTGAAAAATTAGCTCTTGCTAACTTCTTAGATGGAAAAGTTTCTGTTGTTTATGGTACTCATACTCATGTTCAAACAGCTGACAACAAAATACTGTTAGATGGTACAGGATATATAAGTGATGTTGGAATGACAGGTTCAGATAATGGTATAATAGGGATGAAAAAAGAATCTATCATACCTAAATTTTTAACTGCCCTTCCTCAAAAATTTGATGTTGCAGAAGGCAAAGAAAGAGTTAACGGTTTAGACATTGAGATAGATGATGAAACTGGTGAATGTATAAAAATAGATAGAATTAACCTTTCTCTTATGGAGTTAGGAATCTTTTAATTAGGCAGGTTATTATGAAAGTTATTGAAATAAAAGTTATATTTGATAGTGATAATATAGAAGAAACACAAAAAGAGATTTCAGATATATTTTACAATTTTGGAGCTACTGGTTTAAAAATAGATGAACCTTTAAAATTTAAAAATCCTTTAGATTTTTATAAAGATGAAAAACAGTTTTTAATGGTTGACCACGCTGTATCAGCATATTTCCCAATGAATCCATACTCTCAAAGAAGAAATGAAATGATAAAAAACTCTTTTGAAGAAAGATTTAATGATAGAGATGACGTTGTTTTCTCAATTGATTTTTATGAATATGAAGAAGAAGATTATCAAAATAGTTGGAAAAAATACTTATATCCCGAAAAGGTTAGCGATAAATTCGTTGTTAAACCTACTTGGAGAGAATATGAAGCTAGTGAAGGGGAGTTTGTAATTGAACTAGACCCTGGAAGAGCTTTTGGAACAGGTTCACACCCTACTACATCTCTTTGCTTAAAATTGATGGAGGAAAATATTAAACCTGGTAACTCTGTTATTGATGTTGGAACTGGTTCAGGTATTCTGATGATTGCTGCTGAAAAACTTGGTGCTACTGAAATATATGGAACTGATATTGATGAACTTGCTGTTGAGTCTACAAAAGAAAACTTAGAATTAAACCATATCTCAACTGATGTTGCACAGGTTCACTTAGGGGATTTAATATCGATTGTTAAAGATAAAAGCTTTGATGTTGTTGTTGCTAATATTCTAGCTGATGTTATTCTTTTACTTCTTAAAGATATTTTTAAGGTTGTTAAAAAAGATGGACTTATTATATTCTCTGGTATAATTGATGAAAAGCTTCCTGAGATTGTAAAGCAAGTTGAAGAAAAAGGGCTTGAAATACTAGAAATAAAAAGAGATAAAGAGTGGAGAGCTCTTCTTATCAAAGCATAGCGGAGGATTATTATGAAAAATTATATAGTTGCCCTTGATGGTCCTGCTGGAAGTGGGAAAAGTACTATCGCCAAAATTGTAGCTAAAGAGTTTAAACTTACGTATTTAGATACTGGAGCTATGTATAGAATGGTTGCTCTTTATGTTCTTGAAAATTCTATAGATTACACTGATGAAACAGCTGTTGAAAATGCTCTAAAAAATATTCATATGAACATTATAGGTGAACAATTCTTTTTAAATGGTGAAGACGTTTCACTAAAAATAAGAACTCCTGAAGTTACAAAAGTTGTTTCTCCTGTATCTGCTATAAAAGCTGTTAGAGTTAAACTTGTTGATCTTCAAAGAGAGATCAGTAAAGGAAAGAATGTTATTTTAGATGGAAGAGATATTGGAACTGTTGTTTTTCCAAATGCTGATCTAAAAGTTTTTTTAATCGCATCTGCTGAAGAAAGAGCTAAAAGAAGAGTTAATGACTATCAGTCAAAAGGTATTAACGAAGATTTTAATACTGTTTTAAAAGGAATCTTAGAAAGAGATCATATAGATTCTACTAGAAAAGAAAGTCCTTTAAAAAAAGCCAATGATGCTATTGAAGTAGATACTAGCTTCTTGAACATTCAAGAAAGTTCAAAAGCCATCTCTGATTTAATAAAGGAAAAAATCGGAGGCTAATCAATGTTTTATAACTTACTAAGAGCGTTTATATATCCTTTTTTATTTGTTTTTTTAATTTTTAAACCTAAAAAATTAGCTTTTGTTTTAAAGAGATTTTTTCAAGATTTTTCTTGTTTAAAAAAGGGAGAAAAATACATTTGGATTCACTGCTCATCTGTTGGTGAAATAAACCTTTCTGATTCTTTAATCAAAAAGATAGAATCAACTTATAAAGAAAATTTATTGATTACAGTTTTTACTGACACTGGTTTTGAAATAGCCAAAAATAAATATTCAAATAATTCACGAATAGATATACTAAGATTTCCTTTAGACGATATATTTATTATTAAAAGAATTCTCCGTCTCATCAATGTTTCGTATCTTATATTAGTTGAAACTGAAATTTGGCCTAATCTTATAAATATGGTTTCTAAAAAAGGAAAAGTTATTCTTGTTAATGGTAGAATATCAAACAAAAGTTATCCAAGATATAAAAAACTGACTTGGCTTTTAAAGCCTCTATTTAAAAACATATCCAAGTTTTGTATGCAATCTGATAT
>JAVWUC010000005.1:0-67323 GCA_036667395.1 Cetobacterium sp. | reverse complement strand
CCTCTCCTTTAACGGAGAAAATAGATGCTATTATTGTCGATAAAATGGGAATTCTAAGAAAATTCTATTCAATATGTGATATCGCTTTTGTTGGTGGTACTCTAGTTAATATCGGTGGTCATAGCTTATTAGAACCTCTTTTTTATGGAAAAACACCAATTTTTGGTCCTTATTTACAAAATGTAAAAGATATTTCTAAAGATATTTGTAATCTAAAATTAGGTTACAAGGTTTCTGACGAAATTGAATTTTTAAATGCTATTAATTACTTAGAAACTAATCCAGTTTCTAAGAATAAAATATATAACTTTTTTAAAAGCAATAAAAATGCTGTTGAAAAAATTGTTAAACTTATGGAGGAATAATGAAAGAAAGATTAGAAGATACTCTTTGGAGACACTTCTTTGCAAATCCTAGAACTAATTACAACCCATATATGGCTAAATTAGTTGACTATCCTGATCACATTATCTATGATAGTGAAGTTATGGATTCGTACAAAGGACAATGGAATCAAAAAGCTTTTGGTAACAATAATCCAGTATACCTTGAAATTGGTTCTGGAAGTGGAAATTTTGCTGTTGGAATGGCTGCGAAATACCCTGAAAGAAACCATTTGGCACTTGAAATTAGATTTAAAAGACTAGTTTTATCAGCTAACAAAGCGGTTAAAAGAAATCTCAACAATGTTGTTTTTCTTAGAAGACGTGGGGAAGATATTACTAAATTTATTGACAATAGTGAAATTGAAGGACTTTATATTAATTTTCCTGACCCTTGGGAAGGAAATGAAAAAAATAGAATTCTTCAACCACAGCTTTTTGAACTTCTTGATGTTATAATGAAAGTTGGAGGAACCTTATTTTTTAAAACTGACCATGATCAGTATTATGCTGACGTTTTAGATTTTGCTAAAGACTTAAAAAACTATGAAGTTGTATATCACACAAATGATCTACATAATAGTCCAAAAGCTGCTGACAATATTAGAACAGAGTTTGAGGATTTATTTATTTGCAAACATAACAAAAATATCAATTACATTGAAATAAAAAAAATCAAATAATACATGGAGGTATTTAAATGGCAGGATATGTTGTAGTTGGAACTCAATGGGGAGACGAAGGAAAAGGAAAAATCATAGATGTACTTGGACACAGAGCTGATTATGTTGTTAGATTCCAAGGTGGAAACAATGCAGGACATACAGTTGTTGTAAATGGAGAGAAGTTTATTCTTCACCTATTACCATCTGGTATGCTTCACGGACAAGGTAAATGTATAATAGGACCTGGAGTTGTTGTAGATCCTAAAGTTCTTTTACAAGAGTTAGATACATTAGAAGCTAAAGGAGCTAAGGTTGACCACTTATTTATAAGTGATAGAGCACACCTTATTATGCCTTACCATATTCAACTAGATATATTAAAAGAAGAAAGAAGTGGAGATAATAAGATTGGTACTACAAAAAGAGGTATTGGGCCTTGTTACTCTGATAAATTCTCTAGAGTTGGAATTAGAGCTGTTGAGCTTTTAGATATGGAATTATTTGCTAAAAAATTAAAGATGAACTTAGAAGAAAAAAATGAGCTTTTCACAAAAATATATGATGCTCCTGAAATGAAGTTTGAAGATATTTTTGAAGACTATAAAGGTTATGCTGAGAGATTAAAGCATAGAATCATTGATGCTACTCCTGAAATCAATAAAGCTTTAGACGACGATAAGTTTGTTCTATTTGAAGGAGCTCAAGCTATGATGCTTGATATTAACTACGGAACATATCCATACGTTACTTCTTCATCACCTACAAGTGGAGGAGTTACTACTGGAGCAGGAGTTTCACCTAGAAAAATTGATAAAATAATCGGAGTTATGAAAGCTTATACAACAAGAGTTGGAGAAGGGCCTTTCGTTACTGAATTAAACAATGATTTAGGAGAAAAAATTAGACAAATTGGTGGAGAATTCGGAGCTACAACTGGAAGACCAAGAAGATGTGGTTGGTTAGATTTAGTTGTTGGTAAATATGCTGTTGATATCAATGGTTTAACAGATGTTGTTATAACTAAAATCGACGTTCTAAGCGGTTTAGATACTCTTAAAATTTGTACTGGATATGAAATTGATGGAAAAGTATATACTACTGTTCCTGCAGCTACTGAGAAATTAGCTTTCGCTACTCCTGTATACGAAGAGTTACCTGGTTGGACAGAGGATATCTCTCAAATGAAAAATTATGATGAGTTACCTGAAAACTGTAAAAAATATCTTGCTAGAGTTGAAGAGTACTTAGGTTGTCAAATAACTGTTGTTTCAGTTGGTCCTGATAGAACTCAAAATATCTTCTTAAAAGATATCTAAAAAAACAAGAATCCCCTAGGTAACTAGGGGATTCATTTTACAAGGGGGTTTGTAATGCTTGAAAAAATATTAATCATAAATACTGGTGGAACAATTGGTATGGTTAATAGTGATGAAAATGATTTAAATAGTCCTTTAAGACCAGCTAAAAGTTGGTTTGAAGTTGCCAAAAATCATCCTATTTTGGAAAGATTTCCTACAGATTATTGCCAAATACCTACTCTTATTGATTCTTCTGATATGAATCCTGATCTTTGGATTGAGGTTACGAAAATTATAGAAAAAAACTATTACACATATAGAGGTTTCGTTATTTTACATGGAACAGATACTATGGCTTTCACAGCATCTGCTCTTTCATTTATGTTAAAAAATTTGGATAAACCTGTTGTTATAACTGGTTCTCAAGTTCCTTTAATTACACCAAGAAGTGATGCTCTTCAAAACCTTATAACATCAATTCAAATTGCTGGAAATAGGATTTATGGGGTTAAAAACATTCCTGAAGTTACTATCTGCTTTAGAGATGAGCTTTTAAGAGGAAATCGTGCTAGAAAAATTGACGCTACAAACTATTTTGGATTCTCTTCTCCAAACTATAGAGCTCTTGGCGAAATTGGTTGCGAAATTAATATCAATGACAAAAAAGTTCTAGATATGCCTAAAGAAGAGTTTTATATAGATCCTTCAATCAATAATAATGTTATAATTATTGAAATCTTTCCTGGATTTAACCCTGTATATATAAAGACAATTGTTGATGCTCATCCTGAAATAAAAGGAATCATTTTAAAGACATATGGTAATGGTAATGCTCCTACTTCTGAATCTTTTATAGATACTCTTAAAGATATCATGAGTAAAGATGTAGCTGTTGTGAATGTTACTCAATGTGCTACTGGAGCTGTAAAAATGGGACTATACGAGGCTAGTAGTGCTTTAAAAAGCTTAGGTGTTATTAGTGGTGGAGATATGACTCCTGAAGCAGCTATAACTAAACTTATGTATCTTATTGGAAAAAATTTATCTAAAGAAGAGATTAAAATTCATATGGAGACCTCTATTTGTGGAGAAGTTTCTATCTAGGAGTGAACATGGATAAAAACCTTTGGAAAAATAATAAAAATGCTAAATTATACCAAGTTATAAATTATAATATTTTAAACTGTACAAATGAACAAGATGGACAAAATATGTATCTTTATAGAGTTTTTTCTGACAAAGTTCTAGATAAAAATGGTAAAGAGATGTTATTTGTTCGTTCAGAAGAAGAGTTTAAACTTAAATTTACTAAGATATAAAAAATACCGCAGAAAATTAATATAACTTTCTGCGGTTATTTTTTTACTTTTCAAAACCTTTAGGTTTTATCCATTCACTTGTTTTTCCCATTAAATAATTCTTTTCAAATTCAGCTTTAAATTCCATAAATCTTTCTTCTTTTATAGCTGTTCTCGAGTCTTTCATAAGCTTTAAAAGGAAATATAGGTTATGATATGTTGCAAGTCTTGCACCTAAAATTTCTTGAGCTTTAAATAGATGTCTTATATATCCTCTACTATAATTTCTACAAACATAGCAGTCACACCCTTCATCTAAAGGTCTTGTATCCTCTGCATATGATGCATTTTTTACAACTAATCTTCCATATTTTGTAAATATAGTTCCATGTCTTCCAATTCTACTAGGTTGAACACAATCCATCATATCTATTCCAGCTGCAACAGCTTCTAGCATATCTAAAGGCTCTCCAACCCCCATTAAGTATCTTGGTTTATTTTCAGGTAACTTTTCAACAATATAATCAAGAATTCTATACATATCTTCTCTTGGTTCTCCAACAGCTAAACCACCAACAGCATATCCAGAGAAATATTCATCCATCTCACTTAACTCAGATAAACTTTTATCTCTTAGGTCTTCATATATTCCACCTTGAACTATTGCAAACAAACCTTGCTCATCTGGTCTTCTATGAGCTTCTACACATCTTTTAGCCCATCTAGTTGTTCTTTCAATTGATGGAACTAAGTACTCTTTTGATGACATTCCTGGAGGGCACTCATCAAATAACATAACTATGTCTGATCCTAAATTATTTTGAATATTTATTGACTTTTCAGGAGATATAAAATGTTTTGATCCATCTAAATGAGATCTAAAATAAACTCCCTCTTCTTTTATATTTCTTAAATCACCTAAACTAAATACTTGGAATCCACCACTATCAGTTAATATAGGTTTTTTCCAATTCATAAATTTATGTAATCCACCAAATTTACTAACAAGCTCATCTCCTGGTCTTAAATATAAGTGATAAGTATTTCCTAGTATGATTTCTGCTCCCATCTCTTCTAACTCTTCAGGAGTCATTCCTTTTACAGTTGCCTGAGTTCCAACAGGCATGAATACTGGTGTTTCAACTTCACCATGTGGAGTTGTTATTTTTCCAACTCTTGCTTTCCCATTTTTTCCATATAACTCGTAAGTTACGGGTAATTTTTTACTCATTTGTTCTCCTATCTATCTATTGATATTATATCTTTTATTTTTAATAAATGATTTACTAGCATTTTATATTCCTCTTTACTATTTAACTCCACTGTAACTTTTACTACAGCTATCGTATCTAATCCCTTTTTTATATTATGTGAATTTAATGAGATTACATTTATTTTATGATTAGATATTGTCGTTACAACATCCATCAATATACTCTGTCTATCCAGTGCTTTTACTACAAAACTAAATTTATATTTATTTTTTTTAGACGATTTATCCAATATCTTTTCATCCCAATTTACATCTATCGCTCTAGCAGGGTCATGCTCAACCATAGAAATATAGTTTGGACAATCTTTTCTATGGATAGCTATTCCTGTTAGTTTAGTAACATATCCACCAATATCATCCCCTGGAAGTGGAGTACAACATCTTGCAAATCTTATTAGCGTATTCTCAGTTCCATCGATAATTATTCCTTGATCATCTTTTTTAGCAGATTTCTTTTTTAGTGGTTCTTTTATAAAATCATCTAAGGTATTTTCTATTATAGCACGATTTTTATCAAGCTCTAACTTTAATTTACCAATAACAATATCTACTTTACTTTTAGTCTCTCCCATATGGAAATAGAAATCATTTAATGTTGGTAGATTATGTTTTTCTAAATGTTTTTTTAGAGTTGGACTTTCTTCAAACTCTTTAATCGTAACACCTAGTTTTAACAACTCTTTTTCTATCAACTCTTTTCCAATTTTTATATTTTCATCTAGTTTCTGATCCTTTAACCATTTCTTTATTTTACTTTTAGCACTTTGAGTTGCAACTATATCTAGCCAATCATTTCCTGGACCTTTTCCTGTTTTAGAAGTTATAATCTCTACTCTATCTCCATTATTTAGTTTCGAGTCTAATGGAACTATTTTCCCATTAACCTTAGCTCCAACACACTTTATTCCTATTTCAGTATGTATATTGAATGCAAAATCAATAGGTGTAGCTCCTTGAGCTAACTCTACTACATCTCCTTTAGGAGAAAATACAAATACAGTATCTTTTACTATATCTCCTGTCACTTCTTTTATAAATTCTTCAGTATTTTCAGCTCCCTGATTTAATTCAACAATATTTCTCAACCAACCATAAACCTGGTCTTTTTGACTTATTTTTTTATGCTCTTTATAACTCCAATGAGCTGCAACTCCCTCTTCTGCAACTTTATCCATCTCTTCTGTCCTAATTTGTATCTCTACAAACTTCCCCATAGGCCCAACAATCGTTGTATGAATAGATTGGTAGTTATTTGACTTAGGAACAGCTATATAATCTTTAAACCTTCCGGGAACAGGTCTATAATTACTGTGAATAACTCCTAGTGTATTATAACACTCTGCTTCTGTATTTAGAATTATTCTAATCCCAATTAAATCATATATTCCATCAAAGTCTTTTCCTTTTTCAAACATTTTTTTATAAATGCTATAAAAGTGTTTAAAACGACCCTTTACTTTTGCAGAAATTTGAACTTCCTCTAAAAGATTTGTGATATTATCTACCATCTCTTTTAAATATTTTTTTCTTTCATCTTTTTTTTCATCAATAAGCGCTTTTATATCTCTATATTTTTCTGGTTCTAAATAATATAAAGACATATCTTCCAATTCCCACTTTATTCTAGCTATTCCTAATCTGTGAGCCAGTGGGGCATAGATTGAAAGTGTTTCCTGTGCGATTCTTTTTTGCTTCTCTTCAGGCATAAACTTTAATGTTCTCATATTATGAAGTCTATCTGCTAGTTTTATAATAATTACTCTCACATCTTTAGCCATAGCAATTATCATTTTACGGATATTTTCATCCTGTTTTTTTGTTCCATTTGGTAAATTATCTAATTTTGTAACTCCATCTACAAGATGAGCAACCTCATCCCCAAAGTTATATTTTATATCCGCTATTGTAATTAGAGTGTCCTCTACTATATCATGAAGAATTCCTGCTATAATTCCTTCTGTATCCATTTTCATGTCTATCAAAATTTTTGTCACTTCAACAGGATGTATTATATAACTGTCTCCCGATTTTCTGTATTGTCCAATATGGCATTCTTCTGCAAAAAAGAAAGCCAATTTTATTTTGTCCTTATCTACTTTTAGCTTGTGTTTATCTATTTCACTTTCTATTTCTTGCCAATATTTCATAATACACCTCTTTTCTCTAATATTATACGAACAAGGCGACACAAAAGTGTCGCCTTAAAAGTTAATTAATACTTCATTAAAGTTAGTACTGGATATCCTTCTAATTTGTCTCTACCATTTAGGTCTTCAAGTTCAATTAAAAATGCTAATCCTGCTACAACTCCACCTAGCTCCTCAATTAGTTTAACTGTTGCCTCAACAGTTCCACCAGTTGCAAGTAAGTCATCAACTATTAATACTCTCTGTCCTGGCTTGATTGAATCTTTATGCATACATAAAACGTTTGAACCATATTCTAAATCATAAGCATACTCAACAACTTCTCTTGGTAATTTTCCAGGTTTTCTAACTGGAGCAAATCCTACACCTAATGCGTATGATACAGGACATCCAAATATAAATCCTCTAGCTTCTGGTCCTACAACAAGATCTATATGGTTTTCTTTTGCAAATTCAACAACTTTATCAGTTGCATATCTATATGCCTCTCCATCCCCCATTAAAGGTGTTATATCTCTAAATTTAATACCTGGCTTAGGATAATCCTCAACTAATGCTACATATTTTTTTAAATCCATTTAATTTCCTCCTAAATTGCTACTTTGAAATTCTTATTGTCTATTATTATGAAATTAATTTTAAAGTTTTTAGACTTTGCTCTTTTTCTCCAATTTCATCATATAACTTTGATAGTTTTTCTAAAATTTCATTGTTTAAATTATTATATGTTAAGTAATTTTTCATTACTCTTTCAGCTAATTTGTACTCTTTTAAATTATTTTTATAATACTCAAATAAAATTAAAGTATTAGTTTTACTATAGATTATTCTATCTTCAACTAATAATAAAACTTCAATTTGAATAGGTTTGTTACACTCGACTTCTAAAACTTTCAAATATGAATCAAAAAATATAGCATCGCTATAAATTATATTATTACTTATCAAATTATAATTTTTTAAACTTCTACTATAATCTTTTTTCAAATAGAAAATATATCCTAACATTAGATAATCTTGACTACTTTTTAAATCTGCTGGAATTTTTTCTAAATAATTAAAACTTTTAGAATAATCCTTTTTTTTAAAACTTATATATGCTAAATTTTTTAAAACTATTGTATCATTTGGATTAACTTTTAATACCTTTTCCAAATTTTTTTGTCCTAACTTTAAATCTCCCAATTGTGCTAATATTATTCCTTTTTCTCTTAATGCTATTAAATTTTGAGGATTTAGTTTTAATGCATCAGTATACATTTTTAAAGCTTCGCTTTTTTTACCACTAGAGTATAAATTTGCTCCCTTTAAAACTAAATATTTTTCATTTGATCTTTCATTCTTATCCAAATTATTACATCCTACCAAGGTAAACATTAAAAAAAGGTATATCCACATTTAGTTCTCCTTTTTATTAGGTGGTAAAATAACTCCTCCAGAAATTATTAATTTTATTGCATCGTCGACTTTTATATCTACCATTATAACTTCTGATTTTTTTAAAACAATAAACATTCCAGAAGTTGGGTTTGGTGACGTCGGTAAAAACACATTGCACATAGGTTCATTTGTTTCACTTTCAACAAAATGATTTCTATCTGCTGTCATAAATCCAATACTGTATATTCCTTTTCTCGGATATTCAAACATTACTACTTTTTGATATGCTTTTTGTCTATCTGAAGCAAAAAGGGATATGATTTGAGTTATTGTACTGTATATTTGACTAAATAACGGAATTTTTATCAATAAATTATTTAAATATCCTCCTATTTTTTTGAATAGAAAGACTCTCATAGCTGTTCCTATTATTATAAGCATTAAAACTAAGGTTATAAATGATAACACATTAATTAAAATACTTGTGTAAAAGTATAAATCCTGTTCTTTTGCAAGTCCTGTATGTAAAACTAAACTTTTTATCCCTACTGTCACAAATGAATCTTGCAACAAAGTTAAAAATATTTGAAATATCCAGTTAAAAATATAAATAGTTATGACAATTGGCAAAATCGCAATTAGACCACTATAAAAACTAGCTTTTATTCTTTTCATACTATTCTCCTCTTTCAATCTCTACCTTAGATACCCTCATCTTTTCAACTTCTACCACTATTAATTTAACATCTTCAAACTCTACTATGTCACCTATAGAAGGTATTTTTCCAAGTTCTGACATCATTAAACCACCTAAACTTTCATAGTCATCAGAAGTAGGTAGCTCGATATTTAAACTTTTATTTATTGTTTCTATGTCTAGCATAGCATCAATTTCGTATCTGTTTTCATCTATTTCTACAATTGCTTCTTCTTCTTCATTATCAAACTCATCTCGAATCTCTCCAACAATCTCTTCAAGTAAGTCTTCAATTGTAACAACTCCACCAATTCCACCATATTCATCCAAAACTAATGCTATATGAACTTTTTTACTTTTAAATTCTTTAAGTATTTCTATAATCGATTTTGTTTCTGGAACAAAATAAGCTTCTCTCACTAATTCTTTAACTTGCGTTTCGGTAGTATGGCCCTTTAAATAATTAAGTACATCTTTTGTATAAAGCACTCCTATTATATTATCGATTGTTTCTTCATACACTGGAATTCTAGAAAATCCAACTTCAATCATCTCTTCCCAAATATCATCTAAGGTTTTATTTCCCTCAACTGCAAACATTGATGTTCTTGGAGTCATTATCTCTTTTGCGTTAGTCTCACCTAATCCAACTATTGAATGAATCATCTCTTTTTCTTCCTCTTCGATAATTCCTTCAGCCTCTCCCACATTAACAAAAGATATTAAATCCTCTTCTGTAAACATCATATTTTCTGTTTTTACCTCTACACCTAAAATTCTTCCTATTAAAATAGAAGTCCACATAAGTATCTTCACAACTGGTTTCATTAATAACCCAAAATAATACATAGGCCCTATAACTATTTTAGAAAACCACTTCGAGTTATTTTTTGCCATAATCTTAGGAGTAATCTCTCCAAATATTAATATTAAAATTGTCATGATTCCAGTTACAATTGCTAAGCTTCTAGGAGAATTTCCCATGCTGTTAATAGCTAATGCTGTCGCTATTGATGACCCCAGAATATTCACTATATTATTACCTAAAAGCATTCCTGTTAAAATCTCATTTGGACTTTTTAACCATTTTTTCAACAGATGTGCTGTTTTTTTATTTGTTTTTTCTATATCTTCTAAATCTGTTGTTTTAAAAGATGTTAATGCCGTTTCTGATGCAGAGAAAAAACCTGATAATAAAATCAAAACAACTAATATAATAATATCACTATACGTGTCCAACTTTAAAATACACCTTCCTTATTTTTATATTATATACTCAAATATTCTACCATAATTCTCCAGAAAAAACAACTAAGTCTAATTCTGGTAGACGAAAAAGGAAAGCTTGACGCTTTCCTTTATTTTACAACAAATAGTGTTTCACCCTTCTTTATAACTTTTCCATTCTCTGATTTTATAGCAACTATAGTTCCTGAAATTGTAGATTTAACTTCATTCATCATTTTCATTGCCTCTACGATACACACTGTATCTCCTACTTCAATTTTATCACCTATTTTTACAAAATCTTCAGAATCTGGTGATGGTGCTGAATAGAATGTTCCTACCATTGGTGATACTATATCTTTTCCTTCAATAATATCTTCTGCGTTAGTTGTCTCTTCAACAGTTTCTTCTTTAGAAGTATATGTAGATTGCTTTTCTACATATTTTATACTGTTAGCAAGTTCTTGTTTTAACTCTTCTTTTTTCATCGTTAACTTTGTTCCGTTTACTTCAACCGTTATCTCCGATAAATTATGCTCTTCAATACTCTTTGCTAACTTTTTTATAGTTTCTAAATCTAACTTCATTATTCCTCCTTAATTACTTCCTATAACTCTTAGTTCCTTTACAGAGCTTAGTGAACTAATCTTTTCTAACATCTCTTCAATTTTTCTTAATAAATTTTCTGTTGTTTGTATAGAAATTGTCACTCTGCTTATTCCGTCTATCGCTATATTTTGAACTATTGTTAGTATATTCATCTCTTCCCCTGCAATGATATCTAAAACTCTAGCTAAAATTCCAGGTCTGTCAACTAAAGACAGATGTATACTGAATACTTTTTCTTTCCCACCTTCAAAGAATGGTTTTATATAATCCTTATATTTATAATAAGTACTTCTACTTATTCCAACTCTTTTTATAGCTTCGTATTTTGAGATCTTTTCTGCTTGAACTATATCATTTACCTTTATAACACTTTGAATTGAATTTGGTAAAATCCTTTTATCTACAATATAATATTCTTTTTTATCCATAAATATCTCTCCCCTATATTTTTTTTCCACTTTTAAACGCCTTTAACGTATTATTAAGTAGCATTGCTATAGTCATAGGTCCTACTCCCCCTGGAACAGGTGTTATAAAACCAACTGTTTCCTTTACACTTTCGTAGTCCACATCTCCACAAATCTTATTATTTTGATCTCTATTAATTCCAACATCGATTATAACAGCATCTTTTTTCACCATATCTCCTGTTAAAAAATTAGCTTTTCCCACTGCTACTATTATAACATCCGCTGTTTTTGTTTTTTCAGAAATATTTTTTGTCTTACTGTTACAAACGGTTACTGTTGCACCTTCGTTAATTAAAAGGGCAGTCATTGGTTTCCCAACTATATTACTTCTTCCAATTACTACAACATCTTTTCCTTCTAAATCTATATTATATTCTTCAAATAGTCTTAATATTCCCGCTGGTGTACAAGAGATTAGTGCAGTTTCATCTCCTAAAACAACTTTTCCTAGATTTTCAGGTTTAAATCCATCAACATCTTTTCCTATCTCAATTGCTTCTATTACTTTTGGTGTATCTATATGATCTGGTAGAGGTAATTGGACTAAAATTCCATCTATTGTATCATCGTTATTAAGTTCTTCTATTTTATCTAATAGCTCTTTTTCACTTACATCTGCAGGCATTATAAAGTTTTTTGACTCTATACCTACCTCTGCACACTGCTTTATTTTTGAATTAACATAAATTTTAGATGCTAAATTATCTCCTGCTTGTATTACTGCTAACCCTGGAACTTTTCCTTCTTTTTCCTTTATTTCTAATATCTCTTGTTTTATTGAATCTCTAACTTTTTGAGATACATATTTACCATCTAAAATTTTCATTACTATTCCGCCTTTTCTTTCCAGTAATTCAGTTCTTGCAATTTTCTGTTTAGGTCTATGTGCTCTATTACAACATCTTTTGGAACTTTTATTTCTAAAGGTGTCATATTTAATATTGCCTTAATTCCAGATTGAATAACTATATCAGTAACTTGTTGTGCTATAGACTTATTCTCTGTTATTATTGCCATATCAATTTTTTGCTCTAGAGCAAGCTTTGGAATATCACTAACACTACTTATTTTTATTCCTTTATACTCTTTTCCAATTCTACTCTTAGTTATATCAAAGATTCCAACAATATTAAATCTTGGCTTCTCAATATCCCCTTCTAAAAAAATGGCATTTCCTAATTTCCCTGCTCCAACTATAATTACATTATTTTGTTTATTTATACCTAATATACTTTCTATCATCTCGTAAAGACATTTTACATTATAACCTTTACCTCTTATTCCAACACACGAATCTATGTCCCCTATAAAATTCGAAAAATCTTTTCTTATCTGTGCTGCTGTAACTCCAAGTAAAACTCCCATCTCTTCTGATGAGATATAATCCTCTGGTGAAAATTTGTCCAAACATTTTAAATACATTGTTAACCTTTGAATTGTTTTCTTGGAAATCTTTTCTTTTTTTTCTAAATTTTTCATCGTAATGCTCCCCCATTTTTTTTTATTTTAAAACCTCACCCATTTTTAAAATATTCCCGTTTATACTATCATTACCTGATATATTTTTCTTATTTTCTGGCTTTATATTCGTTAATATAATACTACCATTCTTTACCTTTACTACAAACCCTTTACCTTTTATCGAATCTACTATTTCGCCAAAAACGCCATTTTCATAAACTCTTTTATTTTTCTCTACCGCATATATTTTTAATATTTTATCATTGTGATGTGTATAAGCAGTAGGAAAAGGATTCATTCCCCTTATAAAATCAAATACTTCTTCTTCTGTTTTACTCCAATCAATGATACAATCGCTCTTTTTATATGGTTTTACAAAAGTTACTTCTGCAGGATTTTGAGCTTCTCTCTTAGCTGTTCCCTTTTCTATTTGATCAACAGCCTCAATTAATTTTTGAGCCCCAATCTCTTTTAATCTATCATGAAGTGTTAAGAATGTATCTTCTTCATAGATAGGAGTTACTCCTTTTAATATTATATCTCCTGCATCTAACTCTTCTGCAATATCCATTATTGTTACTCCAGTTTCTTTTTCTCCAGCTATTATAGCTGCATTTATTGGAGCTGCCCCTCTAAATTTTGGTAGCAAAGAAGAATGAACATTTATTATTCCATATTTTGGAAAATCTATTATGTTATTTGGAATAATTTTCCCATATGCTACAACCACTATTAAATCTGGATTTAACTCTTTTATTATTTCAAAAGTTTCATCTGTTTTTAATGAATTTGGTTGAAATACTGGAATGTTATTGTTTATTCCATACTCCTTTACTGGTGTATATTTAATTTTTCCACCTCTTGTATTTGGTTTATCCACTTTTGTAAATATACCTATAATTTCATGCTTTTCTCTTAGCTTATCTAATGATGGAACAGCAAATTCAGGCGTTCCCATAAATAAAATTCTCATGTTGCCTCCTATTTTTTTAAACTATTTAAGTAGTGAAGAGCCATTTTATAACTCTCTGAGCCAAATCCTGTTATCTTTCCAACAGCGATATCTGATATGATAGATTTGTGTCTAAACTCTTCTCTCGAATAAACATTAGATAAGTGTACCTCTATAGTTTTTATTCCTGTAGATAGAATGGCATCTCTTATTCCTATTCCATAATGAGTCAATGCTCCTGGATTAATGATTAAATAGTCTATTACATTATAGCTTTCTTGTATTTTATCTATTATTTGCCCCTCATGATTAGATTGATAAAAGTTCACTTCTATTTCTAATCTTTTCCCCAAAATCTCAATCTCCTCATTCAACTCTTTTAGAGTTTTTAAACCATATACTTCAGGTTCTCTTATTCCTAAAAAATTTAAATTTGGTCCATTTATCACTAATACTTTCATATTTTTTTATCCTTTTTAATATCTTCAACTGTATCAATAAATGATTTTATATCATCAAATTCTTTATATACTGATGCGAATCTAACATAAGCTACTTCATCTAAACTCTTCAGTTTTTCTAATACAAGTTCCCCTAACTCCTGTGTAGTTATCTCATTTTTTAAAGTGTTTTGTATTACTTTTTCCACTTCGGCAATAAATTTTTCTAAGTCATCTCTGCTAATATTCCTTTTGTTAGTAGCTCTTTCTAATCCCCTTAAAAGCTTTTCTTTATTAAATCTTTCCCTACTTTTATTTTTTTTAACAACATAGATTGGATTTTCTTCGATTCTCTCATATGTTGTGAATCTTCTTTCGCAACTATTACATTCTCTTCTTCTTTTTATAGAATTATTCTCAGGAAATGCTCTACTATCTATTACTTTTGTGTCTTCACTATTACAAAATGGACATCTCATACTCTCTCCTATAAAGCCTCTTCTTTATTTATACAATCCAAAATTTCTTTTGAATTTCCACAACTTAAAAGCTTCTCTCTAAATTTTTCATCTCTTATAAGTCTTGAAATTCTTGCTAATACTTTTAAATAAACTTGACTATCTTTAAAAGGTGATGCAAAAACAAAGAATATTTTTACTTTTTCTTTATCTAAAGATTTGAAATCGATTCCCTCTCTACTTACACCAAAAGCAATTGTTAATCCTTGAGCTGCATCCGTTTTAGCATGGGGTATTGCTACACCCTTTCCTATACCAGTACTTCCTAAAACTTCTCTCTCTAAAAGAGCTTTGTAAATACTTTCCTTAACTTTAATTCTATCTGATTTTCCTATTAAATCTGACAGTTCTTTTAAAGCTTCATCCTTATTTTTAGCTTTTAAATCAAGCGATACTAAATCTTCTGACATGTAGTCAGTTATTTTCACTATGTTTAACATGAGTACCCTCCAATAAATGTTTCTTTAGATTTAATCTTATGTCTAAATGATAATTCAAGTATTTTTCATATAATAAAATTGCTTCTATTAAATCAGTCTTTCCGTTTTTACTATCTAAAAATATTTTCTCTTTCTTTTCAATAGAACTGAGAATATCAAACAATTCTTTTTTTAGAGGTATTACTTTTTCATTTGAATCATTTAGTATCATTGATTCTGAAATACTAAAATATTTTTCGCCATCTATAGTTATTTGATACCCTTCATTTTTTATAATCCAGTTCATCATCTTTAAAGTCATTAAATAATTTCTATAACCATCATTTTCTATAATAAAATCCAATGCTTTTTTTAATCTTAAAAAGAACTCTTTTTTTCTCTCACCTGGAAGAATAACCTCATTTACAATTGAAAGAATATATGATGTTATCTCAAGTTTTTCAATATTCGTTTTTAAGTCATAAAAAAAATCAATAGAGTCTATTGTACTCAGTATATAATTATCACCTTTTTTATAAAAAGTAAAATTAGATAGAGTCAATAAATCTGCCGAACTTTGATCTCTTTTTCTACTTTTTCTAATTCCTTTAACTAAAAGATCAATTTTCCCAAAGTTTTCTGAAAAAACCGTAATTATTCTATCCGCTTCTCCAGTATCTCTTTTTCTAATAACTAGTCCTCTAGTTTTTATAAATTTCATTTTTTCAATTCCTTTCTTTTAATACCACTGTTCACTTGAACATTTTGTAGCTTTAACTCAGCTAACTTGCTATTGTCTTCAAAAATTTCCAGTTCAACAGGTAAAAGAAAACCATTAATTTTTTCATATTTTTTTATCTTAATTTTATATGAATCTTTATATTTTAATTCCTTAATTTTTTTTAAATAATAATTATCTATAAAATTTTTATCATTTAAATCTTTATTTTTTAAATCTTTAATAATTGATAAAAAGTTACTCACATCATCTGAATTTTTTTCTTCTACTACTTCATCAAATAGTGGTATGTATACTTTTGCGTCCCCTTTTTCATATTGAAATATTTCACCTTTATTTACATTCGGTAAAATTATCTCTTTTCTCAAATAGTCCGGAGAAATATACTCTATTTTATAAGTTTTTTCCTTTTTTTCTCCATTTAAATAAGTCACTTCTTTAACTAAAGAATATATGTCTTTTATATTAGATATCTTTGCTGGTGCTGAAAATATAGAAATTGTTGTCAATAAAAATATTAATATATTTTTTATCATTTATCCACCTCTGTCAATACAATTATTTCATTCATATCCATTACATTAAATGGTAATCTTAAAACGTATTCTACACTATTTTCATATTTTTTTCTAACTTCAGAAATTTCACCAATATAAAGTCCTTTAGGATAGATATCACTAATTCCAGATGTATATACCTTGCTTCCTGCTTCTAATTGAGCTTCATAAATTGATACAGGCTCAAATATAAGTTCTTCACTCCTATTTCCTTTTACTATTCCTAAAACATTTTCTCCTGCTGTAGCACTGACTACCGAGTCTTGAAAAGTTATCATTTGAACAATTGAATAGTCTTTAAAAACCTTTTCAACTTTTCCAATTAGAGCTTCATTAAATAGAACAGGCATATTTTTATCTATTCCGTCTACAGTCCCCAAATTTATTGCAAAACTTTCATATAACTCTCTTGTCTGTTGAAAACTTAACTTTCCAACTTTAAATTTGAACGTAAACGAATCCTTCATTTGTAAAAGATCTCTTAATCTTTTATTTTCTTCTAACAACTTAACATTTTCTTCTTCTAACAATGATTTTTCAACTAAAGTATTTTTTAACTTAGTATTTTCAGATAGTAACTCTTTATAGTTAATAACATTTTCTGTACTTTCTTTTGCTTTTTTTCCTAAAAAGTATATTTTAGATTGTATTGGATAAAGTAACTCTTCTACCCCATTTATTGTATACATAAAAACATCTCTTGCAAAAAAAACTACAACCATTACACCTAATAATATGTATACTATATTCAATACCTTTTTCTTATTTTTTCCTGGCTTCATTTTTAACCTTTTATAATTTCAACTAACATTTTTGACAAGTCTACTAAATCTTTTATCTCAATATACTCTTCTAATGTGTGTACTTTAGTCATTCCAACTGCTAGGTTTACAGAAGGTATTCCTTTGCTGTTGTAAATATTTGTATCACTTCCACCACCTGAAGAAGCTGTTTCTCCTTTTAAATCTATTTTTTTACAAGCATCCATTACAATTTCTATAACTTTTTCATTGTCATCTAATGCAAACCCTGGATATTCAACATTCACTTTATTCTCAAATGTTGCTCCAAATTCTTTACAAACTTTTTCGAATATTTCAAATGTTTCCTCTAATAAAAGATTTAATTTCTCATTTGAAAGACTTCTAGCCTCATAGTCTAATTCAACTGTTGGCATAACAATGTTTGTTGCTTGTCCTCCACTAACAACACCTATATTTGAAGTTGTCTCTGCATCCACTCTTCCTAATTTTATTTTTGTAATTGCATGAGCTGCTACAGTTAAAGCATTTATTCCATTTTCTGGAGAGATTCCCGCATGAGCTGGTTTCCCTACTATCGTTAATTTTCCTCTTGCTGCTGATGGAGCTTTTGTTATAATTTTTCCTGGTTTTCCACTTGAATCCAAAATAAATCCATAATCTATTGAATATTTTTCTATTTCAAAAGCTTTTGAACCTAAAAGACCAATCTCTTCAGCCATTGAAAATACAACAACGATTTCAGGGTGATCTAGTTTATTCTCTTTGATCACTTGCAACATCTCTATTATCGCTGCAATTCCACCTTTATCATCTCCACCTAAAACAGATGTTCCATCACTCTTTATTATTCCATTTTCTACTATTGGATTAATCTTTTCACAAGGAACTACTGTATCCATGTGTGCACTAAATAGATATTTTTTCTTCCCCTCTGCCTTTAAAACTCCAATTATATTTCCACAATTTCCACCATTAATTTCTCCTGCGTTATCCTCTGTTACCTCTAATCCCAACTCTTTTAAAACATTTATTAAATAATCTCCAATTGCTCTTTCATTTTTTGAAGGTGAAGAAATTTTCACCATCTCTAAGAAGTTTTTTACGATTCTATTTTCTTGTACCATTTTCCCTCCAAAAGTTTATCTTTTTTTTCAATATTCTTCACTAGATTATATTACATTGTCTTACCTTTGTAAAGAGTTAAAGGCAATAAAAAAATAACAGTAGTAATAGACTACTGTTATTTTTTTTTAATACTCTTTTTATTTAAAATAATATTTTGTATGTAATATTCTATGTGCTTCCGAACTTAATGGATGCTCTAAGTATTTTTCATACAGAGATTGAATATATGGATTTTCATGAGATTTTCTAAATCTTTTTCCTTCATCTATTTTTTGAAGTCCTTCAGCTCTTTTAATAACCTTTATAAATTCTCCATGGTGGTAAGGTTGACCTCCCCCTCCTACACATCCGCCTTTACAAGCCATTATTTCTATTGCATGGAAAAACTCTTCACCTTTTCTAACTTTATCTAAAATCTCTCTAGCTGCAGATAATCCATTAGCTATTCCTATTCTAACTTTTATATCTCCAACTTGAACCTCACTAATTTTTATTCCTTCCATTCCTCTCATATCTTCAAAATCAACTTTTTCTAAAGTTTCACTAGTCATCCACTCATATAAAGTTCTTGTTGCAGCCTCTATTACTCCACCAGATTTTCCAAAAATTACTGCTGCTCCTGTAGAATATCCCAATGGATTATCAAAATCACTGTCTTCTAAATCTTTTAAATCTATATTTGATTGTTTTAACAAATGGGCTAACTCTCTTGTAGAAATTGAGTAATCTACATCTGGTATTCCATCTACAGAAAACTCTGGTCTTGACGATTCATATTTTTTTGCTAAACAAGGCATTATCGAAACATTTATTATCTCATCCCTTTTTATACCTCTAGCAGGCCCCCAGATATTCTTTAAAACAGCTCCGAACATCTGCTGTGGTGATTTAGCTGAAGATGGTATGTCAAGCATATCTGGATAATGGTGCTCAATAAACTTAACCCAAGCTGGACAACATGATGTAAGAATTGGTAATTTTACACTTTTGTCTCCTGTTAAATGTTTTTCAAGCCTTAATTTAAATTCTGCAGCCTCTTCCATAATAGTTAAATCTGCTGCATAGTTAGTATCAAAAACATCATCAAATCCTATCTTTTTTAGAGCTGTCACTATCTTCCCTGTAACATCTGTTCCTGGCTCAAGTCCAAACTCTTCTCCTATTGCAACTCTTACTGCTGGTGCAACCTGTACTGTAACTCTTTTTCTCGGATTTGCTAAATCTTTTATAAGCCCCCATGTATAATCTTTTTCATAAAGAGCTCCAACTGGACATACAGCCACACACTGTCCACAGAATGTACAATTAGTTTTATCTAAATCTGATTCAAATGCTGTGGATACAACTGATTTAAATCCTCTATTTATTCCAGATAATACTTGGCATTTTTGAATGTTGTTACACATATTTTCACATCTTCTACACATTATACATTTATCTAAATCTCTTACTATAGAGGGTGAAACTTCTCTTCTATACTCAAAAATCTTACCTTTAAATCTTATATCTCTAATTCCAAATTCCATTGCTAAAGTCTGTAAATCACATTTTCCATTCTTTGCACAAATCAAACAATCCGTTGGGTGATTTGATAGCATTAATTCTAAAACATTTCTTCTCTTTTCTAAAACTTCCATTGTATTTGTGTTAATAATCATTCCTGGAGAAACCATAGTTGCACATGCTGGAACAAGATTTCTTCTTCCTACAACTTCAACCACACAAATTCTACAAGATGCACAGTCATTTTTAAAGCCAATCTCTGGTATATTCATATAGCATAAACTTGGTATTCTTATACCTGCAGATTTCGCAGCTTCTAATATAGTCGTTCCAGCCTGAGCTTCTACTTCTTTTCCATCTATTATAACTATAACATTTCTCATCTTATACCTCCATTATGCTATATCTATTGCACCAAATTTACAAGAACTATAACAAGCTCCACATTTGATACATCTACTTTGATCTATAACATGTCTCTCTTTAACTTTTCCTTCAATACATGCAACAGGACATGCTCTAGCACATGCTGTACATCCAACACATTTATCATTTATCAAATATTTTCTTAAAGCTTGACATTGCCCAGCTCTACATTTCCCTTCATTTATATGCTCTAAATATTCATCCATAAATTGATTTAAAGTCGAGAGTACTGGGTTAGGAGATGTTTGTCCCAGTCCACAAAGAGCTGTGGATTTTATTGTTTCTGAAAGTTCTTTTAGTAATTTAATATCCCCTATCTCTCCATTTCCTTTTGTTATTTTATCTAATATTTCCCATAATCTTGTATTTCCAATTCTGCATGGTGAACATTTTCCACATGACTCATCTACCGTAAATTCTAAATAAAATTTAGATACACCAACCATGCAATCATCTTCATCCATTACAATCATTCCACCAGACCCCATCATAGAACCCTTTGCTAGTAAAGTATCAAAGTCTATTGGAGTATCCAAATCTTTTTCAGTTAAACACCCACCTGATGGTCCTCCTGTCTGAACAGCTTTAAACTTTTTATTATTTTTTATCCCACCACCAATTTCAAATATTACCTCTCTTAAAGTTGTTCCCATTGGAACTTCTACAAGTCCTACATTGTTTATCTTTCCTGCCAAAGCAAACACTTTTGTTCCTGGAGAATTTTTAGTCCCTATGCTTCTGAACCACTCTGTTCCTTTTAATATTATCTGTGATATATTCGCTAATGTCTCTACGTTATTAACAATTGTAGGTTTTCCCCAATATCCAGACTCTGCAGGATACGGAGGCTTTGAAGTAGGTTCTCCTCTATTTCCTTCCATCGAATGAATTAAAGCTGTTTCCTCTCCACAAACAAAAGCTCCAGCTCCATATTTTATTTCTATATCAAAATTAAACTTGCTTCCAAATATTTTTTCCCCTAACATCCCATTTTTTCTAGCATCCTCTATCGCTTTTCTTAATCTTTTAATTGCTAAAGGGTATTCAGCTCTTATATAAACTAGACCTTTACTAGCACCTATTGCGTATCCGGCTATAACCATCCCTTCAATCACATTATGCGGATCTCCCTCAAGAATAGATCTATCCATGAATGCTCCTGGATCTCCTTCATCAGCATTACAAACTACATATTTTTGATCCGCAATATTTTTAGCGGCATATTCCCATTTTAAACCGGTTGAATAACCTCCGCCACCCCTTCCTCTAAGACCGGCTTCTTTTATAATTTTAACTACATCTACTGGCGTCATTGTTGTTAAAACTTTTTTTAAAGCTGCATACCCATTAGCGGCTATATAATGCTCTATCAATTCTGGATCTATTTCCCCACAATTTTTCAAAGCGACTCTTACCTGTTTTTTATAGAACTCCATGTTTTCACCTTCAAAAACACTTTCACCTGTTCTTGGGTCTACATACAAAAGATCCACAATTCTTTTTTCACTTATAATATCTTCCACTATAATTCTTTCAGCATCTTCTGGTTTTACTTCTATATAAAAAGTATTTTCTGGTAATATCTTTACTATCGGCCCCTTTTCACAAAATCCAAAACAACCTGTTTGTATAACTTCAACATCCTTTTCTAAGTTTTGTTGTTTCAAAACTTTTCTTAAGTTTTTTACAATCTCTTCTCCTTTTGCTGAAATACACCCCGTACCACCACAAACAAGTATCTTTTTTTTCTCTTTCATATTTAGCCTCCTAAACTACTCTTACTGAGTTATAATATTTAGTTCTTTTCCCCGTGCTCATTTGCTTTACGATATTTTTCTAAAATGGTTTTCATATCTTTTACATTTTCTTTTCCATATACATCTTTTCCAATTAAAACTACCGGAGCAAGACCACATGCTCCAACACATCTCAGTGCATCAATAGAAAATAATCCATCCTCTGTTGTCTCACCTACATCTATTCCTAAATAGTTTTTAATACTATTTAAAACTTTTTCAGCCCCTCTAACATAACACGCTGTACCCATACAAACTGAGATAGGATACTTCCCTTTAGGTTTCATTGAGAAAAAATGATAAAAACTTACAACTCCATAAACTTTAGCTACTGGAAGATCCAATTCTTTAGCTATAAATTCCTGTATCTCTTGTGGTAAATAACCAAAAATTTCTTGTCCTTTATGCAGTACAGATATTAGAGCGCCTTGTTTCTCTTCTACATCTATATCTTTTATAAATTTTTTTAACTCTTCGTACATTTCATCTTTAAAACTATTGTTGCATGCCATTTTTTACCTCCCTGTTTTTTTAATTTCACTGTACTTTATTACTATATTTTATTAAAAAAATCAATAGCTTTTTTAAGGTTAAATAAAAAAAGAGACTCACCGAGTCTCTTTAAAATCTATTATTTTGCTGCTTTATAAGCATTAACTGATCCAAATACATTTTTAATTTTCTCTTTGTAGTAAGATTTCATCTCTTCTTTTGCAACACCTAAGTATTTTCTTGGGTCAAACTCAGCTGGATTTTGAGCGAATACTCTTCTTACTCCTGCTGTAAATGCTAATCTTCCATCAGTATCTACGTTAATTTTTGCAACACCTGATTTAGCTGCTCCATGTAATTCTGAATCTGGAATTCCAATAGCATCTTTTAATTGTCCACCAAACTCTTTAATTTCCTCAACATATTTTTGAGGTACAGCTGATGATCCGTGTAAAACAATTGGGAATCCTGGAAGTCTTCTTTCAATTTCTGCTAATACATCAAGCTCTAATTTTGGATTTGTTCCTGGCTTGAATTTATGAGCTCCATGAGATGTTCCAATAGCTATTGCTAATGAATCTACTCCTGTTTTTGCTACGAACTCTTCAACCTCTTCTGGATTTGTAAATATGCTGTGCTCAGCTACTACATCATCTTCTACTCCTGCTAGAACTCCTAATTCAGCCTCAACAGTTACGTCAAATTGTTTAGCATACTCTACAACTTCTTTTGTTACAGCTATATTTTCATCAAATGAATAGTGAGAACCATCGATCATAACAGATGAGAACCCTGCATCAATACAAGTTTTTACTGCTTCTAAGTTTGGTCCATGATCTAAGTGAAGTGCAACTGGAATATCTGATCCCATTGCTCTAGCTCTGTCTACAGCAGCCTTTGCTAATAGTGGAGTAACCTCTTTTGTCATATACTTTAATGCCCCTGTTGAACATTGTAGTATAACTGGTGAACCCATTTCAGCACAAGCTTCTACGATTGCTAACATTTGCTCCATATTATTGAAGTTAAATGCTGGAACTGCATAATGCTCCTTATTAGCTTTTATGAACATCTCTCTAGTATTAGATAATCCTAATTCTTTGTAATTATATGACATGACTTTCCTCCTAATATTTTTATTTATATATAATATATCAAATTTTATTGTTAAAAGCAATTCTTGAAACTATTAGTTTTTTATCTTTATTTGACTTAAAATATATCTAAAAAACCATTTTATTTTTCTTTTACTTTTGAAAATTTTAAAAACCTCTGGAATAAGTTCAATGACATCCTCAATTATTTGTTGATACGCAGATAAGCTCTTAGGTAGAAGCTTTTGAGTATTGACCAACCAAGATAATATAATCAAGTTTATTATTCTTAAAAAACTTGATGCAAAATTTAAAATTCCACCTTTTGTCACATAGATATTAAAGATTTTAAATAAAACTTCACCCTCTTGATGGTAATAAATTTGAGCTAAAAATGTCGTTAAATATATAAATATTAAAAATTTTAATTTTTTTATATTTTTCAGTATATCTTTATTTAGAAAAATGTTCAAGCTTAGGCTGACTACAAGTAATAATCCTAATAATCTCATATCCTTTGTGAAAAGGTTTAGAATGAACAGGATTAAAATACTACTTTTTAACAACTGTCATTCCACCCATATAAGGTACTAATGCTTCTGGTATTAAGAAAGACCCATCCTCTTGTTGGTAGTTTTCCATAATTGCTAATAATGTTCTTCCTACAGCTAATCCTGATCCATTTAATGTATGGCAGAACTCACTCTTTGAACTTCCTTCTGGTCTATATTTAAGTCCCATTCTTCTAGCTTGGAAATCTCCACAGTTTGAACAAGAAGATATTTCTCTAAATTTGTTTTGCCCTGGTAACCAAACTTCTAAGTCGTAAGTTTTAGCAGCTCCAAATCCCATATCTCCTGAGCAAAGTTGGATAACTCTATATGGTAATCCTAACTTTTGTAAAATTGTTTCTGCGTTTACAACCATTTTCTCTAATTCATCATATGATGTTTCTGGTGTTGCTAATTTTACCATCTCTACTTTATTAAATTGGTGCTGTCTTATTAATCCTTTTAAATCTCTTCCGTAAGACCCTGCTTCTCTTCTAAAACAAGGTGAGTAAGCTGTATAGTACTTAGGTAAGTCACTTTCATTTAGAATCTCTTGTCTATGAATGTTTGTTAGTGTAATTTCAGAAGTTGAGATTAAGAACATATCATCTGTAGTTTTATACATATCTTCTTCGAACTTAGGAAGTTGCCCTGTTCCTTCACAGATTTCTCTTCTTACAATAAATGGTGTTAAGTGCTCTGTATATCCATGCTCTGTTGTATGAGTATCAAGCATGAAGCTGATTAAAGCTCTCTCTAATCTTGCAGCAGCTCCTCTGTATATTGTGAATCTTGATCCTCCTAATTTAGCTCCTCTTTCAAAATCTAAAATTTCTAGATTTTCACCAATCTCCCAATGCTCTTTTGGTTGGAAAGAAAATTCCTTAGGTGTTCCCCATCTTCTTATCTCTACGTTATCATCCTCATCTTTTCCGATTGGAGTACTTGAATGATACATATTTGGTAAAGTCATTTGGAAGTAAGTCACTTTTTCTTCTACTTCAGACAGTTTTGCATCTAACTCTTTTATTTTTGCAGAAACGATTCCCATTTCAGCTATAATTTCAGAAGCATCTTCTCCTGCTTTCTTTCTTCTTGCCACTTCTGCGGACTCAGTATTTCTTTTATTTTTTAGCATCTCTACTTCAGTTAAAATCTCTCTTCTTTCCGAATCAAGTTTTACAAACTCCTGAAGGTCAATGTTACTTCCTCTGTTTACAAGCATCTCTTGTAATGCGTCAATGTTTTCACGAATAAATCTTAAATCTAGCATAGCTCTTCTCCTTTATACTTAATTTATATATTTGTTATATTTTATACCCTTTTTTTACTATATGAACATCTTTAACATCCACTTCAGCTAAAATCAAAAATGAATTTGGTGAAGTATTAACCAGTTCTAATTTTATAGTATTCCCTTCTCTTGAAAAATCTTTTACTCTTTCCCCTAGATTTCTTTCAGAAACCTTTCCTTTTTTTTCCTTTACTTCTATAATTTCATCTCTATTGAAAAGCTCTTCTAGTTTATCTATATCTTCTTTTCTTCCACTAATTTCAAAGATAGCATTTGTGTAAATATCTACTATACTTCTCTTATCCTCAATTGTTTCTACCTTTTTTACAGAGAATCCTGGAACTGCTGCGCTGTTCATTCTAGACATTACCTCTTCATTTGATATCATTTCTGACAGCTCTATATCCATAATCTCACCATAAGCTTCTGTTCCTAAGGACACAGGATTCCCTAGTGAAATTTTTGGTCTAGGATGAAATCCCTGACTATATTTCATAGGTATGTGAGCTTTTTTTAATAATCTATCTGCAAATCTAAGCATATCTAGGTGAGAAATAAATCTCATCTCCTCACACTTATCAAAAAATATTCTCTTTTTCATTTAGTTACCTCATTTTTTTTATTTTATATATTGTATCATGTTACACCCTTAAATTAAATACCTTTCTTGAAAAAAATAAAAAATCTAAAAGAATTTTTTCAACTCTTTTAGATTTTTTTCTAATATTTTTTTTCTAATTCTTTAACTCTTTTTAATAATTCAGGTAATTTTTTTTGTGCTGCTTTTATTCTTAAATCATCTTTTAAATTAACTAAAGGATGACCTGCAACTACTTGATTATCCGCTACATCTCCAATTATTCCAGATTTAGCTCCAACCATTACATTGCTTCCTATTTTTATATGTCCTCCTATTCCAACTTGGCCTCCGATAGTAGTATTATTTCCTATTTCAGTACTTCCGGCTATTCCAACTTGAGAAATAATCAAACAATTTTCTCCAATTATATCATTATGAGCTACTTGAACTAGATTATCTATCTTTGTATATTTTTTTATAACAGTATCTCCAATAGCACCTCTATCAACTGTTGTATTTGCACCAATCTCTACAAAATCTTCCAATACAACACTTCCTATTTGGTCAATTTTAGTATTATTCCCATTCACTTTAACAAAGCCAAATCCATCTGACCCTATTACAGCTCCTGGTTGTAATACACATCCTCTTCCAATTTTAGAGAACTCTCTAATTGTTACGTTCGGGTAAATAACTGTGTCATCACCTATCTCAACACCCTCACATATCGTTACATTTGGGTATATTTTTACATTTTTTCCAATAACTACATCATGGCCTATATATGAATTTAAAGGTATTTCTGTTCCCTCTCCAATTATAGATGATTTTTCAATCATATTCTCCATTTTTTTCAACTTCTTTTTGAAAAAACCTAAAAGTTTTGGCATCAGTGTTCTTGGATTTTCTGTAACTAAAAGATATGTTTTTCCATTTTTAGGTAAATCAATCCCCATAGGTACAAGTACAGCACTCGCCTTTGTTTCATTTAGTTTTTTTAAAAATTTTTCATCAGATGCGAATGTTAAACTTCCTTCTTGGGCTTGAAAAAAGGGAGCTAGTCCAGAAATTTCCAAACTAGTATCTCCCTTAATCTCACATCCAAGTAGAGAAGCTAACTCATTTATATTATAAGTCATATCTCTCCCTTAATTTATTCTTTAATTTTTTGTATCTATTTTTTTACTTTTTTCCATAACATTTAAAACTTTAGGAGTTATATTTTCTCCACCAAATTTTATTGCTCCTTGCTCTAAAACATAGTCATATTTTTCTGATCTAGCTACATTTTGAATAGATATGTTTATAAGTCTATCTATTTCTTGCATTTTTTTTGCTTCTTCATTTGATAATTTTGCTTGAGATTCTCTTACAGATTTTTGGAAAGCTGTTACTTTATCTTCAAAAGCCTTTTTTTCAGCTTCAGTTACATCTTTACCTTTTCCTTGTAATTCAACTTGAAGTTTTTGAAGTTCAATCTCTTTCTTCTGTAAAGTAGACTCTAATTTCTGTTTTTCTTTTGTTAAATTGTCTCTTAAAATCTTAGTTTGAGAATACTTTGCAAATAACTCTTGGCTATTTACATATCCTACTTTTAATGCGAACGCTGATGTTGATAACGCTGCTAGCATAGCTATCATTGCTATTTTCTTCATTTTAATTCCTCCATATACTTAAAATTTTATTAGAACGATTGTCCCATATTGAAGTAGAATTTCATTCCACTTTCTTCAGAATTACCTACCGGCCATCCAAAGTCAAATCTTAATGGTCCAACTGGTGTGTTTACTCTTAAACCTACCCCAACTGTTGTTGCTACATCGTCTGGGAATTTTTGATCTCTTTTTTCATTTAAATATCCCGGATCTTCTCCTTGGTAATCCCAAGCTCTTCCTACATCAGAGAACACAACAAATCCTAAAACATCATTTATTTGAGTTCTATTCTCTATTGTTCCTGTTAGCTTTTGAGTTCCTTGGTAGAATCCACCATCATATCCTCTTAAAGTGCTTCCTCCACCTACCCAGAATCTTTGAGATTCAGGTGTTGTAGGAGTCATTATCCCTCCAACAGCTCTATATGCAAAAGTATTACTTTTAAATAATCCTCTATGATATTTTCTTAATTCTAAAGTTGTATTAGCAAAAGTTCCTGAATCTATCGTATCAGCATATCCTACTTCTACTTGATATTTTCCATACCAACCTGCAGTTGGATTCCAGTAGTTATTTCTTGTATCATAAACTATCGATGGATAGATACTGAAAACTCCATAACTTCTTTTATCTCCCCACTTAGAAAGTAAATCTGGGTAATTTAATAATTCATCGTCATCTGCTTTCTCTGTTATATACTCAGCCTTTGTTCCTATTCCTAGTCTTAGATTTTTGCTTAATCCTTTTCCTATATTTAATTTAGCTCCATAAGTATCTGTTTCATTGAATAAAATACTGTCGCTATTTTCATATTCATTTTTATAAAGACTCCAACCCCAAGAGATTCTATCTGTTCCTTTTATCCATGGATCAGAGAAATTAAGTGAGAAACTCGTATAGTTTTCATCTGATTTTTCAAATGTCACACCTAACTCTTGTCCTTTTCCTTTCCAGTTCATATCTTTTACTGATAACATTCCCAAAAGACCGATCTCAGAACCATATGAAATCGCTCCCTGTAGAGTTGCTGTTCTCTCCTCTTCTATAAGAAGAACTAAATCTACTCCGTTATCTTGTCCTTGTGCACTCTTTGTTTCATATTTAACATTTTTGAAATATCCTGTTCTCATAAGGTTAGAGACAGTTTCATTATAGTCGTTGATATTAAATACTTCACCTGGTTTAATCTCGATTTCTCTCTCTATTACATAATCTCTTGTTTTTAAAAGATTATCCGTAGCTTTTCTTCTTTGCCCTTTTTGTTTTGTAACCATTTTAGTGAAATCAATTTGATCAACCACACCTTCGTTGATTACGATTTGTAGATCATTAGCCCCACTTAAATCAATATCTTGGATTTCAGCTAAAACATATCCATCTTCATTATATTTTTTCAAGATTTTATCTCTTGCATCTCTTAAGTTATTTAAATTTAAAACCTTTCCAGGCTCTATATTTATAAGTTTTTTAAGTTCCTCTGTTGAATACTTAGTATTCCCTGTTATTGTTATTCCATTTATAATTGGATTTTCAATTACAGAATACACAACAACCAATCCTTCTGGATATTGGTATACATCTGGTATAACTTCTCTATACATACCTGTTTCTAAAAGTTCTCTTTGCCCTTTTAAAATTTTATTTTTTGAAAAATATCCACCCGCTTTAATTGGAATTCTTTTTGCAACATCATTTACAGGAACATTAACGCTACCTATTATTTCTAAACTTGAAACAATTAAAGAAGTATCAACTTTTTCTCTTTCTGAAGATGGTATGATTCCCTTCTTTTCAAGCAATTCTTTTGTATCCTTCTTTTCCTTTACATCTACAACTAACTTTATTCCCCCATCATAAACTTGCGGATATATTGCTAACTCATCGATATAATCACTCTTTTTTATATTGTTGTAATCTCTTAATAATCCTTCTGTTGAGAATATTTGTCCTTTTTTTAAACTCATTTGTTGTATTAATACATCTTGAGGTATCTCATTTAAATTCCTAAACTCTACCCCTTTTACTAAATATTCTCCTTCTGCTCCAAACGAAACGACTGAAGCTATAAGAGATACTAATCCTATTAGGTGCTTTCTCATCCCGACTTGCCCTCCAATTATTTTTTATTAGAAAAAATATCCTTTATGCTATTATATTTTTTTTCAAACTTAAAATCAACATAATAATTTAAATTTCCCTTTTTCTTGTTATCGACCATGTTTGCTTCATTTAACTTTGAAACACCAGTACCATAAGACCAACCTGATTGATAACGTCTTTCAATTTTAAAATCAAATTGATTTACAGAGTTCGAAAACTCTCCTTGTTGATTTTCACCACCATCTCCACCTATATCATACTTGGTTCCATCTATAATTCCTAATTTTAAAATCCAAAAATATTTATCTTTATATATCGGATTTTCCGCTTCAAGATAAGCTCCAAATCCAAACATATTCGGATCCTGCATTTTCGGATCCTCTGAATTTGCTAATACTTCTTGGTTAAAAATATCTGATACAATTCTAAATTTAGATATATGCAGTGTGTCCTTTATTGTTCTTGATATCGGTCTCAAAAGAGTACTAGAAATTTGACTATCTATTATCGTTTTGAATAGAAGTGCTACAACGTTTCTTTCATTTCCATTCTCACCAGTATTCCCATCAAATAAGTTTTTCAAGCTACTACTCTGTGTCCCTTGATTTGTTATTATGTTTAATCTTAAACTATTTAGCTCTCCTTGTAAAGAAATTTCTATATTTCCGCTAGAACTCATAGAAGAAACATCAAAAATTAAATTGGGATTAAAGTCTGCTAAATAACCATTTCTCTTATCTGAAAGTAGTAATGCTCTTGTTACAGTAAAATCTTCACTTCCTAAAACAAATTTTCCCTTTTGAATCTCTAACTCCCCAATTGCAGCTATTTTTTCATTTTTTCCTACTACATTAAATCTACCCAACAGTTTTCCTTGCACATCCTGAGCAAAAGTTGAAATATCTGGAATATTTATATCTATCCCATCCTTTATTAAAACTCCTACATTAAATTCCGGAGTTTGTTCTATTGGATTTTTTATTTCAAAATCTTTACCAAGCTTTTTACTTTCACCAATAAGGGATCTTGTTTTATCTATTATGAAATTCAAAATTGTAATAATAAGACCTTTATCCTCTTTTAAGATTCCAGTTATTTCACCCTTATTTACAACAATGTTTCCTGAAACTTTATTCTCTGAATAAACCAAATGTGTTGATAAATCTATCTTAAAAAAGTTTTTCATTTCATATATAAAATTTTCTAAACTAAGATCAAATGCATACTCTAACTCTTTATAAAATTCATCATTTGTTTTAATTTCGTCAATAGAAGGTAATTTAACATAACCCTTACCCGCTACTTTTCCATTATTTAAATATCCACTTATCCCTTTTACAGATAAGTTCTCATCATTTATACCCAATTCCATATTAAAATTTTTCAATGTTATCAATGCTTTTGGAATTGTAAAATTTATATTTTCCAAATCGATATAACCAAAATTATCTTTTAAATCACTCGAAATTTTTAAATCAAAATTTGCAATTCCGCTTATATTTTGAACATCATCCTTCGAAAAAATAGCATTTAAAAAACTTAAATCTATATTATTTGAAAATAGATCAAATGCATATTTCTGACTAGAGAAATTATATGTTCCAGATCCTTTTATCTCATTTTTTTCATAATATGCTAAAAATTCTTTTAATTCTAGCTGATTTTTATCTCCATCTAAATCCAATGATATATTGTTAAACTTAAATCCTTTTATTCCAAAATTTCCATTGGATAATTTAATAAAATAATTTGGATTTTCTAACTCTCCTTCTATTCCACCTTGAATTTCAATACTTCCACTCATATCTTTAGTTTCTATAATACCTTTAAATTCTTCAATCTTTACTATTTGATTTTCTATAGAATAATCCACTGTATTCTCAATTAAATCAACCATTCCTTGAGATGTTATTATTTTTTTACCATCTAGGCCTAATAGTGTCAATCTTGGGATATTTATTCTGTTTTCTATATTATTTTTAGTATAGTCTATATCTCCTGCTAAGTTAGGTAATTGTTCTCCATTTAAATAAACTCTATCTATATTTAATCCAGCTTTAACAGATATATCTCCATCCGATATTTTCCCTATAACTCTAGAAAGTAATCTATATTTTAATGAATTATAGTTATAATATCTAGGTAAGTTTTCTTCTAATATATTAAGTACAAACTCTCCGTTCTTCTCTTTAATATCATATTTAAGTTTACCTAAACTTTGATTCACTTTAAAATCTTGAGCTAAAACTATATTATCTTCATAGCTGATTTTTCCCTTTAAAGCCAATAGCTGTTTATTTGGCATCTCCAAATTAGCTTCTAATATATTGGCATTAGCTACTAAATTATCAAAGTTTCCTTGGACTTTCCCTTCGACATTATCTAATATTAAATCTATTTTTGTTTTTTGGAACTCACTGCTCTTCAATCCACTTATATTATAATCTAAATCCAAATATTTATCTTCTAAATCAATCTGTCCAGAAACCTTAAAAATTTCATTTCTTAAGTCAGATATCTCTAAATTTTTATTTTTTAAAGTAGTGTTTATTTTTATCCCTTGAACTTTAATTTTTTTGTATTTTACCTCTCTAAGCTCTCCGTTTATTTGAGCTTCAAGCTCTTTGTCATTCAGTAATGAAATATTTGCGTATGCATCCAAAAGCATATCTTTATTTTCTATTCTTATATCTTTTGCTACACCTCTAAGAATAAATTTTTCTTTTTCTCCTGCTATTTCACCAATAAAATCTAACTTACTTTCTACATTAAGTTTTTTAAATAAGTTTTTTTCTCTTAAGTTTCTACTATGAATTTTAAAAAAATATTTAAGGTTTTCTGTATTTAGGTCTCCATTGACCAAAAATACCTTTTGCCCTTCTAAACTAACCATAGATATCTCTTCAAATTTTATAGTCTGTTTATCCCCTTTTGCTTTTATAAAAAAATCATAATCTCCTATTATGTCTTTTGCTTTTAAATCCATAATCTCTAAATTTTTTGTATTAAAATTATAGGATAATGCAAGTTTTGAGTCTTGATATAGCTTTAAAAAACCATCTTTTTTTTCATATATACCTTTTAAATCTAAATAGTTAGTTTTAACATCAAATTTCAAATTCTCTGAACCTAAATCTAATAATGTTTCATAAGAAAGTTTTTTTTCATAATCTAAACCAGGAATATATAGTGAAATATCATCTCCAGTCAATTTCAATATATTATCTTGAAAAATAACCTTCCCGTTTAAATTATTGATGTCTAAACCTAATGTTTCAAATTTTTCTCCCTTATAATCAACTACGGCTTTAAATCCAGTCTCTTTTTTATAAAATAATCCCACATCCACATTTGAAAACTTTAAATTTTCTAAAGGTAACTTCAAATCACCTAATAATTTATATTTTGCTGCAGCTGTATATGGCAAATCTTTAAATTTAAATTCAACTTTTACACCATCTTTTTCAGAATAAAAAACATCAAACTTTCCTTTATTTTTATCTAATAAATAATCAAAATTTACGAAAATTTTATCTGTTTTAAATTTTATTTTTCCATTTATATCCTCTATATTTCCATCTAATCCATCATATATGACATTTCCATTCTTTAGTTCAGCTTCTCCTATAAGTCCTCTTGTAGCTATTGTTAAATCCATATTAAACAATCCTGACGCCTTACTTATCTCTGGGTCATCATACCCATATTGAATTAACTCCGGTGTAACTTGAATATTTTTTAAAACTATATTCATATCTAAAGGTTCATTCAAATTATTAAATCTATATTCATACTTCTCTTTATTTGAATCCCCTTTAAATTCTAAATCTATTCCTGTCTCTTTATTAAAACTAACAAATCCATTGACATCCGCTAAGTTTTTAACAATCTCTCTAGAATAACTTTTATCTGTAAATAATAGCTTCGCATTCTTTACAGTGATTTTATCTATTGGAACCCCTATTCCAGCTTTCGAGTCTGATGGACTATTTCCACTTGAAAACGCTTCAACTATATTTACATTACTATTTTTTCTATCTATATGAACCCAAGGTCTATTGACATGAATCTCTTCTAATCTAAATTGTTTTAAAGAATTCTTAGAGTATACTATCTTTACTTCTGGAGCTTGTACTATAACCTTCTTTTTATCAGATAATACTACTCCAGTTGCATCAATTTCACCAAATTTTGGAAATTTAATCTCTTGAATCGAAATTGTTGGCCCTACAGCTATTTTTAAAATAATCTCTACAATCTTAGGAAGTTCATATTTTATCAACAAGCCTCCACTCAAAAGAATAAAAAAAGAAAGAGATATGATTGTAAGTTTTTTGTATTTTTCAAAAATTTTCATATCTCTTTCCTCCTATTTTTTATTTATAACGGTTTTTTTAATGCTATTCCCGCTCTTCTTGGATATTTTTTATCAGTAGTTCTTTCTTTTAATATCTCTACAACTAGTCTTTCATCCCCATAAGTAGGTAAGTTGTATCTATGAATTGTAACTATTTTAGCTCCCAGTATGTCTAGTGCTGTTCTAGCTTCATCTTCCTCTTCTGTTCCAGCCATCTTTTGTGCTAAGAAATGACCATCTATTTTTATGAAAGGAATCATATATTCTAAAATAACATTTAATTTACTGACACCTCTGCAAAGCCCTATATCAAAACTTTCTCTATTCGAATCGTTAATATAATCTTCTGCTCTTGAATTGACAACTGTCACATTCTCTAAATTTAAAAACTCTTTCACTTTTTGTAAAAATATCGTTTTCTTTCCAACAGAGTCCATAAGTACAAACTCTATATTGGGATTGAATATAGCCAATACCATCCCAGGAAAACCTGCCCCTGTACCAATATCTATTGCTTTTTTACATTTTTTTTCCATCAATAACTTCTGTAGTAATAATGAATCTAAAAAATGCTTTTCTAAAGCATCTTTAGCATCTCTTATTGCTGTTAAGTTTGTGTGTGAGTTGTATTCCATTAAATATTTCAAATATTTTATTAAATTATCAATTTTTTCATCTGTATAATCTAATCCTATTTTTTTTATTCCGTTAATTAAATACTCTCTCATCTATTTATTTCCCCTCATTTTTAAATACATCAAAAGTACTTGAATATCCGCTGGTGAAACTCCTGATATTCTTGAAGCTTGACCTATATTGTATGGTCTAACTTGTTTCAATTTATCTTTAGCTTCTTTTGGCATATTCTCTAAAGAGTCATAATCCATATCTTCAGGAAGTTTTTTATTTTCTAAACCTTTATGCTTTTCTATCATTTTTAATGATTTTTGAATATATCCAGAATACTTAACTTGAACCTCTACTTGATATTCTGTATCCTCATCATATTTTCCTAAGTCAAACTTTTCTATCAACTCAGAAATATACTTTATATCTGAATAGAAAACTTCTGGTCTTCTCAATAGTTCAATAAGAGTTATTCCTGATTTTATCTCTGGCTCATTAGCTTTTAATAGAACTTCATTAACCCTTGGATTACTACTTCCTACATGTTGTTTTTCTAATTTTTCAATTATAGCTAAAACATCGGCTTCTTTTTTCTGAACTCTTGCGTATTCTTCTTTAGGAACTAACCCTATTTCATAACCTAACTTAGATAGTCTTAAATCTGCGTTATCCTCTCTTAAAACTAGTCTATACTCACTTCTTGCAGTGAACATTCTATATGGCTCGTTTGTTCCTTTTGAAACTAAATCGTCTATTAAAGTTCCTATGTATGAATCTGCTCTATCTAAAATAATTGGCTCTTTTCCAAAAACTTTTCTAGTTGCATTTATCCCCGCTATAAGCCCTTGAGCTCCAGCTTCTTCATAACCCGATGTCCCATTTATTTGTCCAGCTAAAAATAAATTTTCAACTTTCTTTGTCTCTAAGCTATACTTAATTTCTTCTGGAATTATATAATCATACTCGATTGCATATGCATATCTCATTATTTTAGCATTCTCTAACCCTTCGATTCCCTTCAACATCTTGTATTGAACATCTGTTGGTAGAGATGAAGAAAATCCACTGATATAAACTTCGTTTGTATCATATCCTTCTTTTTCTAAAAATAAATGATGTCTATCTTTATCTGGATATCTAAAAACTTTATCCTCAATAGATGGGCAATATCTTGGACCTGTTCCTTGGATTGTTCCATTAAATAGTGGCGATCTATCTTTATTTGAGATTATTGTATCATGAACTCCTTGGTTGGTAAATACCATATGACAAGGAATTTGTTTTCTACTTAATATCTCTTCAGGTGTTGTTCTACTTGAAAATTTAAGAACTCCTTCATCCCCAGGTTGAATCTCTACTTTTGAATAATCTATTGTTCTAGCATCTATTCTAGGGGGTGTTCCAGTTTTAAATCTTCCTAGCTTTAAACCTGCTTCTAATAATGACAACGGCAACTCTTCAGAAGATAGCTCTCCCATTCTTCCACCTTGGAATTGCTTTTCTCCTATGTGGATAAGTCCTCTCATAAAAGTTCCTGTAGCAATAACAACCGCTTTAGCTCTATATTCTACACCCTCTTTTATTTTTACACCTATAACTTTACCATCTTCAATAACAAGCTCTGTTACCATTCCTTGAATAACATCTAAATTTTCAGTATTTTCTAGAGTTTTTTTCATCTCTTTGCTGTAATTTACTTTATCAGCCTGTGCTCTTAAAGATCTAACAGCCGGACCTTTTTTTGTATTTAAAACTCTTATTTGGATAAATGTTTTATCTATATTTCTTCCCATCTCTCCACCTAAAGCATCCACTTCTTTTACTAGGTGAGACTTAGCTGGACCTCCAAGTGATGGGTTACATGACATATATCCAATATTATCTAATAATATTGTAAAAATTGCTGTCTTCGCACCCATTCTTGCTGCTGCTAATGCTGCTTCACATCCTGCGTGTCCTGCTCCTACAACTATAACATCAAAATTTTGCATTCTTTGCTCCTCTCATTACTTTAAATTCTTTAATTCAGTTGCTGTTTTTGCATCAGTTATAACTAACAAAATATCCCCTTGCTCTATAACTGTATCTGCAGATAAATTTGGGATAAAATTTCTATTTTCTTTTTTTATTCCCACTATATTCACATTATACTTCTTTCTTATATCTAACTCAATAAGAGTTTTATTCCAAAACATTTCTGGTGATTTAATTTCTGCAAGTAAAAAATCTTTTGAAAATCTAAAATGTTCTATCATGTTTGGATCCATTGCGGCTAAAGCAGCCCTTTTCCCCATATACTCTTCTGGATAGACAACTTGATTAGCACCTATTTTTTCTAAAACTTTTCCATGTCTTCTTGAAACTGCTTTAACAATAATCTTTTTAACACCTAAATCTTTTAAATTTAATGTTACCATGATACTTGGTTCAATTGCACCTATACATACAAAAGCTACATCAAACCCTTCTAAACCTATTTTATTAAGCTCTTTATCATCTGTAGCATCTGCAGTAATAGCATTTTCTACTATACCACTATTTACAGCTTCCTGTATTATATCTTCAGATTCATCAATTGCAAGTACTTCCTCGTTTGCTTTATATAGTGTCTCTGCAACACTTGAACCAAATCTTCCCATACCAATTACTACATACTGCTTCATATTAAAATCTCCTCCATAGTTATCCTACTAAAATATTTTCTTTTGGATATCTTAAACTTTGCTTTATTTTCTTCTTACCTAAAGCAAGGGCAAAAGTCATAGGTCCTAATCTTCCTATAAACATTGTTATTATTATAAGAATCTGAGATAAAGGACTTAAATTAGCTGTTATCCCTAAAGATAGTCCTACAGTACCAAATGCTGAAACTACTTCAAACGCTACTTTTTCAAACCCAATTCCATCTTCAATAGTCATTACTAGCATTGTTACTATCGATACGTAAATTATTGATATAACCAATATTGCTAAAGCTCTATTTAGTATATCCCAGCTAATACGTCTATTAAAAACATTTATATGCTCTCTTCCTTGAACAACACCAATAACATAAAGAACTATTACTCCTATTGTTGTTGTTTTTATTCCTCCACCTGTAGATCCTGGTGAAGCTCCAATAAACATTAAGATACAAAACATAAATACTGTTGCAGGTTTCAATGTTGCCATAGGAACTGTATTAAAACCAGCTGTTCTTGTTGTCACACTTTGGAAAAATGAAGATAATATTTTATCAAAAAAACTTAAATTTCCAATCGTTGTTGGATTTTTGTATTCAAGTAGAAAAAATAAAACCATTCCTACAAAAGTAAGAAACATAGAAACTAATATTGCGACTTTAGAAGTCAAAGTAAATCTTTTAACATCTCTTCTTACAGCCATTAAAACTGAGTTAATAACTGAAAAACCAATCCCACCTAAAATTATCAAATAAGCAATTGTCATATTCATCAAAATACTTCCGTGATAATTTTCTAAATTATTAGAAAACAATGCGAATCCAGCATTACAAAAAGCTGAAATAGAATGGAAAATTCCATAATATAAAGCTGTTGAAAATTTGAATTCCTTTAAAAATTCTAGTGTTAAAAAAAATGCACCAACAATCTCAATTAATAATACTATTATTACTATTTTTTTTATAAAATCTACTATTTCCCCACTACTTTCTGCATTTCTTTCTTCCTTTATAAGCTCTCTCTCTTTATAGCTCATCTTTTTTCCTATCAATAAAAAGAAAAGAGATGAGAATGTCATAACACCTAATCCACCTAATTGGATGAATAAAAGTAATATTAACTGTCCTTGAAAGGATAATACTTTACTAATATCAATTACAGACAATCCGGTCACACAAATTGCTGATGTTATTGTAAAAACTGCAGTTAAAAAACTTATGTTTTGTCCTTCTTGTAAAGAGAAAGGCATATATAATAATATTGAACCAAAAACTATCGCCGTAAAAAAAAGTAATATTAATTTACGAGAAAATGACAGTCTTTTTATAGGCATTAAAAGTCTACTTATCATTTATTCCTCCTATGAAAAAATGCTTTTGAAATTATACATTATTTTTATCATTTTTTCAAGTTTACTATAATTAATAAGGATAGAATTTAACAATCCTATCCTTATCATCAATAATATTAATTTCTACTTATAGGAAATATAATTAGGATTTACCCCTTTATCTACAAGTGTTTTCAAGATATCACTGTATCCTAATTTTTTTGCTTTTAAATAAACTTCACCCAAAATATTTTCTCCATATATATTTGTTTCTCTTGGATTGTATTCCCCTTCTAAAAGAGTTCTCATAACTTCCCTTGAATTGGCATAATATATTGGATAATTTAATTTTTTATCTTTAAAAAGATATTGTTTTCGATCTCTACTTAACATCTCTTTTATAATATTTTCATTCTCTATATTTACTGCCCAAAATATTGGATACCATTCACTCATATCCAATATATTCAAACTAGCTCCATTTTTTATCAAAGATATTGCTAAATCTGATGGCCTTGTTTTTATATAGAAATTTAAAAGGAGTTGTCCATCACCGCTAACTTGATTTAAACTAGCTTTCTCATTTATAAATAAATTTAAAGCCTCTATACTATTTACATAGAATATTGGCGGTCTAGATGGAAGGGTAATATCCGTTCCTATAACTTTTTTAGATGGTAAATCTTTGTTTATGTCTGCACCATTGGCTAATAAACTAGATATTACTTGAAGGGAGTCCTCTTTTAAGGCTAAACTTAAAAGAGTATCTCCACTTTTTAATTGTTGATCTATGTTAAAACCATTTTTTATTGCCCTATTTAAAATATATACATTATCCACTACAACAGCTGCTATAATTTCATCCTCTGTGTATACTCTCTTATCTCCGTTACTACATCCTAGTAAAGTTAACAACACAATAATACTAATTAACAATCTCTTCATAGACTACCTCATATTTTTATTTTGAGTTTTTTCTTCTATCGCTATCTTTTAAGAATTTTTTTCTTAGTCTGATATTTATAGGAGTAATTTCTACTAACTCATCATCAGCTATATAATCTAAAGCTTGCTCTAATGTAAACTTCTTTGGAGTTGCAAGTTTTATAGCATCGTCACTTCCAGAAGCTCTCATATTTGTTAATTTTTTAGCTTTACATACGTTTACAACTAAATCGTTGTCTCTGTTATGCTCTCCAACAAGCATTCCTTCATAAACTGCTACTCCTGGATCCATGAATAAAATTCCTCTATCTTGTAATCCACCAAGTGCGTATCCTACAGTTGATCCTTGCTCTAAAGAGATTAAAACTCCTTTTGGTCTTGTAGGGATTGGTCCTTTATATAACTCGAAATCATAGAATGAATGGTTTAAAATACCTGTTCCTTTTGTATCAGTTAAGAATTCATTTCTAAATCCGATAAGTCCTCTTGCAGGAACTTTGAACTCAAGTCTAGTATATCCATCAGTACCTGGAGTCATTGATATCATTTCTCCTTTTCTGATTCCCATCTTCTCGATAACTACTCCTACGAATGCCTCATCAACGTCAACCATAGCTAATTCGATTGGCTCGTATTTTTCTCCATCTATTTCTTTTAATAGAACTCTTGGTTTTGAAACTTGAATCTCATAACCTTCTCTTCTCATATTTTCTAATAATATTGAAAGTTGAAGTTCTCCTCTTCCTTTAACTACGAACGCATCCGCGTTTTCTGTAGCTTCTACTCTCATACTTACGTTTGTTTGAAGCTCTTTTTGTAATCTATCCCAAATGTTTCTAGATGTTACAAACTTTCCTTCTTTTCCTGCGAAAGGTGAGTCATTTACCATAAATGTCATAGCAAGTGTTGGCTCATCTATATCGATAACTGGAAGTGCAATTGGAGTTATGTTATCAGCGATTGTTTCTCCGATATCTATATTATCTAATCCTGCTACAGATAATATATCTCCAGCAAAAGCTTCCTGTATTTCTACTCTTTTTAATCCTTCATAACCATAAAGAACAGAAACTTTACCTCTTACTTGCTTTCCATCTCTTTTTATTAAGATTACTTCTTGGTTTCTTTTTAAAGTTCCATTATATAATCTTCCAACAGCTAATTTTCCAACATAGTTATCATACTCAATATTTGTTATTAAGAATTGAGTTGGTTGAGCGTCGTCTCCTTCAGGATCTTCAACATGCTCTAAAATTGTTTCGAATAAAGGTAACATATTTTCACTCTTATCTTCTAACTCTTTCTTAGCAAATCCTGCTTTTCCAGAAGCATATACTACTGGGAACTCAAGTTGTAAATCATTTGCATTTAACTCGATGAATAGATCATAAACCATGTATAGAACTTCTTCTGGTCTTGCATTTGGTCTATCAACTTTATTTACAACAACTATTGGTCTATGACCTTGCTCTAAAGCTTTCTTTAATACATATTTTGTTTGAGGCATTGGTCCCTCAAACGCATCTACTAGTAAAACAACACAGTCAACCATTTTCATAATTCTTTGAACTTCTCCTCCGAAGTCCGCGTGTCCAGGAGTATCTACAATGTTTATTTTGTAATCCTTATATCTTACAGATGCATTCTTAGAGAATATTGTGATTCCTCTCTCTTTTTCAATATCATTTGAGTCCATAACTCTTTCAGAAACTTTCTCAAGTTCGTGAGCTCCAAAAACTCCTGATTGTCTTAACAGACAGTCAACCAATGTTGTTTTTCCATGGTCAACGTGGGCAATAATTGCAATGTTTTTAATTTTCATATTTTTTCCTCTCTATTAAATAATTAATAATACTTATATCCTTTTAATAATCCTTTTGTAACTTCGCCTAAGCCTATAAACTTTCCTTTAGAATAAACTCTGTATTTTCCATCATCTAATCTTTTTTTACATCTTTGACCGTTTACAAATAATTTTAAATCCTGCTCATCCTCAATCTCTGTTTTGGTAAATTGAAAATAATTTTCAACAGATATTAAAAAACTCATATCTCCATTTTGAGTTAAATCCTCAATTTGCTCTAATGTGAATGATCTATCTAAACTTTCCTCTCCTACTCTAGTTCTTCTAAGTCCTGTCATAGTGGCAAAAGTTCCTAACTTTTCACCTAAATCAAAAATTAAACTTCTTATGTATGTCCCTTTAGAAACTTGACAATCGATTTTGGCTGTTTTACCATCAAATTCTAAAGTTTTTAAAGCTGATATTCTGACATCTCTAGCTTTTCTCTCTATCTCTACTCCCTCTCTAGCAAGTTCGTAAAGTTTTTTTCCATCAACTTTTATAGCAGAATACATTGGTGGAACTTGTTTTATATCACCCTTAAATGTTTCTAAAGTTTTTTCAAACTCCTCTTGAGATACTTTAAACTCTTCTACTTTTTCTAAAACTTTACCTTCAATATCATAGGTATCAGTTCTAAAACCTAACTCCAAGTCTGCAACATACTCTTTTTCGAATCCCTCTATATCCTGTGCTAATTTAGTTGCTTTTCCTACACATATTACCAATATTCCTGTAGCTAGCGGATCTAAAGTTCCTGTATGCCCTATTCTTCTCTCTTTTAAAGTTCTTCTTAAAACCCTTATTACATCAAAGGAAGTGATGCCTTTTGGTTTATCTATAACAATTATTCCTTCCAATTCCAATTCCTCCATTTAGTTCAAATGACATTATATCATACACTATACTTTTTTTAAACATTTATTTTTATTTAGCCGTGAACTTATAGTTATTGCTTGGACTCCAAAGTAAATATTCTTTTACTCCCAAATCGTTCATAGCTTTTATCTGTTCTCTTATCTCTTTTTCATTATAATTTATATGCCCTTTTACCCAAGTAGCTGTGAATGCTTGAATCCAAGGTCTTATCACCGATGGATTAGATATATTTTCATTTCTATTAACAGAATCTTTTACAGAGTGATATATAATTTTGTAAGGTTGTGCATCGGGAACAGGTACTCCATATGCTCCATTTCCATAATGGCTCGGATACATCATTGGAGAGATATAGTCTACAACTTGGCTAACAGTTTCCCAGTGCTGACCTAATCCCATATCGTCACTAAATGTCCCTACTTGTCCATATACATCGGCACTAGTATAAACATTTAATGGAGTTAGTCTCTCTTTTGCATATTTTAAATACTTTTGAATTGTCTCAGGTTTAGATTCATTTTTTGTATTTCTATAATTTAATTTAGAATCCAGTTTTCCTCCATTCGATGCCGGAAATCTTACATAATCAAATTGTATTTCATTGAATCCTACTTTTGCAGCTTCTTCTGCTACTGTTAAATTATAATCCCAAAGATTTCTATCGTGTGCTGATACCCAAATTATTCCATCACTATTTGTAAAAGGTTTCCCTGTATCTCTTGATATTATAACTTTATCTGGGTTTGCTTTTGCATAAGTAGGATCTTTAAATGATACTATTCTAGCTATTGTATATATATTATTATCCTTCATTTTTTTCATAAAAGAGTTTATATCCTTTATTGGATAATTTTTTCTTGTAGGTATTCCAAATTTTTTAGGTGCCTCCATTTGAAAAGATAGAACTCCGTTATCGTCTTTTATATCTATAACAAACGCATTTATTTCTGTTTCTTTAGCAAGTTTTATAAGTCTTTCTAACTTCTTTTCACTTCCTATTGTATAGATATTTAAATAAACTCCTTTAACTTCAACTCTTGGATTATTTTGAAAATTATTTATAGGATAATTCGTATCAAAATCTATATTTTTCCAATTTTGTGCTAGAGTTTCATTTAACTTATCAGCTAAATCCACCTTACTAATCCAACCCACTTTATTTTTCAAATCTTTTCTATAACTTATTTTTAAAACTGTTTTTACTTTGCCATCTTTTTCTAAATCTAAATTTTCTAAAACCTCTATTTTCGTTCCTCTTTTTAAAGTGTCAATCTTATCTTTTTGAGAACTGTCTTTATACACAAAAAGTGTTTGATTCTTTATAAATTTATATTGATTTGTAGCTTTAAGCTCTTCTGTTTTTTCAATCGATTCTATAGGTTTTACTGGCTCTGGTGCTTGTATCTCTTGTGTTGCCTCTAAACTAACATCTTGAACTTTTTTTTTTACTTCATCAACACTTAATTTATTTTGAGATAATAAATCTACCTTTATTTCATCCACAACCATTTCTGGTTTTGGCTCCTCTCTTCTAAAAACTAATTTTTTTACTCCACAAGAAATTGTAAAAATAAAAATTGTTAATAAAATAATAAATCTAAAAAATTTTCTTTTGTCTTTAATTCTCACTATAGCCTCCAATTATTATTTATTCAATATATTTTATCAATTTTATCAAAAAAAATCTACTAAATAATCCTTGTTAATAATATATATATAATGTTACTATTTACTTAATAATTTAACTAGAGGAGGAATCAATGAAAAAAAATTATTTATTTCCTGTATTTTTGTTTTTAATACTAAAAACTTTAATTTTTACTCAAGAACCTATCCAGTTTACCAATTCAAAAAATTTAGTTAGTGGTGAACTCAAAAATGGTTTGAAATACTATCTATTTAAAAATAAAAAACCTGAGAACAGAGCATCTTTAAATTTAGTTGTCAATGCTGGATCTCTTCTAGAAACTGATGAACAACAAGGTTTAGCTCACTTTTTAGAACATATGGCTTTCAATGGTACTACAAAATATAAAAAAAATGATTTAGTCAAATACTTACAATCTCTTGGTTTAAGTTTCGGTGGAGACTTAAATGCTTATACAAGTTTTTCAGAAACTGTTTATGAGTTACAAGTTCCCACAACTAATACTGATTTAAAAGCTGGCCTCGAAGTTTTAAGGGAGTGGTCTTCCGAAATTACTCTCGACCCTAAAGATGTTGAAACTGAAAAGAATATTATTATTGAGGAGTGGAGACTTCGTCAAGGTATTAATCAGAGGGTCGGAGATTTACAAAGAAAAATTTTATATGGAGACTCTTGGTATTCTAAACGTTTTCCTATTGGGTTTCCTGAAACTATAAACAATGCTAATTCTAAAAAATTAAAAGATTATTATAAAAAATGGTATCAGCCTAAAAATATGTCTGTTGTTGCTGTTGGTGATTTTGATATAAAAGAGGTTGAAAATTTAATCGTTGAAAATTTCTCATCCTTAAAAAATACAGATTCTGATCTTCCTAAAAATTTTGATATAAAATTATCTACTCATAATTCTGTAACTATTTTTACTGATCCCGAATTGACAACAACCAATTTTAATATTATGTGGAAAGAAAATATTTCGCCTTTAAACAACAGTTTATCTTATGAAAAATTTTTAGCTAAAACACTTTTAAATTCAATATTAAATACTAGATTTTCAATATTATCCAAAGCTAAAGATGCTCCATTTGTATATTCTTCTATCTATAACGTCCCTTTAAACAAAGAGACTGGAATATATGCTGTTTCATCCCTTATAAAAGAAAATGATTTAGATTCTTCGATTACTGATATTATCAACAATATTAAGTCTGTATCTCTAAATGGTGTTTCTGACGAGGAACTAAGTAATGAAAAATTAAACTTAATAAACAATTTAAAAACTCTTGTAAACAATAAAGATAGTATTGTAAATGATAATTATGCTCAAGCTATTCGTAACTTTATATTAAATAATGATTCTTTTATTGAAAGCGATGAGGAGCTATCTCTTACAGAAAACTATATGAAAAATATTACTTCAGATTCTCTTAAAGAAATTTGTACTCATCTTTTACAGAGTAACTATGACGTTTTTATAACTTCTAGAGACAATCTTAAAGACTCTTTACCTACTGAAGAAAGTATTATTACATTAATAGATAAACTAAGCAATCAAAAAGAGGTTAACATCTCTAATAATAATTTCAATCTTAAGCTAGCTTCATTAGATTTGAAACCTGGAACAAGTAAGCTCGTATCGTCTGAGGACAACTATAAAGAGTTTTTACTTTCCAATGGCATAAAAGTTCTTTATAAAAATACCGATTTTGATAAAGATAGAATCTATATCAAACTTACTAAATTAGAAGGTAGCTCTACCCTAGAACAAAAGGAATATCTTAATGCTCTTTTCTTACCTGATATTTTAAATAACTCAGGTTTAGGTAATATTGATTATAAATCCCTAGAAATCTATTTCAAAGGTAAAAATTTTGATGTTTCACCTTTTATTGATGACTACATGCAAGGTTTTACAATCTCTACAACTAAAGAAAATCTTATTGAATCTTTAAATTATTTTAGAACTCTTATTTCTAAACCTATTATTGATGAGAATATTCTTAATTCTACACTTAAATCTAATGCTGAAATTATTAAAAATCGAGATTTTTCTCCAAAATCTGTATTCAAGAAAAGTCTTCTTTCTACTTTAAACTCTGACCATCCTAGAAGAAGAATGCTTGAGTTAGATGACTTAAATTTAATTTCTGAAGAAAATTTAAACAATGTTTTTAATAAATTATTTACAAATTTTAAAGATTATAAAATTACAGTTACTGGTTCTATTGAAGAAACTGAACTAATTAAAGTTTTAGATACATATTTTGCAAATCTTCCTACTAAAAGCGAAAGTGTTGAACCTAAAAATTTAAATGTTATCTATCCTAAAGATTCTGTTAGAAAGACTGTTGTTCAAGGGATTGATAAAAAATCTACTGTTGTTTTAACATACCCATACCATGGTGAATTTTCTTTAGAAAATAGACTTCTTTATGGTGCATTTTCTAATCTTTTAAACATTCTATTGATTGAGGACGTCAGAGAGAAGATAGGTGGGGTTTATTCAATCTCATCTCGTTCTGAGTTAGAAAAATTTAATTTTGGAGAAAATTATCTTCAAATAGTATTTAGCACTGACACAAAAAGAACTGATGAAGTTATTGATAAAGTAAAAGAAGTTATCAACAACATACAAAAAGGTAACTTCTCAAAAAATAAAATTGAAGATGTTCAAAAGAATTATGAACTTAACTTTGAAACAGCAATAAAAACAAACTCATTTTGGAATAATTTCTTAGAGAAAAAAAATTTAATATCAGACTATGAATTTTATACTCCTATGAGGTATAATAGTATTGTAAATTATAATTCGATTGTTGAATTTTCAAATAAAGCAATCGATAAAAATAACTGCATTGAGGTAGTTCTTCTACCTGAGAAGGAGGATTAATTATGCCACATTTAAAATTCAGAGGTATCGAAAAGAAAATTCTTATTGAAAATAGTAAGGAGTTAATTGATGGATTAACTGAAATTATAAAGTGCGACAGAACTTGGTTCACTATCGAGCATACAGAAACTGAGTATATTTTTGATGGAAATATCGTTCCAGGTTATATTTTTGTTGATGTAGCATGGTTTGATAGAGGTCAAGAAACTAAAGATTTAGTTGCTTCATTTATCACAGCATTTTGTAAAAAATTAAAAAGCAATAACGACACTACCGTTATCTTCTATCCCCTAGAAGGTTCTAACTATTATGATAATGGCGAGCATTTCTAAGATTTATGAAAGATAACATTGCTCTAATAGGCTTTATGGGCAGCGGTAAAACTACCGTTGGTCGAATACTTGCAAGAAGCCTAGACATGAAATTTATAGATATTGACAGATGCATATCTATTCGTGAAAAGAAAACTATTCCTGAAATTTTTGAAGAGCTTGGAGAGAAGTATTTTAGAGATTTAGAAAGAGAAATTATAGAAGAAGAGTCTAGAGATAATAACATCGTTATTTCCACTGGTGGTGGAGCTATAATTGATAACGTTAATATAAAAAACTTAAAACAAACTTCTTTTGTTGTTTTCTTAGATTGTGACGTTGAAACTATCTACGAAAGAGTTCGACGTAGCAAAAATAGACCTCTTTTAAACAACTCCGAAAACTTATTTGAAAAAATTAAGGAGCTTCACGAGAAACGTCAAACCTTATATAAAATTTCTGCTGATTTTTCGATAGAAATAACTTCAGAAACAAATCTTTATGACAGTGTTGAAAAAATTAAAAACGCTTACATTCTAAGCTAAGGGGGTTTCTATGAACAAATTGTATGGAAAGACTATTTTAATTACAGGTGCTACAAAAGGAATTGGAAGAAGTTGTGCTTTAGCTTATGCTGAAAAAGGTGCAAACCTTATTATTACTGCTAGAAGCTCTGATCTATTGGATTCTCTAAAAGAGGAGCTAATAAGAAAGTATGGAGTCAAAGTTTATACTCTTGTTATGGATGTTCGTGTTAGTAAAGATGTGGAGGAAAAAATCAATTCTCTTCCTGAATCTTTCAAAAAAATTGATATCCTTATCAACAATGCCGGTTTAGCTCTTGGACTAGACAAAGTTTATTTAGCATCACCTACAGATATTGACACTGTTGTGGATACCAATGTCAAAGGTATGCTATATGTTACTAGTGCGGTTGTTCCTCTTATGTTAAAACATAAAAGTGGACATATTGTTAATCTTGGTTCTATTGCTGGGGATGCAGCTTATGCTGGTGGAGCAATCTACTGTGCTACTAAAGCCGCTGTAAAAACATTCTCTGACGGATTAAGAATTGATTTAGTTGATACAAACATTAAAGTAACCAACATAAAACCTGGACTTGTTGAGACTGAATTCAGTAAAGTAAGATTTAATGGCGATCTTGAAAAAGCTTCAAACGCTTATAAAGGAATTAACCCTTTAACTCCTGATGATGTTGCTGATGTTATAATCTATGCTACTGGGCTTCCTGAGAATGTTCAATTAACAGAGATAGCAATGACACCAAATCATCAAGCCGATGGTAGAACTGTTCATAGAAAATAAAAATATGGGGTAGTCCAATATCGGACTGCCCCATTTATATTATTAATCATTCATATATAATTTTTTATAAATTAAAGGTAAGAATACAGCTCCTGATAAAAAGTTTCCAATTGTAACAGCTAAGAAATGTAATCCCATTCCTCCAAATGTATAAGCATTTGTCATTAATATTTTACCTATACTTAGATAGTACATGTTTGCAACCACGTGCTGGAAACCTCCAAGAATAAATAACATAATTGGGAACCAAATAGCTAATATTTTTCCTGATAAGTCTTTTGATGCTAATGCAAACCAAACTCCTATTGCAACTAGTACATTACATAAAAATCCACTTGCTATAGCTTCTACAAATCCTAAATGAACTTTGTGCTCTGCTACTCCAACAACAAAGTTTGCAAAATCAACTGATGCGTAACTTCCACCAATATAAGTTACATACGCTATAAATACCGATCCAATAAGATTCCCAATCCAAACAGCACATAAGTTTTTTACATATGTTGCTTTTTCTACTTTTCCTTTTGTAAATGCTAAAAGTCCTAAACAATCTCCGGTAAATAATGATCCTCCAACTAAAACAACTAACATAAGACCTGTTGGGAAAACAGAAGCTCCTACGAACTTACCTGCTCCTCCACCTATTGTAAAGTTAGCAATTAAATTTCCTAAAGCCGATAAAGCAATGTAAACTCCACCCATAAGTCCTAGTAACATTGTTTTTGTAAAAGAGTAGTGCCCTTTGTTTTCTCCTAATAGAAGAACTTGTTCTGTTGTTTCTTTGTTTGTTAAATAAACCTTCACTTTTTTCCTCCTGATTTTTTTTCGTACAGTTTGGGATTATACACCCTTTCCCCATTTTTTTCAAGCAAATAATAAAAAAACTCAGCCTTTTTTAAAGCTGAGTTCTATTTTAATATATTAAGTATATATAAACTTAATTTTATATTATCTTTTAATAACTTTCCCTATTCCATAGGCAAATAAGGCAGGAATTAACCATGCAAATCCCATACTTGAAAGAGGAATAAACGTTAAATTCACTTTTAAAACTTCTGCAACACTTATGAACAAAGTTACAAAAGTAACTAATTTGAAACAATTTTTATTCTCAACTCCAAAAATATTTAATACAATCAAAACAATCGTAACTGGATACAGCACAATTAAAACTGGAACCGCCAAACTTATTATATAATCTAATCCTGCTACTGCTAATATAGATGAAAATAAACATGTCACTACTGCAATCATTTTATATGAAACATTAAACAGTCTTGCAAACCAATCGCTAACTAAGGCTGTCAATCCAACTGAAGTTGTTAGACAAGCTGCTCCAACGCAAACTCCAAATCCAATTTTTCCTAAACTACCTAGTGTTAACTCAGCTATCGTCAATGCTGTTTGAGCTGTAGATAGATTCTCCATTCCACTTATTTGAGACCCTAGATAAATTAAACTGAAATATATTAAACCTAACCCAGCTGCAGCTATTATTCCAGAACCTGTTAAAAATACTTTTTGATCCTTTGGATTTGTAATCCCCTTTGCTTCTAGTCCTTTTATAATTATAACTCCAAATAAAACTGAAGCCAAAGCATCCATAGTTTGGTAACCATTTATAAAGCCATATGAAAACTGGCTTCCTTGAATCTTACTTACAACAGATTCTCCGATTGGATTTATAAAACCTAGAATAGTTATTAAAGCTAGTATTATCAAAATAATAGGTGTTAAAAATTTTCCTAATACATCCGTTACTTTGGATTCATTTAAAACCAAAAAAAGTGTTACACCAAAAAATATTACAGAGCTCACTATTGCTAAAACTTTCGGATCTGCCCCATTAAACAAAGGTAGCACTCCCATCTCGAAAGTGGTAGACCCTGTTCTTGGGATAGCAAATAATGGCCCTATAACCAATATTAACGTAGTTAAATATATTTTGTTGAATTTAAACGAAACTTTATTTGCAAACTCCTCTAAACTTCCAACTTTAGTAAAAGCAAGAATTCCTAATAATGGTAGTCCAACTCCCGTTAAAAAAAAACCTATCCCTGCTATAAACCAACTTGTTCCAACCGCTACCCCCAGTGATGGTGGAAATAATAAATTTCCAGCACCAAAAAACATTGCAAACAGTGCTAATCCCAAAACTATAATCTCTTTTTTCTTGTTCATAACTTCCTCCCCTTATTAAATAAACTATTTAGTATCCATATATATTATAGGCCTCTAAAAACGAACGTTTCAATTCATCCCTAAGCTTTTGTGGTTCTAATATTTTCGCTTCTTTTAGAAATGAGGAAAAATAAACTTTTGCATTTTCTAAAGTCATTTCAAAATAATAGATATCATCCTCTTTTTTTAAGAGTTTTGGTTTATAGTTTGTTAAGCTTTTTAGCATACTTTCTCCTACTGGAGTAAATATAGCCTTAACAACTATTCTCTCTCCTAAAAATGGATCAAAATTCTTTCTCATTCCATCTATATATTTTTTATCTCTCACTAATATTTTTTCATTTAAAACTCCCAAGAGATTTACATCTTTTAACTTTATACTTCTATATTTTTTATTTTCATCATCATATGCAAAAATAAAATTTTCATCCCCTTGATCCTCTCTTTTAATGAAATATGGAGATAGTGTTAAAATATCTCCTAAGTAATCAACTTTGATTTTAACTTTATTTTGTATAGCATCCAATAAAAGCTTGTATGTCTCTTGAAATATAAAAATCTCTCTTTGATATTTAAACTGGGATGAATATACCTCAAACAACTCTCTAAAAAATTCAGCCTCAATTTCAACATGATTTGCCTTCAATATATCATAATAAATAGCTTTATTTAATACATTTAAATCAAACTGTATAACTTTTTTTAGCGGTCTACCTTGAGGTTCCATAAATTTATCTATATCAAATTTTTTACTATATTTAAATTTATCTAAAATAAAGTTACACAATTTATTATTATTTATACCAAACTCTTCTGAATCTTTTTTTAAAAGTCTCCAAATATCTTCAGAAACAGTAACTCTAATTTTTTTCATAATCCCCCCACAACACCTTAAATTATGGGTTTATTTTAACATATCCTTTTATTTTTTGCTCATATTTTTCTAAATGTTCTACAGCTTCATTTACCAAAGGACAAATAACTCCTATATTTATAACGGTCATAATTCCTAATCCAAAATCTGCTAATGACCATACAAAGAAGTTTTGTTCAACTCCACCAACATATACCATCCAAACTACTACTAACTGATAGCACATATTTAATTTAGAACTTTCATTTATATATTGAAGAGCATTTTTCCCATAAAAAGTTACTCCTAATATTGTGCTGAATGAAAAGAAAAATAAAATTATAACAGTAAATGGAATTCCAATCCATCCAATATGTGATTTTAAAGCCTCTTGGAAAAGTACCATTCCATTTAATCCTTGGATTGAATTCGAATCTGCTAACAATATTACAAAAGCCGTTGCACTACATATTACTAGTGTATCTACAAAAACACTAAGTGATTGAACCATTCCTTGTTTTACTGGCTCATCTACATCTGCTAAAGCAGCAGCGTAGTTTCCATTTCCGCTTCCTGCTTCATTCGAAAACAGACCTCTTCTAACACCTTGCATTATGACTCCACCTAATGCTCCACCTGCAATTTGATCCATTCCAAATGCCGCTGAAAATATTTTTCCAAACATTGCTGGTATTCCCATTAAATTTGTTAAAATTACATATACCACAACGGCTATATATAAAAATGCCATAATTGGAACTATTTTATTTAAAGCCATCACTATCTTATCTTTTTTACTTTTTCCAAATATTGTTATTGCAACAATTGTAGCTAATACAGCCGATATTATTTTAGGATTTACACCGTATGCTCCAGACACAGATTCTGTAACCGAATTAGACATAACTTGAATAACTCCGATATAACATATTATTGAAGCTGCCGCATAGATTGTACCAATCCATTTTTTACCTAATCTATTTTTTATAATCCAAGGTGTTCCGCCTCTATAATTCCCATCCTTATCCTTTTCTCTGTGAACAACTGCTAAAATTGATTCTAAAAATGCAGTCGATGCTCCTAACAATGCAACTAACCACATCCAGAACAAAGCTCCTGCTCCCCCTACAGAGATTGCTGCAACTACTCCCGCTATATTTCCAGCTCCAACTCTACATGCTGTACCAAGATAAAAAGCTTCTAGAGAGCTGATTTTTTCTCCATTTGTTGTTTCTCCTTTCAATGTTCCTACAATATTTCCAAACAATCTTATCTGCATAAATTTTGTTTTATAGCTCGCATAGATCGCCATTCCAATCAGCATAACTACCAAAATGTTTTTTCCCCACAAGAAATTATTTGTTGAATCAATAAGTATTCTTATCATTTCCATTTTCTCCACCTCTCCTTGTCTTATTTTTATATTCCAAATGATATCATCTTCTATTTACCTTTTGTAGATAACAATTTTTTTATTTTTTTGTTCGTATTTTTATTATAATACACCCTTGATTTTAAAGGGCTTATCAAATTTAAAATCTTATTTTTTGTTCTAAGTACTATTTTTTAAGTACTTTAATACCTTTTTTTCAATATTTTTTTCTTGATTTTTGTTATTTTTTTTGGTACAATCATCCTAATAATTTAATAAGGGTTAAAAATTTTATATATTTTTTCACTTTACTAGGAGGTTTTAATGAACAGAAAAAAAGAGGTTTTAATTTTAGGTTTCGCTTTGTTTTCTATGTTTTTCGGTGCTGGTAACTTATTATTTCCACCTTCCGTTGGTGTTGCAGTTGGAGAAAATTGGTTTCAAGCTGGTCTAGGTTTTTTTCTAACAGGTATTGGACTACCATTATTAGGAATTCTTGCTTTTACTAAAGTTGGAAGTTTAGATGAGTTTGCAAATAAAGTTTCTAATAAGTTTAATATATTATATTCAACAATTTTAATTTTGGTTATAGGACCATTATTTGCTATCCCAAGAACAGGATCTACTACTTTTGAAATGGGTGTTCTACCATTATTCCCTAATTTCAATCCACTATTTATAGCTATCGCTACTTCTGTTATATTTTTCGGATTAACACTTTTTTTAGTTTTAAACGAATCTAGTATTACAGATATTTTAGGAAAATTCCTAACTCCAATAATACTTACTATTCTTATTCTTATAACAGTTTTAGGTATCACTAATGATTTAGGTACACCTGTAAAATCTGTTATTCAAGGAAATCAATTCTCTTATGGATTTATTAGTGGATACCAAACAATGGATGCTTTGGCTTCAGTTTTATTTGGTGTTATTATTATAAGAGGACTTGAAGGGAAAGGAATTACAAATTCTAAAGATCAAAAGTTTTTCCTAAGTAATGCTGGATTTATAGCAGCAATAGGATTAGGATTTATCTATCTTAGCCTTATCTATCTTGGAGCTCAAATAAGTAGCTTAAAAGGGCTTAGTACAGCTCAAACTACTCTGACTTTAGCACAGTTAACACTAGGTCATATTGGTAAAGTTGCTTTTGGTGTTTGTGTTGCTGCTGCATGTTTAACTACATCTGTTGGTTTAGTTGCACTAGCAAGTGAATGGTTCTCTAAACTTATAAACATATCTTATAAGAGATTAGCTGTTATTATCTGTCTATTCTCAGCAGTACTTTCTGTTGCTGGATTGGATCATATTATTAGCTTATCTGTTCCAGTACTTGTTGTTCTTTACCCAGTAACTATTGTTTTAATCTTACTTAACATCTTTGGTGTAAAAAATCATTTAAGTTTTAAGTTTGTTGTTATTACAACATTAGCTATAAGTATTGCAGAAATTTGTGGATTAAATCTTTCTTTTATTCCTTTTGCTAAAGAAGGTTTTGCTTGGGTTATTCCAGCTTTAGTTGTCTTTATTCTTAGTACATTGATTAAAAGTGATGTAACTGTAAAAGAAAGCATCTAGTATAAATAAAAAAAGTGGGTTCTGAATGAGAACCCACTTTTTTTACTTAAACATCAATTCTATTATTGAAAAGAACCCTATAGCCCACATTATTGGCTTTATGTCTTTTATTTTTCCATTGAACAGAGATACTAATATGTATGATACAAATCCAAAAGCGATTCCAATTGAAATACTATATGTTAATGGCATCATTATTATTATTAAGAAACAAGGTATAGCAACTTCTATTTTATGGAAATTTATATCTAGTAGATTTTTAAACATATATACTCCTACTAATATTAAAGCTGGTGCTGTTGCAAAAGCTGGTACAATACCTATTATTGGAGAAAAGAACAGCGACACTATAAATAAGAAAGCTGTCGTTAAAGCTGTTAAACCTGTTCTTCCACCTACAGCTATTCCTGACGCTGACTCTACAAACGTTGTTGTTGTTGATGTTCCTAAAAGTGATCCAATCACCGTTGCCATTGCGTCTGCTTCTAATATCTTACTTACATTTTTTATTTTACCTTTCTCATCAATCATTTCTGCCTCATGAGCACAAGCCATTATTGTTCCTAAAGAATCAAATAAATCAACAAACATAAATGAAAATATCGATCCTAAAAATATTGGTTGAATAGCTCCTATTATGTCTAACTTAAGTGCTATTGGTGCTATACTTGGTGGCATTGAAACTACACTTGTAGGTAACTCAACTGCACCAAATACTATTCCTAAAACTGTTGTTATAACTATTCCAATAAGTATTCCACCTTTTACATCTCTCATCTCTAGTAGTCCCATTATAGCAAATCCTACCAGTCCTAAAACAACACTTATATTAAACTTACCAAGCCCTACAATAGTAGCTGGGTTACTAATAATTAAGCCCATTCCCTGCATTCCTATAAAAGCTATAAAAAGTCCTATTCCTGCTCCTACAGCAAGTCTTAATTCAGAAGGTATCGCATCTATTATTTTTTCTCTTAATCCTGAGAACGTAAGTGCTAAGAAAATTATTCCCGATATAAAAACTACTCCTAGAGCTTGTTGCCAAGTAGCTCCGTTTCCTAATACCAATGTAAATGTGAAGAAAGCATTTAATCCCATACCCGGTGCCATTGCTAATGGAGCATTAACCCAAAGTGCAGTTATTCCTGTACCAATAGCTGATGCTAGACAAGTTACAGTTATTAAAGCTCCTTTATCCATACCTGTCATAGATAAAATTGATGGATTAACAAATATTATGTACGCCATTGTTAAAAATGTTGTTACCCCTGCTATAATCTCTTGTTTTACCGTTGTTCCATGTTGTTTTAATTGAAACAATCTTTCCATTTTTTCCTCCTGAATTTATTTAAATTTTTTATTTGTCCTAATAAATAAAAAAGGCCTATATTTAAATATAGGCCAGAAAAAGCTTAAACAAAAAATAAGCTATGACCCATAGAGAGCTATTTAAGGTAGCTCGTAGAAACTCTCCACCGTATTTGGAGTATATATGGTAATTCTCTTCGTTCTTTGCTTTAATATTAGTTTATCTTATCCTCTTTTGTCAAGTGTTTTTAATTTTTTTTGCTTTTTATAAACAAAAAAAATATAATGGTGTTAGTTACAAATTTAATAACAGGAGGAAATATTTATGAAAAAATCTTTTGCAAGTGATAATTATAGTGGTGTCCATCCTAGAATTTTAGAAAAAATATCAGAAGTTAACCTTGGGCATGTTTCAGCTTATGGCTCTGATGATGTAACAAAAGAAGCTATTGAAGAAATAAAAAAAATCTTTGGAGATGTAGAAGTTTTCTTCGTTTTTAATGGAACAGGTGCTAACGTTCTATCTCTAGAAGGTCTTAAAAACAAAGCATCTGCAGTTATTTGCCCAGAGAATGCTCATATTGTTCAAGACGAAACTGGTGCTCCTTCTAAAATAACTGGTATGCAACTACTAACTGTTCCAAGTAACGATGGTAAATTAGATTTAAATGCTGCTGAAAAATGGCTAACTTTTAAGAATAATTTTCACAAACCTAATGCTGATATTATCTCTATTAGTCAAACAACTGAATCTGGAACTATCTATACTTTAGAAGAGATTCAAGCAGTTTCTAAATTTGCTAAAAAACACAATATGTTTCTCCATATGGATGGAGCTAGAATTTCTAATGCCGCTGTGGCTTTAGAATGCTCATTTAAAGAGATGACTGGAGATTTAGGTGTTGATGTTTTATCTTTTGGTGGAACAAAAAATGGTCTAATGTTTGGAGAAGCTATTATATTTTTTAATAAAGAACTAGCTAAAAATTTCGATTGGATAAGAAAACAAAATCTTCAACTCTATTCTAAAATGAGATTTCTATCTGCTCAATTTATACCATATGTAAAAGAAAACTTATGGTTTGAATGTGCTAAAAATGCAAATGATATTGCTAAATATTTAGAAAAAGAGTTAATTTCTATCAATATTCCTATAACTAATGAGGTTTTAGCTAATGCTGTTTTTGCTATTCTTCCTCCTGAAATTATACCATCTTTACAAGAGCACTATCACTTCTATATATGGAATGAAAATAAGCATGAAGTGAGGCTTGTTACCTCTTTTGATAGTACAAAAGAGGATGTAAATAATTTCATAAAAAAAATTAAAGAATTATTAGGAAAATAATTCTTTTCTATGATATAATTTATTTATAGTACAGGGAGTTTCCTTTTATTCTTTGTATGCTTTTTTTAAAAAATATTATTGATTTAATGAACTAAATGTGAAATAATATTACATATATTTCGCATTCCAATTCGAAAGGAGATTTGACTATGGGATTATTTGATTTCTTTAAAAAGAAAAAAGAGGATGAGTGGTTCAATATCTATTCACCACTAAACGGAAAGGTTATTCCTTTAAGCGAAATACCAGACGACGCTTTTTCACAAAAAATGATAGGAGATGGATGTGGAATTGATCCTACTGAAGGTTCAGTATGCGCACCTGTTGCTGGAGAAATTGATATTTTTGCAACTAACCACGCTGTTAGTTTTGAGGTTTCTAATGGACTTGAACTAATCGTTCACTTTGGAATTGACACAGTAAAATTAAATGGTGAAGGATTCACTAGAATTGCTGAGCCAGGATCAAATGTTGAGGTTAAAGATGAACTTATTAAATATGATTTAGCTTACATCAAAGAACATGCTAAATCTACTAAGACTCCTGTTATCATAGCTAATATGGACATTGTTGAAGCTATCGAAGTTGTTGCTTCAGGCGATGTTAAAGTAGGAGACCTTTTAATGAGAGTTAAAATCAAAAAGTAATTTTTAAGAAGGTGCCTCTTTGTATTAATATAAAGATGGCACCTTTCTTACTAAAATAAAAAAAGCATTACACGGATTTTTAAGGAGGAGAAAATGAGAGTATTAGATTTAAATTTAGTTACTAACGAAGTAGCTAGACTTTGTATTGAAGCTAACTACTTTATTGGTAGCGACGTTTTAAACAAAATCAAAGAGTGTCAAAAAACAGAAACAAGCGAGTTAGGAAAGGTTATTTTAGGTCAAATCATTGAAAATGATGAGATCGCTGCAAATGATAATGTTCCTATGTGTCAAGACACTGGACTTGTTGTTGTATTTTTAGAAATTGGAACTGAAGTGAAGATTGATGGGGATATCTACGCTGCTGTTAATGCTGGAGTTGCAAAGGGGTATAAAGATGGATATCTAAGAAAATCTGTTATCAGACATCCTTTAGATAGAGTTAACACTCAAGATAATACTCCTGCTGTTATCCATACAAAACTTGTTCCAGGATCTGATAAAGTTAAAATAATTGTTGCACCTAAAGGTGGAGGTTCTGAAAACATGAGTGCTTTAAAAATGTTTAAACCTGCCGATGGAGTTAAAGCAATTAAAGAGTTTGTTGTTGATACAATTAAAAATGCTGGTGGAAACCCTTGCCCTCCTATCGTTGTTGGTGTAGGAATTGGTGGAAACTTTGAAAGATGTGCTGAACTTGCAAAAGAATCTCTTTTAAGAGAGATTAACGATGTTAACCCAGATCCTATTGCTGCTGCTTTAGAAGCTGAACTTTTAGAATTAGTAAACAATACTAATGTAGGTCCACAAGGTCTTGGAGGAACAACTACAGCTCTTGCTGTTAAAGTTGAAACTCAAGCTTGTCACTTCGCTTCATTACCTGTTGCTATTAATTTAAACTGCCATGCTGCTAGACACAAGGAGGTTACATTATGATCAAATTAACTACTCCATTGAGAGATGAAGATATAAAAAATTTAAAGTCAGGAGATGCCGTAACTATAACTGGTGTTATATACACTGCTAGAGATGCTGCTCATGCTAGACTTGTAAAACTTTTAGAAGAAGGAAAAGAACTTCCTTTTGATGTAAAAGGTCAAATCATTTATTATGCTGGTCCTACACCTGCAAAACCTGGTCAACCTATTGGAAGTTGTGGTCCTACTACAAGTTATAGAATGGACTCTTACTCTCCTGCTATTTTAGACCAAGGATTGAAAGGTATGATTGGTAAAGGTGCTAGAGACTCTAAAGTTAAAGAATCTATCGTTAAAAACCACGCTGTTTACTTTGCAGCTGTAGGTGGAGCTGCTGCTCTTATCGCTAAATCTGTAAAAAGTAGTGAGATTATTGCTTATGAAGATTTAGGTGCTGAAGCTATAAGAAGATTAGAGGTTGTTGACTTCCCTGCTATTGTTATTAACGATTGCAATGGAAACGACCTTTATGAGATTGCTAGAAATAGCTCAAAATAAAATAAATTTAAAGGGGTAAGATATTATGTCTACAGTTTTTGAAAAATCATTAGAATTGCACGAAACTCATTTAGGTAAAATTGAGGTTATCTCAAAAGTTGCTGTTAAAAATAAAGAGGATTTAAGCCTAGCTTATTCTCCTGGAGTAGCAGCTCCTTGTTTAGCTATTAAAGAAAATGTTGAAAACGTTTATAAATACACATCTAAAGGAAATATGGTAGCTGTTATCACTGATGGTTCTGCTGTTTTAGGTCTTGGAAATATAGGCCCTGAAGCTGCTCTTCCTGTAATGGAAGGTAAAGCTATACTTTTTAAAGAGTTTGCAAATGTTGATGCTTTCCCAATATGCTTAGATACACAAGATACTGAAGAGATTATAAAAGCAGTTAAATTGATTGCTCCTGGTTTCGGAGGAATAAACTTAGAAGATATTTCTGCTCCTAGATGCGTAGAAATTGAAACGAGACTAAAAAATGAACTTGATATTCCTGTTTTCCACGATGATCAACATGGAACTGCAATAGTTGTTGTTGCTGCACTTATCAACTCATTTAAACTTGTTAATAAATCTTTTGAAACAGCTAAATTTATAGTGAGTGGTGCTGGAGCTGCAGGAAGTTCTATCATTAAACTACTTATCAAAATGGGTGCTAAAGATATCGTTGTAAATGATATTGATGGAATCATAAATAAAGATGATAAAGAAAACTATAATTTCTTAAAAGCTGAAATTGCTGAAATCACAAATCCAGAAAACATCAAAGGTGGACTTGCTGAGGCCGTTAAAGGTAGAGACGTATTTATTGGTGTTTCTGCAGCTAATATCCTTTCAGTAGATATGGTTAAAACTATGAATTCAGATGCTATTGTATTTGCTATGGCTAATCCTAGCCCTGAAATCATGCCTGAAGATGCTATTGCTGGTGGAGCAAAAATTGTAGGTACTGGAAGATCTGACTATCCAAATCAAGTTAATAATGTTTTAGCTTTCCCAGGTATCTTTAGAGGTGCTTTAGATGCTAAGGCTAAAAAAATAACAGAAGAGATGAAAATCGCGGCGGCTGTTGGTATTGCCAAATTAGTTTCTGATGAGGAGTTAAATTCAGAATATGTTATCCCTAATGCTTTTGATTCAAGAGTAGCTACTGTTGTTGCTGATGAAGTAAAAAGAATTGCTAAAGAACAAAATATAACAAGATAATAAAAAAGGGTTAGCTTTTAGCTAACCCTTTTTTATTTTTCATCCTCATCGACTTCGTTCTCTTGTCTCTCTTTTTTTATAACAAGTAATTGATCTATCTTAAAATTGTCTACATCTACTACTTCAAAACTATAATTATCATATTCTATAAAAGCACCTTTTTTTGGAATACTCTTCAACATATACATCATAAATCCAGCTATTGTTTCATAACTATCCTCTTCAGGGAAGGATTCAATTTCAAGAACTTTTTTTACATCTTCTACTGCTGTAACTCCATCTATAAGCCAAGATCCCTCTCCTCTTTTTATTATATATTCCTCTTGCATAGGATAAACAACATCCCCCATTAAAGTTGATACAACGTCATTTAAAGTTATTACTCCGACAACATGCGCATATTCATTCAATATAACTGCAAAGTCTTCTCTTGCCTCATTAAATCTATCTAACATGTCTGATAAAGTTAATGTATTTGGAATTATCAATATATTTCTAATTGTTATCTCTTTTATATTTTGAAGACCACTTAACTCTCCCTTTAAAATTCTTGGAAGAATATCTTTTGATCCTACGTATCCATATATTGAATCTATATCACTTTCACAAACTAAAAACTTTGAGTGAGGATATTCCGCTATTTTTTGTTTTATACTTTCTTCAGTTTCTTCAAGAGTAAAATAAACAATTTCATCTCTCGTTGTCATAGCAGAAGAAACCCATCTCTGTTCAAGCTCAAATACGTTCTCAATTAAATGATGTTCCTTTGTATGTACTACTCCGGCTTCAGCTCCTGCATCCACCATAGCAAATATATCATCATGTGTTATCATATCTTCTCTTGAACTTGGAGTATTAAAAATCTTAAATACTAAATTAGCTATTCCACTAAAGACAAAAACAATCGGTGTTAAAAACTTTATAGTTACACCCATAGAATTAACTAATGCTATGGCTATCGTTTCTGGATAAACCATCGCTAATCTTTTTGGTATTAAATCTGCAAACTCTATAAAAGCTCCTGTTACAAAAGCAAAAGATATTAGAAAGCTCAATGTTGAGTTAGTTATATAATTACTTAAAAATGGTGTTAAAATTCCATCTCCAATTATACCGGCTAAGATTGCAACTATATTTAACCCTATTTGTACTGTTGTAAAAAAATTCCCTGGATTATTCTGCAAGTCTAAAACTTTTCTTGCTTTCTCATTTCCCTCATCAACTAAAAGTTGTAATTTTATTTTTCTCGCCCCGGCTAAAGATATCTCCGCCATTGAAAAAAACGCACTTATTAAAATCAAACAAAGTATTGATATTAATTTTCCTGTTATTCCCATATAACCTCTCCTTTAAATGTAGTTTCTGCCATTCCTGTCATGAATATTTCATCGTTGGCTTTCAGTTGGATTTTTAAAATTCCACCCTCTGTTTCTACATTAACTTTTTTTTCTACCAATCCTAATAAATTGGCTATAAATACTGATGAACAAGATCCTGTTCCACATGCTAATGTTCTACCAGCACCTCTCTCCCAAGTTTTAATACTTATATTACTTCTGTCTATCACCTCAATAAAATTTACATTTATTTTATTTGGAAAAATACTCATCTTTTCTATTTCTTCTCCAAACTTATTAACTTCAAATTCTTCCAAATCCTCACATATTATTACTGCATGTGGAACTCCTACCAATACTGCCGAAAATAGTAATTCTTTATTTAAAACTTTTATTTTTTCATTTAAAATAACTTCTTTTTCTATAGTAACTGGTATCTCTTTTGGGTTTAATCTAGCTTTTCCCATAAATATAGTCACATCCATAACTTTTTCATTCTCTATATTTAAATACGCTATTTTTATCCCATCTCCTGTTTCTATTTTCAATTCTTTTTTGTCTACTAATTTTTCCTCATAAACAAATTTTGAAAAACATCTGATTCCATTACCACACATCTCACCCATAGACCCATCAGAGTTATAGTAAACCATCTTTATATCAGCTATTTGACTAGGCTCTGCAATCATTATTCCATCTCCACCTACTCCATAACGTCTATCACAAAGTACTTTTGCCATCTTAGAATAATCCTTATAGCTATTTTTTATGCCATCAAACAATATAAAATCATTTCCTGCACCTTGCATTTTATTAAATTTCAAACTAATCACCTCATTAATAAATAGTTATCCTATTACTCTATATTTTACCTCATTGTTCCATTTAAAGCAAGTGCTTGTAATTTGTTTGATTAGACTTTACTTTTAATATGTTTTGTGTTAGTATTTCTCTTGGTGTTATTTTAATACTCAACATAATAAACAGGGAGATTTTATGAACAAAGAAAGAGAAATCAAAAATCACGTCGAACTCCTTCATAAAGGAAACAAAGGTTTATATGCCCTTTCAATTCTAGTTGGTATTACAACTGGTATAACTGTCTCTATTTATAGATATGGTTTAAATTTGGCTGGGGATCTAAGAGATCACTTTTTGACAAAAGATGTTCTTTCTAATCCTTTGAAACTATTTTTTATTTGGTCTATATTTATAGCTATAGGTATTTTTGTTGATTATTTATCTCGAAAATTTCCTACAACTGGAGGAAGTGGTATTCCTCAAGTTAAAGCACTTATTCTAAGAAAACTGGACTATCTATTTTGGGTAAAAGAATTTGGGGTTAAATTCTTTGGTGGATTATTGGGGATTGGAGCTGGTTTATCTTTAGGAAGAGAAGGTCCATCTGTACAGTTAGGTTCTTACCTTGGATATGGATGTTCTAAACTTTTTAAAAGAAATTATACTGATAACAAATATCTTGTAACTGCTGGATCTAGTGCCGGACTTTCTGGAGCTTTTGGAGCCCCTCTATCTGGAGTTATATTCAGTATGGAAGAGTTACATCGTTTCTTTTCATCTAAATTAATTGTTTGTACTTTTTTAGCAAGTATTTTCTCTAACTTTATATCTAGAAGAATATTTGATATGAATCCTGCATTTAGTTTAGCAACAAAGTATCCTGCTAATACAAATCCATATTTACAATTTACTTTATTCATAATATTTGGAATTATTTTAGCATTTTTTGGAAAGCTTTTTACTGTTTCACTAATTAAATCACAAGATATTTTTAAAAATACAAAATTGCCAAGGGTAGTTAAAATTTCTTCTATTATGACACTATCTTTTATCATATGTTTTGTTATGCCTGATATGGCCGGTGGTGGACATCATCTTGTTGAAACATTACCTTTTAAAAATCAAACTATTTTATTTTTAATATTTATGTTTTTTATCAAGTTATTTTTTACCACTATATCTTATGCTACCGGATTTCAAGGTGGTATTTTCCTTCCAATGTTAGTTCTTGGAGCTATTTTAGGTAAAATTTATGGACTTGCTTTAATCTCTATATTTGGTTTCACTCCAGACTTTATAATTCATTACATGATATTAGGAATGGCTGGTTACTTTGTAGCTGTTGTTAGAGCCCCTATTACTGGAGTTATACTTATACTTGAAATGACTGGTAGTTTTGATCATCTACTAGCTATTGCAACTGTTTCAATCGTTGCTTATTATGTTACTGAGCTTTTAAAGCTTGAACCTATATATGAGATTCTTTATGAAAGAATGCCTAAATTTAAAACTGAAGATGACTTAGAAGAGGAAAAGCATGAGCAGTTAGAAAAAACACTCATCTGTATTCCTGTTGCTGCTGAATCTGAATTTGATGAAAAACTTATTAAAGATATTAGCTGGCCAAAAAATACTCTTGTTGTTGCAATTAGAAGAGCCGAAACGGAATACATTCCAAAAGGAAATACAAAAATTTTAGCTGGCGATGTTTTAGTTCTGTTACTTCCTAAAAAACAAGCTAGTAAAATCAATGAGGAACTATTCAAAATGGGAACAGTTCATTGATCTTCAAAATAATTTATTGACTTTTTTGTGAAATGATTATACTATTAAATGACACATGTATTTTATAGGAGGTCTATTATGAATAGAATAGAAGGTAAAATTGCCTTAGTTACTGGTGGGGCTAGAGGAATAGGAAGAACTATAGTTGAAAAACTAGCTTCTGAAGGTGCTGAACTAGTTATCTCTTGTGATATGGGAGAGGCAACTTTTGAACAAACAAATGTTAGACACGAAATTTTAAATGTAACAGATAGAGAAGCTATTAAAGAGCTTGTAAAAAAAATAAAAGATGAGTTTGGAAGAATTGATATTCTAGTTAACAACGCTGGAATAACAAAAGATGGTCCTTTCGTTAGAATGAGCGAAGAGGCTTGGGATGCCGTAATTAATGTTAATTTAAAAGGTGTTTTTAATGTTACTCAAGCTGTTGCACCTTTAATGACAAAAAATAAAAAAGGATCAATAGTTACAATTTCATCTGTTGTAGGACTATATGGAAATATAGGACAAGCTAACTATTCAGCTACTAAAGGTGGAGTTATTGCTATGACAAAAACTTGGTCTAAAGAATTAGCTAGAAAAGGAGCTCAAGTTAGAGCGAACTGTGTAGCACCAGGATTTATCTCTACTCCAATGACTGATATTTTACCTGAGGATGTTATTCAAGGTATGCTTGATAGAACATCTCTAGGAAAATTAGGTATGCCTGAAGATATTGCAAATGCTGTTTTATTTTTAGCAAGTGATGAATCTTCTTATATAACTGGGCAAACTATCGAAGTTAGTGGTGGATTAGCTTTATAATTTAAGAAATGATTTCAAGGCAAGAATAAACAATATTCTTGCCTTTTTTATTTAGGAGGATTCAATGAGAAAAAAAATTACCTTGCTTTTATCAATATCAACTATTTTTTTAGGATGTTTTATAGTTGGTAAGGATTTTTATATAAAATCTATTTTAACAAAAAATCTATCTAAAACTTTCAAGCAAGATGTAACAATTACATATGCACATTTAAGTATTCTTTCACAAAAGATTAGCTTAAAAAATACAACTTTTAATAAAACTGGTATTTCAATAAAGAATGCTAATTTTGATATTAATTTTAAAGATTTTTTTAATAGTAGTGATTTAAATATTAAAACTTTAAATCTAGATAGTATATCTTTAGTTGAGAAATCAAAAAATAAAGATACACTTGAAGCCCCTAAGAGTGAACCATTAGTTGATGATTCTGTTGAAGTATTTTTTAAAGAGATTGAAAGAAAGACTTCTATTAAAGATAATTTTTCTAGAATATTTTCATCTAACTTTGATAAATCAAAAGTTGTAAACTCTGTGTCAGAAAATCTAATGAATTTTTTGCTTAATAACACAGACTATATAGATGTTATTATTCAAAAAGAAACTAACCTTATTTTAAAAGATGATATCTCTAAAATTTCAATTTTTTATAAAGAGTTTATGCAAAATTTAGAAAATGAGAAATTTAATCCTACAATTAAAAGAGAGATAACTATTGATAGATTAAATTTTAACGGTAATATTAACAATTTTTCTTTTGATGGTAATATTGAAAATTTAACTAATAATTTTTCTAAAGCTACCTCTTTACCAATTATAATTAATATTAGCCAAGGGGACGCTAAAGGACAAATTTTTGGAAATATCAATTTAAATCTTTTAAACAGTTCTTTATATTTAAAATTTTTTAATTTTGATTTAAACAGATTCCCTATTTTATCAAAATATGTTTTACAAGGAAATATCTCTTTTGTGGAAGTTATAAATATTAATAGATCTATGATATCTATTAACGGTTCTTCCGATATTTCAAATCTTATAATAAAAAAAGATTCTATTATTGATGATTTAAAAACGAATAATTTAAATAAAGAGATTTTAAATAGCATTATCACAGCAAGTGAGAGCAATTTAAATAAAATTACTATTTCTAATAATTTTTCAACAACATCTAATATTATTGGAATTAAAACTTCTCTACCTGGACAGTTTAGAGGCGCTTTAATAAAAAATAGAACCGAGCTTACAAAAGCTTTTGAAAAAACTATTGAAACTCATTATAATGACTCTTTTCAAAAGAAAAAGAATAGTTTTAAAAACTTTTTTAAGAGCATAAAAGATATTTTTTAAAATTTCTGCTTGTATTTAAAGTTTTTTAATGATATAATTATTCTAGTCACAAGTGTTGTGGCAGGAGCCTTATGGCGTATTATTATCGAACCGTGTCAGATCTGGAAGGAAGCAGCACTAAGGTATTTAATGCGGGTATAAGTTTACTCTTGTTACAGCCTTGTGACCTTTTTATTTTTTAAAATAAACTTATTAAAAACTATAAAAAAAAAGCCAGATTTAAATCTGGCTTTTAAATTTATCTTTTGATTCTCTCTACATACTCGTTTGATCTAGTATCAATCTTGATCCACTCATCTTGCTCTACGAATAAAGGAACTTGAATTTCAAATCCTGTATTGATTTTAGCTGACTTCATTACTTTTCCTGAAGTATCTCCTCTTAATCCTGGCTCTGTATAAGTTATTTGTCTCTCAACAAATGTAGGTAACTCTACTGCAACTGGAGTTGACTCATAGTAAACAACCTCTAATTCCATTCCTTCTTCTAAATAGTTTAAAGCGTCTCCTAAATCCTCATCTTTTAACTC
>JAVWUC010000004.1:65494-73650 GCA_036667395.1 Cetobacterium sp. | reverse complement strand
GACATCATTCTTTTACTGAAGTAACCAAGTCCAGAAGTAGCTCCAAGCCATTCTCCTATAGAAGCTCCTATTAAACTTAAAGGAACACTCATCTTTAAAGCTGAAAAAAAGCTATGACTAGAAGCAGGAATTTTTAATTTTAGAAAGATATCTAAATTAGAAGCACCTAAACTTTTTAAAAAATTAATATCATCTTTTTGGACCTCTTTGAAACTATTGTATATTGTAATTGTAATTGGAAAAAAACTTATTATAACGGAAACAAGAACCTTACTCCAAATAGAGTATCCAAACCAAAGAATAAAAACTGGTGCCAGTGCTGTGATTGGGATGGTTTGAGTGGTTACAAGCAGCGGATAAACTGCAGCTTGTACGGTTTTATTGAAGTCCATTAAAATAGCTAATATAATTCCAAGAATCATTGAGATAACAATGGAAACCAAAGCAATTTTTAAAGTAGATGGTAAGTGTGTTAAAAAAAGTGGAGTTTTTAAAACCCATATCTTTTTTAGAATAGCAGTGGGCCAAGGCAGAATGAATGCTTTAGAAATATATCTGCCCAAGATTTCCCAAAATATAAAAAATAGTGAGATAGAGAAAAAGCTAGGAGATAATTTGAAATTTTTCATAACTGTTCACCTTTAATAATATTAAGTATTTCTGTTTTTATTTCTAAGAGTTTTACAGTATCATATTCTTTAGATATTTGGAATTCAGCAAAGCTATTTAAAGGTTTATTTTTACACACTAAAATTCTATCCGAAAGAAATAAAGCTTCATCAATATCATGAGTTATAAAAATCATACTTTTATTAAAAAACCTTATATTTTCTAGAAGCCATTGTTGTAAATCCTCTCTGGTAATGGCATCTAAAGCTGAAAAAGGTTCATCTAATAGAAGTATTTCAGAGTCAGTTAAAAGTGTTCTGATGAAAGAAACTCTTTGTCTCATACCTCCTGAAAGTTCTTGAGGATATTTGTTTATATAATTATCTAATTGAAATTTCTTTAAATAAGATATTGCTTGTTTTTTTCCTTGAATAGCATCTTCTTTTTTTATTTCTAGAGGCAAAAGTATATTTTCAAGGATTGTTCTCCAAGGAAAAAGAACATCTTTCTGTGGCATGTAGGCTTTAGAGGCTGAAAAAATAGTTCCACCATATTCATTTTCAATTCCTGCTAAAATTTTAATAAGTGTAGATTTTCCACAACCACTTCCTCCAACAATTGATATTAATTCATTCTTATTTAGTTTCAGAGAAAGATCTTGAATAACTAAATTATGAGAACCGTTATTCTTATAGCCAAATGTAAGATTTTCAATATTAAGTATATTCATATTAAGCTCCTTTGTAAGACATATCCCAAAACTTATATTCGTAGATACTACAATTTCTAAAAATATTAATAAGATGTGCTCTGTCATCCTCACTTATATATTCGGTATGCTTTTCAACAAGTTCTAAATTCCAATCATTTAAAGAGCTATATCTTTCAGATGAGTATGTTTTAATCCATTCTCCATAGAATTCATGATCACATCCATAAATTTCATTCAATTTATCACCAATCATTTTATAGCTCCACATACATGAAAGAGCGGCTACAGCAATCTCTTTAATATCACCAGAGTGAGAAACAGCAAGCATATAACTTGTATATGAAGTGTTATCAAGAGTCGGTCTATGATTAGCAATATCCTCAGTAGTAATATTTAACTTTTCCATATAAACCTTGTGTATTCCCATTTCAGAGTTAAGTATTCCATCAGTTAGGTTTGCAAATTGTTTCATATCATATTCAGACTTGCTTTTAATAACTCCTAAGGCAAAGAGTTTTGCATATTCTAATAGATATAGGTAGTCTTGTATTATATAGAACTTAAATTTTTCTTTACTTAAAGTTCCTTTTCCAAGTTCATCTACAAATGGATGGGTATAATATGTATCCCAGATATCTTTAGCATTGATATAAAGCTCTTGTGTAAATTTCATAATTCCTCCTAGTATTTAAAAAAGTTATAAATAAAAAAAGCTATTTTCTTAAAATAAGAAAATAGCTAATATATACACAAAAAAAAGTGTAGATATAAACTACTTCCCTACGCTAGTATTAACTAGATCAGGTTCTAAGGGTAAAATCTCAGCCTATGTTATAGGCACCCCTAGTAGTTTTAAATTAAATTTTAATAATTAGAATGGGAATTCGTCTTCATCAAATGATGATGATGGACTAAAATCACCTTGAGATGATTCTGCAGCCTTTGGAGCAGCATAAGATGGTGCAGGAGCTGAGAATTCAGAAGAACTATCTCCTCCTCTAGCTTCGATGAACTCCATAGAGTCAACAACAACATCGTAAGAAGTTCTTTTCTCACCATTAACTTCATATCTATTCATTTGAAGTTTACCATTGATGGCAACTTTTCTTCCTTTTCTTAAGTATTCACCTATAAGTTCAGCAGTTTTTCCAAAAGCAACACAGTTTATAAAATCAGCTTCACCTTTAGCAAAAGGTCTGTCAACAGCTAAACTAAATTTAGAGTATGCTTTACCACTTTGACCGAACTTAAGTTCAGGATCTCTAGTTAAACGTCCTATTAAAACAACTAGGTTCATAATTACCTCCTATAAATTTAAATAATAACGCCTAAATTATAACAGAAAATGCAAGAAATTAATATTGTTTTATTAAATAATTTTTTTTGAAAATCTAGAGTATATGGTATAATGAAATGAAGAATGAAAAAATATGGAGAGGGGAAAAAATGAAAAAAGCAGTTTTATTAGACGTTAGTGCAATAATGTATAGAGCCTTTTATGGAAATTTAAATTTTAAAACAAAAAATGAACCGACAGGAGCTGTTTATGGATTCGTAAATACTCTTCTTAGTATAATAAATCAGTTTGAGCCAGATTATATTGGAGCGGCATTTGATGTAAAAAGGTCAACACTTAGACGTAGTGAAGTATATAAAGAATATAAAGCAAAAAGAGATGCGGCACCAGAAGATTTAGTTGTTCAAATTCCTAGAATAGAAGAACTTTTAGATTGTTTTGGGATCGAAAGATTTAAAATAGATGGATATGAGGCTGATGACGTTTTAGGAAGTTTAGCTGAAGAGCTAAGTGCTAAAGGTATAGAAACTTATGTTATAACTGGAGATAAAGACCTCTCTCAAATATTGGATAAAAATATAAATATAGCTCTTCTTGGAAAAGGTGATGGTGGCGGACTTAAAGTGTTGAGAACTGAAGAGGATGTTGTCGAGCAATTAGGTGTAAAACCAAATATGATTCCAGATCTATTTGGACTTATAGGTGATACAAGTGATGGAATCCCTGGTGTTAGAAAAATTGGAACAAAAAAGGCAGTACCGATGTTAGAAAAATATGGGAATTTAGAAGGGATTTATGAAAATATAGATTCTTTAACAGAATTACCTGGTATTGGAAAATCATTGGTTACCAATCTTATTGAAGATAAAGAGTTGGCTTTTATGAGTCGTGATTTAGCTACGATAGAGATTGTTCCTTTAAATATTACAGAGGAGCAATTGAAATATAAAGAGGATGATAAAAAACTTTTAGAACTATTTAAAAAACTAGAGTTTAAGTCTTTAATAAAAAAGATGGGATTAGAAAATGGAGCAGAAACTCCAGTAATAAATAATACATCAAAAATGTCAGAAGGAATGCAACTTGGTCTTTTTAGCTTCCAAGCACCAGTTGAAATAGAAGAAGAAAAAGCATTTGAGGTTTTAGTAGGAACAGAGATAGAAAAAAAACTTTTAAAGAAAATAGATGAAAAAGCATTTCTTTATTTAGGTGAAAAAGGATTGGCAGTATCTATAAAAAATAAAGATTACTTTCTTCCATTAGAAGATGATTTTAGTAAAGAAAGTTTAAAAAAAGTTTTAACTTCAGATATCAAATTTATATCATATGGATTTAAAAATATTTTAAGAAAAGGATATGATATAAAAAATATGGATTTAGATACAATGCTTGCATATCATCTTTTAACTTCTCAAACTAGGGAAGAGATTGAAGTTATGTTGAAGAATGTAATTGAAGAGGACATAGAAAAATATTCTGAAGTTTTTGCTAAAACTAAAGTTTCAGAATTATCAAATGAAGATTATGGTAAATTTTTAGTAAAAAGAACAAGAGGGATGTTAGTAGCTTATCCTGAACTTTTAAAAGAGCTTGAAAATAATAATCTTTTAGAAGTTTTACAAGAGATAGAGATGCCTCTTATAAAAGTTTTAGCTAGCATGGAAAACGAAGGAATAAAAATATCACCAGAATATTTTTCTAATTATAGTGAAGAGTTAGAGTTGAGATTAAATCAATTAACTGAAAAAATATATGAAATAGCTGGTGGCGAGTTCAATATAAATTCTCCAAAGCAGTTGGGGGAAGTTCTATTTTTAAATTTAAATATTCCGCCAGTTAAAAAAACAAAGACAGGTTTTTCAACAGATAGTGAAGTTTTAGAAAAGTTGAGAGAGCAAGGGCATGAGATAGCGGAATCAATTTTAGAATATAGAAGATTGAGTAAGTTAAAATCAACATATGTGGATCCATTACCTAAAATGGTGGATGAAAATAATAGATTACATACAACATTTAATCAAACTGGAACAGCAACAGGAAGGCTGTCATCTTCAGATCCAAACCTTCAAAATATACCGGTAAGAACGGAAGAAGGAATGAAGATTAGAAGAGGTTTTATAGCAGAAACAGGTCATGTTTTATTAGGTATAGATTACTCTCAAATAGAGCTAAGAGTTCTAGCAGAGATATCACAAGATGAAAATTTAATAAAAGCTTATGCAGAAAATCAAGATCTTCATAGTTTAACAGCGAGAAAATTATTTGAGCTAGATATAGATGAAGAGGTAACGAGAGAGCAAAGAGATGCTGCTAAAACGGTAAATTTCAGTATAATATATGGAAAAACAGCTTTTGGATTATCTCAAGAATTAAAGATAAGTCCTAAAGAGGCATCGGAATATATCAGTAGATATTTTGATCAATATCCATCAGTAAAGCATTTAGAGAAAGAGATAATAATGTATGCGGAAGAGCATGGATATGTAGAAACGTATTTTAAAAGAAAAAGAATAATTGAAGGAATCAATTCAAAAAATAGAGTTATAAAAAGTCAAGCTGAAAGAATGGCTGTAAACACAGTTATTCAAGGAACTGCAGCAGAGATTCTAAAAAAAGTTATGATAAATCTTTATGATGTTTTAAAAGATAAAAATGATATTCATATGCTTTTACAAGTTCATGATGAACTTATATTTGAAGTTGAAAAAGAAAAAGCTTTAGAATATAAAGATTTAATAGAAAATATAATGAAAGAGAGCATTAAGTTTTCAAAAGTAAAATTAGAAGTAAATAGTTCTATTGGAGAGAATTGGTCTGAAACAAAATAGGAGGAGCAGTGTCGTATACTTATAAAGTAAAAAACGAGATACTACATCGTTATAAATTAGTTGAAGAGGAAAAATATGCAGAGGTAAGAGCAATGCTTTTATTAAAACATTCAATTAAGGATAATAGCATAGAGTTAAAACTAGAAAATAAAGAAATAGCTGAGAGAGTTTATGCTATTTTAAAAGAATTGACATCTCTTAAAATTTTTATTAAATATTCTAAAAGTAAAAAATTTGGAGAACATAATATATATGTTATAACAATACCTGCTCAGCCAGGCTTTAAGTCATTCATTGAAAAACTTTTAGAGTATGGATGTAATGGAAAAAAGGCTAGTGAAAAAGTAGAAGAAGGTTTTATAAGAGGGATGTTTTTAGGGTGTGGTTATATAAAATCCCCAGAGAAAGAATATGCTTTGGATTTTTTTATAGATAGTGAAGAACTAGCGGAAGAACTATATAATCTTTTGTTAAAAATGGGTAAAAGAGTGTATAAAACCATCAAAAGGAATAAACCGTTAGTTTATATGAGAAATGCTGAAGATATCATGGACATAATTGTTTTAATTGGTTCTATGAAAGAGTTTTATAACTATGAAGAAACAACAATGATAAAAGATTTGAAAAATAAGACTATAAGAGAAATGAATTGGGAAGTGGCTAACGAAACGAAGACTTTAGATACCGCAAGAAAACAAATAATAATGATAAACCTAATAGGAAGAGAGATTGGGCTTCAAGAATTAAGCCCTGTTCTTGAAGAGATAGCTTTTTTAAGGCTTGAAAATCCAGAAGCTTCTTTGCAAGAACTAGGCGAAATAATAGGAATATCAAAGTCAGGAATAAGAAATAGATTTAGAAGAATAGAAGAGATATATAACGAACTTTTAGAAAAAGGAAGAGAGGCCTAAGGGAGTACGAGATGAAAATAGTAGAAGATATTTTGCTTACTGATGAAAAATTTAAAGATACTTACATAGCTATCGGAGCGTTTGACGGGATACATATGGGACATAGGGAGCTTATTTCTAGAGCTGTAAAAAAAGCTAAAGAAAAAGGTGGAAAATCAGTTGTATTTACATTTTTAAACCATCCTATGGAGGTAACGAATAGAACTAACGCTCCAAAACTAATAAATTCTTTAGAGGAAAAGAAGCACATAATAGAATCTTTAGGGGTGGACTATTTAATTATGCAGCCTTTTACAAAGGAGTTCTCTAACAAGACACCAGAAGAGTTTGTAAATGAAATATTGAGAGATATTTTGAGTGCTAAAGAGGTATTTGTAGGATTTAATTTCTCTTTTGGTAAGGGTGGAAGAGGAAGTATTGAAAATTTAAAAAAGTTCGGTCAAAGAGATAATATAAAAATAAATGTAATAGAGGCAGTTAAATTAAAAGATCAAGTTATAAGTTCAACTTTTATAAGAGAGATGCTAGCTCTAGGAAAATTAGATATAGCTAACAGGTCTTTAGGACAACCTTTTCTTGTTATTGGAGAGGTTGTTCATGGAAGAAAATTAGGAAGAGTTATGGGATTTCCAACAGCCAATCTTAAAATTTTAAATAAAATTTATCCTCCTTTTGGAATTTATGGTGGGAAAGTTAGGGTAGAAGGTGAAGATAAATTTTGGCATGCAGTTATTAATATTGGAAAAAATCCGACATTAAAGCCAGATGAAAGAAGTATAGAGGTTCATATATTAGACTTTGAAAAAGATATTTATGGGAAAAAAATATATGTTTCTTTAATGGAATTTTTAAGAGAGGAAAAAAAGTTTAGTTCAATGGAAGAATTGAAGGAAACTATAAAAAATGACGTTTTAAATTGGAAAAATAAAATCAAAGGAATAAATAATGGAAATAGTATTAAAAATAGATAATTTTGAAGGACCATTAGACCTTCTGCTACACTTAATCGAGAAAAAAAAGATGAAGATATCTGAAATAAAAGTTTCTCAAATAATTGATGAATACATTTTATATATAGAAAAAGCAAAGACAGATAATTTAAATATTAAAGTTGAGTTTTTAGAGATAGCTTCAGAACTTTTAGAAATTAAGGCTTTTTCAATACTAAGTGTAGAAAAAGAAGTAGAGAAAGAAAAAGATTTAAAGAGAAGATTAGAAGATTATAAAGTTTTTAAAGAAGTAGCACATGTGATTTCTGAAATTGAGTGTGAGTATAATATTTCATATTCAAGAGGTGAGGGAAGAAAAATTACTAAGAATATACCAAAAGAGTTTGATTTAACGACTTTAAAATTGCAAGATGTATTTAATAGCTATGTTAAATACCTTCCAAAAGAAGAGGAGTTCTTAGAGATTGAGTTGGAAAAAAGGTATTCATTGAAAGAAGAGATGGATAGAATAAAAGTTATTTTATATACCTCTGAGAAAAAAATAGAAGAGATATTTGGAAGAGCTGAAAATAGAACACATTTAGTGTATATGTTTTTAGCAATTTTAGATTTATACAGAGATGGAATAATATTAATAGAGGGTGAAAATGGTTTAAAACTCTTTAGGAGGTAATTATTGAAACTTGACTACAATTATAAAATATATACCCCAGAGCAATATGCGATAAGTATGGCTAAGATAGCTATAGAAAAATACTTAGAAAACTTTTCTAAAGAAAAAATAGATGAAATTAGAGTAATTGATATCTCGTGTGGATCAGGAAATCTTTTATTAGCAATTTTAGAAGA
>JAVWUC010000004.1:60262-65394 GCA_036667395.1 Cetobacterium sp. | reverse complement strand
AAAGATGCAATGGGACAACATAATGTTATTTTTTCATGGATAAAAAATGGAGATGAAAAAATAATTGAAGTTATAGAGGATGAAAATAAATATAATGTTGAACAGAGTAGCATATTTACAAAAGAACACAATAAAATAGTCTTAATTCCACCTATGTGGAAGGAAAGTATAAATAAAATTAGGGATAAAGGCAATTTTAGATTGGGAGATTTAGTAAATGTAAACCAAGGAATAGTTAGTGGAGCGGATAAAGTCTTTGTTTTTAAAGAGTATGAAGAGAGGTTTAAAGAGTACTTAAAACCATTCTATAAAAATAGAGATATAGGAAAATATCAGATTACTGAAACTCCTCCTTTTTGGATATTGTATTTAAATGCTAAGAGCAAGTTGAATGAAATAACTTTTGAGTATTTAGAAGAGTTTAAACAAATTCTTTCTAAAAGAAGAGAAGCTGCTTATGAGAGGATTAATTGGTGGGAACTTCAGTGGGCAAGAGATGAAGATATTTTTATAAAACCCAAAATAATAGTTCGGCAACGTTGTAAAACAAATAATTTTGCTTACACGGATAAAGAATTTTATGGAAGTGCTGATATATACTATTTGACAGGAAAGACTTCAGATATAAATTTATTTTATCTTTTAGGCTATCTAAATTCAAAAGCTTTTTTCTATTGGTTTAACTATATTGGAAAGAAAAAAGGAAAAAATTTAGAGTTTTATTCAACACCTTTAAAAGAAAGTCCTATATATTACCCCGAAGATAAAAAAGAGCTGTTATATGTAGAAGGATTAGTAAAACAGCAATTAAAAGAGTATAAAGAAGAGGTTCAAAAAGAGATTGACAATTATTTTGATAAAAAACTTGAGATAAACTTAAAGGAGGAGCTGTATTAGCTCCTCCTTCTTTTGTTATTTATTATTATATTATAATGCTTTTATATCGTTTGCAATAAATTGTGCCTTTGCACCAAATATAGCTTGAACTCCATTTTGACCAACTTTAAGAACTCCAGAAGCTCCTAATTTTTTAAGTTCAGCATCATTAACTAAAGCTGTATCTTTAACTTCTAGTCTTAATCTTGTAATACAAGCATCAACAGAAATTACATTTTCTTTTCCACCAAGTGCAGCAAGAACTAGTGTAGCTAACTCACTTCCTTGTGCTTTAGGTTGAGAGTTATCTGTATCAGTAACAACCTCTCTTCCAGGTGTCATAAGATTAAACTTTCTAATGAAGAATCTAAATCCAAAGTAGTATATAACAGAGAATCCAATACCAACGATGATAACCATAGGCCAGTTTGTTTCAAAACCTTCACTACCAGGTAAAACTCCAAACATAACATAGTCAATAACTCCACCAGAGAATGTCATACCAATTCTAACTTTAAACATATTCATAAGCATGAATGAAAGTCCTGCAAAAACACAGTGGATTCCATAAAGAATAGGTGCTACGAATAAGAATGAGAACTCTAGAGGTTCAGTTATTCCTGTTAAGAAAGATGTTAGAGCAGCAGAGAATAAAATTCCAGCAGCCATCTTTTTATTTTCAGTTTTAGCTTCATTATACATAGCAAGAGCAGCAGCAGGTAATCCAAACATCATGAATGGGAATTTACCAGTCATAAATTTTCCAGCTCCAGCATAAGTAGAAGAACTGAATGAATGAACACCATCTTTTAACATTGCAAACCATATAGCTTGGTCACCGTTAACAATCTGTCCAGCAGCATTTGTATAATCTCCAAATTGGAACCAGAAAGGTGCATAGAAAATATGGTGTAATCCAAATGGAATTAATGCTCTTTCAGTAACTCCAAATAGGAATGTAGAAATATTCGTATTTGTTTCGTTTGCTAAGTAAGAAAGTTGAGCTAATCCAGCTTGAACTGGTTGCCAAATATAAGGCATAGCCATACCAACTAAGAAAGCAACAATAGCAGTCATTATTGGAACTAATCTTTTACCAGCAAAGAATCCTAAGAATGCAGGTAATTCAGTTCTATAGAATTTCTTATAACAAACAGCAGCAATAATACCAGCAATTAAACCTCCAAAAACTCCAGTTTGAAGAGTAGGTATTCCTAAAACTTCAGAGAATGCAGGGTTTCCAGCAGCGATACCAGCAGCAGCATCAGTAAGAATTCCCATAGTAGTATTCATAATAAGTAGAGCAACAATAGCAGCTAAGGCAGCGATACCGTCTCCTCCAACAAGACCTATAGCGGCTCCAACAGCAAATAATAATGGTAAGTTACCAAATATAACTCCTCCAGCTTGCTCCATTAAAGGTATTCCTAACTTATTACCAGCAGCAAGAAATATACCAGCAGCAGGTAGAATAGCAACCGGTGTCATTAAAGCTTTACCGATTTTTTGAACTTCAGCAAATATTTTCATAAAATTCCTCCATAAATTGATAATAATAAATCATTAGTCATTAAAAGAATACATTTTAATTTTAAAAAAGTCAAGAAAATTATCAAAATAAATGAGCCTTTTTTTTACGCATTAAATGTGTTATAATTTAACAAAACAATTTGAAAAGGGTGTGTTTTATTTTGAAAAATAAAGAAAATAACAGTAAATATAAGATAATTGAGCCCTTTTTCAAGAAAGAAAAGAAGCTCAAAGATATAGAAAAAGAGACAGAAATATCTTATGCAACCTTAAAAAGATGGGTTAGCCAATACAAGGACTACGGAGTAGAGGGATTAGAAAAAAAAGAAAGATCTGATAAGAATAGCTTTAAAAAAACAAATGATGAAGTGCTATTCCATTTAAAAAATTTGTACAAAGAGTATCATAATTTACCCATAACAAAACTATATGACAAGGCTAAAAGTACACTAAAAAACTATAATTCGATGATAAGCTATCCAACATTTTTTAGAATTATTAATAATCTTGATGAAAATATTCGAGGTAATTCAATAAATTCTATAAAAAAAGATAAAATATATGAATATGCTATTATACAAAAATCAATTCCAATTCCTTTCTTTAACAGCAGAAATAAGATATATTATTTAACGATATATTACAATAAAGAAAATTATAAGATAATTAATTTTATTTTTGAAGAAAATTCAAGAGATTTAACAAAATTATTTAATTTTATAAGAGAAAGTATTATAATAGAAGGAGAATATCCTAAAAATATATCGATAGATACAAAAATTACCGGAGTTACAAAAACAATCTTAAGAAAAATTTATTTCGAAACAAAGATAAATTTAATTCAAGAAGAACCAGATAGAGAGATAATAAATTATTTAGGATATGTGGACACAGATATTTTGAAAGAGTTTTATCTGAAAAAACCTAAAGAAGTTGAAGAGATAATCTGTTTTTTAAAAAGGTACCTGTTTATTTCATCATCAATAACAAAAGAAAATGAATTTGAAAATAGATTAAATTATTTTTTAACTTGGTATAAAAGAAAAGTTTATAATTGTGGAGTTAGAGTAAAAAACTCTGTTTATAATAGTGATGTTTTGAAAAAGATTGAAGGAGATATTGTAGATGTTGCTTATAGTGAATTTTCTACAGAAAAAGTAGGGGTTTATAAGGGTGAAATATTTGTAGGAGAAGCAAAAATAATAAAATGATACAGGAGATGAGATGTTTAAAAATTTTTTAAAAGGGATTGTTATAGGGATTGCGAATGTATTGCCGGGTGTTTCTGGTGGAACGTTAGCAGTAGTTTTAAATGTTTATGATAAGCTAACAGAAGCTATAGGGAACTTCTTTACAGCACCATTCCCCAAGAAAATAGAATATTTAAAGTTTTTAGCACAAATAGGATTTGGAGCAGTTATAGGAATAGTTGCTTTTGCAGGTATTATATCTAAAATGTATGAAGCATATCCAAGAGGAACAACGATTGTATTTTTACTTTTAATTTTACCTTCTATTCCTGTTATATTAAAGGGAGAGAAGTTTTTTAAAAGGGACAATATAATTTCATTTGTAGCTGGAATAGTATTTACGGTTGTATTTATTTATATAACTAAATTATTTGCAGGAAATGAAGAAGTTATAAGAACAGCTGGATTTAATTTAGCTTATGGAGGGAAATTATTTGTATGTGGGCTTATAGCTGCGGGAGCTATGGTAATACCAGGTATTTCTGGATCACTTTTACTTATGATTTTAGGAGAATACTATAATATAATGAATTATATTAAAAGTTTTAATATAACACCATTAATATTTTTTGCCGGTGGAACAGCAATAGGATTAGTGTTGGTATCAAAAGCTATAAATATACTTTTAAATAGATATAGAAGCTGTACACTACATTTTATTGTAGGAATAATAGTAGTATCGTTATTTGAAATATCAGCCATGCTTTTTGCCTAAAATATGAGAAAAATAAAAAACTGATTTAAAGAAAGTTCTTTAAATCAGTTTTATTTTTTTATAAATTTTTAATTGTTTTAAGTGCTTCAAGAGCTTTAGTATAGTCAGGTTCTTCAGTAATCTCTTTTAAATACTCGGTATATCTGATTTTTCCGTTTTTATCAATTATAATAACGGCTCTTGAAATTAATCCAAGCTCTTTGATATACAGGCCATAGTTATGAGAAAACTCTCTGTCTTTATAATCAGATGTTGTGATAGCATTTTTTATATCTTTAGCCCCACAAAATCTATTAAGTGCAAAAGGTAAATCCATAGATATAGTAAGAAGAACAACATCTTGTAATTTTTCAATCTCTTTATTAAATCGAATTGTTTGTATTTCACAAACAGGAGTATCGATTGAAGGCATAGCTGAAATAACAATTGTTTTTCCTAAGAACTCCTTTAGTGATAATGGCGATAAATCAGTTTTAGTCACAGTAAAATTAGGAGCAGTATCTCCAACAAGAAGCTCTTTTCCTACCAAAGTTAAAGGACTTCCACCAAATGTAATTGCATCTTTTCTTTCCATAAATAACCTCCTATTTTATAATTAAAAATTATTATTTTGTACACAAAATACGAGAGAATGTTTTAGAATTATTAACATCATCAGCACCAGAAAGTATCATCCCCTGATAAAGCTGAGATTTTAAAGTATCTAAAGTTATTTTTACACCCTCTTGTCTACCACCGATAGATCCCCAAATAATAGGTCT
>JAVWUC010000004.1:47607-60162 GCA_036667395.1 Cetobacterium sp. | reverse complement strand
ATTCCTTTAACAATAAAAGGAAGTTTTGTAGAAGAAATGATAGTTTTTAAGTCATCAAGAGATTTTGGACCAACTGGTTGTCCAAAAAGTTTCATAGTAACAAGTCCAGCTCCATCTACATCAACACCAACAGCAATAGCTCCAGCTTCTTCGGCAATCTTAATTCTTTTTATAATTTCAGAATTTTCTCTGGGTTTAATAATTGCTATTCCTTTACCATCGGCTTTTTTAATAGCTTCTATTCCAACTTGGAAACAGTTAGGATCTCCTGTATCTCCAATCATAGCGATAGTACCAGCATCAACAGCTCCTAAAACAACGTCATTTGAATATTCTTCATCAGTAACATATCCACCCATATTGAACTTAGTTCCTGTGATTGGTGCAATCATTGCTGGGAAAGAAAGGTTTTCTCCAAAAAAGTTACACTCAAGCTTAGGGTCAACTACACTATGAAGAGTTCTCATTGCAATTTTAACTTCTTTTAATTTATCAAATGCTCTTTGAAAACTTCCGCCACTAACAGCTCCGCCCATTCCTGGAACTTTTCCTGCACACCAACGTCCATTACACTCTGGACATAATATACAAAACTCTTTCATCCTTTCCTTTGCATTTTTTTTAACCTCTTTTATATCCATACTTCCTCCCGTTAAATAAAATCTCTAATTAATTATATTCTTATAATAAAATCTTATCAAGGAAAAGTTTGAAAAAATAGTAGTATAGTAAAAAGAAGTATGGGGGGGTAAAGTGAAGAAAAAAATGCTCTTGATATGTATTCCAATATTTCTAGGATGCTCAAATGAAAGTATTGAAAAAACAACAACATATAGATATGACGGAGTATTAAGTTTAGAAAAAGCTATAGATATAGCTAAGAATAGAAATTTAGATTTAAAAATAAAAAAATTGGAGAAAGAGATATCTACTCTAGATAAGAATATATCTTTTGGAACTTTTTTGCCAGCAATTAATTTAGGCGTGGGACAGACATTGCTTAATGATGATATTGCTATAGAGATGGAAGTTCCAATGATTGGGAAGATAGAACCAAGTTTTATAGATAAAGAATTTTCTAACTTTACAATAGGTGCAACGATACCGATATTTGTACCATCACTTTGGTATATTTATAGTGCTAAAAAAAATAGAGAAGATATAAGTGAAAAAATAGTTGATTTTAGTGGAAAGCTAATAGAATTAAATACGATCAATCAATTTTATCAAGTATTAAGTTTAGAGTCCCAAAAAGAATTTATAGATAAAGAGATACAAATGACAAACGCTTTAGAAAAAAGAGCGAAAATTTCGCTTGAAATAGAGGGGATTCTTCCCTGGGAATATGAAAAAGTTTTAGCTTATCAAAAAAATAAAAAAGTTTTAAAAAATATCAATGAAAGAGAGCTAGAAATAGCAAAAATGAAGTTACTAGAAGTTTTAAATGTGGATGTATTTTCTCAAGTGACTCTTTTAGAAGAAGAGATCAGTTTAAAACAGAGATATAGTTTAGAGGAATGTATTCTGATATCTTTAAAAAGTAATGACAATATAAAAATATCAGAAATAAAGACAGAGATAGATTCAAATTTGATAAAAATAGCGATTACTAATTTTTTACCAAAAATTGTTTTAGGAGGCGGTTATATAAATGATAGTAATCATATATTAGCCGATCCAGATTTTTTATATGGAAATGTGAGTGGAATTTTAAGTATATTTAATGGATTTAAAAATATAAATGAATATAAAAAAGTTGTTAAAAACAAAAAAATAGGAGATTTGAAATTAGAAAAAGAGATTGTAAAAACAATTATTGAGACCACAAAAGCATATAAAAAATTAGAAACGATTGAAGAGATTGTAGATACATATACATTAAAATTAAAATCTGAAGATGGTAGACTGAAACAAAAGAAAATTGAGTATGAGTTAGGAGAGATAGGAGAGGTTGAGTTTTTAGAAGCTGTATCGGAGCGAGAAAAGGCTAGTTCACGACTAGTAAAAGCAAAGTATGAATATAGAGTTAGTAGGGCAGTTCTTTTTGTAGCAATGGGACTTAATCCGAGTAGAACTATGGGGGGGAAAATATGAAAAAATGGATTTGTCTAATATTAAGTTTTATGTTATTTTCTTGTGAAAAAAAACCAAAAGAGCTAATTAGACCGGTTGTAGTAAAGACAATTCAAAAATCACCTGAAGAGATTGATTATGAGTATTTAGGAGTAGTTATTCCCAAAAAAGAAAGTTCAATAGCTTTTAGAGTTTCAGGACCAGTAAAAAAAATGGATTTAAATATTGGTGATTATGTGAAAGAAGGGGATTTAATATCTAAAATTGATGATAGAGATTACATAGTTCAGCTAGAAATGGCAGAAAAAAAAGTATCTGCTGCTAAAAATATGCATTTAGTAGCTACAGCAATATCTGAAAATGCAAATTCACAATTTAAAAGAGTGAAAAAATTATATTATGAAAAAGCTATATCTAAGAAAATTTATGAAGAGACATTATCGAAAATGAAAGCAGCAGCTTCTTCAGAACTAGCTAGTTTATCTCAATATGAAGCAGCCTTAGAAGGTGTAAAAAATGCTAAGAATCAGCTTTCAGATACAACATTAGTTTCACCATTTTCGGGATATATATCTAAGATATATTTTGATGAGGGAAGTGTGATAGGAGCAGGGATACCAATAGTCACTCTGTCATCTCAAGATAAAAATCGTGTAAAAATAAATGTTTCGGATTTAGATTTAGATAAGATAGAAAAAATGAAAAAGGCAGAATTTTTGATAGGAGAAAAAAAGTTCATGCTAGAAAAAATTGTTGCAAGTAGAGTAAAAGGGATAAATGAAGTGGCTTATCCTGTTATCTTCAATTTTTTAGAGGAGAATGTACTGACATCAGATTTAGAAGGTATAGTGAAAATAACTTTAGAAAATGATATAAAAGGCAGAAATTTAATTCCGTTAGAGGCAATATTTGGTGAGAAAGAAAAAATGTATGTATGGGTATTAAAAGATGGAAAAGTAATGAAAAAAGAGATAAAGAACATTCAGGTATACGATTTGAAAAATGTTTTAGGAGAGGGAGTATTAGAGGGAGAAAGGGTTGTAACAAAGGGAGTGAATGAACTTAGTGAAGGACAGAGCGTAAAAGAAGTTACAGAGGTGATGTAGGTGGACTTCATAAAATATTCAATCAAAAATACAGGAGTTACAAGATTTATAATTTTTGTTATTATTATAGGTGGACTTTTTTCATATTTTAAATTAGGAAAGCTAGAAGATCCAGAATTTAAAATAAAAGAAGCGATTGTGGTAACTTTATATCCTGGTGCAGATGCCCAGAAAGTGGAGGCTTTAGTAACAAATAAAATAGAAGAAGCAGTACAAAAAATTCCAGATGTGGAGTACGTTGAAAGTGTTTCAAAAAATGGTTATTCTCAAGTTAAGGTGAAGTTAAATGAATCTATAACTAGTGACAGTATAGATCAACATTGGGACGACTTAAGAAAAAAGATTTTAGATGAAAAGATGAAGTTACCAATAGGGGCTATGTCACCAATAGTATTAGATGATTATGGTGCTGTATATGGGATGTTTTTTGCTATTACAAGTGATGGATTTTCATATTCTGAACTAGAGAATTATTCAGATATTATAAAAAAAGAGTTAAGTTCAGTACCAGGAGTATCTAAAGTAGAAGAATTTGGAAAACAAAAGCAAGCTATTTATTTAGAAGTAGATAAAGCTAGATTGATAAATTTAGGGATCAATCCGAAAACAATATCAGCAGTAATTGTTTCAGAAAATTTAATTTCAGGTGGAGCAACTTTAAATAGTGATGGTGATAGAATTCCAATATCTTTTAATAACGATATAGATAGTTTAAAAAAACTAGAAGAATTGGTAGTATTTTCAAAGAAACTTCCCAGTGGAGAAAATGAAGTTTTAAGATTGAAAGAACTTGTGGAAATAAAAAGAGGGTATGTAGAACCATATAATCAAAAATTAAAATATAATCAAAAAATGGCAATAGGATTGTCTATGTCACCTGAAAAAGGCAGTAATGTGGTTGAGACCGGAAAGATGATAAATACTAAGATAGAAAGCTTAAAAGAGATATTGCCTATAGGAATATCTATAGAAAAAATTTATTATCAACCTGAACTTGTTACTTCAGCAATAAATAACTTCGTATGGAATCTAATTCTATCTGTGATAACTGTTGTGGGAGTTTTATTAATAACTATGGGAGTTAAAAGTGGATTAATAATAGGAAGCGGATTGGTACTGTCAATTTTAGGAACGTTGATTTTAATGATTCCTATGGGGATAGATTTACAGAGAGTATCGTTAGGCTCTTTTATAATTGCTATGGGAATGCTTGTAGATGATTCGATTGTAGTTGTAGATGGGATATTGAATGAGATTGTAAAAGGAGAAGAGGTAGAGAGTTCGGCAGAGAAGATAGCTAAAAAAGCATCAGTTCCATTATTAGGAGCTACAGTGATAGCGGCGATAGCTTTTTTACCTGGAGCACTGATGCCAACATATGCAGGAGAGTATGTTAGTTCATCATTTTGGATTATTGGTATATCTTTATTATTGAGTTGGGTTTTATGTTTAACGCAAACACCTGTTTATTGTAAACTGTATTTGAAAAAAGAGGAATTTAAGGAGCAGAAACATTGGGAGAAAAGAACTTTAGAAAAATCAGAAAAAATTTTAAGAAACTTTATTGAAAATAGAAAAAAAGTATTTATAATTATTGGAATTTTATTGACCTTGTCGATTGCTCTATTTTTGAAAATTCCAAAGACATTTTTTCCAGATTCAGATAAAAAAGGATTTGTTGTAAATATATGGACTCGTGAGGGAAAGGATATCCAAATAGTTGAAAAAGAATCTAATAAATTAACAGAATTTTTATTAGAACAAGAAGGTGTTGAAAAAGTTGTTGAATCTATCGGGGCATCTCCACCAAGGTATTATGTAGCTACGATTCCACAGGTAGGGAATAGCAGTTTTACACAACTTATAGTAAGTGTTGATAAATTAGATAGAATAGAGGAAGTTTATCAAAAAATAGAAAAGTTTTCAAATGAGTTTATGCCAGGAGTTATGGTAGGAGTAAAAAAATATCCGAATGGAGTTCCTACAGAGTATCCCATAGAGATTGAAATATCAGGAAACGATATAGAGGAGTTACGTAGAATTTCAAATGAAGTTATGGGTATAATGAAAAAAACTCCCAATGCATTAAATGTAAAAACGAATTGGAGAACACCGGTTCTATCATGGGAGGGAGATATATCTCAAGTTTATTCAAAAAACATAGGGGTTTTACCTATGGATTTAGTAGTTTCTACTATGATATTTTCTGAGGGGATGATTTTAGGCAGAGTTCAGGAGGAGGATAAGTTAATTCCTATTTTTTTAAAAAATAAGGAGAAGGAGAATCTGAAAAATATAGGACAATCAGGAGTATGGGGAGTTGGTACAGAAGGAAATCCATTATCTGCTTTCTTAAAAGGGGTAACTCTTAAATTTAAAGAAAATGAAATATGGAGAAAAAATAGAGTTAGAACAATAAAAGTTCAATGTGATATTCCTGTAAGTATGAAAGCGGATGAGGTTCGGAATGAGTTTAAAAATGATATTGAAAAGATAATTATTCCCAAAGGTTATAATTTGAAATGGGGTGGGGAATATCAAGAGCAAGAAAAAAATGTAATAGGAATTTTGAAAAATGTTCCGCTAACACTTACGATTATGTTTACAATATGTGTATTTTTATTTGCAGATGTGAAGTTGGCTGTTTTGATATTTCTAACTCTTCCACTATGCATGATAGGTATATCCCCAGGACTTTTTATTTTAGGAAGAAGTTTTGGATTTATGTCAACGATAGGGGTTATAGCTCTTTCTGGGATGATGATAAAAAATGTGATAGTTTTAGTTGATGAGATAAATTTTGAAAGAGAAAATAAAAAAGAAAAATTGAGAGAGATAGTTGTAAAATCAGCTATAGGGAGAATAAGAGCAGTTAGTTTAGCTGCGATAACAACTATTTTTGGAATGGTTACACTATTAACAGACCCACTTTATGGAGATATGGCGGCAACAATTATTTTTGGATTGTTTGCTTCAACCATCTTAACACTCTTCATATTTCCACTGATATATTTAGTTATATTTGAAAAAAGAGATAGTTAAAAACTATCTCTTTTTTTAGTATTTTTATTTTTTTAAATCATCAGTATCGATAATTAGAGTCACAGGACCGTCATTAAAAAGTTCAACTTTCATATCCGCTCCAAAAATACCAGCTTCTGTTTTGAATCCTAAATCTTTACATTTTTTTAGAAATTTTTCATAAAGATCATTTGCTAAATCAGGTTTAGCTGCATCTATAAATGCCGGACGACGACCTTTAATACAATTTCCATATAGAGTGAATTGAGAAATGATTAAAAGCTCTCCATTAACATCTTTCAAGCCAAGGTTCATTTTCTCATCAGCATCATTAAAAACTCTTAAATCGGTTATTTTTTTTGACAACCATTCAACTTCTTTTTCTGTATCAGTATGTGTAACTCCTAAAAGAACTAAGAAACCTTGATCGATTTTCCCAACTATTTTTCCATCAACAGTCACACTAGCATGTTTAACTCTTTGAATAACGGCTCTCATATTGCACTCCTTTTCTATTTTTTATTAGGTATTATATCATAAAAATGATATAATTATTAAGGAAAATAAAAATAAAATAATAACTAAAAGAGGTAAGACTATGGGGAGAGATAGAGTTTTAACTGATTTTGCAAGGGTAATTAACTCAGACAGATATCAATACACAGAAAGTGATATATTTTTGATGGAAAAAATGGAGTCTAAAGAGGCTGTATTTGATATGTATTTTAGAAAGACAGAGGATGGTGGATTTGCTGTAGTATCTGGAATTCAAGAGGTTATAGAGTTAATTGAAATACTTAACAAAACAAGTGAAGAGGAAAAAAGAAGATATTTTTCTGAAATAATAGAAGAAGAGCATCTTTTGGAATACCTTGTAAAGATGAAATTTACAGGAGATCTTTATGCTATGAGAGATGGGGAAATTGTTTATCCAAACGAACCGATCTTAACAATAAAAGCTCCTTTAATTCAAGCTAAAATTTTAGAAACGCCAATCTTAAATTTGATGAATATGCAGCTTGCAATAGCTACAAAAGCCTCAAGAATAACAAGAGCGGCATATCCAATTCCAGTAAGTTCTTTTGGAAGTAGAAGAGCTCATGGATTTGATAGTGCTGTTACAGGAACAAAGGCTTCTATTATAGGAGGATGTTTATCTCATTCAAATTTAGTGACGGAGTATAGATATAAAGTACCGAGTGTTGGAACTATGGCCCATTCATTTATCCAAGCATTTGGTGTGGGAGCAAAAGCTGAAAAAGAGGCTTTTGACACTTTTATAAAACATAGAAGAGAAAGAAAAGCGAATAGTTTAGTTCTTTTGATAGATACATATAACACTATAGGGATAGGATTAAAAAATGCAATTCAGAGCTTTAAAGATAATGGAATAGATGATTCTTATAAAGGGAACTATGGAGTTAGAATAGATTCTGGGGATCTGGCATATCTATCTAAAAAATGTAGATTTGAGTTAGATCAAGCAGGATTCAAAAAGGCGAAAATATTTTTAACAAATTCATTGAATGAATCTTTAATAAAATCATTGAAAGAGCAAGGAGCTTGTGTAGATATTTTTGGTGTGGGAGATGCAATCGCTGTAAGTAAATCAAACCCTTGTTTTGGTGGGGTTTATAAAATTGTTGAAATAGATGAAAAACCAGTTATAAAATTATCTGAGGATGTAATTAAAATATCAAATCCAGGATTTAAAGAGGTTTATAGATTGTATGATAAGGATGGATTTGCTTATGCAGATTTAATAACTTTAGTAAATGATGATCAAGATAAAGAGACTCTTTTAAATGGTCAAGATTTAATAATTAGAGATGAAAAATATGAATTTAAGTCAAGTGTACTAAAAAGTGGAGAGTATAGTTATAAAAAATTGACTTGTGAATTCATAAAAAATGGTATAATAAATGACAATGCGTCAAAATTAGAGGATGTAATAGGTTCTAGAAGCTATTATTTAAAATCTTTAGAAAAGCTTTCAGAAGAAAGAAAAAGACTGGAGAATCCACATCAATACAAAGTGGATTTATCTAAAGATTTAAGAGATTTAAAATATGATTTAATAAAAGAGATAAAAAGTCAAATAAATTAAAAAATAGGCTGATGAAATCAGCCTATTATAATCATTTATCAAGACCCAGAATTAGAAGTTCTGCTGTTGCTAAATTTGTAGCGATAGGAACTTTGTGTACATCTGCAATTCTTATAAGTGCTGAAATATCAGGTTCATGAGGTTGAGAAGTAAGAGGATCTCTAAAAAACAGGATAGCTTTTATGTTGTCCATAGCAACTTCAGCACCAATTTGTTGGTCTCCACCTATTGGTCCTGATTTGAAGCGATGGATAGTTAGACCTGTAGTTTCCATGATTCTAAGACCTGTTGTACCAGTTGAAACAAGAGGATATTTCGCCAAGATGTGCTCATTTTTTTTTGCAAACGTTACCATCTCTGGTTTCATATTATCATGAGCGATTAATGCAATTTTTTTCATTGTAACCTCCATAAGTTTTTCTTCTAAGGATATTATACAATAAAAAATTAATATATAAAAGGAGTAAGTGTATGAATTTTGATAAAATTATTTATATTGAGAGAAAAAGCAAAGAACTTAAAACAGAAAATCCACCAGGTGAAGGATTTTTAAAGTTTTTATACTATAGTCCATTTGGGCAATTACCGTTGAATTTAGTTGTTAGAAAAAAATTCTTAACAGAATTTTATGGGAAAAAAATGTCTGAAAAAAGTTCTGTATCTAAGATAGCACCATTTGTTACAGAAAATAATATAGATATGACAGAATCTAAAAAAAATATAGATGAGTTTACATCTTTTAATGATTTTTTTATAAGAGAACTAAAACCTGAAGCAAGAGTTATTGCAAAAGGTGACGATGTTTTAGTTTCACCAGCAGATGGGAAAATTTTAATTTTCTCAGACCTAAAGGAAACAACAGAATTCTTTTTAAAGGGAGATCAGTTTACGCTGGGTGAATTTTTAAAAGATGAAAATGAAGCTAAGAAGTTTGAGGGTGGAACACTGATGATAATTAGACTTGCACCTGTAGATTATCATAGATTCCATTTTCCAGCTGATGGAGTAATTTCAAGTTCAAAATTAATAGATGGATATTATTATTCGGTATCTCCATATGCAATAAAAAAGAATTTTAGAATATATTGCGAAAATAAGAGAGAAGTTTCTATTTTAAAAACTGAAAAGTTTGGGGATATAGTCTTAAGTGAAATAGGAGCGACTATGGTTGGTGGAATAACTCAAACGTATAAACCTGAAAGTTTTGTTAAAAAAGGAGATGAAAAAGGATTCTTCTTTTTTGGTGGATCATCTTGCGTTTTATTATTTGAAAAAGATAAAGTTGTTTTTGATGAGGATCTTTTAGAAAATAGTAAAAAGGGGATTGAAACGAAAGTTTATATGGGGGAAAAAATAGGGGTTGCTAAGTAGGTGAGTTTGTGAACAATAAAAAAAGATATTTTAGAAAAGGGGATATTCTAATTTATTCGATATTGATATTAGTATTTTCTGTATTAGGATTTAAAATAACAGAATTTAAGGCTTCAGATGCCTCAAATGCAGAGGTTTATGTAAACAATGAACTGAAATATGTCTATCCGCTTCAAGAAGATGAGAGAGATCTATTTGTAGCAACTGATATTGGTGGAGTTAATATTAAAATAAAAGATAAGAAAATTAGGGTGACAACATCAAATTCACCACTAAAGCTAAATGTAAAGCAGGGATGGATAGGAAATCCTGGTGAAGTAATAATTGGAGTTCCCGATAGATTGATAATTAAAGTTATAGGAAAGAGTAAAAAAACAGCTTCAGAAGATATGGATTTTATTATTAGATAAAAAGGAGTATTATTATGAAAAAAGAGTACGTACATATTTTTTTTGTAGGTTTTTTACTTATATTGATTCAAACATTTTTACAGTATAATAGTGAGTTTACAACTATAATGGGAGAGATGTTTTCATCGATAAAACCCTTTATATATGCTGTCTTTATAGCAGTTTTAGTGAGTCCATTAGTCAAAATTTTTGAAAAAAAAGTTAGAATGAAGAGATCATTGGCAATTGGGTTGAGTCTAATTGTTGTTTTCTCAGTTATAACGGGTCTGTTTTTTATTGTAATTCCAAATATAATAAGTAGTGTGACTGATTTAGTTGAAAAATTTCCAGATATGTTAAAAAGTTTGAGTTCTAATACAACTCATTTAATAGATTATTTAAAACAAAAAGATATGCTATTTTTTAATCCTAAAGAGATAGAGACTAATTTAACTAATTTTATAAAAACTAATGTGGGAAATTTTAAAAATTTAGCATTTGGTTTTGGAGCTGGAGTTCTTAGAAGTATAATGGGAGTTGTTACATTCTTTGTAGGAGTATTTATATCCTTATATTTAATGTATAGTAAAGAGTATTTTATGGATTTTCTAGAAAATATATTTAAATTATTTACAACAAAAGAAAAGGCCTTGTACGGAGTTAATTTTGTAAGAAAAGTGAATGATGTATTTTTAAAATATATTTTAGGAAGAATACTAACATCAACAGTTGTTGGATTAGTTGTATTTGTAGTTTTATTTATAGCAAAGGTTCCGTATGCCTTATTAAGTGCGGTTATGGTTGGAGTTGGAAATATGATACCATATGTAGGTTCTATTGTTGCAGGAACAATAGCTACATTTTTAATTATACTTGCAGCACCACTGAAGGTTGTCTATCTTTTTATAGCGATAGCTATTGGTCAAACAGTTGATGGATTTTTAATAGGACCAAAAATAATGGAGGAATCTGTGGGAATGAGCAGTTTCTGGAGTATCATTGCAGTCATGGTATGTGGAAGTTTTTTTGGGCCTTTAGGAATGTTTTTAGGTGTTCCAGTATTTGTTGTTATAAAATTTATATATATAGAGTGTTTGAATAGAAGGAGTGAATAGATGAAAAAATATACATTAATAGCCTCAGCAACAATGGGGTTAGAAAGCGTTGTAAAAGATGAATGTAAAGAGTTAGGATTTGAAAATGTGACTACATTCAATGGAAGAGTAGAATTTGATGGAAATGAAGAGGATATAGTTAAGGCTAATCTACATTTAAGATGTGCAGATAGAGTATTTGTAAAAATGGGAGAGTTCAAAGCTTTAACATTTGATAATTTATTTGAGAATATTAAAAGAATACCTTGGGAAAATATAATAACAGTTGATGGAGAATTCCCGATTAGTTGGGTAAGTTCAGTAAAATGTAAGCTGTTCTCAAAATCTGACATTCAAAGAATTGTAAAAAAAGCAATAGTTGAGAGATTAAGAATGGCATATCAAACAGATGAACTTGTAGAAACAGGTGCTCACTATAGAGTGAAAATTCAAGCTCATAATGATATATTCTTAGTTATGTTAGATACAAGTGGAGAGGGACTTCATAAGAGAGGTTATAGAAATTTAATAAATGAAGCTCCGATGAAAGAGACAATGGCTGCAGCACTAGTACTTTTGAGCCGTTGGAAGGGCGGAGATCGTCCTATGCTAGATCCAATGTGTGGTACAGGAACGATAGCAATAGAAGCTGCAATGATAGCAAGAAATGTTGCGCCTGGAGTAAATAGAAACTTTGCTTCTGAAAAGTGGAGTATCATTCCAGAAAATTTATGGGTTGATTTGAGAGATGAAGCTTTTTCAAAAGAAGACTATGACAAAGAAGTTAAAATTTATGCTTCAGATTTAGATGAGGGAACAATAGAAATAGCTAGACTAAATGCAATCAGAGCTGGAGTAGATGAAGAGATAGAGTTTAAGTGCATGAACTTCCTTGAATTAGAAAATATGGCAGAAAAAGGTTGTTTAATAACAAACCCTCCATATGGGGATCGTCTTTTAGATGATGATGCAGTTGAAAGATTATATGGTCTTATGGGGGATATATTTATGATGAGATTCCCTAAGTGGTCTTACTATATAATTACATCTTATGAAAACTTTGAAAAAAGCTTTGGAAAGAAAGCAACAAAAAATAGAAAGCTGTATAATGGTGGAATAAAATGTCACTATTATCAATATTACGGAGCTAGATAATGAAAAGTTTTGATCTGATTGTGGTGGGGGGAGGACCTGGAGGAATATTTGCAGCTATAACTGCAGCAGAGAAAGGTTTTAAAGTAGCTCTTTTGGAAAAAAATAAAAGGATAGGAAATAAGATTTTAGTTGCTGGAAGTGGGAAATGTAATTTAACTCATACAGGTAAACCAAAAGATTTTTTAGATAAATATGGAGAAAATGGAAGGTTTCTAAAGGAAGCTCTAAATAAGTTCTCT
>JAVWUC010000004.1:0-47507 GCA_036667395.1 Cetobacterium sp. | reverse complement strand
TATCCAGGTGTAGGAACAACAGGAGATGGGTATGTATTTGCAAAAAGTTTAGGACATAAAATAGTACCACCACAACCTGCTTTAGCACCAATATATGTAAAGGACTATCTTTTTGAAGAGTTATCGGGTATAAGCTTTCAAGGTGTTAAAATAACATTCTGGAAAGAAAATAGAAAACTTATAGAAAAAATAGGATCGGTATTGCTGACGCATACTAATTTTAGTGGCCCGGGAATTTTAGATAATTCAAGATATGTTCAAAGTGAAACTAGTTTAGAAATAAACTATTTGGGGTTGGAATACGAAGTTTTTAATAAAGACGTAATTGAAGCTATAAATGAAGATGGTAGAAAAACTATAAAAAAATATCTGCTAAAGTATTCCTTACCTGAAAGATTTGTAAAAAAAATATTAAAAATTTCGGAGATACAAGAGGATATGAAATTGTCTGAATTATCGAAGATAAAAAGAGAAGAGTTAGCAAAGATGTTGACATCTAATAAAATGGAAATAAGTAAAGTAGGAAATTTTGAAACAGCTATGGTTACAAAAGGTGGAGTTTCTTTAGAAGAGGTAAACTCTAAGACTATGGAATCAAAAAAAGTAAAAGGATTATACTTTGCAGGAGAAGTTTTAGATATAGATGGAGATACAGGTGGATATAATATTCAAGGAGCTTGCTCTATGGGAGTATTAGCCGCTAAATCTATGACGAAGTAATAAGGAGAAGAAGTTATGAGAAGAGAGGATTTTAAGGACTATGCATTAGAGGTAGCTCTTACAGTTTTAAAGGTTTCTTCAACTCAAATGGATAAGTTAAAAGAGATTGGGGACCTTTCTGGAACAGAAATTTTACAAGGGAAAGTTATATCTCCATATGAAAGAATATACGGGGCACTTTTAGAAATGAATGTAGATAAAATGTCTGATGAAGAGTTCAACTCTTTTAAAGAAATGGTAGAAGAGCTGAGAGTAAAAAATGATTTGACTGTTGATACAATAGAAAAAGCTATGAAAAAAAGAGTCGAATTTAAAGGGCATTCAGGGGCGAAGGTTGTAGAAAAATTCTATAAATATAACCTGAATAGACTGTTAGATAAAAAATCAAAAGTTGAAGAGGTTTATAACTCTTTAGCTGCTGAGGAGCAAAAATTAGAAAACTTATTAAAAGATACTATACAAGAAGAGGACCAATTTGATATAATCTATAAGTTGCAACCAGTGAGAGAAAAGCTTAGAGATATAGAAATGAAATACGTAAAAGTTGAAAAAGATATCAATGAGTTAAAAAGAAAGCTAGAATCGAAATGGCCTTATGAAATATATGGTGTTATTTCCGAGGAGGAGCTTTTAGAAACATATAAAGAAGCATTTAAGATGGAGGACTAGAAAATGGAGAAGGGTTTTAAACAAATTTTAATCTTACTATCAGTATTTGTTGTCTTTTTCGCTTCGAAAAAGATGTTTGCAAAACCAAGGGTTGTTTTAGGAAAAAAAATGGAGGTAAAGAGTATGAAAGATGTAAAATTAAATGCAAAAATAGTTACAGCAAGAGGAGATATTAATTTAGTATTATTCCCAGAGGTTGCACCAGTAACTGTATTAAACTTTGCTCACTTAGCAATGAGAGGGTACTATAATGGAATTAAATTCCACAGAGTTATTGAAGACTTTATGGTACAAGGAGGAGATCCTACTGGAACAGGAACAGGTGGACCAGGATACCAATTTATTGATGAGTTTAAAGAGGGAGTAGTTTTTGATAAAAAAGGAATTTTAGCAATGGCTAATGCTGGACCAGAAACAAATGGTTCTCAATTTTTTATCACTCACGTTGAGACTCCATGGTTAAACTACAAGCATACAATATTTGGAGAAGTTGTTTCTGAAGCTGACCAAAAAGTTGTAGATTCAGTTAAGCAAGGAGATGTAATCGAGAGAATAGAAATTACTGGTGATGTAGAGAAATTCTTAAAGAATGAGGAAAATGCAGAATTCACTGCAGAAATGGATGAGATTTTAGATTCTCAATTCCCTAACTTAGTTCAATACTAATAAAATTAAAGGAGAGAGGACTCTCATGATAAAAATTGAAAATGATAAGTTGATAGTTTTAATAAACAAGTATGGGGCAGAGTTGAAAAGTGTTATCAGAAAAGATAACGAAATTGAATATATCTGGCCAGGTACAAGTGGAAGTTTCAAAAAGAGTGCTCCAAATTTATTTCCTTTTATAGGAAATATAGCAAATGGTGAAGTGGATTATCCAGTAGATGGAGAAAGAAAAATTTTACCGATGACTAAACACGGTTTTGCTAGAGATTTAGAGTTTAAACTTATTGAGAGCAACCAGACAAAAGCTATATTTGAATTGACTCCAAGTGAATATACAAAGGAAAGATATCCTTATAAATTTTCGTTCAAAGTTATATATGAGTTAAAAGATGATATTTTAACTCACGAATACATTGTTGAAAATATGGATAGTAATACCATGTATTATCATGTAGGAGGACATACAGCTTTTTATTGCAATTTTAATGGAGATTTAAATTTTGAAAATTATTATCTAAATTTTGAAAGTGAAAAGTGTCGTCTATACAAATTAGATGAAAGAAATAATGCTTTTCTATCTAAAGATTTTGAAGAGATAGAGATACCTGAAAAGTTTAATCTATCTAAAGAAAAGTTTAAAAAAGATGCTCTAGTTTTTGATGGGATGAAGAGTAATGTAGTAAATATAAAACATGCAAATTCTAATCATGGAATTGAGTTTATATTTGAAAATCTACCAGTGTTAACTCTCTGGACAAACGTAGATTCGAGTGAATTTATATGTTTAGAGCCATGGGCTGGAATAACAGATTTTACAGAAAATTCATCAAAAGTTGAAGATAAAAAATATATTCAAATATTAAATTCTTTTGAGATAAAGAGATATTCTCAAAATATAAGATTTTATTAAAAAAGATCGTCGATATTATTTATCGGCGATCTTTTAAATTTGCATTCGTTATTTTCCAAAAGAACAGTGTGGGAATGTACAGATTGGACAGTTTAAACAAAGTCCGCCATGTCCATAACTAGCAATGTCTCTAAAAGTTATTTTTTCTTCAGCTAAAATTCTAGGAAGAACTAAGTCAAAAGCAGTTCTTTTCGAGTGCATAACACATCCAGGAAGCCCAAGAATAGCTTTATCTCCGTGATATGCAAGAAGAAGCATAGCTCCAGGTAAAACAGGGGAACCATAAGTGATAAGTTCTCCTCCCATCTCTTTTATGGCAAGAGGGGTTCTATCATCAGGATCAACAGACATTCCACCAGTACAAAGGATAAGATCTGCACCACTTAAAAGAGCTTCTTTTATTTTATCTTTAATCATCTCTTTGTCATCTGATGAGAATGTGTGGTAGACAACTTCACATCCATACTCTTTAACTTTTTCAGTTAATATAGGTCCAAACTTATCTTGAATTCTTCCATAATAAACTTCGTTTCCAGTGCTTATAATAGCTACTTTTTTAGGAATTAGAGGTAAAATTTTAATAATCTCTTTTTTCGATATATTTTCCATATGTTTAATTTTTTCCTCATCGATAACAAGAGGAATAACTCTAGTTCCAGCAACTTTAGTTCCCTTTTTAACAGGAGTGTTATTTTGAAGTGTTGCAACAATAATTTCACCCAACATATTTATTTTTAAAAGTTCCTCAACATCAACTTTTAAAAGACCATTATCTTGAGCTATAAAATCTATTTTTCCTTCTTTAATTGAAGAAAACTCTAAACCTTTACCAGCAATATGATTTTTTATTCTAATAGCGGCATCATTTTCATGAAGAGTTCCCTCTTGATGTTCCCAAACGAAAATGTTATCTTTACCAAGTTTTAAAAGTTCGGGAATATCATTTTCTGTAATGATATGTCCTTTTTTAAAAGCAACTCCTTTAAATTCACCAGGAACTATTTTTGTGATGTCATGGCAAAGTATCATTCCGGTAGCGTCAATAGTTTTTACGGTTTTCATATTCTGTATACCCCCTATATATATTGTTTAATAATGATTTTAAATTTACCTTTTTTAGTTTCACCTAAATTTTTGTGTAAAATAAACTTACCTTTCTTTTTAATGGTAATGACAGAATTTATACTGATTATTTTACTTTTATTTTTTTCAGGTAAGTAGTTTACTAATATATCACCAGATTCTATAAGATCGACACTGATATTTCTAGAAATGTTAGCAATAGCAGCAATTATAGAGTCTAAACGAAAAGAGCTAACAGTATCAGAAATCTCTTTAAATTGAGGTTCGGGAATTTCTGTAAGATCAATATCAGAAATTTTTATTGGGATTGTATTTATCTGTTGTAAATTATTTTTAATAATGGTGTAGATATCTTGAAAAGCTATACAATAACCAATATTATCTTTAACTAGAATATCTCCCAAAGAGTCTCTTTTCAGCCCTAAGCTCATGATTGAGCCTAAAAAATCTTTATGTTGAAGAATTTTAAATTTATTTGTTGCAATAATTTTAAAAAATTTTATAGGAAATTCAAGATCAATTTCGGAAAAATTTTTAGGAGCAAAAGCAATTATTTTTTTTTCAGAAATAGGTGTCAGCCCAATAGTAAAAACTTCAACTTTAAGTTGGTTACTAACTTCACACAATTTTGTCCAAATTTGGGGTGATACAAAACTTGAACTATAGATTGGAAATTCTATTTCTAAACAAAGCATTAGATCATCCCAAAGAGATGCAATTAAAAATTCGTCTTCATTTGGAAAAAGATTAAAGAAAAAATTTCTATTCATTAAATATATTCTCACTTTCTTTATGTTATTTTATAAACTATCCACATATTGATTTTATCCTATATATGTGATAAAATCAAATAGATTTGTAAAAACAGGGAGATGATTAAAAATGGTAGAAAGAAAGTATATTGCACCAAATGCAATTACAGCAGCGAATATGTTTTTAGGATATCTAAGTATCACAGCTTCAATAGCTGGAGATTTCTCAAAAGCTATTTGGTTTATAATACTAGGAATGGTGTGTGATGGTTTAGATGGTAAAACAGCCAGAAAACTAGATGCATTTAGTGAATTTGGAAAAGAGTTTGACTCTTTCTGTGATGCAATAACTTTTGGATTAGCACCAGCAATACTTGTTTATTCGGTTCTTAATAAATCAGCAAATATAAGCTCATTTGTAGTGCCAATATCTTTTATATATGCACTATGTGGGGTAATGAGATTAGTAAAATTCAATATAGTAACAACAGCATCAAGCGAAAAAGATGATTTCAGTGGAATGCCAATTCCATCAGGAGCTTCAGTTGTGTGTTCTTACCTATTATTTGTTGAAGTAGTAAGAAATAACTTTGGAATGAATTTGTTTTCAGTTGAAATATTTGTAGGATTAACATTGATTGCAGCTATTTTAATGGTCAGTACAATTCCGTTCAAAACTCCAGATAAAGTATTTAGCTTCGTTCCAAAGAAAATGATGTTGCCTTTTATCCTAGTGATTTTAGCCACATTAAAATACAGCATGTTCATTGTTACGTGCTATTACATCCTTGTAAACTTAATTAAATTTTTTACAGACAGATCAAAGGATGAAATAGAATAAAAAAATAAATTACTATGATACCCGATAAAATCCAAAAAAACTATTGGAAAATCGGGTATTTTATTTGAATAGTAGTACAATTATATGGTATAATTTTAAAGGAGAAACTATGAGTATATTAGATAAGTTAAATGAAAAGCAAAGAGAGGCCGCTCAAAAAATAGAAGGTCCACTTTTGATACTTGCGGGAGCAGGTTCAGGTAAAACAAGAACAATAACATATAGAATAGCTCACATGATAAATGAAAAAGGGATATCACCTTATAAAATTTTAGCAGTGACATTTACAAATAAAGCAGCTAAAGAGATGAGGGAAAGAGTAGAAACTCTAATAGGTGATGATGCTCATAAAGCGATGATCTCTACATTCCACTCTTTTGGAGTTAGACTTTTAAGAGTTTATGGTGAGAAATTAGGTTATAACTCGAATTTTACAATCTATGATACAGACGATCAAAAAAGAGTTGTAAGAAATATAATGAAAGAGTTCGTTGTAAAAGATAAATCTTTAACTGAAGGAACAGTTGTATCTATTATTTCAAAATTAAAAGAGAACAGTGTATCTCCTTCAGACTATGAAAAAGAGAATAGATTTGATATAAATCATAAAATAATTTTAGAATGTTATAGAAAATATAATGTTGTTCTTAAAGAAAATAATGGTATGGATTTTTCAGATATTTTAGTGAACTTGTATAAACTTCTTGAAATACCAGAAGTTTTAGAAAAATTACAAGACAAGTTTCATTATATAATGGTTGATGAGTATCAAGATACCAATAATATCCAATATAATATTATAACAAAGATAGCTTCTAAATATAGAAACATATGTGTTGTAGGAGATGAAAATCAGAGTATTTATGGTTTTAGAGGGGCTAATATAAAAAATATATTGGATTTTGAAAAGGAATATAAAGATGCACTAGTTGTGAAGTTAGAAGAGAATTATCGTTCTACATCAGCTATATTGACAGCAGCTAATGAAGTAATAAAAAATAATAAAACATCTAAAGATAAAAATTTGTGGACTAAAAAACCTCAAGGGGAATTAATAACTATAAAAGAATGTCAAGATGGTAGAGAAGAAGCAAACTTTGTAATAGAAGAAATTATAAAAAGAAAAAACTTCGGAAAGGTATATAAAGATTTTACTATTTTATATAGAACTAATGCTCAGTCAAGAGTATTTGAAGAAGGATTTTTAAAGTATAATATTCCATATAAAGTTTTTGGTGGAATGCAATTCTATCAAAGAGCTGAAATAAAAGATATTATAGCTTATTTAACAGTTATAAATAATCCACAAGATACAATTAATCTAAATAGAATCATAAATGTTCCTAAAAGAAAATTGGGTGACAAAAGTATAGAGAAAATAAAAGCTTATGCTGATGAAGAGAGAATTTCAATGTTCGAAGCTCTTAAAAAAGGTAATGAAATACCAGGTTTAACAGCAGGAGTAAAAATAGCTTTAGATGAACTATCTACAACTTTATCAGATCTTATAGAGATGACACAAGAGTCAACTGTAAGTGAAGTTTTTGATGAATTGATAAAAAGAATAGGATATTTCTCGTATTTAAACTCAAGTTATGGAGTTGAAGCTGAAGGAAGAATTGAAAACGTTGAAGAATTAAAAAACTCGATAGTAGAACTTGAGAAGACAGTTGACTTTTTAACTTTAAGAGAGTATTTAGAAAATATTTCTTTAGTAAGTGCTACAGATGATTTAGATGCAGAAACAGACTATGTTAAACTGATGACGATCCATAACTCAAAAGGATTAGAGTTTCCAATAGTATTTTTAACTGGAGTTGAAGATGATATATTTCCTGGGACTAAAAAACTTTTGTATAATCCAGAAGAATTAGAAGAGGAAAGAAGATTGTGCTATGTTGCCATAACAAGAGCTGAAGATAAGCTTTATATAACTCATGCAAGAAGTAGATTTACATATGGTGAAATGATTGGAAAAGTAAAATCAAGATTCATTAACGAGCTTCCATCTGAAGTGGTTGAACAAGAGGAGAGAATAAATAACCTTTTACCGAAATCAAGATTAGGCGAAGATAAAAAGAAATTAACAGGATTCAAAAATATAATCTCAGCTGAAGATTTGAAAAAAATGAAGAGCTTTGAAAATTCACCATTTAAAATGGGAGAAAAAGTTATTCATTCAAAATTTGGATTAGGGAAAGTAGTTGAAATATCCGAGAAAAAAATAGGAGTACAGTTTGTTGATGGAAAAAGAGATATAGCTCTAGCTTTAGCAACAAAATTTCTGTCAAAAGCATAGTGAGGAGAAAAAATGAAAAGAAAAACTCTTAGAGAAGAAATTTTTTATAAGGGGATAGGGCTTCATAAAGGTGAAGATATAAAATTAAGATTGATTCCTGCTGAAAATGGTGGAATTGTTTTTAAAAGGGTGGATTTAGAAGAGGGAAAAAATGAGATTTTAATGGATATTGAAAATAGTTTTGATCTTACAAGAGGAACAAATCTTAGAAATGAGTTTGGTGCTTCTGTTTATACTATTGAACACTTTTTATCAGCACTTTATATAATGAATATAACAGATTTAATTGTGGAGCTAGATGGAAATGAACTACCAATATTGGATGGAAGTGCTAAAATATTTGTAGAACTTTTAGAAAGTGTTGGAACAAAAGATCTTAAAGAGGATGTAGAAGAGATTGTAATAGAATCTCCTATAAATTTAACAGTTGGAGATAAACACATTGTTGGACTACCTTTTGATGGGTATAAAATAACTTATACAATAAAATTTGATCATAGCTTTTTAAAAAGTCAGATGCTAGAAGTTGTAGTTGATCTAGAATCATATAAAAATGAGATAGCTAAAGCTAGAACATTTGGATTTGACTATGAAATAGAATACTTGAAAAATAATAACCTAGCTTTAGGTGGAACTTTAGAAAATGCAATAGTTGTTAAGAAAGATGGAGTTCTAAATCCAGATGGATTAAGATATGAAGACGAGTTTGTAAGACATAAAATTTTAGATTTAATCGGAGATTTAAAAGTTCTAAACAGACCAATTAGAGGACATATAATAGCTATCAAGGCAGGACATGCTTTAGATATAGAGTTTGCAAAATTATTAAAAAAGTAGGAGGAAAAAAAATATGTTAGATGTTATGGAGATAATGAAAAGAATACCACATAGATACCCGTTCTTATTGGTAGATAGAATTTTAGAGATGGACAAAGAGGCTCAGACAATTAGAGGATTAAAAAATGTTACAATAAATGAGCAATTTTTCAATGGTCATTTTCCAGGGCATCCAATTATGCCAGGTGTTTTAATAGTTGAAGGAATGGCTCAATGCTTAGGTGTTTTAGTTTTAGATGAAACTGAAGGAAAGGTTCCTTACTTTGCGGCTATTGAAAATGTAAAATTTAAAGCTCCAGTAAGACCAGGAGATCAAGTTATATATGAAGTAAAAGTAGATAAATTAAGAAGAAACATAGTAAAAGCTACAGGAGTAGCAAAAGTAGATGGGAAAGTGGTGACAGAATCATCATTTACATTTACTATTATGGATAAATAGAGAGTAGGGTGATAAAATAGTGATTGAAATTCATAGCACTGCTATAGTTGAAGAGGGAGCAATACTAGAACCTGGAGTTAAAATAGGGGCTTTTTGTATAGTAGGAAAAGATGTAAAAATAGGAAAGAATACAGTATTACAATCTCATGTTGTAGTTGAAGGGATAACAGAGATCGGAGAAAATAATACAATATATTCTTTTGTATCTATTGGAAAAGCATCTCAAGATTTGAAATATAAAAATGAACCAACTAAAACTATAATAGGAAATAACAACAGCATAAGAGAGTTTGTTACAATCCACAGAGGAACAGATGATAGATGGGAAACAAGAATTGGGGATAATAATTTATTAATGGCTTATGTTCATGTTGCTCATGATGTTATAGTAGGAAATCACTGTATACTAGCTAATGGAGTTACTCTAGCTGGACATGTAACAGTTGATGATTATGTTATAATAGGAGGATTAACACCAGTACATCAGTTCTGTAGAATAGGGTCTTATTCTATGACTGGTGGAGGAAGTGCAATTAATCAAGATATTTGTCCATTTGTTATGGCTGAAGGAAATAAAGCTGTAATAAGAGGATTAAATAGTGTAGGGCTTAGAAGAAAAGGGTTCTCTGATGAGGAACGTTCAAATATAAAAAAAGCGTATAAAATTATATTTAGAAATGGAACTCCTTTAAAGAGTGCGTTAACAGAATTAGAAGATTCATTCTCAGAGGACAAAAATATAAAGTATCTTGTAGAATTTATAAAAGGTAGCAATAGGGGGATTACAAGATAATGAAAAAAGTTGGAATAATAGTAGGTAACGGAAAGTTACCTCTATATTTCCTTAAAGAAGCGGAAGCTCAGGATATAGAGGTATATATAATAGGACTTTTTGATACAATTGAAGATGAGATAAAACAACATAAAAATTATAAAAGATTTAATATAGGTCAGATAGGAGAGATAACAAAATATCTTTTACTAAATGATATAGTAGAAGTGGTAATGCTTGGGAAGGTAGAAAAATCGGTTCTTTTTCAGGAAATGAAGTTAGATTATTTTGGAGAAGAATTAATGAAAAAACTACCAGACAAAAAAGATGAAACACTTCTTTTTGGTGTAATCTCTTTTTTAAGATTAAATAAAATCAAAGTTCTACCTCAAAGTCACCTTTTAGGGAGTATGATATTTTCAAATAAATGTTATACTAAATTATCTCCATCTAAAGAGGACATGGAGACCATAAAAATAGGAATAGAAGCAGCAAAAGCTTTGAGTGAAGTGGATGCGGGTCAAACTGTAGTGTGTAAAGATTCTTCTGTTGTAGCGTTAGAAGGAATAGAAGGAACAGATAAAACTATTGAAAGAGCAGGAGAGTATGCTGGAGATGGATGCATTATAGTAAAGATGGCTAGGCCCCAACAAGACATGAGAGTAGATATACCTGCAGTTGGTATACAGACTGTAAAAAAAGCTGTAGAAATAAAAGCAAAGGGTATAGTTGCAGAAGCTAAAAAAATGCTATTTTTAGATTCTAAAGAGTGTATTGAATTAGCAGAAAAAAACAATATCTTTATTATTGGAGTGAAAATATGAAAATATTTGTTTCAACAGGAGAGGTATCAGGGGATTTGCACCTATCCTATCTAGTGAAAGAAGTTAAAGAGTTAGACAAAAATGTAAAGTTTTATGGAGTAGCTGGAAAACATTGTAAAAATGTAGGAGTAGAGATTGTTCAAGATATTGATGAACTCGCTATTATGGGATTTACTGAAGCTATTAAAAAATATAACTTTTTAAAGAATAAGGCAAAAGAATATCTTGAGTTTATAAAAAAAGAAAAGATTAAAAAAGTAATAATGGTAGATTATGGTGGATTTAATCTGAAGTTCTTAGAAATGTTAAAAAAAGAGATTGAAGATATAGAAGTATTTTATTATATTCCACCTAAATTATGGATTTGGGGAGAAAAGAGAATAGAAAAGCTAAAGTTAGCGGATCATATCATGGTAATATTTCCTTGGGAAGTGGAATTTTATAAAAAGCATGGACTTGAAGTAGTCTATTATGGGAACCCTTTCACAGAGAGATATAAAAATGTAAAGCGTACAGGAAATAGAATATTACTATTACCAGGAAGTAGAAAGCAAGAGATAAAGTCTTTAATTCCAGATATGCTTGAAGTAGTAAAAAGAAATCCAAATCAAAATTATCTTCTGAAATTGTCATCAAATGATCATTTGAAATGGATAGATGAGAATTTAGAAAGTTATTCAAATTTAGAGGTAAATTGTATTATAAGCTTAAAAGAAGCTGTAGAAGAGAGCAAGCTTGCTATTGCAGCATCTGGAACAGTAACTTTAGAGTTAGCACTACTTGGAATGCCTACTATAGTGATATATAAAACTAATTTTTTTAATTATTTTATAGCTAAATACATTCTGAAAGTAGGATTTGTATCGCTTCCAAATCTAACTTTGAATGAGGAAGTTTTTCCTGAATTACTTCAGAAAAAATGCAATCCAGATGAGATAGAACAAAATATGAGAGATATTTTAGAAAATTTAGACTCTGTTCAAGAGAAAATTCAACGAATAAGAGAGAAGCTTTCTGGAAATGAGATTACAAAACAGTATGCTGAATTTTTATTGAAAGGAAAATAAAATGGAAAAAATAAATGAGTTTGACAAGAAAATAATGGGGTTGTTTAAGAATAAATCTTTAAACACTTTTTTAAAATATAGTTTAAAATATAAAGGAGCTATGGCTGGAGTAATAATACTTTCAACAATCACATCTCTTATGAGTGCGGTACCAGCATGGTTAAGTAAATATTTAATAGATGATGTTTTAGTAAAAAAGAATGCCCAGATGATGATGATGGTAATAGGAGCTATTTTTGCTTCTACAATTTTAAAAGTTGTAACAAATTACTTTGCAGATATATCATCAGGTTATATAACTGAAAAGATAAGAAGAGATATAAAAATAGATGTTTTCAGTCACTTACAAAAGCTTCCAATAGCTTATTTCAAGCAGAATAAACTAGGGGATATTATGGCAAGACTTTCAGGGGATTCAACAACTCTTGGAAGAATAGGGTTTATGTTATTTGATATGTTAAAAGAATTTGTAACGGTATTAGCACTACTTGTAAGAATGTTTCAAGTAGATATAGTGTTAGCACTAATATCTTTAACTGTATTACCTGCTATTTTATCGATGGTAAAAAAGTATACTAAAAAAATTAGAAAATCAGGAAGAGTTAGACAAGATACAGTAGGAGATGTAACTGCTTTTGTACAAGAAGCTTTATCTGGTGTATCAGTTATTAAAGGGTTTAACAGAAGTGATAAGATAATTAACAGATATAAAGGCGTGACACAAGAAGAGTTTGATAAAATATATAAAACTACTAAAATAAAAGCAAAAATATCTCCTATAAATGAGATTTTAGCTACAATAATGATACTTTTAGTAGCTTCATATGGTGGATATCAAATTATAGTGGTTCAAAGTATGACTCCGGGAGATTTAATATCTTTTATAACAGCGATAGGACTTATGCAGCAACCACTTAAAACTTTAATTAAGAGAAACAGTGAGCTTCAAGAAGCACTTCCTTCAGCAGATAGAGTTATTGAGATATTTGATGTTCCATTAGAACCAGATCATATCGGAGAAGTTGTAAAATCAGTTCCTGAAGTTATCGAAACAATAAACTTTAAAGACGTAGATTTTAAATATGATGATGGAGATGAAAAAGTTTTAAAAGGCTTCAACCTAAAAGTTAAAGCGGGAGAAGTCGTAGCTTTAGTGGGAAAAAGTGGAAGTGGAAAAACAACACTTGTAAACCTTTTGCCAAGATATTATGATATCACAGGTGGAAGCATAAAAATAAATGGAATAGACATAAGAGAGATGTCGCTAGAAAAATATAGAAATCATATAGGAATAGTTCCACAAGAAACATTTTTATTTAGTGGAACAATAGGAGAAAATATAGGATTTGGAAAAGATAAAGTATCTCAAGAAGAGATTGAAAATGCAGCTAAAATGGCAAATGCATATGACTTTATAATGGAATTACCAAATCGATTCGAAACAGAGGTTGGAGAAAGAGGAGTTCTTCTATCGGGAGGACAAAAGCAAAGAATAGCAATAGCTAGAGCTTTAATTCAAAATCCAAGTATAATGATACTAGATGAGGCAACATCAGCTCTTGATACTGAGTCAGAAAGACTTGTACAAGAGGCTTTAGATAAATTAATGGAAGGTAGAACAACTTTTGTTATAGCTCACAGATTATCAACTATAATTAATGCTGATAAAATAGTTGTTATGGAAGATGGAGAGATAAAAGAGGTTGGAAACCACCAAGAACTACTTAAAAATGATGGGATTTATAGAAAACTTTATGAGATTCAATTTGGAAAAATACAACCAATAGAAACAGCAGAACTTATAGAGCAAGGACAGTTAGAAGAGTTAGAACAGTATATATAAGAGAGGAAGAAAAAATGATAAGACAAGACGGAAGAAAAACAGACGAGAAAAGAGAAGTAAAGATTACTAGAAACTACACAATATATGCAGAAGGGTGTGTTTTAATAGAAGTAGGACATACAAGAGTTATATGTACTGCAACAGTTGTTGATAAAGTACCACCATTTTTAAAGAATCAAGGAAAAGGATGGATAACAGCCGAGTATTCAATGTTACCAAGAGCGACAGGAGAAAGAAACCAAAGAGAAGCTGCTAAAGGTAAATTAGGTGGAAGAACTATGGAGATTCAAAGACTTATAGGAAGAGCTTTAAGAGCTTGTATAGATTTAGAGAAATTAGGAGAAAGAACAGTTACAATCGACTGTGATGTAATTCAAGCTGACGGAGGAACAAGAACAACTTCTATAACAGGAGGATTTATAGCTTTAGAGATGGCTATGAGAAGACTTATGGAAAAAGGCGTTTTAGCTGAAAATCCAATTGTTTCAAATATAGCAGCTATTTCAGTAGGAGTTGTAAAAGGAACACCGGTATTAGATTTAATGTATACTGAGGATTCAGAAGCTGAAGTTGATATGAACGTAATTATGAATGACAAGGGTGAATTCGTTGAGATTCAAGGAACTGGAGAAGAAGCTACATTTACAAGAAAAGAGTTAAACAATCTTCTTGATTTAGCTGAGAAAGGAATCTATGAGCTTATAGATATCCAAAGAAAAGAGATAGAGGAGGAGTTTTCAAAGTAATGAAAATATTTTTAGCCACAGGAAATAAAAAGAAAATAGATGAGATGTCAAAAATACTTGATGGGTCAGAATTCGAAATACTTTCTATAAAAGATGGAATTGAGATTCCTGAGGTTATAGAGGATGGAACTACTTTTGAAGAAAACTCTAGAAAAAAAGCTTTAGAGCTTGCAAAATTTACAAATATGATAACTATCTCAGATGATTCAGGTCTTTGTGTAGAAGCTTTAGATGGGGCTCCTGGAGTTTACTCTGCTAGATATGCAGGGGAAGATTCAAGTGATGCAGAAAATAATGAAAAGCTAATTGAAAATTTACAGGGTGTAAATAATAGAAAGGCAAAGTTTGTTACTGTTATAACTTTAGGGAAACCTAATGGGGAGTTCTACTCTTTTAGAGGAGAGATTGAAGGGATAATTATAGATGAAGCAAGAGGGAAAGATGGCTTTGGATATGACCCGCATTTCTACTTACCAGAGTATGATAAAACATTTGCAGAAATGCCTGAAATAAAAAATCAAATTAGCCATAGAGCAAGAGCTTTAAACGCTTTAAAAGATGGGATTGATAAAATATTAAATATAGGCTAACCTCAGGGTTAGCTTTTTTTAAGAAAAAAATTAGTTAGGAGAAAAAATGTATTTAAAAGGCGTAGAAATTTATGGATTTAAATCTTTTGGAGAGAGAATAAGAATAGATTTTGATGGTGGAATAACATCAATAGTAGGACCTAATGGAAGTGGAAAATCAAATATACTAGATGGAATATTATGGGTTTTAGGAGAACAATCATATAAAAATATAAGAGCAAAAGAGAGTAAAGATATAATATTTTCTGGTGGAGAGGGTAAAAAAGCTGCAAGTTATGCAGAAGTTTCTCTTTTTATAGATAATAAAGATAGCTTCTTTCCAATAGAAGCGGAAAATATAAAGATAACAAGAAAGATGTCTCAAAATGGAGATAACGATTACCTTTTAAATGATAAAAAAGTTAGACTAAAAGATATAGGGGAGTTATTTTTAGATACAGGTGTTGGAAAGAGTGCTTATTCAGTAATTGGTCAAGGAAAAGTAGAAAGAATTATTTCATCTTCAAATAAAGAGATAAAAGGAATTATTGAAGAAGCAGCAGGAGTTAAAAAGTTTCAATACAAAAAGGTAGAAGCTGAAAGAAGATTAGAAAAGGTTCAAAATGAGCTTGAAAAGATAGAATTAGTTTTAGGAGAAATAGGAGAAAATAGATCAAGAGTTGAAAGACAATCTAAAAAAGCCATGGAATATTTAGCGGTTAAAGATGAAAAAAATACTCTTCAAAAAGGTGTTTTAAGTTTTGATTTAAACTCAAAGACAGAAATTATAAACTCTGGTGAAAAAGAAAATGAAAGACTTATAAGCTCTGTTAGTTATTTAGAGATAGAGGTTAAAAAATGTGAATCTGAATTAAATCAGATTGAGGAAAGAAGAAAAGAACTATATATAAAGATAGAAAATTTCTCTGAAAGCAATACTACACTTAGATCTGAAATTGAATCATTAGAGAAGGAAGAGATAAGAGTAAGAGAAAGACATACATCTTTTGAAAGAGAGTTAAAACAAAAAGATGAAGAGAATCAAACTTTAGATAGAGTTATTTCTAATAAAAATGAAATTTTTTCAAAGCTTTTAGAAGAGAAAGAGAGAGTTAAAGAAAGAGTTATAGAGATAGAAGATAAAAATAAAGAGTTTGAAAAGATTATTGGAGAGAAAGAGAATCAAAAAAAGGATAAAGAGATAGCTGTTGAATTGAAAAAAAGAAAAATAATGGATTTAGAGGTTGAGAAACTAAAACTGTTAAATGAGATTGAAAGTTCAACAAGAAGAATGAAAGGTAGTGAGTTTAAAATTAACTCCTTGAAAGAGGAACTTTCTGGGTATGATAAAAAAGTTGAAGAGAACACTGCTGAACTTGAAAAAGCAACAAAACAAAGAGATATAAAATCTAAAGAATTGAAAGAAACTGAAGAAAGACAGATAAAACTAGAGCAAGAGATAAGTGATCTGAGCAAAGATATGAATAAAGCTTCAGAATTGATTAGAAATGCTGAGTTTGAAGAGAGAAGATCTTCTGCAAGACTTCAAGGGCTATATAGAGTTCAAGAGAGTAATGAAGGATTTTATAAGGGTGTAAAAGAGATTTTAAACGCAAAGGTTCAAGGAGTTGAAGGTGCTGTAATATCACTTATAACAGTTCCAGAAAACTATCAAAAAGCTATTGAAGCAGCTATTCCAGGAAACTTACAAGATATAGTCGTTACGACAAGTGAAGTTGCAAAAAAAGGAATTCAGATATTAAAAGAAAAAAAAGCAGGAAGAGCTTCGTTTTTAGCATTAGACACAATAAAAGTTGGTTCTTTAAGAGAGATACCTAAAAAAGATGGTGTTGTTGGAAGAGCCTCAGATCTCGTATCAGCAGATAAAAAATATACTAAAGTTTTAGAGATGCTTTTAGGAAATATTCTAATTGTTGAAACTACGGATGTAGCATTAAGTATTTTAAAAGACAACAGTTTTGGTGGAAATATAGTTACAATTTCTGGAGAACTACTAAGTGCAAGAGGAAGAATAACTGGTGGAGAAAGTGGAAATTCGATTGTAAGTCAAATTTTTGAAAGAAAAAAAGAGATTAAAGGGTTGGAAGAAACAGTTTCTGATTTAAATTCTAAACTTAAGATCTGGAATGAAAAAGTTGAAACTATGAATAAAAGTCTTGAAAAGTACGAAGATGAAATTGGCGGTATAGATGCTTTAGAAGATTCTCTTAGAAGACAGACTAAATTAGCTGAAGAGCTTTGTAGAGATTTAAAAGACAAAGGTCAAAAGATTGAAAAAGAGAGAAGAGTTATAGAGATAGAGATAAAAGAAGAGGAAAATTATAGTGTAGAATATGCTAAGAGGGTAGAGAGTTCTCAAAGTGAAAAAGGGATTACAGAAAAGATAGTATCTGAATTAAAAAATGAACTGGATATAGAAAATACTCATATTCAAAATTTGAATTCTGAAATAAATACACTAAAAAATGAATTTTCAGATATTAGAATACTTTATTTAAATAGCCAAGATAGATTTAATCAAATCGAAAAGGAAGAGATTAAAGAGAAGTTTGAAAAAGAAGAGCTGCTGGATAAAAAACAAAAAATATCAAAAATTATTGAAGAAATAAAAAAAGAACTTGAAAAATTACAAGAAAAGGCTCATACTATAAGTGAAGAGATAAAGAATAAAAATACAAAGTTTGAAAATGAAAACCAAGAACTAAAGGAGATGAAAAAAGAGGATCATCTTTTAGAAGAAAAATCAAAAGAACTTATAAGAAACTCAAGAGAGTTTGAAACTAATCTGTTTAAAGAGAAAGAAATTTTAAACAGAGAAGTGGAAAGAAAAGAGAGAATAACAAAAGAGATAGATGAAATTTTAGAGCAGCTAGAAGAGTTGTTAGAAGTTGAAGGAGTAGTTTTATCAGAGGATGATTTAAAGTCTAGTAGATCTAAAGTTAGAGAACTAGAGCTAAAATTAAAAAGTTTTGATTCAGTTAACCTACTTTCGATAGAAGAGTTTAAAGAGCTAGACAATAAATATAAGTTTATAGACCTTCAAAGAGAAGATTTAGTAAAAGGTGAAAAAAGTTTATCTCTATTAATAAAAGACATTGATGAAACAATAGAGGAGAAGTTCTATGAAGCTTATGAGGAGATTAATAAAAACTTTAATGAGATGTGTATAGAAACACTAGATAACTCAGAAGGAAAATTATCTCTTCACAATGGAGAGGATTTTGCAAATTGTGGAGTGGAAATATCAGTAAAGTATAAAAATAAAAAAAGACAAGCACTGTCACTTTTATCGGGTGGAGAGAAATCAATGGTTGCAATAGCTTTTATAATGGCTATATTCATGTATAAACCAAGTCCATTCACTTTCTTAGATGAGATTGAAGCAGCTTTAGATGAAAAGAATACGAGAAAACTAATAGGGAAGTTAAAAGAGTTTACAGATAGATCTCAATTTATACTTATAACACACAATAAAGAAACAATGAAGGCCTCGGATTCTCTATATGGAGTAACAATGAATAAAAAAATAGGAATCTCTAAGTTAGTTCCAGTAAAAATTTAGTAAAGAGAGGAAAAAATGAGACTTTTATCGTATATATATTTTTTTATAACCTCAGTGCGAAATTGGCTTTACGATAAAGGGTATCTTAAAATAAATGAGATACCAGGTGTTGATATTTTATGTGTAGGAAACATAACTGTTGGGGGAACTGGGAAAACACCAGCAGTTCAGTTTTTTGCAAAAAAGCTTACAAAGATGGGGAGAAAGGTTGCCATTGTCTCTAGAGGTTATAGAGGCAAGAGAAAGGTTGAACCTTTAATTGTCAGTGATGGGAAAAAAATATGGGTAACACCTAGAGAGAGTGGGGATGAACCTTATATTCATGCTTTAAATTTAAAAGTTCCAGTAGTTGTGGGAAAAAATAGATATGAAGCGTGTAAGTTTGCTGTAGAGAAATTTGGAGTAGATACAATTATTTTAGACGATGGATTTCAGCATAGAAAACTAAAAAGAAATAGAGATATTGTTTTAATAGATGCAACTAATCCTTTTGGATGGGGAGCTTTACTTCCAAAAGGAACTTTGAGAGAAGATTTTCAAAAAGCTGGAGAGAGAGCTAGTGAGTTTATAATAACAAAATCAGATCTTGTTTCAGAAAGTGATTTAGAAACTTTAAAAAGATTTTTGAAGGTTAAGTTTAGAAAGCCTGTGTCAGCAGCAAAACATGGTGTTACATCACTTTGTGATATAAAAGGAAATGCAAAACCACTCTTTTGGGTGGCTGGAAAAAGAGTGTTGCTATTTTCTGGACTTGCAAATCCACTTAACTTTGAAAAAACAGTGATATCTTTAAATCCACAATATATTGAAAGAGTAGATTTTATGGATCATCACAATTTTAAAGAAAAAGATTTTGAAATAATAAAAAAAAGAGCAGAGGCAATGGATGCAGACTTTATAATAACTACGGAAAAAGATTTGGTAAAACTTCCAAAAGATTTGAAGTTGGATAATATATTTGTACTGAAGATAGAGTTTACAATGCTAGAAGATAATAGTTTAAAAGGATTTGGTGAAGCAAATGAAAAATAGAATAGAAAAAAGATTAGCAAGAGTTTTAGAAAATTCTGAGATTCTTGATAAAAGAGCTTATTTAACTATAGATGGAGAGGGATGTGTTGAAAGAAAAAAGATGAATTTAACGATTCCTGCTATGGTATTCTGTATAGATGAAGTTCTTTTTGATGAGACTTTAGAAAAAGAATCTGACAAGAGAGAAAGAGAAAAAGAGAAAAAAATTGAGCGTCTTTCAAACCTTACTGTAGAGAAATTAAAAGAGAACTTTACAAAATTAGTTGTAAAGGGTGAGGTTGAATTTGCAAAAAGATATGGTAAGGAGTTAGCTCTAAGAGAGGTAGAAGAGTTTAATAAGACACTGTTCAACCTGTCTTTAATGGATAATATAAGTTTTAAAAAACCGCTGATGGCATTAGCTATGAAAGAGATTTTAGAGACTATAGGTTGGAATGATAAAATTGGATACCTAGTGATATCTTATTTTGCAAAACAAAGATATGATTTAAGTTCTTTAGAAGCAGCAAAAGAACTTGATAATAAAGATTTTGATGTTCCAGAGACATTAGAATTTATAGCTTATAAAAAGGTTTTAAATAGATATGAATATAAAAATGAAAAAAAATATGCATCGATGCTTTCTAAATGGAAAAATGATGTTGAAGAATTATCAATTTCTCCTGTAGAAAATGAAATGTTAAAAACTATTAAGTTTTAAAGGGGGAAAAGATGTTGAATTATTTTAATATAAAGATGATCAACTATTTTGATAATAAATCGGTTTCAAAGGATGAAATATTAAAAGAAATGGTTTTAAATATGGCTGAAAATAGTGAGGCTATAGAGAATAAAGATATTTTTTATTCTGAAATTTTAGAAAGAGAAAGTGTTGGTACAACAGGAATTGGAATGGGAGTAGCTATTCCCCATGCTAGAACTGAATCAGTTAAAGAGATAGTTCTATCGATATGGGTTTTAAAAAATCCAGTAGATTTTAATTCTTTAGATGGGGAAAAGGTTAAAATAGTAATACTTGTGGGTGCTCCTAAAGGAGAGAGTAAAAAATATTTAGAACTTCTTTCATCACTTTCAAGAATATTTAGAGATAAAAAAATAAGAAACAGCATATTAGAAAGTACAACAAGAGAGTGTTTGATAGAGGCAATAGCGGAGATAGTATAGATGAAAATAGGCATATATGGTGGAAGTTTTAACCCTATCCATAACGGGCATATTTATATGGCGAGATTTATTATAAAACATTTAAAACTTGATAAGTTATTTATTATTCCTGTAGGAAAACCATCTCATAGAGAAAATAGTTTGGTTGATGGTGAACTAAGAATAGAGATGTGCAAAGAAGCTTTTAAAAAAGATTTGAAAATAGAAGTCTTAGATATAGAAGTGGCCTCAAAAGAGCTTAGTTACACATATGATACTTTAATAAAAATTATGGAGAGATATCCTGGAAACGAGTATTTCGAAATAATTGGTGAGGATTCTGGAGCGTATTTTCATAAATGGAAAAATTACAAAGAAATTTTAAAAAAATCAAAAGTTGTTATTTTACAAAGAGAAGGGTACACAACAAATCTTAAAGATGAGAATATTATTCAAGTTAAAAATCCATTTTTAAATTTTTCTTCAACTAGGGTTAGAGAAAGGATAAAAGGGGATCAAAGTATAGATGATATGGTACCTAAAGAGGTTATTGAGTTTATAGAAAAAAATAAATTATATAAAAAATAGGGAGAGGTAGCATAAAAACTACCTCTTTTGTTTAATTAGGAATCGTTTTTTATATGGAAAAAATGATCTAAATATGGTAAAATTTAAGTGATTTATTGAGAGGAGATATGTAATGACTTTAGGAATACCAAATCATATAGCAATAATTATGGACGGAAATGGGCGTTGGGCAAAATCTAAAGGGATGCCAAGAACCTACGGACATAAGGCTGGAGCGGATACGTTGAGAAAAATACTTACTTACTGTGGGGAGCTTGGTGTGAAGTATTTAACCGTCTATGCCTTTTCTACTGAAAATTGGAAAAGGGCAAAGGAAGAAGTAGATGCATTAATGTTTTTATTTAAAACATATTTAAAAAATGAGAAAAAAACTTTAATGAAAAATAATGTGAGATTTATAGTTTCAGGAAGAGAGGACGGAGTAAGTAAGGACCTTTTAAAAGAAATCAAAAATCTTGAAGAGGAAACTAAAAATAATACAGGAATAACTTTAAATATAGCTTTTAACTATGGTGGTAGAGCAGAGATAGTTGACGCTATAAATAAGATGATAGAAAACAATGAGAAAAATATAACTGAAGAAATTGTTGAGAAATATCTTTATAATTATTTACCTGATCCAGAGTTACTAATAAGAACAAGTGGAGAAATGAGAATTTCAAACTTTTTATTATGGCAGATAGCTTACTCTGAGATATATGTAACAGAAACTCATTGGCCAGATTTTGATAAGGATGAACTTATGAAGGCGATAGAGAGTTATAAAAAAAGAGATAGGCGTTTTGGAGGAGTTAAATAGATGTTAAATAGAATATTAGTAGCTTTAGTAGGAATCCCAATTTTAGTGACGGTACTTTTAAAAGGTGGGTTTTTACTATTATTGTTTGTAAATTTTGTAATATTAGTTGGATTATTTGAATTTTATAAAATGGCAGAAATAGGTGGAAAAAAACCTGATGTAAATTTAGGATATATAGCGGGATTAGCAATTCCTAATCTTCTTTATTTTTCAAAAGCCGATAATACAGAGATTGTTTTAATGCCAATAGTTTTACTTGTGGTAGCTTTAATTGGAAAAAAAGTTTTACAAAATAAAGTTGAAAATTCAAGTAGAGATGTAGGGATAACACTTTTAGGAGTTGTTTATGTATCTGGGCTTTTTAGTCATCTTTTACTTATGAATTATCTACCAAAAGGTGGGCACTGGCTTTTAACTGTTCAAGTTTTGGTTTGGGTATGTGATTCATTTGCATATTTTGTAGGAATGGGAATAGGAAGGAAGATTTTTAAGAACGGATTTAGTGCTATAAGTCCTAAAAAGTCAATAGAGGGGTCGATAGGTGGAGTAATTTTCACTATGGGAGCAATCTATTTAATAAATAATTATTTTCAAATCTTTAGTGTTGAAACCCCAAACTTTGTAGTTCTGTTATTTGGTCTTCTAATCAGCTTAGTTGCTCAGATAGGTGACTTAGGGGAATCAATGTTCAAAAGAGAGTTTAAAATAAAAGATTCAGGAAAAATTTTAGGAGAGCACGGTGGAATATTAGATCGTTTTGATAGTATGTTATTTGTAGTGCCAACTGTGTATTATTTATTAAAGTTTTTTAATTAAAAATGAGGTAGCTGAAAAAGCTACCCTTTTTTTAGCGATAAAGTTTATTTAGTTCAAATGTATAAGGAGACAGAGATGAAAAAGATAACTATATTAGGATCTACAGGAAGCATTGGAACAAATGCATTAAAAGTTATAGAAGGGAAATCAAACCAGTTTGAAGTTTTAGCAATATCTGGTTACTCAAATTTAGATCTCCTTTTAGAGCAGATAGAAAAATTTAACCCTAAATATATATGTATTGGAGATGAAACAAAAGCAAACCTATTAAAGAGTAAATATCCAGATAAACAAATATACTTTGGAGATGAAGGGCTAAAAACTATGGGAGCTTTAGATGAAGCGGATATAGTTTTAACAGCAATAAGTGGAGCAGTAGGAATAGAAGCAACTGTAGAGGCAATTAAAAAAGAAAAAAGAATAGCCCTAGCTAATAAAGAAACGATGGTTGCTGCAGGGGAATATATAAATAAACTTTTAAAAGAGTACCCTAAAGCTGAAATTATTCCAGTGGATAGTGAGCATTCAGCACTTTTTCAAAGTATGCAAGGGAGTCGAAAAGAAGAGGTTCAAACGCTTATAATAACAGCTTCTGGTGGAACTTTTAGAGGAAAAACTTTAGAGGAGTTAAAAAATGTTACCGTAGAGCAAGCTTTAAAACACCCAAACTGGGCTATGGGGAAGAAAATAACAATTGATTCATCAACACTTGTAAATAAAGGTTTAGAAGTAATAGAAGCCCATATGTTATTTGATGTAGATTATGATAATATAGAAGTGTTAGTACATCCACAAAGTATAATACACTCTATGGTAGAATTTAAAGACAGCTCTATAATAGCTCAACTTGGTGTACCTGATATGAAATTACCTATTCAATATTCATTTACCTATCCTAATAGAGAAGATAATATTGTTTTGGAAAGATTGAATTTAAAAAAATTGAAAGAATTAACTTTCTCTCAAGTGGATGATGAAGTTTTTAAAGGAGTTCAATTAGCTTTTAAAGCAGGTAAGGTTGGAAAAACAATGCCTTGTGTTTTCAACTCTGCAAACGAGGTAGCTGTAGAGCTATTTTTAAAAGGAAAAATAAAATTTTTAGAGATATATGAAATTATAGAAGAAGCCATGAAAAGACATCAAATTGAAGAGATTGAAAGTCTTGAAATTATAAAAAAAGTGGATAAAGAAACAAGAAAGTGGGTTTATGAAAATTATGGAAGAGATTAAAAGAGGGAAGTTAATAGTTATAGAAGGGACAGATTCTAGCGGTAAGGAGACACAAACTAAAATACTATTTGAAAAATTAAATGAGAACAAAGAAATAGTAAAAAAAATTAGAAAAATATCTTTTCCTAACTATGAAAGTCCTGCTTGCGAGCCGGTAAAAATGTATTTAGCTGGAGAATTTGGAACAGATGCTGAAAAAGTAAATCCATATCCAGTATCAACTATGTATGCAATCGACAGATATGCTTCATACAAAAAGGATTGGGGTAAATTTTACAATGAAGGTGGAGTAATAGTTACAGATAGATACACAACATCTAATATGGTTCATCAAGCATCTAAGATAGATGATTCAAAACAAAAAGAAGATTATTTAAACTGGCTAGAAGATTTAGAATATGAAAAAATGGAGATTCCAAGACCAGATTTAATTATATTTTTAAATATGCCTACAGAGATGGCGGAAGAACTTATGGCAAAAAGAAAGAATAAAATAACAGGTGAAGATAAAAAGGATATTCACGAAAAAAATGGTGAATATTTGAGAAAATCACATAGAAATGCTTGTGAGATATCAGATAAGTATTCTTGGTCTGAAGTGAAATGTGTTGAAAATGGAAGGTTAAAAAGTATAGAAGAGATATCGGAAGAGGTATATGCTCTTGTAACTGAAATATTATAACGGGAGGAAAAATGGATATACTAATAGCGTTGTTATTACTAGGAGTAATAATTTTTATACATGAATTAGGACATTTTTTAGCAGCAAGACTGTTTAGAATGCCTATATCAGAGTTTTCTTTAGGAATGGGTCCAGAATTATACTCTTACTATACAGGGAAAACTTTATATTCTATAAGAATAATTCCTATAGGTGGATTTGTAAGTATAGATGGAATGGAAGTTGATAGTAAAATAGAGAATGGATTTAATAGCAAATCACCTTTTGCGAGGTTTGTAGTTCTTTTTGCAGGGGTATTTATGAATTTTTTAATGGCATTAGTTGTAGTTATTGGGATTACCTTTACTACAGGACAAGGAGTTCAGAATACTAAACCTATAATAGGGAATGTTTTAAAAGATGCTAAGGCGGCTGCAGTTTTAAAAAAGAATGATTTAATCCAATCGATTGATGGATTTGATATTCAAGATTGGACAGATATAGGTGAGACTATAGCTAAAGAATCAAAGGGAAGAGATGTTTTAGATGTTGTAGTAGAAAGAGATGGAAAGAAACTAAATCTTTCAGTTCCACTTACAAAGGTTGAAGAAAATAAGCCATTAATGATGGGAATTATTCCTGAATATACATTTAAAAGCTATAATTTCATAGATGGAATGGAAGCGTCATTTAAAATATTTACAGGAATTTTTAAAGACACATTAGGTGGAATAAAAATGTTAGTTACTGGAAAAGTTAAAGCTAAGGATATAAGTGGACCAGTTGGAATTGTAAAAGTTGTTGGAGAGGCAAGTAGAAATGGAAGTTCAGGAATTTTAGTTTGGCTGCTTGTAATTTTATCTATAAATGTAGGAATTTTTAATCTGTTACCGTTCCCAGCTTTAGACGGTGGTAGAATTATATTTGTAATTTTAGAGCTAGTTGGAATAAAAGTGGATAAAAAGTTAGAAGAAAAACTTCATATGGTAGGAATGATATTACTATTTGGATTAATAATCTTTGCTACTGTAAATGATATATTCAATATTATTAAGTTTTAGAGGGGGAATACGTAGTGGTATTAACTAAAAGAGAGCGTATAAAGAGAACTGCAACTATCCTATTTGCGGCAAACGGGATAAGAAATACAAAGATAGAAGATATTGCTAATGTTTTAGGAATGGCAAAAGGAGGCTTTTATTATTACTTTAAAAGTAAAGAGGAACTTTTAGAAGAGATAATGGACAACTCTGTAATTAGTAGAAAAGAGTTTTTAAAAGAAGTTGGAGACTTAGATGTTCCGTTCGAAAAAAAGTTAAAAATGATTATATCTAGAAGACTTGATTTAAAAGACGATAGATACAACCTATTTCTATTTGCTAAAATATATGAAAATGGTGAAATAAACCTAACGTATGATGACTATATGAAAAGAGATATTATTTTTAGTGAGTTTTTAAATAATAATAAAGAAAATATAAAAGAAGAGTATAGAGATCAGATTGAAAAGATAAGAAGCATATTGAGTTCAGCTTTAACAACACTACTGTTGTTTTTAATAAATCAAACAGGAGTAGAGGTTACAGGAGAAGAGAGTTATAGAAAAATGGTTGAAAAATATTTATCTATAGATATAGACAAAGAGATAGAAATATTTTATAATCTTTTTTTCAAGGAGATTGTAAAAGAAAATTAAAATAAATTAAAGGAAAAAAATGTATTTTTTAGAAACTAATGTTTAGACTAATACTGTTTGAAATAATCTTGAACAGAAAATTTTAAAAAAGTCTTGAAAAATAACAAAATATCAATTATAATACATTGTTAACGAAAATAGAAAATAGGAGGAGTAAGGATGAAGAAATCAATATTAGTAGTTTCGGAAAGAAAAGAAACATTGAAACAAGTCAGAAAAGCTTTGTCAGAGATGTATGAAATAATAACATTCAACAACTTATTAGATGCATTAGATATGTTAAGAGAGAGTGATTTTGATGTAGTTTTATTAGATGAGTATTTAACTTGGTTCAACTTCTCAGAAGCGAAAAGAAAATTAAATGGAATAGGAAAAGACTTCGTTGTTATTGGATTATTAGATGAGGAAAATGATGCTTTAATTCAAGAGATGAAAGAGGCTGATATCTACAACTATCTATTAAAACCAGTAGATGCAAAAGAGATGAATAGAGTAATGATTCCTGCTTTAAGAAACTTAGAGATTGTAAAGGAAAAGAGAAAGTTAGAAGAAAAACTTTCTGATTCTGAAGATGAAAATGAAATGATCGGTCAATCTACAAGAATTAAAGAGGTTAAAAATTTAATAGAGAAGGTTGCTGAAAGTGACTTAACAGTTCTAATTACTGGAGAAAATGGGGTTGGAAAAGAGTTAATCGCTAAAGAAATCTTTAAAAGAAGTGACAGAAGAAAAGAAAACTATATAACAATTTCTTGTGCTTCATTACCAGAAGATTTAATCGAAAGAGAGTTGTTTGGATATGAAAGAGGAGCTTTCTTAGGAGCTACAACAAGCAAAAAAGGAATATTAGAAGAAGCGGATGGAGGAACAGTTTTCCTTGATGAAATTTCTGCTATGGATTTAAAAGCTCAAGCTAAAGTTTTAAGAGTTATTGAGTATGGAGAGTTCAGAAGAGTTGGAGGAAATAAATCTAGAAGAGTTGATGTGAGATTTATCGTATCAACAAATAAAGATTTAAAAGAGGAGACAGAAAAAGGTAAATTCAGAAAAGATCTATACCATAGATTAACTGCATTCCCTATTGAAGTTCCACCTTTAAGAGATAGAAAAGACGATATCCCTATATTAGCTAACTACTTCTTAAATAAAATAGTTAAAGATTTAAGAAGAGAGATTCCTGTTATATCTGGAGATGCTATGAAATATTTAATGGAATACTCATATCCAGGAAATATAAGAGAATTAAAAAATATGATAGAAAGAATGGTAATTTTATGTACAGATAGAAGTATCGACGTAGAAGATTTACCATTAGAGATAAAAATGAAATCTGATACTGTTGAAAATAAAACTGTTATCGGAGTAGGACCTTTAAAAAACATATTAGAGCAAGAAATATATGCCTTAGATGACGTAGAAAAGGTTGTAATTGCTATGGCTCTTCAAAAAACTAGATGGAATAAGCAAGAAACTTCAAAACTTTTAGGAATAGGAAGAACAACTTTATACGAGAAAATAAGAAAATATGGATTAGACATAAAATAAAAAATTACGAAATTTTCTGGAGGGGTTAAAAGATGGCAATTAGAAAGTTCAGAAGAAATATGAAACCCGTGATTTGGGTTGTAACGATATTTTTCTTAATAAGTTTAATCGCAGGATACGCGATGTCTTTTAAAGGAAATTCGACAAACTCACAATTAGCATTTAAAATAAATGGTAAAAAAGTGACGCAGATGGAAACTCAAAGATCGATGGCTATATTATCTGAAAATTATAACAGATATTTAGGAACAACAGTAGATCCTACATTAATGAATATAGTTGCATTTAACGAAGTTATAAATAAAAATTTACTTTTAGATATGGCGGATAAACTAAAGATAAAAGTTTCTGGTTCAGAAGTGAGTTCACAGATGGATAAAATAAAAGAAGCTTTTCCAGATAAAGAGCAATTTAAAAAAGCTTTATTAAGCCAAGGTTATACGACAAAAACTTTAGAAAATGAGATTAGAGAAAATTTAACTCTTCAAAAAGTTTCTGAAGCAATAACAAATGATGTAAAGGTTACTCCTGAAGATATTGAAACTTACTATGTAGATAATAAGTATACAGCATTCCAAGGAAAACCTTTAGATACTGTAAAAGCTCAAATTGAACAAGCATTAAAAGCTCAAAAAGGGGCTGAAGCATTAATAAAGGATATTACAGAAGCTAGATCACAGATGAAACTTGAAGATTTAGATAAGAACTATGAAGCTTATTTAGAGAAAGAAGAGTTTAAATTTGATGGAGTAGAAGTAACAAATTTAGAGTATGCTAAAAGAGTTTTAAACACTCTTGGAATGACAAAAGGAAATTTAGAGCAAGCTAAAGAGATTGCAAAAGAATCTTTAGAATCTGAAATTAAATTGTTAAAAGTAGCAGAAGCTGAAGGAATAAAGGTTGACACATCTCTTCCTTTAGACTTAGAAGTTTCTGAAGCTGTATCAGCTCTATATGCTAAGTTGAAATCTGAAGTGAAATATACAGATAAGGATTTAAAAGAGTTCTTTGAAGAAAATCAGACAAATTATGATATAACAAAAAGTGCAAATGCTAATATTGCAATATTAAAAGTTGAACCATCTGAAGCGGATGATGCTAAGGCAAAAACTGAAGCAGAAGATCTTTTAAAGAAAGTAAATAAAGACAATTTTGCCGAAATGGCAAAAGAACATTCTGATGGACCAAGTGGACCAACAGGTGGAGCTTTAGGAACATTCTCTAAAGGAGATATGGTAAAACCATTTGAAGATGCAGCGTTTGCAGCAGAAGTAGGAAAGGTTTATCCAGAAGTTGTAAAAACACAATTTGGATATCATATAATATTTGTAGAAAATAAAGATGAAGCTAAAGGAACAGTAACAGCAAGTCATATATTGATTATACCAGAACCTTCTGAAGAAACTTTACAAGCGAAAGTTACTCAAGTAGATGAGATTGTAAAGGATTTATCGAAAGGAACAATTACATTCGCAGAATTGAAAAATGATAAAGATGTAGTTTTTTCTGAAAAGATAGATGAAATAACAGAAGAGGGATATGTTCCTGGATTAGGTTATAATGAAGAGCTAGCAAAAGCTATCTTTAACTCAAAAATTGGTGAAGTTAATTTCGTAAAAGAACAAAAAGACTATATCATCTATAAAAAAGATTCTCAAATTGATGAGAAAAAAGCAAACTTTGAAGAGGTAAAAAATGAAGTTGTTTCTGACTACATCAATACAAAAGCTCAAGAGAAGCTTAGAGAGATAGAAGTTAGTACACAAAATACAGAAAATTAAAAAATGAAGAGGGAGGATTTTTAAATCCTCCTTTTATTTTTAAAAAAAAATTGCATATTCTTTAAAAATGTAATATAATTTAGGATAGAGCGGTTTGCTCTAAAATATTTTAAAAAATTAAACCTTATTCAATTGGGAGATGTTAATGAAATATAAATCAGAAGATATTGATTTATTATTACAACAATTACATATTGAGAAAGTTGTAGGAGAGTTTGTTGATTTAAAAAAATCAGGTGCAAATTATAAAGGACTTTGTCCTTTTCATCAGGACAGTAATCCATCATTTGTTGTAAGTCCTAGCAAAAACATTTGTAAATGTTTTGTGTGTGGAGCAGGTGGGAATCCTATTAAATTTTACTCAGAATACAAAAAAATATCTTTTGTTGAAGCTGTAGAAGATTTAGCAAAAAAGTATAACATCCCAATAACAGGTGTAGTTGGTAGTGCAAAAAGTGATGAGAATCGTGAGTACTATGAGATTATGGATGAAGCACATACTTATTTTAAACAAGAGATATTTAAGAATTCAGCTAGAGATGCATTAGAGTATCTATCAAAGAGAAAAATAAACCCAAAACTAATAAAAGAAAATGAAATAGGTTATGCACCTAATAGTTGGAGTGGGCTTTTTGATCATCTTTTGACAGCTGGGTACAGTAAGAAAAAAATACTTGATTTAGGTCTTGCTAAAGAGGGTGAAAAAGGCATTTATGATAGCTTTAGAAATAGAATAATATTTCCAATATATTCAATTTCAGGAAGAGTTATAGCTTTTGGAGGTAGATCTTTAGAGGATAATAAAGATATTCCAAAGTATATAAACTCACAAGAAACACCAATATTTAGTAAGGGTAAAAATCTTTACGGTTTTATTCAAAAAGGAACCAACATCAAGAAGAAAAACTATTCTATATTGATGGAAGGTTATATGGATGTACTTTCAGCACATTCATATGGTTTTGATGTTGCATTAGCTCCTCTAGGAACAGCTCTTACAGAGGAACAAGCACAACTTTTAAAAAGATATACAAACAATGTATTGTTATCTTTTGATATGGATAGTGCTGGGCAAAAAGCTACAGAAAGAGCAATAATGATATTAAAAACTGAAGGATTTAATATCAGAGTTTTAGTTTATAAAGATGCTAAAGATCCAGATGACTATCTAAAAAGTTATGGAAAAGATGCGTTTTTAAAAGTTGTTAAAGAATCACTAGAAGCATTTGATTATCTTTACGAAAGATATTCTATGGAATATAGTCTTGATGACCATATGTCTAAACAGAATTTTATTAATAGATTTAGAGATTTTTTTCAATGTATAGAAAGTGATCTTGAAAAAAGTTTATATATAGATAAGCTAGGAAAATCATTAAATATTGACTTGGATATCTTAAAAACAATTTTAATAACTAATAATAAAAAAAGATCAAAAAATACTTATGAGAAAAAAGAGGAAACGAGAGAATTAGACGAAAAAGGATTGTATAATTTGGAGAAGTTAACACTGGCCTTAGTCTTAGCTCAAAATGAGTATTTTGATTATTTTAAAAATAAAAGTATAAATAGCAGTTTAGGTAAAAAGATATTTCTTTATTTAGAATTTTTACAAGAGAATGAGAAAAAAAGTGGAAACATAATTAAAGATGTTATTTCAACTGGAAATTTAACGGATAAAGAGGAAAAAGAATTAGTAGATATATCGCTATTATCTTTAGATGACTATTCTAATAAAACGCAAGTTGAAAAAGGCTTTGAGATTATATTTATGTCTTGGTTCATACTAGAGTTAAAAGAATCGCTAAAAGAAAGAAGCAATTTACTGAAACATATTAAGCTAAAAAATATTGAAGATAAGTTAAAGCAAACCAATAGTTTTAATGATCTTCAAGCATTGTATGAAGAGTTTGAAAGTATCAATGCATAAAATTCTGAAAGACAAGTTTATTGAATAGAGGAGGCTTCAGCTAATGAAGGAGTTTATAAAAAATGATAAGGTATTAGCTTTATTGAGAAAAGCGATGGAAAACAAGATGATCAGCTATGAAGAGATAAATAGTGAGTTAAGCTCTGATTTTCCCCCAGAAAGAATAGAATTTCTGATAAATGGAATGACTGAACAAGGAATAAAAATAGTTTCTAAAAACGATGTTGCAAAAAAGGAAGATACCCCAAAGAAAGATATTAAAAAAATAATAACACCAGTAAAAAAAGTAGTTCTTGATTCAGATGAAGATGAAGAAGAGGATGAAAAAGAGAAATCAAGTGAGTATAGTGAAGATTTTGATTTTAATCCTGAAGATATAGAAGAAGTAAGCGAAGATGATTTAGTAAATGATGATCTTTTTAGCATAACTGGAGATATGGAAGTTGACGAGCCAATAAAGATGTATTTAAGAGAGATTGGACAAATTCCACTTTTAACTCATGAGCAGGAGTTAGAGTATGCAAAAGCAGCTCTAGAAGGGGATGAGTACTCTCAACAACAACTTATTGAGGCAAACTTAAGACTGGTTGTAAGTATAGCCAAAAAGCATACTAATAGAGGACTTAAATTATTAGATCTTATTCAAGAAGGAAATATAGGACTAATGAAAGCTGTTGAAAAGTTTGAATATAGTAAAGGATACAAGTTTTCAACATATGCTACTTGGTGGATAAGACAAGCTATTACAAGAGCTATAGCAGACCAAGGAAGAACTATACGTATTCCGGTTCATATGATAGAAACTATAAATAAAATAAAGAAGGAAGCTAGAATATACCTTCAAGAGACAGGAAAAGATGCAACTCCAGAAGTTTTAGGAAAAAGACTTGGAATGGAAGTTGAAAAGATAAAAAGTATTCAAGAGATGAACCAAGATCCAATATCTTTAGAAACTCCAGTAGGAAGTGAAGAGGATAGTGAATTAGGAGATTTCGTTGAAGATAACAAAATGCAAAATCCTTATGAGTTAACTAATAGGACTCTTTTAAGAGAGCAATTGAATGATGTTCTAAAGACTTTAAGTAGTAGAGAAGAGCAGGTTTTAATCTTTAGATATGGATTAAATGATGGAGCTCCTAAAACTTTAGAGGAAGTTGGAAAGATATTTAAAGTAACAAGAGAGAGAATCAGACAGATTGAAGTAAAGGCTCTTAGAAAATTAAGACACCCAAGTAGAAGAAAGAAATTAGAAGATTTCAAAGTATAAAAATAATAAAATAAAGGGGGAGCCTAGTGCTCCCATTTTATATTAAAAAGCAAAATAGAAAAGGGGAAAATGAATGAAATTAACAGATTTTGAACAACAAGTTTTATTAAAATATAAGAACGACGAGGATTTTATTAAATTTTTAAAAGAGAACCCTGGATTAAGTCTAGAGCTTCCAACAGTGGATTTGAGAAAAGAAGAAAAAGTAGAAGAGAATAACTACGTAGTAGAAAGTGTGACCACTGAATATTTAGAGGAAATTTCTCATATACAACAACTTTCAAAAGAGGAGGTAGCTGAACTTTTAGAATCTTTAGATGAAGAAGAAAGTGTGCATGCTTTAGTTGAGGGGAATTTGAGAGAAGTAGCTAATATTGCTTTTGATTATCTTGTTTCAGGAATCGATTATTTAGATCTTATTCAAGAGGGAAATATTGGTGTTATAAAGGCTCTAGATAGTTATAGACCATCAAATGGAGACGTTTTAAGTTATATAAAGCTATGGATTAGAAAAGAGATGTTGTTTTTTGTTGATGAAAAAGTTCAAACAGAAAAATATATGTATAAAGGATATTTCTTAAAAAGACAAGAGGAGCTTATAGAGCATGAAATTGTAGCTGAACTTGAGGAAGAAGATTCAGAAGATCCAATGGAGGAGTTATCTCAAGAGGAGAAGTCAGAAATAATAGGAGAGAAAATAGCATCTTTAGAGGATATAAATATAAGTACTTTACCTAAAAAAATGTCTCATACAGAAGAGAATATTCTAAAAAGATTCTTTGGATTAATAGGAGAAAAAAGAGAGTCTTTATTTGAGATAGAAAATAGTTTAGATTTAAAAAGAGGAGAAGGTGAAAAACTTTTTGAAATAGCTATAACTAAACTATCATTAGGAGGAGGAAGAAGTCTTAAAATATGAAGCTAAGTAAAATAATCAGTTATTTAGAAGAAAAATTTCCACTTAATTTATCAGAAGAATGGGATAATGTAGGGCTTTTAGTAGGAAGAAGAGACTCTGAAGTAGAGAAAATATTACTTTCATTAGATGTGACAGATAAAGTTATAGATGAAGCTATAGAGGTGGGTGCAAACCTAATAATAACACATCATCCTGTAATTTTTAAACCTTTAAAAGCAGTAACTGGAGATACGACTTTAGGAAAAAAAGTTTTAAAGTTGATTGAAAATAGGATTGCAGTATATTCAATGCACACGAATTTAGACTCAGCAAAATCTGGTTTAAATGATTTTTTAGGAGAAACTGTTTTAAACTTTGGAAAAGGTAAAATTTTAGAAAAATCTGAACTGAATGGAAGAGAGTTTGGAATAGGGAGAATTTATAAACTAGATACACCTATAAACATAAAAAAATTGTCACAAAATATGAAAGAAACACTAGGTTTAGATTGTATAAATGTAGTAACATCAGACGAAAACTTGAGTATAAAAAAAATAGCATTAGTTAGTGGAGCAGGTTCAACTTATTGGAGAAAAGCTAAAAAACTTGGTGCAGACATATTGTTAACAGGGGATATAAAATATCACGAGGCTATGGATGCTAAAGAAGAAAATTTTAGCTTGATGGATATAGGACATTTTGAGAGTGAGTGTATTTTTGTAAAACATTTAAAAACTATAATTGAAAAAGAGTTTAAGTTGGAAATATTACACTTTAATGATGGACCTGTATTTCAAAAAATGTAAGGAGAACAGAAAATGCTAAAAAAAATTACAATAGGTTTTATAATTTTATCGACATTAGCTTTAGGAAAAATAAACGATTATAGGGGTGTTTTTTCTGATGAGGATAAAGTAAAATTAGAACAGACAGTTCAAGCGTTTGAAGAAGAGACTGGGAATCAAATTTTTTTAAATACTTTAGAAGATAACGAGGGATTTGAAGTAGATTCACAAGAAAAAGCAGTAATACTTAACTTGATAAAAGATAAGCAGAACGTAAATAGTACATTGAAAGTTCAAATAAAAATATCACAAGACTTAAATCCAGAAGAGTTATCCACAGATTTAACGCTACTTTTAGATAATGCTCAAGAGTATGCTAATGAACAAAATGAGTTTCAAGTGGCGAGTAATTTAGTTGAAGGACTTCAACAACTATTTATTCCCGAAGCCGATTTTGATGAAGAAAGTGAAAATTCAGAACAGATAAGTATGGGTATAAAAATATTTTTAGGAATTTTGTTGACATTTTTAGTATTATGGATTAGAATAATACAGGTAAAACGAAAGAAAATAAAATACAAGTTAAAAAGAAGATAGGTATTAGAGTTAATCGCTTGCGTAAGTAAGAGGAAAGTCCGGGCTCCACAGAGCAAAAGGGTAGCTAACGGCTACTAAAGGAAACTTTAAGGAAAGTGCCACAGAAAATAGACCGCTCTAATACAATCATAGATTTATTAGAGTAAGGGTGAAAAGGCGGTGTAAGAGACCACCAGTTCCTTAGGAGACTAAGGAAGCTAGGTAAACCCCCTTTGGAGCAAGACTAAATAGGAGAGGTAAAGGGGTTGCTCGCTCTCTCTCAGGGTAAGTTGCTTGAAGCTATAAGCGATTATAGTTCTAGATAAATGATTGACAAATACAAAACCCGGCTTATTTAATGCCTATCTATAACTAAATAAATGAGTCAAGAATTTATCAATAAGAATTCTTGGCTTTATTTTTTATAAAAATATTATTAGGAGAATAATGATGAAAAAGATAAATATAGGAATAGGAATAGTATTATTAGCTCTAGTTGGTTGTTCTGCTTTAGATAAACAAAGTGAAGAGGAAAGAATTCTTTTACCAACAGTTACACCAAAAGCACATGATGTAAAAATATCGACAATGATTGAAGGAGAATTTATTCCACAAACAGATATAATTCATCTTGGACAAAATGTATCTCAAGTAGAAACTGGAATTACTGAAGTGAAATTAAATGGCATAGACCAAGTAAATATAGGTTACAAACAAGTTAGAAATGGACTTGCTTATAATGGAAAATCAACAACACCATTTACAGGAACATTTGTTACTCTTGTAGGAGTTCATAAGCTTTATACAGAAGATTATAAAAATGGAAAACTAAATGGATATAAAATGTGGTTTTCAGAAGCTGGAAGAACTGGTATGAAGGAACCATATGTAAATGGAGTTAAAAATGGAGTTCAGGAAACATATTTTAGAAATACAGGAAATATTCGTTCTAGAATAAATTATGTAGGTGGAAGAATATCAGGTGAAGTTGAATGGTATGACAACTATGGTGGTATTTTATCTAAAGAATATCTAAAAAATGGTACAGGACCTTGGAAATCATATTGGGATAATGGGAAAATTAAAGAGAAAGGAAATTTAGTTGGAGGATTACCTAATGGAGAATGGAGAACTTATACGCAAAAAGGTGAACTAGAAAAAATAACTATATATAAGAATGGGTCTACAGTTTCACAGGAATGGATGAAATAAAATAGTTGACAAAGATTAGAAAAAATGATATTATAATTGGTAGATTAAGCTTGGATAAGGTCGTCAGCAACCGAATCCAGCGATCTTTATACTTTTGGAGGTGTTAGAATGTACGCAGTTATAAAAACTGGAGGAAAACAGTACAAAGTTGCAGTAGGTGAAGTATTAAGAGTTGAAAAACTAAATGCTGAGGTTAACACAACTGTAGAATTAACGGATGTTCTTTTAGTATCAAACAATGGAGAGGTTAAAGTTGGAACTCCTGTTGTTGAAGGTGCTAAAGTAGTAGCAGAGGTTGTTGCTCAAGGTAAAGGAGCTAAAGTTGTTAACTTCAAATACAAGCCAAAGACTGGATATCACAGAAAGAAAGGTCACAGACAACTTTTCACTGAGATCAAAGTTACAGCAATCAACGCATAATTAAATTATGACAAAGATTGAAATATCAAGAAACAATGGTAGAGTAGTAAGATACAAAGCCACAGGTCATGCAGAATATGCAGAGTATGGGCAAGATATTGTTTGTGCAGCAATTTCGATGGCGATGCAATTTCCGTTAGGAGGAATGCAGGAAATCTTAGGTATAACGCCTAGATTTGAGATTGACTCTGATGGGTACTTAGACGTTGATATGAGAGGGATGGACTTTTCTGAAAAGACAAAGGAAGTTGATGTATTATTAAATACTATGATATTGATGTTGAAAGAACTATCTAAGGGGTATCCTAAACACATAAAGCTTGTAGAGAAGGAGGAAATTTAGATGCTATTTACATTAAATATACAATTATTTGCGAAGAAAAAAGGACAAGGTTCTGTTAAAAACGGAAGAGACTCTAATCCAAATTACCTTGGAGTTAAAAAATATGATGGAGAAGTTGTAAAAGCTGGAAACATCATCGTTAGACAAAGAGGAAACAAGTTCCACGCTGGAAACAACATGGGATGTGGAAAAGATCATACATTATTCGCATTAATCGATGGATACGTAAAGTTCGAGAGATTAGGTAGAGATAAGAAGCAAGTTTCAGTTTACGCTGAAAAAGCTAACTAAGAATAATATAAAAGAGTGTCGATGACACTCTTTTTTTTATAACTAATATTTTTATTTTTTAGAAAAAATACCAAGAAGGCCACCAGATATTAGAAAAGCAATATCTTTTAAAAGTGAAGCAAGGTTAAAGTGACCGGAATAAGCTAAATATTTTGATTCCCATTCAGGTGCAAATTTATCTTTAAATTGTCTTAATCCTTCAAAGTTATAGAAGTTTCCACCGTGATTAAAAAGGAAAACACTAAGTCTATTCCAAAGAGGAGCTAATTCTCCACCATATATACCTGAAAGGGGTGCCATTCCTAAACTGAATCTTTTATACTCATTTTCTTTAGACCAGTTTATTATTTTTATAAAAAGGTATTCCATTGTTCCAGATGGAGCTGAATCAAGATATCTCATAAGATCGATAGCCATTTCATTTTTGTCATGCGTCGACATAAGATTTGAAAATGCAATAAGCTTATTATTTTCATCAAACAGAAGAGCTAATTTAAAATTTTTCAAATAATTTAAGTCAAAACGTCCAAGTGAAAATGTTTTTTCTTTAGCTTTTTTGTTGTCTAACCAATTGTCAGAAACTAGTTTCAATTCATCTTCAAAACCTTCGATTGAATCAACAACTTTGAAAGTATAATTAAGTTTTTCAAACTTATTGAAAGTGTATCTAATTTTTTTATATGTGGGAGTAGAGATATCATAGGAATCTAAATTCACAATAGCTTCTTCCCCAATTTTAATAATTTTAAGTCCAAGTTCAAGATATTCAGCTAGATGTTCTTTTGAAATTTCATAAAATGCTATATTTTTACCACTTTCTCTTCCAATTCTATAAAATTCTCTTATAATTTCTTGAAAACTTTTTTTATCACCGATAGGATCTCCCATTGAAATTAAATTGCTATTAGTATTACCAAACATTATAAAAGATGTTTTTAATTTATTAAAAATAATAGATTTGTCAGAAAGATAGGCTAATCCTGAGTAACTATTATCACTCAAATTAATTATTTTTTTTACATCTTCTAGAACTTTTGAGCTAGGTATTTTTTCAACACTTAGTACTGTATTAAAAAAATTAAAAGCTAGAAAGATGCAGAAAATTGATATGGAAACAAAACTATTTCTTAAAAAAAGAGTATATTGTCTATTTAAAGCTAGATGCCATAAAACTTCTTTTTTGTACTCAACAGTTTTAAAAGAATATAATCCAAAGAAAATACTTAATAAAATAACTGAGAGAGTAAGTAAAATCCATGTAGGAGAAAGTTTGTCTTTTAAAATAGAAGACTTTCTATAGAATCTATCTTTTGATGGGATCAATAGAAGTAGGATTATACTAAAAATAAAAGCTTCAATGTAGTTAAATCCTTTAAAAAAACTGAAGAATATTGCTAAAACAAAAGATACAACTGAGAGATAATAAGCACTATCGAGTCTTCTGTAAATACCATAGGCAAGAATTAGTAAAAAAGTACCTATAACATTTGAAGAAAAATGTGATAAGACTATAACATCTCCAGGGAGTATCATATATATGTATTTAATATGCCTCATAGTAAATTTAGTGGTGTTAGAAAAAATAATTAGTGTACCTGATAAGAAGATTAAAATACTTAAAATGTCCGGAAAAATTCTCTTTAAAATAAATTTGAATCTGTTCATGTAAAATTCCCTCCTATATACTAAAAGGTGGGAAAACCCCACCTTTTTAATATATTATTAATCGTTAAGTTTAAGTACAGATACAAAGGCCTCTTGAGGAATTTCAACATTTCCAATCTGTTTCATTCTCTTTTTACCTTCTTTTTGCTTCTCTAGAAGTTTCTTCTTTCTTGAAACGTCTCCACCATAACATTTAGCAAGAACGTTCTTTCTATAGGCTTTGATAGTTTCTCTAGCGATTATTTTAGCTCCTAAAGCAGCTTGGATAGGTACCTCAAACTGTTGTCTAGGAATAATTTCTTTTAATTTTTCACAGATAGCTCTTCCCCTAGAAGCAGCATTATCAGCATGAGCTATGAATGAGAAAGCGTCAACAACGTTACCTGATACTAATATATCAACTTTAACAAGTTTAGATTCTCTATATCCAATCATCTCATATTCAAAAGAAGCATAACCTTTCGTTCTAGATTTTAATTTATCATAGAAGTCAATAACGATTTCAGCAAGAGGTAACTCATAGATTACCATTGTTCTGTTATCATCTATATACTTCATATCAACATATGTTCCTCTTTTTTCTTGGCAAAGTTCCATAACGTTCCCAACATAATCTTTAGGAGTTAAGATACTTCCTTTTATGTATGGTTCCTCAACAGCAAATTTTGCTCTTCCACCTTCAGGAAACTCACAAGGGTTATCTATAACAATAGTCTCTTGATTTTCAACAGTTATTCTATATTCAACTGATGGAGAAGTAGAGATTAAATCAATATCATACTCTCTTCTAAGTCTTTCAACGATGATTTCCATATGAAGTAATCCTAAGAATCCACATCTAAATCCAAATCCTAGAGCTAGTGATGTTTCTGGAATAAATGATAATGAAGCATCATTTAGTTGAAGTTTTTCAAGAGCATCTCTTAAATCTTCATAATCATCAGTAGATAGAGGGTATAATCCAGCAAATACCATTGACTGTGCAGGTCTAAATCCTTCTAAAGGCTCAAGACAAGGTCTCTTAGCGTGAGTTATAGTATCTCCTACCTGAGTATCTTGAATAGTTTTAATACCAGTTATAATGTATCCAACTGATCCAGAGCTAAGTTCAGGTTGTTCTTTTTTAGTTGGAGCAAATATTCCACACTCAAGAACATCAAATTCTTTTCCAGTAGACCAAACTTTAATTTTATCTCCCTTTTTAATACATCCGTCCATAACTTTAAGATAAGTTATAACACCACGGTAGTCATCAAATAATGAGTCAAAAATCATAGCTTTTAAAGGGGCTTCTTCATCAAATGTAGGAGCTGGAACCCTTTCAACGATAGCCTCTAGAAGTTCTTCAATTCCTATTCCAGCTTTAGCTGAAGCAAGAACAGCATTGTCTGCAGGTAATCCGATAATATCTTCAATTTCATTTCTAACTTTTTCTACATCAGCTGCAGGTAAGTCAATTTTATTGATAACAGGTACTATCTCAAGATTGTTTTCAAGAGCTAGATAAACGTTAGCAAGAGTTTGAGCTTCAACACCTTGAGCAGCATCAACAACAAGAAGAGCTCCTTCACAAGCTGACAGTGAACGAGAAACCTCGTATATAAAGTCAACGTGTCCTGGAGTATCGATTAGATTCAATTCGTAATCATTTCCATCTTTTGCCTTGTATTTTAGTGTAACAGCTTGAGCTTTGATTGTAATTCCTTTTTCTCTTTCAAGTTCCATAGAATCAAGAAGTTGCTCTTTCATATCTCTTTCAGTAACAGTTCCAGTTGCTTGTAATAATCTATCAGCAATTGTAGATTTACCATGATCTATATGTGCTATAATTGAAAAGTTTCTTTTAAATTTTTGTAACACAGTATCCTCCTCTAATATATTTATTCACACTATATTATAAAAGAATTATCAAAAAAAATCAATCTAAATTAAATTATAACTTGACTTTATAAACCTATTTGGAATATGATAAAATGTGAATAAAAAATAAAGGGGGATTACAAAATGATCTTTGGGAAAATTGACGAATTAAAGTTTTATAAAGGAGTTTCAAAAGGTTTGGATAAAGCTATTGAAACTATAGAAAGCGGAAGCTATAAAACTGGAGTAATAGGTAGGAATGAAATCGATGGTGACAATGTTTTTTTCAATCTTCAAGAGTGCAAAACAAAAGTATTAAATGAATGTTTTTTTGAGGGACATAAGAATTATATCGATATTCATGTAGTTATTGATGGGGAAGAAGGAATAGGATACTCGTTAAGAGATTCTTTAAAAGAAAAAACAGAGTACAATAGTGAGAGCGATTTTCAAGTTCTTGAAGGAGTAGAGGAACATAGATTCCAAATGAATAAGGAAAACTTTATAATATTTTTCCCAGATGAACCTCATATGCCTTTAATAGCTTCTAATGAGGAGCCACAAGATTTAAGAAAGGTAGTATTTAAAATAAAATACTAGAAGAGCAGGGAAAAATGGAAAAAATAAATGACAATCTATTTTTATGGATAAGTTCATTATCGCTTTTAGGTGGCGGAATGAATGCTTTTGCAATTTTACAGTTTGCTTTGACCGCAAGCCACATAACAGGTAGTATAACAAGAATTTCAACTGATTTAATATATAATGACATGGCTCATTTCCAAATAATGCTAGGTCTAGTATGTTCATTCTTTTTTGGGGCTATAATTTCAGGAATAATTGTAGGTTCAGGAAGAGATTTTGAACTTAGAAAGAGGTATGGAGATACTTTTATTTTTATAGGAGTTTTACTAAAGCTTATAGATCATTATATCTATGGGAAATTAATGTTTGTTTATGTATTAGCATTTGCTTTAGGAGTACAAAATGGGTTATTTATAAGATATAAAGGGATGGTTATAAGAACTACTCATATGACTGGAACAGTGACAGATTTGGGAGTTGTTATAGGTCACTATTTAAAAGGTAATAGAGAGATTACTTGGAAAATAAAGTATTATGCTATGAATATTTTATCCTTTATAACAGGTGGGTTAATTGTAGGGTTAGGATTCAAACATTTAGGTAGAGAAATACTCGATTATATGTCAATAGCTTATATAGTAAGTGGAATATATTATTTTTTATTGAGATATAAGTATTATAAAATGAAAAGGTAGGAGAACAAATGGAAAGATATTTTATAACAGCTGAAGAGAAAAAAGAGGTAGTTGAAAAATACCCAACTCTTCAATGCGAAAATGCAATAGGAGTTATGTACGATGATTACATGTCGATAAAATGTAAAGTTTTATCAGGAACTTGTACGTATAAATCTGCTCAAAAAGATGAATATAAAAACTGCAAACTATTAAATAAATAGGAGGAAGAAATTTGGATATAAAAACTCTTTATTCAGCTGGAATGAACTTTGAAGCTTTTATGGGAACAGGAATTAAAAGTGAAAGAGATAGAATTCCTAAAAATTATTCCAGAATTGCAATGACAGAAGAACAAGTAGAAAGAGTTAAAAATATAGAAAAAAAGATAAATTTCTTAGTTTCAGGAGAACCATGGTGCATGGATTTTCAATTAAATGTAACGGTATTAAAAAGATTTTGTGAGCTAAATGCAAATTTTGATATGGCAATAATAACAAAAGCTAGAGGTGAAAAATTTTTAAAGCCAATATTAGGTGTAGAAGAATTTAAAGTACCTTTTATAGTGCCATTATCAGAAGAGTTTGAAATCAGTGGAGAAGTTTTTATAGAAAGACCAAAAGAAGTAAAAAAGCATGTTTATGAAGATATTAAAATGAATTATTTAAAAGGGGAATATTTAAATTATACAGTTCAAGATTTAATTGAGATGATTTCAAAATAAATTAGAGTAAAAAAATAGCCCTAGAGGGAATACCTTTGAGGCTATTTTTATATGTAGAAAAGGAGGCGTAAGATTGTTATTAAACATTTTAGATAATCTTACTATTGGTATTATTCTTTTAGATGATATGCGTAGAGTTAGATATTTAAATGAATATATAAAAAAACTTATAGATAAAGAAAAAGTAGGGAATTTAAATGGAATAGGAAAAACATTTGGTGAACTTATTCAATGTAAAAATACAGAACTAAAAGCAAAATGTGGAACTGATCAAAGTTGTAAGAGTTGTGATGTAAATGTATTTTTTAAAAAGGTTTTAAGAAGCGATGATTTAGATGAGGAAGAGCTACAAATAATAACTAATAAAATGAAATTTAAATTTAATGGGAACTATGAAATTAAAGGTAAAAAAATAATTTTAGATGGGGAAACATGTATACAGTTAGAAGTATATGAAGTCACAAAAATAAAAGAGTTGGAGCGAGAATTATTAGAAAAAGCAAAAACTGAATTTAAATTAAATAAGATTTTAAATACTACAGAAGATTTAGTGTTTTATCTAGACTCAGAGAGTAGAATTCAATATTTGAATACAGCTTATGCAAATTTCATAGGAAAACCATATTTAGAAATATTAGGGAAAAAAGAAACAGATTTTTTCCCAGGAGATTTGGCTCTAAAGTGTTTAAGTAATAATGAACAAGCACTAAAAAAAGGTGACTATTTTGAAGAGGAAAAATTTGGAGATAACTGGTTCTCTACATTTAAAGGAAGAGTTGAACTAGGGAATAACGAAGTTGGAATACTAGCTATAATAAGAGATATCACAAAGTATAAAGAGATAGGGTTTGAGCTCGAAGAGAAGGCGTATAAAGATACCTTAACAGGGCTTTATAACAGGAATTTTTATGAGGATAAATTGAGAATGTTGTATTTAGAAAACATAGAAAACCCTTGTAGTTTAATGATTTTGGATATAGATAATTTTAAAAATATAAATGATACTTATGGGCATGTTTCTGGAGATGAAGTATTAAAAAAACTTTCTTCAATCTTAAAAATATGTGTGAGAAAAGATGATTATTTGATAAGAATGGGCGGAGATGAAATATGTATTCTTATTTTTTCAAAAATTAATGTAGCTAAAGGTGTTGCTGAAAGAATTCTTAAAAATTTAGAAAAGCTACGAGAACTAGAGCAATCAGATAATATAGGATTTGCAGTTAGTCTGGGAGTAGTTGAAAAAAAAGGACATGAATCTTTAGATAATCTGTGTGAAAGAGCAGATAAAGCACTTTATTTAGCAAAAGAATCAGGAAAATCAAGATTTGTTATAAATTAAAAAAAGATGTATCTTCAACTATGTGAAGATGCATCTTTTTTAATTATATTTTGAAATTATTCTTGATACAATGGATTCCTTGACTTTAATTCCAAAGAATTTGATGTATTCAATAACAATGTTTTCCACACTAGGGTAGTGCTCAATTTCCTCTCCGTCAATAAAAGAACTATATTCCTCTCCACCTAAAGCCATAAAATCAGTCATAGCCACATTATAATAACTATCTAAAGAAAGGAGATTATTTTGTATATAAATATCATCAACTCTTTTTAATGGAGGATTATTAGGATTGAAGAAAACTTTCATTCCTGCAGTTTGAGCCATAGCTCCTAGAGGTTCAGGATAGGCTTTTAATCCATTTTCAAGAGCAGTTTTTAAATGAGTTCCTTGAATTTTTTTAGTAACAATAAAATTTCCAAAAGGAATTGATTTCATGATATCACCAATAGTAATATTTCCAGCAGTGATAGAATCACGTATACTTCCACCATTTATAAGGACTGCATCACAATCTGTTTTCCATAGTATGGCATCGGTAATAAGTTGAGTAAAATTTGTCTCTTGGCATCTCACGAGATTTCTATCTCCTATTAAAGGATATTTACTTTGTCCAATAACAGTGTTCATGATTAAAGCTTGATTTTTTAGGATGTTTTCAATTTTATCTTTAATTGCGGGATCATTTTTATAGTAATCAATATCATCTTTACTGATTAGTTTATAGTTAAAAATAGGAGTCTTACTCTCTCTCTTTATCTTAACTTGAATTAAAGCTATTTTGTTGTTATAGCTTCCGGTTTGACTAATTAAAGTATTGTTAATCAAGCACTGCTCTTTGATTTCAGTATGGCTATGACCATCAAAAATTATATTAATTTCAGAAAATTTCTTTGCCAAATAGCTGCTTTGATAGATCTCTTTAGTGCTTTTATCACATCCAAGATGTGTAATTCCAACATAAAGATCAATTTCCTCTTTTTCAAGAGTTTTTAAAAGATTTTTAACAGCTACTTCAGGATCAATAATATCAAGACCTTTTATATTGTTAGAGTTCGTTTTATAGTAAGTCTCAGGAGTAATTATGCCGAAAAAACAAATGTTAATTCCATTGATGCTAACTATATCAAAAGGTTTAACGTCTTCGTTTTTACTCTGTTTATCAATTAAATTTAAAGCTAAAGTTTTATAGTTTTGTAGAGATAGAAGTGTTTTTAGATGGCTATAACCATAGTTAAAGTCATGATTTCCAATTGTAGTATAATCAAATTTAAGATAGTTAAAAAGAGCAACAATAGATTCACCTTTAGATAGGTTTGCAAAAGGAGTACCGTGCAATGTATCACCAGAATCTATTAAAAAGACTTTACCATTATTTTTATCTTTTCGTAAAGCTTCTAAAAAAGTGAAGAGCTTTGAAAAATTAATGCTATTATTTTCTCCATTAACTCTTCCATGAATGTCGTTAAGATGTATGAATGTAAAATCATAGAAAGTATTATTATTAGATTTCATAACTCCTCCTAAAAAAATAGTATTTTTTTAGTTTAACATAGTTTTTGAAAAAATGATATAGGGTTTTATAAAAATAAGAAAAGTTTATTTTAAATAAAAGTTGTTGACAAATAAGAATCTTTAAGGTACAATACTTTTGAAAGTGCCTGGATGGCGGAATGGTAGACGCGACGGACTCAAAATCCGTTTCCCATTAGGGAGTAAGGGTTCAAGTCCCTTTCTAGGCACCAAAGTATGAATTTTATCATATATATTTTATTGAAACAATGCTTATTGCGTGTTAAAATAAATTATGTATGATTTTTTTATTTTTTGTAAAATATAAAAAAAATCCAATAGAAAATGGTGGTGAAGGTATTGAAAATTAATCAAACATCTTCAACAAGTGCATCTCTTGTTGAATTTAAATTAGAGAAAAATGAAAGTATAAGAATAGAACCAGGATGTATGGTTTATAAAGATAACTGTATTAATTTAGAAGGGAAGATGAATGGTGGATTATTTGCAGCAATAGGTAAGGCATTTTTAGGTGGTGAAAGTTTCTTTACATCTGTAGCAACTGCAAAGTCTCCTGGAAGAATTGCTGTTGCACCTAAGGGGTTTGGAAATATAAAATTATTAAATGTGACAAAAGATAATCAATGGTATATAAATGATGGAGGATTTCTAGCTTGCAATACATCTGTAGACTATACTTCGAGTAGACAAAAAAGATTTTTAAATTCAATATTAGGTTCTACTGGAGGCTTTTTTATTTTAAAGTCTAAAGGAGAGGGAGAGCTTTTAGTAAGTGGATTTGGAGATCTTATTGAGATTGATTTGGATGGGTCACAACCTTTTCAAATAGACAATGGTCATGTAGTTTGTTGGCAAGAGTCATTAGATTATAAATTAGAAATAGCAAGTGGACTATTTGGGTTTAAATCTGGAGAAGGACTTTTAAATACTTTTAGAGGTAAGGGAAAGGTTATCATTCAAACAAGAAACATTCAATCTTTTGTAGATATTTTAGTTGATTATATACCGTTTCCTAAAAATAATAAATAGTTAAATAAAATAGCCTTGCTCTATTAGATTCAGAGCAAGGCTATTTTAAAGCTTATTATAAATTCATATCTTTTGCATCTAGTTTTTCTAGAAATTTATAGGTTGAACCAATTTTTTTAAATATAAATATTTTTTCTTTGATTATCTGCCCTCCAAAGTCAGTATACGTTTGATATTTTACTTTTTGGGCAAAGAGATTTTCTTCTAATTGAATGATTTCGTCAACCGATAAAACTTTATTTGCAGGAGAATTGAAGAACTCTCCTAAAGCATAAGCAGTTCCTGTTCGGTATGATACTTTGGGTGTTGAATAACTTAATGTGGAAAGTGCTAGTAAAAATAACAATAACTTTTTCATATTGTACCTCCATATTGTATTTATTATTCATAATATTTATTATATATGATATAAACATATTTTTAAAATATAATTTATATATAAATATTATTAAAATAAAAATT
>JAVWUC010000003.1:4989-86176 GCA_036667395.1 Cetobacterium sp. | reverse complement strand
TTTTACTTATAATCAGTAGGATTTTCAGCATCTGTTTTATCTTTTTCTATGTATGGAGCGAGAGTAGATACCATTTTAGCAGTTTTATCATATGGATTTTTAACATAATGAACTTCAGAAGGCTCAATATGAATAAATTGTCCTTCAGTTAAAGTATGTAAAATATTATCAACAACAATATCAATTTTTCCTTCAAGTATATAAAAATTTTCTTCCATTATTCCATGATAGTGGGCTTGGAAATCAGTATTAGGCGGAAATTGAACAATGGCATAATTCATTCTAGGCCCTTTCATTAAATATTTGGGTCCTAAATCTCCAAATCGATATTCTAAATCCTTTTCATCTACTATATACACATATATCACCTCTTTTTATAATCCTGGAGCTATCCACATATGATTGACAAGATTTTTATTGGCAATCTCCAATTGGGAAGAATAAACATTTAACCAGTTTTCATAAATTTTTTTATAAATCAAATGATTCTCATAGTTAGGGGTATAAGTTTTTTCAATTTGTATCATATTTTTACAAGCTTCTTCGACATTAGGATATGCATTTATTGCAACACTTGTTAAGATTGCGCCTCCTAAAGCAGTAGCTTCTTTAACTTTTGGAACTTTTATTTTTATATTTAAAATATCAGCTAAAATTTGACACCACATAGGGCTTTTGGAAGCACCTGAAGCAAAAGTGATCTCGGTTGGAAATTGCCCAGTTAAATTATATACTAAATCAACATGTCCTTTAGTAACATAGCATGAGTTTTCCATGATTGCTTTGAAGAATGTATATTTATTAAATTTATTACTATCAAAAGAAAAGTTTGTAAATGTGGGTGAGGCGTGTCGCCAGTCAATAAAATTCATAACATTGGAAAAAGTACATATAAGACCATTACTTCCTGCAGGAATATCTATAGCTTTTTTAGAAATTATCGAATATGGATCTTCACCAGTTTTTAAACTTTCTTCTTTCTCAGATTGACAAAATGCATCCCGGAACCATCTCATAATAAGTCCTGGGAAAAAAGCAATAGCTTCATATTGCCAGATACTATCTATGGCATGTGAGTTAATTCTAACTTTACAATTAGAATCTATTAAAGGAGTATCTGTGTTAAATTCATATTGCCAAAAGCTGCCACCAAAAATACCAGCTTCATTGGGGTTGATTAACCCTATTCCAATTGAGCCTAATTGAGCATCTCCTCCACCTATAAAAAGAGGTATATTTTTATTTAAACCAGTTATTTTTGAAGCATTCTCTGTAACGTAACCAGCTAAAGTCCCGCTATTCAGAGTTTTAGGAAAAATATTATTTTTAAGATCACACTTATTTAAAATTGATTCGTCCCAAGAATTAGTTTTTATGTTAAAAATACCAGTAGTACAAGAGTTGCTAGCTTCACTTAGAAGATTACCTGAAAGTTTAAATATAAGCCAATCATTAAGCATAGAAATTCGATGAGTATTAGCATAAATTTCAGGAAGGTGTTTTTTTATCCAAAGAAGTCTAGGGATACTACCGAGAGCAAAAGTTTGTCCAGTTAAATTATATAGTTCTCTTTCTAAGTGTGGATTGGATGTCTTTAAAAGTTTAACCTCTTCAATAGCTCTAGAATCTACATTTGCACAAGCCCAAATTTCTTTCAAATCTTTATCATATAAAACAATAGCTTCACGCATTGATGTAGTTGTAATAGCTACAATTTCATCAGAAGAAATCTTAGATAGATGAAGAACATCAGAAATACATTCACATGTTAATTTCCAGTTCTTGTCTATATCAAAATTCATAGATCCAGGATATAAAGGATCTTCTGTATGCTCCCATTCTCTAGACACACACGCAATTTCTACACCTTTTAAATCAAAAATAACAGCTCGAACACTACCAGTACCGGCATCAATTGTCATCAAATACTTACTCATATACCCCACCTCTTAATTTTTTAGTCTTTAGCTAAATAAATTGCAGTATTTTCATCAGTAAAAAGAATGTCAATAATATTAGTTTTTAATGCTGCTTCTATGGCTTTATATTTGTGTTCACCTCCAGCTACAGCAATTATATTGTCTAGATTTTTTAGTGAACTAAAATGAGTGCTTATAATTTTTTTAGAAAAATCATCCTCAATTTCATTTCCATCTTTATCAAAGAAATATCCTAAAATATCTCCTACAGCACCTTTATTTTTTAAAAGTAAAATTTCGCTAGAAGTCAATTTTTTATCTTTAACAATAGTATCTTGCTGAGAAATAGCACCAATCCCAATGGCTGTCATTTTGGCGAATTTAGACATTTTTAAAATTTCGCTAACAGAGCTTTCGTTAAAAAGTTGAATAGCTAGTTCTTCGCTAGAAAGAGAAAAAGGACAAGGGATTATGTAAAGATTTGGTTTTTTTCGGTTAAAACTATCTAAAGATGATAAATAGTAATTAACCCCGCCAGTCAATGATATTAAAGAAACGGAACTATTTCCTTCAAAAGAGATATTTTTTACAATTTTTGAAATAGTATCTCCAAATCCAATATTCAAAAAATCATTTTCAGATAAATTTTCTTGTATGAACATAGCGGCAGCTTTTGCAATTGTTTCATTAATATCGGTTGTATTTGAAGGAGTTATAAATATATCTTTTAAAGAATATTTTGATTTAATCTTTTGTTCTAAAGAGATAAAATTAGAAGCGTTAGGGCTTATTTTAAATTGTATAATCTTTTGCTCTTTAGCCTCAGAAAGAAATTTCATAATTTTTGCTCTAGATATATTGTACATTTCAGATATTTCTTGCTGGGTTTTATTTTCCATAAAATAGGACCAAGCGATTTTAAACATTAGATTTTGTTCGTAAGAATTCATATTACCTCCTTACAAATGTTTAGCATAAAAACATTTGTCTGTTAAGCTGATGATACCACTTAAAAAATCTAAAGTCAATACCCGTTTAAAAATAAAATTTCAAAACAAAAAAATTTGACAAATTAAAAATCATGGGCTAAACTTCGAGTAACAAAAGAAAAAGTATAAAACAATTGTTTCGAATAATTGAGGAGGAGGTTATATAAATGGTATCCCCAAAAAAAGATACTCCGATGCTGTCTATGAAAGATATTCATAAGTCTTTTGGTGAAAATAAAGTATTAAAAGGAATTAATTTAGATATTTATGATGGTGATATTATATCTATAATTGGTGGAAATGGAGCAGGGAAAAGTACGTTGATGAAAATTTTAATGGGAATTTATAGTGCTGATAAAGGCGAAGTATATATAAATGGAGAGTTAAAAGATTTATCAACACCTTCTTTAGCAATATCAAACGGAATATATTTAGTACCTCAAGAACCTCTTTTATTTCAAAATATGAATATTTTTGAAAATATTATTTTAGGAATTGAGGGAGATAAGGGCGTTTTACTTAAAGAAGTTGAGTTGCTATTACTAAAATTTGATTGGAAAGTTGACTTAAAAAGAAAAGCATATACACTATCTATAGCAGAGCAACAAATCGTAGAAATTATGAGAGGGTTATTAAGAAAATCTAAAATTTTAATATTGGATGAACCGACTTCAACGTTGACATTTAAGGAAACAAAAATGCTGTTTGAATTAATAAAGGATTTAATAAAAGAAGGAGTTGGAATATTTTATATCACTCACAGATTGACTGAAGTGTTTGAAATAACCAATAAAGTAGTTGTGATGTGTGACGGAAAAATAACTTTAAGTGGAGAAACAAACAGTTTTACAAAGCAGATGCTTGTAGACGCTCTCTTAAATAATAAATGTGAAAACAATAATATAAAATTTGGAGCTACATCTGAAGATAACATTATAGATATAGAAAAAACAAAAATCTTAGAAGTTGAAAAATATTCAGGTTATGGATTTAATAATTTGAATTTTTCAGTATATTCAGGTGAAATACTGGGTATTGCTGGAGTTGTTGGAGCGGGAAGAACAGAGTTTGCAACAACTTTATTTGGAATAGAAAAGTCAATCAGTGGAGAGGTCTATTTGAATGGGAAAAAAATAACAGATAGACCAACTAAAGACATAATAGAATTAGGAATTAACTATGTACCAGAAGATAGATACTTAAATGGAATTTTTAAAATTATACCAATCTCTTCAAATACGACATCTTGCATTTTGAAAAAAATATCAAAAATTTTTATAAATAAAAAAACAGAAAACCAAATAGCAACAAAATATGTAAAAAATTTTAATACTAAAATAAGTAGTTTAAAACAAGAAATAGGAGAATTATCAGGAGGAAATCAACAAAAGATTATAATAGGTAGAGCACTTTCAAGTGGGCCAAAAGTTTTAATTTTGGATGAACCCACAAGAGGAATAGACGCAGGAGCAAGAATTGATGTGTATAATATTATAAAAAAACTAAAACAAGAAGGTGTTGGAATAATATTAATATCTTCTGATTTAGATGAGGTTGTTGAATTAGCAGATAAGGCATTAGTGATGCATCAAGGGAAAATTCAAGAGAACTTTGAAAAAGATAGAATAACATTAGATAATTTAATGAAAGCTTCTTATGGAATATAACAAATCACAAAAAGGAGTATTTTATGGAAAGAATAAAAAATATTTTAAAGTCTAGAGAGATAACCCCACTATATATGTTAATAATATTATTTCTTATAGTGGGTATTATAAATCCAACTTTTTTTAGTCGTACAAATATTTTAAGTACATTATATGGAAGTTCTTTATACATACTTTTATCAATAGGAATATCTTTTGTGATTATGACAGGTGAAATTGACGTTTCAATAGGTTCTACTTTAGGATTATGTGCTTCTATTGCTGGAATTTTAATAAGAGATGGATATAGTATAATGATTGTCCTCTTTGTTGTTTTTATTGTTGGTGGAACAATAGGGTTAATCAATGGAATAGGGGTTGTGGATTTAGAAGTGAGTTCTATTATCATGACTTTAGGTACTTTAGGAGTTGTAAGAGGTATCATCTATATAGTGACAAAAGGAAGATGGGTGGAAAATCTTCCTACAGAATTTAAAGAGCTATCCCAACTTGAGTTTTTAGGAATTAATATATTTTTTATAATAAGTTGTTTATTTGTATTAATGATGCATTTATATTTAACTAAAGTTCCGCAAGGAGTTTACTTTAAAGCTGTGGGTGATAATTCAAATGGAGCCCATTTAGTTGGAATTCCTGTGAAAAAAACAAAAAGGTTAGCTTTTGTTTTTTCAGGTATATTTTCTGGATTAGCAGCAGTGATGTTTGCTTCAAGAACTGGTTTTATTGCTCCTATTTCTGGAAATGGTTATGAGATGACAATAATAGCTGGATGTGTTTTAGGAGGAATAAGTTTAACTGGTGGTGTGGGGAGCATAATAGGTTCATCTTTAGGAGTAATAATTATGGCTTCTTTAAGTAAGGTCTTAGTATTTATGGGATTTTCATCAGATTTAAACAATACTATAACAGGGGCTCTGTTAGTTGTAATTGTTGTAACAGATACTTTATTACAAAAATACTCAATAAGTAAAAATAGAAAGATACGTCTTAGCAATAGAGTGAAAGGAGAGGTTGTAAATGGATAGATTGAAAAAAATTTTCTCACATTGGGAGGTCTTTCTTGCAACATTACTATTGCTGGAGATCTTTGTATTTGGAAATTTAAACCCTCGTATATTGAGACCAAATATTTTTTTAGGAAGTATAAATGACTACTCTTTTATAATAATTGTGGCTTTATTTTTAACATTTGTTTTCTTAACCGGTGGAATAGATATACAGTCTGGAGCGATAATGGGATTATCATCAATTAGTTTAGGAATACTTTGGAAAAATTATAATTTAAATATAGTATCAGCAATACTATTGGTTCTTTTATTAGGAGCACTATGTGGATTATTTAGTGGTATAATTGTGGCTTATGTTGGAGTTCAACCAATGATTGTAACATTAGGAGGAAGTTTTTTGTTTTCTGGACTAGCAATCAACATATCAAAAATAGGAGTCTCTAGTTCATTTGAAGGAATATCAGGATTTCCAGAAGCTTTTGTAGATTTTGCTCACATAAAGATAATGGGGTTTCCAATATTATTTATTTTGACACTGTTGTTTGTAGTTATTTTATATATTATTTTAAGTAAAACACCATATGGAAGAGAGGTATATTTATCAGGTGTATCACCAAATGCAATGAGATATTCAGGGTTGAATCCAAAATTTATAATAGCAAGTACATATGTGATATCAGGATTTGGAGCATCTTTAGCGGGAATTTTATTAACTAGCTATTTGGGCTCAGCACGTCCTGATGCAGGAAATGAATTGACATTACCAATAATAACAACAGTGGTTTTGGGTGGAACTTTGACAACAGGAGGGAAAGGAGGAGTAGTAGGAACAGTTTTAGCTGGTTTTATAATAGGTTTTTTAAAGTTTGGGTTATCTATGATTGATGTATCAACTCAATATTTAAATATTCCGGTAGGGCTTTTATTAATAGGAATAGTGGCATTAAGAAGAGTTAAAAAACTAAAAAAAGCATAGGGAGGAAGTGTTTATGAGAAAAAAATTATTACTATCTTCAATAGGGATATTTTTGTTTTCATCAATGGTAAGTTTAGCAGAGGTTAAACCAGTAAAGGGGACACAAGTTGTTTTTATACCGAAACTATCTGGAAATATGTTTTTTGAATCAGGAAATGAAGGTGCACAGGAGTTAGCTAAAAAATTAGGTTATAAAGTAAAGTATGATGGAAATCCAGAAGCATCTGTTGCAAATCAAGTACAAATAATAAATAATGCAGTAGCTCAAGGTTATGATGCAATAGCTATATCAGCTTTATCAAACAATGGATTAAATAAGGCTGTTGATAATGCAAGAGAAAATGGGTTGAAAGTAGTAACATGGGATTCTGATATAGATAATAATCATAGATCTTTAATGGTTTCACAAGGAACTCCAAAACAGTTAGGAGAAATGTTAGTTGAAATGGCAGCAATGCAAATTGAAAAACCTACTGAAAATCCTATAAAATATGCATGGCATTATTCATCACCAACAGTGACAGATCAAAATTCTTGGCAAGTTGAAGGAGAAAAATATATAAAAGAGAAATATCCAAAGTGGATAAATGTGGCACCAAACAACTATTATAGTAATCAAGATGCGGCAAAAGCTGTAGAGGTAGGACAAGGTATTTTAGAAGCACATCCAGATATTGATGTAATTATATGTAATGACTCAACTGCATTACCAGGACAAGCACAAGCTGCAGAAAATAAAGGATTAAAAGGAAAAGTTATAGTGACAGGATATGCAACTCCATCAGCAATGAAAGGCTTTGTAAAGAATGGAACAGTACCTGTATTTGGATTGTGGGATGTGAAAGTACAGGGAGCTATGGCATCATATTTAGCGGCGTACTTAGCAGCTGGAAATACATTTAAGGTTGGGGATAAAATAGATATACCTACTGTAGGAAAGGTTGAAGTTTTACCAAATACAGTTTTAGACCCAAAAGCACCAACAAGTGAAAATTCTGGGGTAGTATTATTGCCAGAAAGAACAATATTTACAAAAGATAATGTTGATAATTACAATTTTTAATTATAAGAGAGGGGAGATAACGTGGCTGATATAAATGATATGAAAGTAGCAAAAGATTATTTTTTAGATGTTCCATTTAAGAGTCAAGGAAATTTTCATGTGAAAGGTGCAGAAAATCTGGGATGGGGAATGAAAAAAAGACTTTCAAATATTTTTAATCCTGAGAGTGGAAATACTGTAATGTTTGCATTTGATCATGGATATTTTATGGGGTCTGTTTCAGGGCTTGAAAGATTGGATATTATTGTGCCTAAAGTTGTTGATTATGTGGATGCTTTAATGGCTACAAGAGGTGCTCTTAGAACTTGTGTTTTACCGAGCAATAAGAAAGGAACTGTTTTGAGAGTAACATCGGGGTCATCGGTACTAGATGATGATCTGAGTAGAGAGGTTGTAGCTGTAGATATAGATGACTCTATAAGAATGGATGCGGATTGTCTGGCTGTTCAAGTTTTTATAGGATCTGAAGGACAAAAAGAAAGTTTGGAAAATTTATCTAACGTAGTAAATAAGGCTTTAAAATTTGATATACCAGTTATGGGAGTTGTGGCTGTAGGTAAAGATATGGAAAGAACACCTAAATATTTTAAGTTAGCAACTAGAATCTTAGCTGAGTTAGGTGCAAATATAATAAAAACATATTACTGTGAAAATTTGGAAGAGGTTGTGGCTGCATGTCCGGTTCCTATAGTAATAGCGGGTGGTAAAAAATTACCAGAAAATGAAGCGCTGACACTGGCATATAAGAGTATAAAAGCGGGAGCTAAAGGGGTAGATATGGGACGAAATATATTCCAAAGTTTATATCCAGCAGCTATGGCAAAGGCGATATCTCTAATAGTTCACAAGGGATATAATGATGATGAAGCGTACAAGTTTTATTTAGAAGAAATAAAAAAATATTAACTCTTTATATTGTATATATTTTTTGAATGATTTATGGTAGAATACATTTAAAAAATTAAGGTGAGGCGAAGCCATGATAGCAAAAGAGTTTGTAACAGATATTTTGACATATGTTTTAACAATAATCGGAATATTAAATCCCTTTGGAAATGTACCACTTTTCATGACACTGACAAAGGATCAAAATCCAGAAATAAGAAAGAAAATGTATAATGCAATAGTATTAGCTGGATTTGGGATAGTAACAGGTTTTATAGTAGCTGGAGATTTCTTTATGAATTATCTATATAAAATAGGGATGAACGAGCTAAGAGTGGCCGGAGGACTTATATTAGTTGTTGTTGCTTTTAGAAATCTATTAGGAATTGGAGTTTCTAAAGAGAGCTCAGGAAATATAATGTCTGAAAAAGAAGCCATAAGATATGCTATAACACCTTTAACATTTCCTATGCTAGTAGGACCAGGAACGATATCAACAGTAATGATTATACACAAAGAAGCTGGATTAATTATTTCGGTAGGAGCAGTAGCAATCACCTTTTTAATAATGAAGTTTTTATTTAATATCTCAGATTGGTTAGATAAAGTACTAGGAGAAGTAGTTCTATTTGTACTTTCTAGAGTTATGCAGATATTTATAATGTCAGCGGGAGTAAAATTAATTTCGACAGGAATTAAAGGGATATTTATAGGCTAATTTTCATTTGAAAATTAGCCTTTTTATTTTATTTAATTTCCATATCATAGGATTGATAAGGGAAGTTAATGCCCTCTCTATCAAAACTTTTTTTAACCTCTTCTTGAATATCCGCACTCAAATCTCTGAAATTTTCTTTTAAAGTCCAAACCCTAACAATAAATTCAAGAGCTGATTCTGTTTCTTTGGAGAATCTAACAAAGATCCCTCTATCTTTTAAAACTGATGGGTGTGAATTTACAACATCTAAAAGAACATCTTTTACCTTATCAATTGAAGAATTTTTTTCAGTAAAAAATACAAAATCGGCTCTTCTTTCTGGATTAGCTGTGACTGTAGTAACTACAGAGGTTGAAAGTTTTCCATTAGGAATTATGACCTTTCTGTTGTCGGCAGTGTATAATAGAGTACATAGGAAAGTTATTCTTTGTACAACCCCTTCTGAACCACATGCAGTAATAAAGTCTCCTTTCTTAAAAGGCTTTGTTAATAAAATTTGAATTCCGCCAGCTATATCAGAGAAATTACCTTTTAGAGCTAATCCAACTCCAATACCAATAGAGGCAAGTAAAGTCACAAAAGATGAAAGCTCTAACCCTAAAATTTCTATTGCATTGAAGAAATAGAAAATTATTAAAAATGAAGTTAATGTAGGAATTAAAAAGCTTATTATTAATTCATCTGTTTTATTTTTCTTTAAAACTTTTTTTAAGGAGTTAACCAAGAACTCTTTAACTGGATTATAAGTTAGGTATAGTATAACTAGGTAGATTAATTTTTTTAATATTACTAAGGAATATTTAGCTATAATTGTTATGATATTTTCCATAAGAACTCCCTCTATAAAATTATTTATTAAAACATTATACTACAAATTAATTTTTTTTGCTTATTTAACTTTTGATGCTACAATATAGCAAAGAAACAGGAATGGGGGAAACAAAATGTGGGCTTTAAAACTTGTAGAAGTATTTAACTCTGCTATAAAAAACAATAAAAATATAACCATAAAAGAGGTAGCAGAAGAGCTTAATGTGTCTCAAAGAAGTGTAAGATATGAGATTGAAAAACTAAATGAGAGATTGGTTGAAAACGGTTATCACGAGATTGAAAGTGAAAAAGGTATTTTAAAATTTGGAAATTTAGATGGTGTGAGAGAGATTCTAGAAACTGATGGACAATACAATATATCTTCAGAGGAGAGGGAGAGCTATATTGTTTTAAAAACACTTTTAGATAGAGAAATCAACCAAAGAGAGATTTCAGAAGAGTTAGATATAAGTAAAACAACGGTTAAAGGGCATCTAAAGGAAGTAAAACTTTTTTTAGAGAAATATAATCTAGTTCTTGATATTCAATATAGAAAAGGTCTTGAATTGAATGGTAAAGAGGAAAATATTCGGGGAGCACTTTTGAAAATATTAAATGTAATATCTCGTGGGAACTCTGTGTATCTCAAAAATAAAGCTAAAGAACTTATTTTAGATAGGGTTGAAGAGGTTGGCATAAAAAGGTTCATAAATTATTGTCAAAAATTGATGGAGATAATAATATCAGATGAAGCACACGATATTATTTTGAACTATTTAAAGATAAGTTTATATATGAATAAAAGAGGTTTCACGATTGAAAATATAAAAAATGAGAAGTTTTTATCTGAAACAAAAGAGTATAAATGTATAAAAAAAGGTTCTCCAATACTTGAGGAGTGGTATGAGGTAGAACTTTCAAAATATGAGTATTTAAAAATAACAGATTATTTTTTAGGTAGTAATACATATAATTTAAACTATTCATACTATGATAACTGGGTTGAAATTGAAGTTATAGTTAAGGATATGATACAGGAGTTTAATGATGAGATACAGGAGGATATATCGCAGGATAAAGTTCTTTTAGAAGGGCTATTAAATCATATAAAACCTACAATATATAGAATAAAAAATCGTATAGAACTTGAGAATTCAATATATAAAGAGGTTTTAGAAAGTTATCCACATCTTTTTGAAATAGTTGAAAAAATAATTAAAAAATTGGAAAAATCTATGGGAGTTAAATTTACAGAGGATGAAATATCTTTTTTAGTGATACACTTTAAGGCTGCTATGGATAGAAACGTTGTAAGAAATAAAAAATATAAGGTTCTCTTGGTATGTGGATCAGGATATGGGACTTCAAAACTTTTAGCTCAGCAGATAAAGCAGTACTATGATGTCGAGATTGTGGATATAATTCCGAAATATATGTTGGAGAAAGTTATAGCTAAAGAAAGTGTAGATTTAGTTTTAACAACTGTTGATATAGAGAAGGAGTTTGAATCTAAACCAACAATTAAACTAAATGCTATTTTAAATGAAGAGGATAAAAAAAATATAGAGAGTTATGGAGTTTTAAAAAGTAGTAAAAAGGTATCTATGAAGAGTTTAGTTGAAGTGATAAAGAAAAATTGTAAAGAAGTGGATGAAAAAAGTCTAAAAAAAGAATTAAAATCTCTTTTAGAAGGATTTGTGGTAGACGATATTTTTCACAAGAAAAATACAATTTTTGACTACTTGAGCTCAGATAGAATTTTAATAAATGAAAGTGTAAAGGACTGGAAAGAGGCTGTTCAAAAGGTTGGAAACCTTCTTGTAAGCTCAGGTTCAATAGAGGAGAGCTATATTAAAAGTTCTATAAAAACTATTGAGGAGTTTGGAACTTACATGGTTTTAGGACCACAGGTAGTTTTTCCACATGCAAGGACAAAAGGGGATGTAAACGAGACTGGATTTGCTATTTTAACCTTAGAAAAGCCAGTTGATCTTTTGAATGGAGAGAAGGTGTCAGTATTTATACTGTTCTCGTCTAAAGACAATAAGGAACATCTGGATGCGTTTATGAAATTGGTGGATCTATCAAATAAAGAGGGGTTTTTAGAGAGCATAAAAAAGATAAAGAAAAGTGACGACTTTATAAAGTTATTGAAAAGAGAGTTTCCTAATTAGGAAACTTTTTTTTATGGAAAAAAATGAAAAAACTAGCCTCTTTTAAATAAAGATTTGTTTTATTATAATTAAAGCATGAAAAAGAAATATTAAAAAATATCAAAAAGGTTGGTTACATATGAAGAAAATTTTAGAAGGAAACATCCGTATAATTGATAGAGTTAGTGGATGGAGAGAGGGCGTTAAAGAAGCTGGAGCAATTCTTCTTGAGAAAAGTAAAATCGAAGAAAGATATATAGATGCAGCGATAAACAATATTGAAAGATTAGGTAACTATATTATTTTAACAGATGGAGTGGCTATGCCTCATGCAAGGCCAGAGGATGGAGCTATTGAGACCTCGGTATCGCTTCTAATTGTAAAAGAGGGAGTGGAGTTTTCAGATGAAGAGGAAAAAGTAAAACTAATATTTATGCTGGCTTCAAAAGATAATACATCCCATATAGATGTAATTAGAAAACTATCAAACTTGATAGACGATGAGGAAATGATTGAAAAGATATCAAATGCATCGGCTGAAATTGAAATATTAAATTTTTTATAAAAAGGGGAGATTGAAAATGGTAAAAATTTTAACAGTATGTGGAAATGGAATTGGAAGTAGTTTAATGTGTGCGATGAAGATTGAAGAGATTTGTCAAGAAGAGGGAATAAATGCAAGCGTAAGTTCTTGTGATTTTAACTCTGTAACTGGTAAGGATGTGGATTTAGTTGTAACTATAAAGGAGCTAGCAGATCAAATAACAACAATAAAAACAGCACCTATTAGAAGCTACACAAATAAAAAGAAAATAAAAGAAGATGTTTTAGAAGCAATTAAAGGGTTAGTAAAATAGGAGGGTAAAAAATGATAGTAGGATTATTACAAATAATAGGAAATGATATTTTAACAAATCCAGCATTTTTATTAGGGCTTATGTCTTTAGTTGGACTTGTGGCATTGAAAAAACCAATAAATAAATTGATAACAGGAACTTTAAAACCAATACTTGGGTTTATAATGCTTGGAGCGGGAGCGGACTTTATCGTTAAAAATCTTGACTATTTAGGAAAGATGATAGAAAAAGGATTTAACATAACAGGAGTTGTTCCAAACAATGAGGCGATAGTTTCAATCGCTCAGAAGGTTTTAGGAAAAGAAACAATGTTTATCCTTGTTGCAGGTCTTATAATTAACATATTAATTGCAAGATTTACAAAGTTTAAATATATATTTTTAACAGGACACCATAGCTTCTTCTTAGCTTGTATGTTCTCAGCAGTTCTTGCAACAATAGGGTTCCAAGGTGGAATGCTAGTTTTAGTTGGTGGACTTTTACTTGGAATGTGGTCAGCTATATCTCCAGCAATCGGTCAAAAATATACAGACTTAGTTACTGATGATGATGGAATTGCAATGGGACACTTTGGATCGATAGGTTATTATATTGCAGCATTTATAGGTTCTAAAATTGGAAATCCAGAGGATAGTACAGAAAATATAAAAATCCCTGAGAAGTTAAACTTCTTGAGAGATACAACAATCTCTACAGGAATAACTATGTTAGTGTTTTATATAATAGCGGCTGTAGCGGCTGGACCTGAGTATGTAGCAGAGCTTTCTGGTGGAAAAAACTATATAGTATTTGCTATAACATCAGCATTAAGTTTTGCTGTTGGAGTTACAATTGTTTATAACGGTGTAAGAATGATACTGTCTGAGCTTATTCCAGCTTTCCAAGGAATCTCTCAAAAGGTTATTCCAAACTCAATACCAGCAGTTGATTGCGCTGTATTCTTTACATATGCACCAAATGCTGTAATCATAGGATTCTTATCATCTTTCATAGGTGGAGTATTAGGAATGTTTATACTAGGAGCAATGGGAGCGGTATTAATAATACCAGGTCTTGTACCACACTTCTTCTGTGGAGCAACAGCAGGAATTTATGGAAATGCAACAGGAGGAAAAAGAGGAGCAATAGTTGGAGCGTTCGTAAATGGTCTATTCCTATCTTTCTTACCAGCATTATTACTTCCAGTTCTTGGTGGAATTGGATTCCAAAATACAACTTTTGGAGATATAGACTTTGGAGTGTTAGGAATAATAGTTGGAAAAGTAGGAGAGGTATATAAAGCTCCAGGAATCTTAGCAATAATTTTAGTACTAGCAGTATTTATGGCAGTGGCATCAATAAGTCAAAAAGATGTGAAAGTTATAAACGCAAAGGATGAATATTAAAATGAAAAAGATACTATGTGTAGGGCACTCAGCTTGTGATATCACATATTTAACAAAAGAGTACCCTCTAGAAAATAGAAAATATAAAGTTGATGAAACAAAGATGATGGGAGGTGGTCCCACTGGGAACGCCTCATATCTTTTAGGAAAATATAACCAAGAGGTATCATATATAACTACTTTAGGAACAGATCCGTATGGAGTTAGCATCGTATCAGAGCTTGAATCTGTGGGAGTAGATTTAAAGAATAGCTTGATAAGAAGTGGGTATAATACGCCTTGTAGTATGATAATTACAAATACTTCAACAGGAAGTAGAACAATATTAAATCATAGAAATAAAAATATAATCCCAGAGGATTATAAAATAGAATATGATAAAAAGCCTGAAATTATTTTGTTTGATGGGCATGAAATAGAGCTAGCTAGATTAGCTTTGAAAGAGTTTCCAGAGTCTCTAACTGTGCTTGACGCAGGAAGTTATAAGGAAGAGACTGTAGAGCTAGCTAGTAAAGTTGATTATCTAATTTGTTCTGAAGACTTTGCAAGAGACTATACAAAAGTAGAAAGTTTAACCCCCGAAAATTATTCTCAAGTATTCTCTCAAATGGAAGGTTTGAATGGAAAAAATGTGGTAATAACTTTAGGAGAGAAAGGGTGTATTTATAGAAAAAATGGAGAGTTATACAATCACCCTGCTTTCCAAACTAAAGCTATTGATACAACAGGAGCAGGAGATATATTCCACGGAGCTTTTGTATACGCTTTAAGCAATAATTTTGATTTTATTAAAGCTATCAAATTCTCTTCAGTATGTGCTTCACTATCTGTTGAAAAGATTGGTGGAAGAGAATCGATACCAGAACTAAATGACATATATAAAAGGATGGAAAAATGGGAAAGTACAGATTTCAAGATTTAGGACTAGAAAATACAAGAGAGATGTTTAGAAAAGCAAATGAGAACGGATATTCAGTTCCAGCTTTTAACTTTGCTAATTTAGAGCAACTTAAAGCAATATTAGATGCTTGTGCAAAAGTGGAGTCAGACGTTATTTTACAGATATCAGATTCTGCTAGAAAATATATTGGGAAAGAAACGTTAGCACTTATGGTTAAAGGAGCAATTTTAGATCTTAGAGAGAGTGGAAGTAAAATTTCAGTAGCTCTTAATTTAGACCATGGAAAAGACTTTGATCAGATAAAAGATTGTTTAGATTATGGTTTTTCATCAGTTATGATAGACGCTTCACATGAAGAGTTTTCTAAAAATATAGAAAAAACTAAAGAGGTTGTAGAGTTAGCAAAACTTTATGATGCCAGTGTAGAAGGTGAACTTGGAGTGTTGTCTGGAGTTGAAGATGAGATATCATCTGAAGATGAAAAATTTACAAATCCAAATGAAGTTGTAGAGTTTGTTAAAAGAAGTGGGGTGGATTCACTGGCAATTGCTATTGGAACAGCTCACGGAGCACACAAGTTTAAGCCAGGAACAGATCCTAAGTTAAGACTTGATATACTTGAAAAGGTAAAAGCAGAGCTAGGAAATTTCCCAATCGTATTACACGGTTCATCTTCAGTTCCAGCTGAATATATTGAAAAGTTTAGAACGTTTGGTGGAGAGATAAAAGATGCCATAGGTATTCCTGATGAAGAGCTTCAAAAAGCATCTAAATCAATAGTTACAAAAATAAATGTGGACACAGATGGAAGACTTGTTTTTACAAGTACACTTCTAGAATATATGAAAACAAATCCAAAAGAGATGGATTTGAAAAAATACCTAGCTACTCCTAGAAAAGAGATGGCCAAATATTACTCTGAAAAGATAAACAGAGTATTCAAAATAAAGTAATTAGGTAAACCAAAAAGTAGGGTTGATCACATTGATCAACCCTACTTTTTATTTTCATAAGTTAAACATATTAACGATAAGTGGAACTAAAATTGGAACAGACGAAGTTAAAACTACTCCTGAAAAAAATGCAATAATTGAAATATCAGACGTATTACTTTTATTTATAACAGGAAGTAAAGTATCCATCGCAGTTGCTCCTGCAACAGAAACTGACTCGAAGCTTCCAAAAGACTTGGCAACAAAAGGGATTGTTAAGATTGCAATAACCTCTCTAAAGACATTACTTAAAAAAGCCACACTTCCAAGCTCAGCACTTATTTTTGAAAGCTCTATTGCTGATAGAGAATACCATCCAAGCCCAGAAGAGATAGCCAGTGACTCGCCTAAAGATATAGGCAGGATAAAAGATCCTATAAATCCTCCAAATAGAGAACCAATAATTGTAGATATGGGTAAAAACCATATTTTTTTACCATATTTTTTCAGATCTTTAAATACACTTGAATTATCTCCAATATCAATACCAACAAAGAAAAGTAGTAGACAAAGACCGATGTCAATTAAAGTATCAGAGTTTGCACCTATGAAAGGGGACTTAAAAAATAGTCCTAAAATTACACCAACAAAAATTGAAATAGATATTCCTATCATTTCTTTACCCCCTTATTTTTATTGTGAAAAAAGAATTTTGTAATTAAGATGCTTCCCAAAATAGAAAAAATAGCTATTATAAGTGCTTGAAACCCAAGATTTGGAAATTCACTAATAATCTTATCGTCACTACCTATTTTATACCCCATGACTCCCAATAAAAAAAATAGAGAAAAAGATTGTAAAATTCCAGTTTTGGTTTTAAGTTTTAAAGGTATAACTTTATACTTACTCAAAAAGAAACCAAAAGAAATAATGGCAATGTAAAGAAAAATTCTGTTCATTATAATCCTCCCGTGACCTATATTATGAGAATTCTACCATATAGCTGACAGTTTATCAAATTATTGTAAAAAATAGTAAAAATGAACCTTTAAAAGGTTTTTTTAGATATAAAAAATAATGAAAAATTAGAGAGATTTCTATAAAAATATAACTCTAAAAAAAATAAAATAAAAAAAATATTTTATATTTTTTTTAGATTAATAATTCAAAGTAAAATATATTTTTGAACAAAAATAAAAAAAGTTATAAAATCATAAAATTATAAAAAATAAACCTTAAATAGGTTTTTGTTTGTTAAAAATTGTTATAATAAGTGGATTTTTAAAATAAAATAAAAATATAAATAAAAAATAATTCAAAAATAATACATATTGACATAAAAATAAAAAAAGGGTATATATAGTACCAACGAGATAACAAGATTCCAAGGAGGAGAAAATGAAAAGAAATTTTGCACCAGAACCTTATAAGATTAAAATGGTAGAAAATATGGCTATGTTAAACAAAGAGGAAAGAAAGGCAGCAATAGAAAGAGCAGGATACAATACATTTCTTTTAAAATCTGAGGAGTGCTATATTGATCTGTTAACAGACTCTGGAACAAACGCTATGAGTGACGCACAATGGGCTGGTCTTATGTTAGGGGATGAAGCGTATGCAGGAAGTAGAAACTTTTATCATTTAGAAAAAACAGTTCAGGAACTATTTGGATTTAAATATGTTGTTCCTACTCACCAAGGAAGAGGAGCAGAAAATATACTTTCAAGTTTAATGATAAAGCCAGGACATTACGTTCCAGGAAATATGTATTTTACAACTACGAGATTCCACCAAGAGAGAAATGGAGCGACTTTTAGAGATATAATTATAGATGAAGCTCATGATTCAACTATTGAGTTACCATTTAAAGGAAATATAGATTTAAATAAACTACAAGCTTTAATAGATGAGGTTGGAGCAGAGAATATACCATATATCTGTTTAGCTGTTACAGTTAACTTAGCTGGAGGACAACCAGTTTCTATGGCAAATATAAAAGCTGTATCTGAGTTAGCTCACAAACATGGAATTAAAATTATGTATGATGCAACTCGTTGTGTGGAAAATGCATATTTTATAAAAGATAGAGAGCCAGGATATGAAAATGTATCAATCAAAGATATCGTAAGAGAGATGTTCTCTTATGGTGATGGTTGTACAATGAGTGGTAAAAAAGATTGTCTAACTAATATTGGAGGGTTCTTATGTATGAATGACTATGAGCTTTATTTACAAGCTACTGGAATGGTTGTTCAGTTTGAAGGAATGCCAAGTTATGGAGGACTAGCAGGAAGAGATATGGAAGCTATGGCAATAGGGTTACAAGAAGCTGTAAACTATGAGTATATCAGCCATAGAGTAAATCAAATAAGATACTTAGGAGAGAGATTAGATGCGGCAGGAGTTCCTATGGTAAAACCTTATGGAGGACATGCTATATTCTTAGACGCAAGAGCTTTCCTTCCTCACTTAACTCAAGATCAGTTCCCTGCACAAGCACTAGCTGGAGCAATTTATGAAACATCAGGAGTTAGAACTATGGAAAGAGGAATCATATCAGCAGGAAGAGATGTAAAAACAGGAAAAGATCACCATCCAAAATTAGAAACAGTAAGACTAACAATTCCAAGAAGAGTTTATACATATGCTCACTTAGACTTCGTTGCGGATGCAATAATAGAGCTATATAAAAATAAAGAACAAATAAGAGGACTTAAGTGGGAGTATGAGCCAACTTGCTTAAGATTCTTTACAGGAAGATTCTCTCAAATATAAAAATACATAAATATAATACTCAGAAAAAAATATCCTAAAGGTAAAACTTTAGGATATTTTTTTCCAAAAATAAAAAATTTAGGAGGTTATATGGGTTTGATAGATTCTATGTTAGCACCATTAAAAACAGTAGTAAGTTCATTAAATGGATTTTTATGGGGAGATATAATTCTTTTTAATGTAGGAGAAACAAATATAGGATTAAGTCTTCTGGTTTTGATGCTGATACCAGCGGGAATATACTATAGTGTAAAGACAAGAATGTTGTCATTTAGACTATTTCCAGAGATGATAAGGATTGTTTTGAAAAGTAAAACTACAGATAATAAAGAAGCTATATCAGGACTTCAAGCACTATTTATAGCAACCGCTTCAAGAGTAGGTATGGGAAACTTAGCAGGAGTTGTAGCTGCAGTTTCATTTGGAGGACCTGGAGCTATATTTTGGATGTGGGTAGCGGCAATAATAGGTTCAAACACTGCGTTTATTGAGAGTACTTTAGCTCAAATATACAAAGAGAAAGACCCACTTTATGGAGGTTGGAGAGGTGGACCAGCATACTTCATGAATAGAATGGAAGTGGTGGTTGAAGCTAAACGTAAAGATCCGTTTGAAAATTCAGTTGAAAAAGATTCAGACTTAATTTCAAGAACAGAGGAGAGATACTATAAAAAATCTTCAAGTTTTAGATTGTGTGGAATTTTATTTGCAATATCAGGACTAATTACATGGGTAGGAATAACACAGATCGTATCAAATTCAGTTTCAGAATCATTTACAAATGCTTTTGGAATTAACCCTTTATATACATCACTTGGAATGACATTATTAGGGGCTATCGTACTATTTGGTAAGGGACACAAAGATAAAATTGCAGACGTTTTAAATAAATTGGTTCCAATAATGGCAATATTATACTTTACATTGACTTTATTTATCTTAATAAAAAATATTGGTGCTGTTCCTGCAATGTTTGCAGAGATATTTGAGCAAGCTTTTGGGGCAAGACAGATTGCTGCTGGAGGATTTGGAGCAGTATTGATGCAAGGGGTAAAAAGAGGATTGTTCTCTAATGAAGCGGGAAGTGGATCAGCTCCTTGTGCTGCAGCTGCAGCCGAAGTTGAGCATCCAGCTCAGCAAGGATTAATACAAGCTTTAGGGGTATTTATAGATACTTTAGTAGTTTGTAGTTGTACAGCTTTTACAATGTTATTAGCCCCTCAAAGTGTAAGAGAGGGTAAAATGGGTATGGATCTTTTACAAAGTTGTATGGATTATCATATAGGTTCTATTGGAACTCCATTAGTGGCATTAATACTATTCTTATTCAGTTTTAGTACTTTTTTAGGAATATTATTCTATGCTCGTTCAAATGTAGCCTTCCTTTTTGGAGATAAGATGGTAGCTCAAGATGGGTATAAAATATTTGCACTGGCTATGATGTTTGTCGGTGGAATGGCTCAGTATCTATTTGTTTGGGAGTTAGGAGATTTAGGGGTTGCACTGATGACAGTATTCAATATAATTGCTATTATTCCAATGTCTAAAATAGCTCTTGATTCTTTAAAAGATTATGAAGATATCTATATTAAAGATAGAAAAATTTTAGTAGAAGAGGAATAGAAAAATTAAAATATCCTAGAAGATTCATTCTAGGATATTTTTTAATTGTAAAAAAATGGAAAATTTGATACTCTATAATAAACAGTCTTATTATTTAAGGGGGATGATCATGTTTTTATCACCGGGGGAAAAAATACTTAAATATAGGAAACACTACAAAATAACTCAAGAGGAATTAACCACTGACAAGATATCGAAAACATACTTAGGTATGGTAGAGAATGGGAAGAAAAGTTTAAGTAAAAAAACAGGATTAATTTTTTTTAAAAATTTGGAAAAAAAGTTAAATGAAAGTGGAATAGACTTTAACTTAACTTATGATGAGCTCATGGAAAGTTCAGAAATTCAAGCAGAGAAATATTTGGAGAATTTTTTAAATCAAAAAGATTGTTTAAAAAATAGTAAATGGATGATAGAGGAAGCAATACTGAATTTAAATCCAATAGAACAAAAGAAATACTTACTGAGAATAGCAAATTTTTACCTAGAAAAAGGAGAGCTAAATGAGTCTAGACGAACATTTGCAAAATTTTTTCAAAGGGTGTCCGAATTAAAGCGGTACGAAACTGAATTCTTAAAATTTTTAGAATTAAATGCAAAGTTTAAAAAATATGAAGTTATTATGCTGATATTTAAAAAGTATGAGGATGATTTCAAAAATTTGAAATTAAGTAGAGCTATAGAACAGGTATATTACTACTATGTATTATCTCTTTGGAAATTAGAAGAGGGTTCAGATATTACAGAAGAGAAACTTTTATTTTTAGAAAATTTAAAATCGAAAGATGTGAAAAAACAGATATTTAAGATTTTAGGTGAAATAAATTTAAAAAATAAAAAATATGATGAAGCTTTTAATATATATACAAATCTTTTAAAAAAAGCTACAAATCTAGATGAAAAATTGGAGATAGCTTATAGTTTAGTTGAGCTCTATATACAAAGCGGAAATTTTGTGGAATTAAAGAGTATCTACCTAAAATTGAAAAAGATAAAAGAGAAACATTTAGAAAAAAACAATATGAAAAAATTTAAATTACTTTATACTTTAGGAAGAATAGGAGAGATTCTAAATAGAAAAACCGAGAGTAAAGAGTACTATATTGAGGCATTAATTATTGGGAAAGGAATAGATGTTCCTTTAAACCAGGTTATAGAGATAATAATAAGTTTATTTAAAATGTTTGAAAAAAGTGATTACTACTCTTTGGTGAGTATTGAAAAAGAGTATCTGAGGATACTTGAAAATTATGAGGATTATAAGCCGGTTATTAAGTTAATGGAGTACTATTACAATAACTATCCTCAAAAAATGGCAGAAAAATTTAATATATTTAATAACTATTTGGAGTAAAATAGTGAGGAGAAGAACAATATGATAAAAATCGGAAAAAGACAACCAATGAAAATTAATAACTTTAGTAGTAAAGGTGCATATTTAGATGCTGGAACTGGAGATGACAAAGATAATATACTCCTTCCTAGTAATGAGCTAGAAGGAAGAGATTTAGATGTTGGTCAAGAACTTGATGTAATGATATACAGAGATTCTGAGGATAGACTTATAGCTACACTTAGAAAAACAGCGTTAACTGTTGGAACAATAGGAAAGCTTCATGTAACAGATGTAAACCAGAAGCTAGGAGCGTTCTTAGATTGGGGATTAAAAAAGGAACTTTTACTACCGTTCTCTCAAATGGATGGGGATGTAAATCCTGGAGATGAAGTTTTAGTTGGAATTTATGAGGATAGCAAAGGAAGACTTTCAGCAACAATGAAGATATACAGTTTCTTAATGCCTAATAAAGATTATAAAAAGAATGATTTTGTAGAAGGAACAGTTTATAGAGTAAACCCAGAGATTGGAGTTTTCGTAGCTGTAGATGACAGATATTTTGGACTTATCCCAAACAGTGAGTGTTTCCAAAAGTTATCTGTAGGAGATAAAGTTGAAGCTAGAATTATAAGAGTTAGAGAGGATGGAAAGTTAGATCTTGCTCTAAGAGAATTAGCATTTATGCAAATGGATAAGGATGCTGAGGCTATCGTTTCTAAAATGAAGATATTAAAATCACACTTTAGATTCAATGATAACAGTTCACCTGAATCTATAAAAGAGTATTTTGGAATAAGTAAGAAAGCTTTCAAAAGAGCTTTAGGAAAGCTTTTAAAAGAGGGAAGAATTGAAAAAACTGCAGAAGGATTTTTCATCTTAAAGTAAAAGGGAGTTTTCATGGAAGGAAAAACAATACAATCTATTCAAAGAGCAATTGATATAATGAACTGTTTCAATGAAAATGTGCATGAGTTATCTTTAAAAGAGATTAGTGAAAGAGTTGGCTTGAGCAAAAGTACAGTGCATGGAATAGTTTCAACTCTTTTAAAAAATTCATACTTAGAGCAGAGTCAAAAGAATAGTAACTATTCTTTAGGGCCAGCTTTTATAGAAAAAAGTTTTATTGTAAATGAAGATGTATTGATAAAAAATGTAGGACATAAATATTTAGCAGATATTTCTGAACGTTTTTCTGTTACTGTGAATCTATTTTTATTTAAAAGAGAACATCTAAAATTAATAGACCGTGTTCAATCGGATTCTATGTATTATACAATAAGTACATCTGTTACAAAGATACCTTTAAATGCTTCGGCATCTGGGAAGTTAGCATTAGCTTACTCCAAGGATGTGAACATCGATAAGGTATTCAGTAAAGATTTATTATATAAGTATACAAATAGCACTATAATTGATAGAGAAACTTTGATGGAAGAGATTCGTAAAATAAGAGAGGATGGTTATTCACTTGAAAGGTCAGAAGTAGAACTGGGAATATATTGTATTTCAGTTCCAATTTTTAAGGTGAATAATCAGTTTGTAGGAACTATTTCAATAATGGCAACTAGAGAAAAGCTTATGTTAATTTTACCGGATTTAGCTCCAAAAATGGTATCTATAAGTAAAAAAATATCCTATGAATTAGGAGCGAGAGAGGAATAAAAATTCCTCTCTTTTTTTATTTTAAATTTTTCCTATTGACAAATAGCTAAAAATAGGATATTGTAAGTGTAACAATTTTTTAATGAAGAACGACGTTCGACAATGTAGAACGAAAACAAGGAGGAAAAATGAATAACATGCTGGAAATTTTTGGAGAGTTCTGTTTTACTGAGGATAAATTAAAAAGCAGAATACCAGAATCTTTTTTTAGAGAGTTCAAAAGAGTTCAAAGTGGGGAGAAAACTTTGTCTATTGAACTTGCAGATTCTATAGCAAATGCAGTTAAAAGCTGGGCAACAGAGAATGGAGCGACTCATTTTACACACTGGTTTCAACCTTTAACTGAATTGACGGCAGAAAAGCATGATTCATTTATATCATTGTCATCTGATGGGACTTGTGTTTCGCAATTTTCTGGGAAAGAGTTAATAAAAGGGGAAGCGGATACCTCATCATTTCCAAATGGAGGAGTAAGATCTACATTTGAAGCAAGAGGATATACAGCTTGGGATGCTAAATCACCAATGTTTTTAAGAGGAGAGGGATTATCTAAATCACTATATATTCCAACAGCATTTATAGGATACAACCAGATGGCTTTAGATAAAAAAGTTCCACTTTTAAGATCTATAGATTTTATATCAGAACAAACTTTGAAATTAAAAAATATTTTAGATCCTAAATCTAATGTGAAATCTATCAACAATACACTGGGAATTGAGCAGGAGTATTTCTTAATAGATAAGAAGTTTCTAGAGAAGCGTCAAGACTTGATGCTTTCAGGTAGAACAATTTTTGGGTCATTGCCACCAAAAGGGCAAGAGTTAAATGATCACTACTATGGAAGTATCAAGGAAAAAGTTGAAAGAGTAATGAGTGAAGTAGATAAAGAATTATGGAAAATAGGGATAATGGCAAAAACAAAACATAATGAGGTGGCACCAAATCAATTTGAAATAGCACTTATGTTTACAACAGCAAATGTGGCGGTAGATCAGAATCAGTTGACTATGGATATAATAAAAAAAGTTGCTGATAGACATGAGCTGAGTGCACTATTACATGAAAAGCCTTTCAAAGGAGTAAATGGCTCAGGGAAACATTGTAACTGGTCGCTTTCAACGGATTTAGGAGAAAATTTATTGGATCCATCATCACTTTCAAAAGATAATCTTCAATTTTTAGTTTTTATGATGGCTATATTAGAGGGAATAGATAGATACTCAGATGTTCTTAGAGCCTCATGTGCAACACCAGGAAATGATCATAGATTAGGAGGACACGAAGCACCGCCAGCTATAATATCTGTTTTTATAGGTGAAGAACTAGAAGATATATTGAAAAACTTAAAAAATATTGTTTCTGTAAATGGATCAAAGGAAGATATGAAATTTGGAGTTAAAAATTTCACAAAGATTCCAAAAGATATTTCTGATAGAAATAGAACGTCACCATTTGCATTCACAGGAAATAAATTTGAGTTTAGAATGCCAGGTTCAAGTGCTTCTGCTTCAACACCTACTTTCATAATAAATACAATTGTAGGAACTGTGATTAAAGAGTATGTGGAAATATTGGAGAAAAGCTCATCTGAGAGTATAAATAAAGATATAATAGAATTGATAAAGGATAGATATGAAAAACACAAAAGAATCATATTTAATGGAAATGGATATGATGATGTGTGGAAAAAAGAAGCAGAAAAAAGAGGATTAAAAAATTTAAAGAATACAATGGAAGGCTTAAAAGTTTATAAAGAACCTGAAATAATAGATCTTTTTTCTAAGGCTGAAGTACTTAGTCCAGAAGAGCTTGAAGCGAGATATTCTGTTTATTGTGAGCGTTATATAAAGCAGATAAATATAGAGGGAAGCTCAATGATTAGAATAGCGAGAAATGAGATATATCCAGCTATAATGGAATATGCATCAAAAATTTCAAATAGCATTATTTCAATAAAAGAGGTGCTAGGTCACGATGAATTCTTATTTGCAGATAAGGCTCACTTAATTAAGCTTTTAGCTGGAAAAAATCGTTTAAAAGATTTCTTAGCTCAGTTAGAATCGCAACTGGTGGTTGCAAATGAAGTTGAAGGGCTATATAACAGGGTCGTTTATTTAAATGAGCATATAATACCAATATTAAAATGTTTAAGAGATATAATTGATCTTTTAGAGCATCAAGTAGAGAAAAAGATTTGGCCTGTACCAACTTATGAAGATATGTTATTTAGACTATAATTATACGAAGTAAAAAAAGCTACTTTATCAAAAGATAAAGTAGCTTTTTTATTTCCCATCAATGAGGGATTATTTTTGGTGAGCTTTCTTTAGAACATATTTGATAGCTTCTAAAGCTGCTATAGTTCCATCAGAAGTCGCTGTAGTAACTTGACGTACTATTTTAGATCTGACATCTCCTGCTGCAAAAACACCATCTACAGAGGTTTGCATATGATCGTTTGTAATAATATATCCTTGTGGATCAAGAGATGCAACTTCACTGTAAAGCTCAGTTAAAGATTTTGTTCCTAAATATAAGAAAGCAAACTGTGATTTAAATGTTTGAGTTTCACCTTTATGAGAAACAACAACCTCTTCAACAAACTCCTCACCTTTTATCTCTAAAAGTTTAGATGAGTAGAATATTTTAACCTTTTCATTAGATTTTAATATGTTCATAACAGACTCATCACAGTGGTGACACTCATCCGTAATAAAGATATTGATCTCTTTTGAGTATTTTGTTAAAAATAGAGCCTCTTCAGCAATCTCTTCCCCTCTACCAAAAAGTGAAACAGTCATGTTTCTAGTAAAAGCTCCATCACAAGTAGCACAATAAGAAACACCTTTTCCAAGGTACTCATTTTCACCTGGAAGCTTCTTACTTTCGTTTTTAGCCCAACCAGTCGCTATTATAATAGATTTTCCTCTGAAGTTATCCTCATCAGTTTTAACAATTTTAGTTTCTCCTGTAAAATCAAACCCTAAAAATGTAGCATTAACGTATGTAACGTTAAAATCTAAAGTTTGTTTTTTCATAAGAGTTTGTACCTCTTTTCCTGTTGGAGAACCAGGAATACCTGGATAGTTCTCTATTTTGTGGGCCATAAGTAGACTTCCTACTTCAGGTTTCTCAATAACAAGAACAGATAGACGAGATCTTCCAGCATAAAGAGCTGAAGTTAATCCTGCAGGTCCACCACCAATAACAATAACATCATAAATTTTATTTTTCATATCAAAGCCTCCTAAAACATTCCTTGGGATTTTAATACTCTTCTTTCTTCACCTAATGTTGTAGGTTCAGAATGGCCACTGTATACTATAGTATCTTCGGGATAGTTCTCACAAATCTTTTTTAAACTTCTTTGTAATTGTGATAAATTACCAGTTGGTAGATCGAATCTACCATAACTTCTTCTAAAAAGTGTGTCACCAGAAATCATAATTTTGGCATCACTGTTGTAGAAGCATTTAGAACCTATAGTGTGTCCGGGAGTATCAATCACTTCAAAACCAAAAATAGAATCTCCTTCTTTGATAGGAGTAAATTTACCAGTATAAATAAAATCATACCCTTGAATTGCATAAGATAGATTTAAAGAAGCATCTGTTAAAAATTTCTCTTCCTCTTTTCCAATGTAAAGAGTTGCATTTGGAAACAATCTCATAATCTCATTGATTCCGCCGATATGGTCTCCATGACCGTGTGTCAAAATAACATTTTTTAGTTCAAGGTTATGCTCTTTAATAAAAGAAACAACCCCTTGTAATCTAGAATCACTACAGTCGAAAAGAGAAGCTTCATTATTTTCATTCCAAACTAAGTAGCAGTTAGTCATGTAGCCACCTAGAGGAAAAGTTTTAATTTTCATTAAAATACCTCCAAAAATTAATTGTGTTTAACAAGACCAATTCCATCCCCAAAAGGAAGCAGGACAAAATTGTGGTGAGCATATAAGTAATCAATAAATTCATTTAGTCTTCTAACTATTGTTTTAAATCTTTTTGGATATTCTTTATATAGATATCCTCTAAACATGATGTTATCTATAAAAATTATACCATTATCTGATAATCTTTCAAAAGAGTCATTGAAAAATTCCATGTAATGACCTTTAGAAGCATCTATAAAAATAAAATCAAACTTTTCATCAAGTTTTTTTACCTCTTCAACTCCATCACCTAAGATAGCGTTGATATTGTTCTCAAGTCCAGCCTTTTTAAAGTTTTCAAGAGCTTGTTGGTATCTAATCTCATCGATTTCGATAGTTGTCAATTTTCCACCATTGGCTTTAGCAACTCTTCCCATGATAGTTCCTGAGTATCCAATAGCAGTTCCAATCTCTAAAATATTTTTAAAGTTATGGCTCTCTACAAGAAACTTAAGGTATTCAGCTACCTCTTTAGTTACGATAGGCACATTGTGCTCTAAGGCGAAAGCTTCCATCTCTAGTATTAAGGTATCTGTTTCTTTTATTTTGCTAACAATATATTCGTTAGCATCCTTTAATTCATCTAACATTATTCAAAATCCTTTCTAAGTTTAATTATATAAAAATTATCTAAAATTTCTTCTGTGTAATCGATTAAAAATCCACCGATAGAATCAAATCTACCATTTATATTTGAAGGAATTTCAAATTTTGTAACAGAGAAATTCTTATGGTTATCTAAAAATTTCTTGATATTATCTGTATTTTCTTCTGAGAATATCGTACATGTACTATATACAAGTTCTCCTTCAACTTTTAAAGAGAAAGCTGAAGCTTCTAAAATTTCATACTGTAACTCTGAAAGTTCTTTAACATTAACCATATTTTTATTATATAGAGCTTCAGGTTTTTTTCTTAGAACACCATATCCACTACAAGGAGCATCAACTAAGATTTTATCAAACTTTTGTCCTTGCTCTTTAAGTTTACGGGCATCTAATTTGATAGGTTTTACAATAGTAACACCTAATTTTTTAAGGTTCTCTTCAATAAGTTTGATCTTGTGCTGGTGAATATCTAGTGCGAAGATCTCCCCTTCGTTGTGCATAAGTTCAGCAAGTACAGCAGTTTTACTTCCAGGAGCACTACAAGTATCTACAACTTTTTCTCCAGGTAATGGATTTAAAATTTTAGCTGCTAAGTATGAAGATCCATCTTGAGCTATAATTTTACCATCTTTAAACTCATCAGTATGAAGAACAATTCCTGAATCGATATAGTAAACAGAATCCACTTTTTTTATAATCTCTATTCTCATAGATTTTAGTAGCTCTTCAAATTCAACTTCAGTATATTTTAATCTGTTAACTCTAACGCTCATGTATGGTATTTTTTTTAGAGAGATTAAAAGGTTTTCAGTCTCAGTACCGTACTCTTTTTTTATTTTATCATAGAACCATCTTGGATAAGAGTAAAGAATATCAAGTTTATCTTCAGCTTTTAAAGCTTTAATCTCCTCATCCTTTTCTCTTAGATAGCTTCTTATAACTCCGTTTACAAACTTCCCTACAGGTGCTCCAAATTTCTTTTTAGCAAGTTCAGTAGCTTCCCAAGCAATACCTTTTTCATCGCTATCCATAAATGTAGCTTGGTATATAGAAATTTTTAAAAGGTTTTTAATCCAATCTTTTTTTATAGATTTAGTTCTTTTTTGTAGTTGATAGTTTAAGTAGATTTCGTTTCTAATTACACCATAAAAAACTTCAGTAATAAATCCTCTTTCTCCTCTACCTAGATTATTTTTTGAAAAATATTCGTTCAATAGAATGTTTGAATATTTTCCTTTTTCAACTTCACTTAAAAGTCCTATAACTCTTTGTTTTATATTCAATATAAACATCTCCTAACTATAATATTATACTACTTTATAAAGTTCATCACTTTCTGGGGGTTCAATTAAAGTGTGTTTCTCCCCTTTAATAAGGATTTTTTCCTCAGAATCAGTGAACACGCCAATATCGAAGGCTTCAATATTGTTCTTCTTCAGTTCACTTATAAGTAGATGTGAATTTTCTTCCGAAGTAACAATAAGCATAGTTCCGCTAGAAATAAGTCTCAGAGGATCAATTTTAAAATATTTACAAATAGTTTTTATCGAATCTTGAATAAAAATATCATTAAAATAAATTTTTACTCCTAAGCCATAAAAACAACTTGATTCCCAGATAGCACCAAGTAAACCACCCTCAGTTACATCATGCATACCCTTAGCAAATTTATTAGCAATAATTCCATCCTTAACAACACTTGTAAAATCTAAAAGATTTTTAGCGTTTTCAATAATTTCACTATCAAAAGTTTCTAAAAGTTCTTCCTCTTTTTCAAAGGCAATAATTCCAGTTCCTTCAATTCCAACACCTTTGGTTATAATAATTCTATCTCCAGGAACCACTTTTGTCTTAGACTTGAAATCCTTTTTATCTCCAATCCCAATAGAGGTAGCAGAGATGATAGTTTTATTTACAGCAGCAGTAATCTCAGTATGACCACCAATGATAGTGACACCAATTTTATTCGCTTCCTCTTGGGCTTCTTTCATAATTTCGGCAATCTCATTTTTTTTAACATGTGGGGGAGCTAAAATTGTTAACATAATACCAACGGGTGAAACACCCTCTGTAGCAATGTCATTGCAGTTGATGTTGATAGCTAATTTACCTAGACCACTGTTTGTTCCAGTTATAGGGTCCGTGGATAGGTAGATAACTTTCTCATCCACTTCAATAGCTGCACAATCACTTCCGATTTCACCAGAAGAGATAACACAATCATTATTGTTTTGGATATTATTGAAAACTAATTCTTTTAAATCTGAAATTGTAAGTTTACCAACTTTCATAATTCCCCCTTGATGTAATAGTATTTTATAATGTATTATACTATATTTTACAGAAATAAAAAACCCTCACTTAAAATAAAGTGAGGGATAAAAATTTAAAATAGGCCAGTTATAGTTCCATTTTCATCGATGTCAATAAGTTCAGCAGCAGGAACCTTAGGTAATCCTGGCATATCGATGATTCCACCAGCCATAGCTATTATAAATCCAGCTCCAGCAGCAAGCTTAATTGTATCGATTTCAACAGTGAATCCAGTAGGTCTTCCTAAAAGATTAGCTTTATCAGAAATAGATTTTTGAGTTTTTGACATGCATATAGGAAGAGCACCATAACCAAGCTCTTCAAGTCTTTTAATTGTTTTGTTAGCTCCAGCAGAGAATGTAACACCGTCTGCTCCATATATCTCCTTACAAATTTTATTAATCTTATCCTTGATAGGGAGTTCTAAATCATAAAGAGGAGTGTAGTTATCTCTATTTTCATCCAATTTCTCAATAACTATTTTAGCTAACTCTTCTCCACCTTCTCCACCTTTTGCCCAAACTTCACAAAGAGCAACAGGAGCATCTTGTTTTTCACAATGAGTTTTAATCATTTGAATCTCAGCATCTGTATCTGTAACAAATTTATTGATAGCTACAACAACAGGAAGATTAAATTTTTTAATATTTTCAATATGCTTATCAAGATTAGCAAGCCCAGCTTGAAGTGCATCTAAATTTTCTTCATTTAAAATTTTAGCTCCACCGTGGTGTTTAAGAGCTCTAACAGTTGCAACAATAACAACACAGTTAGGCTTTAAGTTACCTTTTCTACATTTTATATCTAAAAACTTTTCAGCTCCAAGATCAGCAGCAAAACCAGCTTCAGTTATTGCGACATCTGAAAGTTTAAGAGCTAGTTTAGTCGCAAGTAAAGAGTTACATCCGTGAGCAATATTAGCAAAAGGACCACCGTGTATAATAACAGGAGTATTCTCTAAAGTTTGAACTAAATTAGGTTTGATAGCTTCTTTTAAAAGTGCAGTCACAGCACCAGAAATTTTTAAATCATTTATTGTAAGAGGTTTATCGTTATAGTCATATCCAAAAACCATATTTCCAATGTTTTCCTTTAGCTCTTTTAAAGAGTTAGAAAGGCAAAGTGTAGCCATTATTTCTGATGCTACAGTAATTTGGAAAGAGTCTTGTCTAGGGTACCCATTGGCTTTTCCTCCAAGACCAACAACAATACTTCTAAGGTTACGATCATTCATATCTACAACTCTTTTCCAAGTGATTTTAGTATTGTCAATACCTAGAGTATTTCCTTGAGTTATATGATTGTCAATACAAGCTGATACAAGGTTGTGAGCTACACCGATAGCATGAAAATCCCCTGTAAAGTGAAGGTTGATATCTTCCATAGGAACAACTTGTGCAAATCCACCACCAGTAGCTCCCCCCTTCATACCAAAAACAGGTCCCAATGAAGGCTCTCTAAGTGCCGCAACAGATGATTTTCCAAGTCTATTTAAAGCTTGCGTTAAACCAACAGTAACAGTAGATTTTCCTTCTCCAGCAGGAGTTGGCGTAATAGCGGTAACAAGAACGAGTTTACCATCATCTTTATTTGAGAGATGATCTAAAAGGGAAAGATTCAATTTTGCTTTGTACTTACCATAAACATCAAAATAATCCTCTGAAATATTTAGCTTAGATGCTATTTCAGAAATTTTTAATAGGTTTGCTTCTTGTGCGATTTGTATATCGGTTTTCATTAACCCCTCCTAAATAAAAAAATAAACTGCTAATTGTCTCAATTGTACATTAAAATGAAAAAAAAAGAAAGGTTTATATGTAAATAATAATTGCTTTTTTTTGATATAAATAGTATATAAAATATATGAGGATGAATATGAAAATAGCAAGAATAAAAATTAATTTTTAGTACAAGGGGGCACTGATGATTAATAAAGAGGATGTTTTGCTAGCAAAACAAGGTGATGTTGAGTCTATGGAAAAAATTGTAACAGAGTACAAAAACCTTATTTACATGAGAAATAAAAATTTATTTCTAAAAGGAGCGGACAGAGACGATTTAGTTCAAGAGGGAATGATAGGACTTATGAAGGCTATAAAATCTTTTGATGAGAATAAAAGTGCCTGTTTTAGCACCTTTGCATCACTTTGTATAAAAAGACAGATAATAACAGCAGTAAAAAATTATAATTCTGAAAAAAATAGGAATTTGAACATTGCAATCCAAGGAGATGGATATTCTGATTTAGAAGACGTTATAAGATATAGCAGTCCATCTTTAAAATATTACACTCCGGAACAGATAATGTTAGGAAAAGAACTCGTAAAATTATTGAATAATTTTTTAAAAGAGAGTTTAAGTGGATTGGAAAAAGAGGTTTTCTCCGAGATGACAAAAGGATATGGATATCTAGAAATAGCAAGTAATTTGAATAAAGATCCAAAAGCTGTGGATAATTCAATTCAAAGAATAAAGAAAAAAGTTCTAACTTTTCTAGAAGAGTATAATAAAAGTTGACAAAAATGGTGAAAAACGAATATAATAAGTGAAATTTATATTTTGTTTTAAGGGGAGAAAAAATGATATTAGAAACAATTAAGAGTCAAAACATAACTTTTGAACAGAAAGTTGTTGCTTTAGCAAGATTAGCTGAAGGAAGCATAGAAGTTTTAAATAAAAGTGAAAGTTTAAAAAAATACATTAAAGATGGTATTATATGCGATTTGTTTGAAGGGAATGCTCCTTATAGACCAAGATATATTGTTCCAGATTACGAAAAATTTATGGAACAAGGAAGTAAATTTTTAAATATAGAGAAGCCAACGAATTTATGGGAGGCAGTTCACGCACTATTAATACTTTATAAGCACGTTCCTTCTATAACTACAATGCCAGTTTATTTAGGGAATATAGACTACCTATTAGAGCCTTTTATAAAAGATGAATCTGAAGCTTATCTAGCAATAAAACTTTTTTTAAAACATGTAGATTCAACTATAACAGATTCTTTTTGTCATGCTAATATAGGGCCAAGAGAAACAAAGGCAGGATTTTTAATATTAAAAGCTATGAGAGAGTTAGAATTACCAACTCCCAATTTAACAATAAAGTATAATGATGAAACAACTGAAAAATTAGCAGTTGAAGCTATTCAAACAGCTTTAGTAACTGCTAAACCAAGTTTTGCAAATGATAAAATATTTAGAGACGATTTTAAAGGTGAATATGGAATTGTAAGTTGTTACAATGGACTAAAAGTTGGAGGTGGAGCAAACACTTTAGTTAGAGTTAGACTTGGTGGATTATCAAAACTTGCAACTTCGAAAGAGGAATTTTTAGAGAAAATTTTACCTGAAGTTTCTAAAGAGATGCTAGCATATATAGATGAAAGATCAAAGTTCATAATAGAAGAAAGTGGATTTTATGAGAGTAGCTTCTTAATAAAAGAGGGACTTTTAGAGAAAGAAAAGTTCACAGGTCTATTTGGATTTGTAGGTCTTGCAGAATGTGTAAATAATTTATTAGGTGCAGAAGTACAAGAGGATAGATTTGGATATTCAGAAAAAGCTAATAAATTAGGATTAGAGATTGTACAAAAAATGTCTGAGATTGTAAAAGGACATAAAACTGAATATGCAGGAGAATTTTTTGGAAATACACATCTTTTACATTCACAAGTAGGTATCGATACTGATAGAAATGAAAGTCCAGGTTGTAGAATACCAGTTGGAGAAGAGCCAGAGATGTTTAACCATATCATTCAATCAGCTCCATTCCACCAATACTGTCCAAGCGGTATTGGAGATATATTTGTTTTTGATGAAACATTCAAAAGTAATCCTGAGGCAATTTTAGATATAATAAAAGGGGCTTTCCAGAATAATATGAGATTTTTCTCTTTATATAGCAACGAATGTGATGTAATTAGAGTTACAGGATATCTTGTGAAAAAATCTGAAATGGAAAAACTAGATAAAGGTGAGCAAGTTTTAAGGGATACAACGATTTTAGGAAAAGGTGCTAGAGATAATGCAAAAGCACTGGCAAGAAAGTTAAGAAGCGAGTAGTATGTCATTGAAAGCTAGAATTAATAGGATAATAAAATTTTCAAATGTTGATGGTCCTGGAAATAGAATGGCTATATTCTTTCAAAAATGTAATTTCAATTGTGAGTATTGTCACAATCCAGAAACTATAAAAGCTTGTATTCATTGTGGAAGATGTATTGAATTTTGTGAATCTGGAGCTTTAGAAAGAGTTGATGGGATTATAAAATGGGATAAAGAAAGATGTTGTGAGTGTGATCAATGCATAAAAAATTGCTCAATAGATTCATCACCTAAAACATTAGAATATTCTGTGGAAGATGTTATAAAAGAGATTGATAAGGTGAAATTTTTTATAAAAGGAATAACTGTAAGTGGTGGAGAAAGTTCTTTAAGTTTTGAATTTATAACTCTTCTATTTAAAAGGGTTAAGGAGTTGTGGCCACATTTAACTTGTTTTGTAGATACAAATGGTGGAGTAGATTTTCAATTGGAGATTTACAAAGAGTTTGTAGAGGTAACAGATGCATTTATGTTGGATGTTAAGGCCTGGGATCTTAAAGAGCACATAGAACTTACTGGAGTTAGCAATGAAAATGTAATAAAAAATTTGATCTACTTAGAGAGTATAGATAAACTTTTTGAAGTGAGAACAGTTGTTGTAAAAGATCTTTTAAACAACAGATTAACGGTAGAAAATGTTTCTAAAATAATTTCGAATAGACCTATAAGATATAAGATTATAAAGTATAGACCATTTGGAGTTAGAGCAGATAAAATAGAAAAGTTAAAAACACCTTCACAAGAGGAGTTAGAAAATTTAGAAAAACTAGCAAATAGTTTAAATGTAAAGAGCACCCTAATAATTTAGGATGCTCTTTTTTTAATCAAATTTATATCCAACACTGAATTGGAAAAGATAGTCATGAGAATTTTGGGCTTTAGATATATTGAATTTGATAGGTCCAATTAAACTTTGGTAGTTTAAACCAAGACCAGTACCTTGAGAATAATCCTTCCAAAGAACGACATCTCGTTGATCGTTAAAGTTCTCATCTAAATACTTATATGTAGCTATGTCCCAATTTAAACTGAGATACAGATTTTCTATAAGTTTATGTTGTATACCTAAGCTAACTCCAAAAAGTGAAGAAAGATATTTTTCTTGAAAATGATATCCATTAAAAGAAAATTCATTTTGTGATAGATTATCCGAAATTCCACCAAGTTTTATATATTTATCTGGAAGTACATCCTCTCCACTAACATTTCCACCAAAAAGTTTAGATGTAAAACTTGTATTAGAAGTAATAGGGATATAACCTGATACAAGATAACTAGAAAGTAGGAAATTAAGATTATCCTTACCTAAGTTTCCACCCCATCTTTGATATAAATCACCTTTAAAACCACTAGTTGGGAAAGATACTGAGTTTGTTTTATCCCAGTTTATGTTGAAAAAAACATCTCCATAGCTTTTAGAGTACTCAACTTCAGAGTCAAAAATACTTTTTATTTCAGAGTCTAAAGTGCTATAGTTCAAAGAAGCTCCGTATGATAATAAAAATAGATTTGAATATTGAGTGACAAAAGCACCTTCTAGCTTTACAACACTGCTCTTATAACTTCCAATTTTATCTTTGTTATGGTAAACAAAAAACGGATTTTCATTATAGCTTAAACTAGTTAAAATACCAATTTTATTAGATACACCATAGTAAGAGAAGTTTTTTAAATCAAGGCCTAAATAATCTCCAAAAGTAGCTTCAATAGTTGAAAGACTTCCAATTTTTCCAGAAGAGCTAATATCAGTTCCAATAGAAAAAGTTGTTCCATAATCTGTTTGGTAATCAAAACCTAAACCTATAACATTGGTTGGATTTTCCTCTATCTGCAGATTTAGAGTATTCTCATTAAAGGTGTAATAAATTTTATTTACAAAGTTTAAACTATAAGTTTTTAACATTAAATCTTCTAAATTGTCAGGACTTATATTTTTTCCTATAGAATCAGAAAATACAGTTTTTACAATCTCCTTGTGATTCGGATTTTGAGATTGAGTTGATATAGAAACCTTTTGTAGTGTAAAGTTTTTCTTAAAATTTTGTCTTTTAGAATTAGAAAGTTTATCGGGGCCAAAAGCTAAAATTTTAGAAATCTCTTTTTCTGCAGCAGCTTCTCCTGAAAGTTCAATCTCTTTAAAATCTTTAAAATCTGTGGTTTTAAATTTAGAAACATCTGGAGTTATTAATATTGTAGCGAGATCTCTTTGTTGTTTTGTAGAGCTTGTACTCTGAATAGCAACAATTTGATCGGCAACACTAAGAATATCATAATCATCTTTTTTTTGAAGAGATGTTCCTACATCAACTCCAATAACAACGTCTGCTCCAAGATCAAAAGCATCTTCAACAGGTAGATTACGAGATAATAATCCATCAACATAGTAGGTATCACCAATTTTAACCGGATCAAATATAGTGGGGATAGAGATACTAGCGGTAATAACTTTAGCTAAGTCTCCACTATTAAAAGCTTTAGATTTTCCAGTATTAAGATCAGTAGCAATTATTTGAATAGGAATTGGAAGCTTGTTAAAATCTTTTATATTTTCAGCATTCCAAAGCAAATTTTTAAGTGTTAGATATATTCTTTGAGTATTCTTTAAGCCCTTTGGCAGTGCAAAGTTTAAAGAGTCGTCATATTTTAAAGAAAGATTGTAGTTTTTCATAAGTGACCTTTGATCAATCGAAATATCAGCTTGATTGGGACTGTCATTAAAGGTATCTTGCCAATTAATATCTAGGACTAATTTTTCAATTTGATCAGGGGAGTATCCAACAGAGTAGAGTGCTCCAATTAAAGCCCCCATACTAGTTCCTGTGATGTAATCAACTTTGATATTATTTTTTTCTAAAGCTTTTAAAACACCTATATGTGCAAAGCCCTTAGCTCCACCACCACTTAAAACTAGACCTATTTTGGGTTGGTTTGTTGATTTTTTAAATTTTTCAACTTTTTGTTTTTCCAAATTTTTAATCTCTTTTTCCAATTTTTTTATCTGATTTTTTAACTTCTGTATCTCTAAATCTTCATAGGATTCGTTTGAAAAAGAAAGAAAGAAAATACAGAAAAAAATAGAAATTATATTTAAATATCTTTTCATTTAAAATCCTCCCCGTAAATTTTAGAGAATTCGTTGAAAAAGTTAGGGAATGTTTTAGAAACACATTCAGGATTTAATATCTTTATGTTTGGAACTCTGAGTCCAATCAGTGATAAAGACATAGCCATTCGGTGGTCATCATACGTTTCTAAACTACTGCCAATATAGTTATCTAGAGGTTTTGGAATAATTTCAAACCCGTCTTGGAATTCTAAAAAGCTACCATTTAATTTTAAAATTTCATTTTTTAAAGCGGCAATACGATCGGTTTCTTTGATTCTCATATTTTCAACATCCCAAACTTTTGTTGGAGTTTCAGCAAAAAGAGCAACTGCTGCGAGTGTCTGTGCAACATCAGGGATATCGTTCATACTAAGTTCTATTCCAGAATATCGCTCTATTCCTTTAATAGTGATTGAAGTTTCTGAAAAATCTAAGATTTTTAATCCCATTTTTACAAGTACATCTAAAAATTTTGAGTCTCCTTGAATACTATTTTTAAAAAAATTGTTTAGAGTGACTTTAGAATTAGAGATTAAAGCCATGGCTAGAAAATAAGATGCAGAAGACATATCTCCTTCAATAGTGTAGGTATCAATTTTGTAATTAGAAGGATGTATAAGAACACTATCTTCTTTTTTTTCAAATTGGGCCCCAAAATCTCTCATCATAGATAAAGTCATATCAATGTATGGTTTAGAAACAATTCTTCCGACAAACTTAATTTCAATAGATTTTTTAAAATTAGGTGCAGCCATAAGTATCGATGAAATATATTGACTACTTTTACTCCCATCAATTTCTACAAAAGGGCAGTCAACACCAAAAGCTTGGATTTCAATCGGCGGGTATCCAATTTTTTCTAAATATCTAACGTTAACACCTAGCTGTGCCAAAGAATCCACTAGATCTTTGATAGGTCTTTCATTCATCCGTTCATTTCCATATAGGATGGCATTTCCAGATCCTGTTGCCAAGTAAGAAGCTAGAAATCTCATAGCTGTCCCAGCATTTCCAACATATAGTTTAAGATCTTTGAATTGAGGATTTTTATTCCCAGAAATTTTTAGAGTTTTCTTCTCTTTATTTAAATCTATAGTATTACCAAGCTGTTTTAAAGCTTCTATCATATATATTGTATCGTCACTCAAAAGTATGTTTTTTAAAAAAACAGTTTCTCCAGAAAGAGCTGAAAGAATAAGTGCACGATTAGTAATAGATTTAGAACCGGGTATATCAACAGTCACAGTAAAATTTGATTTTGGTATAGGTTCAAAAAAATTCATTAAAAATTTCAACTCCTTTTAAATTTTAGCTATTTGAATTATATCAATTTTTCTAGTAAAAATACAACCAAATTGACAAAAAGTTAAATAAACGGTATAATTACCCTAAAAGTTTAATAAGGCTATATTATAATATAGTTTGGAGGAAACAAATGGAAATGAAAGACATCATAGAAATGGTAAACTATTTTTCAGCTATGGCAAGGAAAAGAGAGTTAACACCAGAAGAACAGCTTGAAAGAGCTAGGTATAGAAAGATGTATTTAGAGCAATTTAAAGCACAAGTTAAACAAAAATTAGATTCTATAGAAATTGTAGACGAAAATAAAATGATATAGGGGGCCACCAAATAATGAAACAAGTAGTAAAGTCTCTTTATAGAGAAACAGAAAAGTATTTAGAAACAGAAGTAGTGCTATCTGGATGGGTAAAAAAAATAAGATCACAGAAAAACTTTGGATTTATAGAGCTTAATGATGGAAGTTTTTTCAAAGGAGTTCAAATCGTATTTGATACAAATTTAGAAAATTTTGATGAAGTTTCAAGACTTTCAATATCATCTTCTATTATCGTAAAAGGAAAAGTTATAAAATCTTTAGGTGCTGGACAAACATTTGAAATTCAAGCTAAAGAGATAGAAATATTCCAAAAAGCGGATTTAGATTATCCATTACAAAATAAAAGACATTCATTTGAGTTTTTAAGAACTATAGCTCATTTAAGACCAAGAACAAACACATTCTCTGCAGTATTTAGAGTTAGATCAGTATTAGCTTATGCTATACATAAATTCTTCCAAGAGAACGGATTTGTTTACACTCATACTCCAATAATAACAGGATCTGACTGTGAAGGTGCAGGAGAGATGTTTAGAGTTACAACTTTAGATTTAAACAATGTACCAAAAACAGCTGAAGGAAAAGTAGACACATCTAAAGATTTCTTTGGAAAAGAGACTAACCTAACTGTAAGTGGACAATTGAATGGAGAAACTTATTGTTCTGCATTTAGAAACATATATACATTTGGACCAACTTTTAGAGCTGAGCAATCAAACACTTCAAGACATGCTGCTGAGTTCTGGATGATAGAGCCAGAAATAGCATTTGCTGATTTAGAGGCTAACATGGAGTTAGCTGAGGCGATGGTTAAATATATCATAAAATATGTTATGGATGAGTGTCCTGAAGAGATGGAATTCTTTAACCAGTTTATAGAAAAAGGATTATATGACAAGTTAAATCTTGTTTTAAATAGTGATTTTGGAAAGGTTACTTATACAGAAGCTATTGATATATTATTAAAAGCAGATAAAAAGTTTGACTATCCAGTTTCATGGGGAATTGACCTTCAAAGTGAGCACGAGAGATACTTATCAGAAGAGCATTTCAAAAGACCAGTATTCGTAACAGACTATCCAAAAGAGATAAAAGCTTTCTATATGAAACTTAGTCAAGACGAAAAGACTGTAAGAGCAATGGATTTATTAGCACCGGGAATAGGTGAAATAATAGGTGGATCTCAAAGAGAAGACGATATCGAAATTTTAGAGAGAAGAATGGCTGAGGTAGGATTAAATAAGGAAGATTATGGATTCTATTTAGATTTAAGAAGATTTGGAAGCTTCCCACACTCAGGATATGGATTAGGATTTGAAAGAATGTTGATGTACATAACAGGAATTACGAACATAAGAGACGTAATACCATTCCCAAGAACTCCTAACAATGCAGAATTTTAATTCTTAAGAAGGCGGAGACATGATAATTAAGATGCTAGTTTTTCTAGTAGTTCTTGCAATAATATTTTACTTTGTGACGTATCCATATAATTTTAAGTTAAACAGAAAATTAAAAAGAGTCTTAAATTTTTCAGAGGTTGAAAAAATTCCTGAAAAAAAAGTGAAATATTTAGATTTTTCAGAAGAACAGTTGGATGAACGATTAGTTTTAGAAGAAAAATTTTATAAAAGTATATACACAGATGAAGTTATGAGATATTTAGTCTTAAAACCAAGAGAGTTGAAAGGAACACCTTTGTGTTTAGTTCTATGTCATGGAATAAGAGATAAAGCTGAAGATTGGATACACAAAGCAAAGCTTAGAGAAAATTATTTAACATTAAAAGAAAAGGGAAGAGTAGAGGATATAATCTTTATTCTTCCAGATTCTGGTTATCGTGGTGAAAGTTGGTATACCAACTTTTATAAAGATGATAATCACAGATATGAAGAGTTTTTTTCAAAGAACTTAACAACTCTGATAAAAGAAAAATATCCTGATTCACCGAAAGGGATTGGTGGGTTCTCTATGGGCGGCTATGGAGCCTTAAAAATAGGATTGAAAAATCTAGATTCTTATGATGTTGTAGGAAGTTTTTCAGGGGCGATTAGTCTTATAAGAATGAGTATCAATAGAAGAGTAATGAGAATTTTTAGATATTTGTATGTCCCAAGATTTTTATTTAATGATGTAAATAAGGCACATTTTGTTAAAGTCTTTAGCCCATGGGGTTATAAGATATTAAAAAATGATCCGTATAGCATGATAAAAAAAATGGATTCCAATAAATTTAAAAATAAAAAGTTTTATCTAAGTGTTGGATCTGAGGATAAGAAACCATACTTGATGTTTCAGCAATGGCTAGATGTTGTTGGTAGAGCTAAAAAATATAATTTAGATTTTAGAGGAAAAATATACGAAAATGAGTATCATACTTGGGAGTATATTTCCAAAGATATATATAATTTTTTAATATTTTTTACAGATGAAACTAAAAAGAGGTAATAACTATGAAAAAATATCTTCTATTCTCAATTATGATATTATTTTCTGGATGTATATCTTTAGGGGTCAGAGGGGAGTATAAAAGTTGTCAAAGTGATTTTTATAAGCTAGTTTCTAAACCGTTTAAAGAGCAAGAAAGGCAAGAGTTAGAAAATCAGTTTCAGGAATTGAGAGATAAAATTAATAGGGGCGATTATTCAAAAAGTGAAAAAACCGCTTTAAACAAAGATATAGATTATTATTTAATGGTTTTAGAAGATTTAAAAGATTAAAAAAAGCTTGGGCATTTAATTTAAATGTCCAAGCTTTTTTAGTTGAATCTATTTAGAATCTATTTTTAAAAAATGATTCATCTTATCTTTTTTAGTTTGTAAGTAGTAAGAGTTGCAAGAGTTTGCAGGAAACTCTATGTGAACACGATTTGAAATATGTATTCCATATTTTTCAAGATCATCAATTTTTTTTGGATTGTTTGTCATAAGATTTACACTTTTAATTCCTAATAACTTAATCATCTGAGCAGCTACAGCGAAGTCTCTCAAATCAGGTTCAAATCCTAAAAGAAGATTAGCTTCTACAGTATCCTTACCTTGAGATTGTAAGTTATAGGCTTTAATCTTATTTAAAAGACCAATCCCTCTTCCCTCTTGTCTCATGTATAAAAGCACTCCTGAACCATTTTCTACAATATTTTCAAGAGCTTTATCAAGTTGACTTCCGCAATCACATTTTAAAGACCCAAAAGCATCTCCAGTTAAGCATTCAGAGTGTACTCTAACCAGAACGTCCTCCTTATCTTTAACGTCTCCAAAAACAAGAGCGACATGCTCTTTAAAGTCGATGGTATTAGAAAATCCAACCATTTTAAAAGTTCCATGTTTAGTAGGTAAAGGAGCATCACAAACCATTTCAGTTTGGAATTCATGAGTTTTTCTGTATGTAATAAGTTCTTCGATAGTAATAATTTTTAAATCATGTTCTTTGCAAAATGATAGAAGATCAGGAACTCTTGCCATCTCTCCATTTTCTTTAATGATTTCACAAATAACACCACAACCTTTAAAACCAGCTAATTTAGCTAGATCAACTGAGGCCTCAGTATGTCCAGGTCTTTCAATTACTCCTCCATTTTTTGCTATTAGAGGAAATATATGTCCAGGTCTTCTAAAGTCTTCAGGTTTTGTAGCTCTAAAAGCTAAATCTTTTATAGTATTGAAACGGTCAGCTACAGAGATTCCAGTTGTTGTACCAATGAAAGAATCAACAGATACTGTGAAAGCTGTTTGGTGGTGGTCACTATTGTTAAAGACCATAGGTGGAAGTCCAAGCTCTTTTCCTCTTGACTCTTCAATTGGAACACAAACCAGCCCACGACCGTATTTAATCATGAAGTTAATATTTTCTTCAGAGATATTTTCTCCAATTCCAACTAAGTCTCCTTCGTTTTCTCTATCTTCATTGTCTACAACAACTATAAGTTTTCCATTTTTTAAATCTTCTATAGCATCTTCTATTTTATTAAACATTTTTCCTCCTTAAAATTTAGAAAAATCCATTTTCAGCTAAAAAATTCTTAGAAAGGGCTGTTTTGGGTTTTTCATTTGTTGAAATTTTAGATGAAAGCATCTTTTCAACATATTTTCCAATAAGATCAGTCTCTACATTAATAAAATCCCCGACTTTTTTAGAGCCAAGAGTTATATTTTCTTGAGTGTGTGGAATAATAGAAACTGTAAAGTTTGTTTCAGTTAAAGTTGCTACAGTGAGACTTGCTCCATCTAAAGTAACTCTTCCTTTAAAAACAATGTATTTCATAAAATCTTCAGGAATTTCAACTGTATATTTAATAGCAAATCCATCATTTTTTATAGAAACTATTTTTCCAAAACAATCCACATCACCTGTAACTAGGTGTCCACCTAGAAAAGATTGAAGTGTAACTGATTTTTCCAAATTAACAATATCTCCTATTTTTAAAAATTTCAAAGTTGAAACATTAAGAGATTCATTCATAATATTGGCAGTAAAACTATTAGAAGTAACCTGTGTAACTGTTAAACAGACACCGTTTGTAGCGATACTATCTCCAATACTTGCATTTTTAATAACTTTATTACAATTAATTTTTATATTAGCTCCCTGATGAGTAGTATCAATAGAGATAACTTTACCTAACTCTTCAACTAAACCGGTAAACATCCATCCTCCTTATAAAACTCAAATCCGACATTGTTATCATAGAGATTAATTTTTAAATTCTCTAAATTTAGACAGTCCTGTATGGAAGTTGGAGAGAAACCATCGATGAATGGAATCGCTTCAGAATCACCAAGAATCTTAGGTGCAATCATAAATTCTCCCCCATCATATAAATTTTCTTTAAAGAATGAAGAGATAATCTGACTACCACCTTCAACTAAAATAGAGTCAATTCCAAATTCTCCAATTTTTTTTAGGATATCTAAGATAGGCTCATCTTTAAAAGTATGGATAAAAGTTACAGAATATTTATCTTTTAAATTGTTATATTTTTCAGAGTTAGAATATCTATCATCAACAACAAGTATAGTTTTTTTATCCTCATTCTTATAAATTATATTATACTCTTCAGTAATAGTCAAATTTCTATCAAAGATGATTCTGTAAGGATCTCTCCCATTAGGACTAGTACATTTTAAAGATGGATTATCTTTTAATACAGTGTTAGATCCTACAAGTATTCCTGAGAAAAAATTTCTATATTTTTGAACTTTTTCTCTCGCAACAGAATTTGTAATCCATTTAGATGAAAAGTTTTTAGTGGCAATTTTTCCATCTAGAGTAATTCCTGTTTTTATAAATATATATGGAATTTTATTTTGTATGTATTTAAAGAATACTTTATTTAAATGTTGAGCTTCTTTTTTAAGAACTCCAACAACAACTTCAATACCAGCATCTTTAAGCTGTTGAACACCTCTACCACTAACAAGAGGATTTGGATCTAAAGTTGCAATAACACATTTTTTAATTTTTGAATTTATAATTAATTGAGTACATGGAGGAGTTTTTCCAAAATGTGAACAAGGTTCAAGTGTCACATAGATGGTACTTCCTTCAACGTTCCCAGCATCTTTAATCGCATTTACTTCGGCATGGGGACCACCAAATTTTTGGTGGTATCCTTTTGCCAATATAGTGTTGTCTTTAACAACAACAGCTCCAACTAAGGGATTTGGATTGACTGCTCCAATTCCTTTCTTAGCTTCTTCTAGGGCTAATCTCATATACTGTTCATGCATTTTTATGCCTCAGTAATACTTCTGATAAGATTAACAGTTTCAATAGCTCCTAGACCTGCATCAAATCCTTTATTTCCAGCTTTTGTACCAGCTCTTTCAATCGCTTCTTCGATTGAATTAACTGTTAAAACTCCAAATATTACAGGGATTCCAGAGTCAAGTGATACCGATGCAACACCTTTAGATACTTCAGAACAAACATAATCAAAATGTGGAGTAGCACCTCTTATAACTGCACCAAGAGTTATAACCACATCATATTTTTTAGTCTCTACCATTTTCTTTGCTATAAGAGGGATTTCAAAAGCTCCTGGAACCCAAGAAACATCAATATTCTCCTCTGAAACAGCATGTCTTTTAAGAGCATCAACTGCTCCACCTAAAAGCTTTGATACAATGAATTCATTGAATCTAGCACAAACAATACCAACCTTTAAATTTTCTCCTGTAAAATTTCCTTCATAAGTTTTAACCATTATTACGTCCTCCTCAAATTTTTTCGTAAAAAAAAACCGAAGATAGACTTCGGGCGTAAGTAAATACAAAAAAAATACTTCTTCCATCCAGACTATACTGTCGGTTTTGGAGTTTCACCAAATCAAACCCGTAGGTTTCGCGGACTATAACCGCCGGTCGGGAATTGCATAACGCTCACCCTGCCCTGAAGCTTATCTATTTTATTTTGGTTTATATATTGCGATTATAAAACAATCCACATTGTTTTGTCAATAAAAAAATTATTTATATTTTTTATTCAGTGCTTTAAGTATAGCAAAAGTCTCTAAATCAAAGACACCATCAATTTTATGAGATCTAAAATGCATTTGGAAAGCAGAGATAGTTTTAATACTCTCTAAATCCCAAGTATCAGTTAAAGATACGTCATAACCATATTTTTTAAGTTCTTTTTTTAAATCAATAATTGAATATGATTCAAAAAGAGTTTGTGAGTAATAACGGTTGAAATCTTTTGTATCATACCAAGCTCCAACACCGTATTTGTCGTGCAAATATTTCCAAGGGAATTTAGGCCCTGGATCCATTTTTCTTGTTGGGGCAACATCAGAATGTCCTAAAATATATTTAGGATTAATTTTATATTTTGCAGTAAGTTCTTTTAACAACATTCCAATTTTGAAAATTTGAGCATCGTTATACGGCAAAAAAATATTTCTGTCTACAACTCCATTTTTTAAATCATTAATTTTTGATCGATTAGCATTTGAATATCCCAAATTAGCAATCTCAATTCCAATAGAGTTATCATTTAAATTTTTGTAACCATCAAAAGAGCTAACGCCAGCATGCCATGACCTTCTTGTATCCGGGACGATAGAATAAACATCATCATTTCTTTTTTGTGTAACTAAATAATGAGAACTAACATTATTTTTTGTCAATGCGGTTATTGATCGTTCATCGTTAAGAGCGGTGTAATGTAAAATAATAAATCTAACCCGATCATTTTGGGAAACCGATTTATATTTAGATGAATTAACATTATATCTTAGCGATGTGCACGAAGATAATACAAGAACAAAAACTGAAAAAATTAATTTTTTAAGCATATCTGAATCACCCTTTCTTTTACTATGTTTTAATTATATACTAAAATATAAAAAAAATCCAAAAAAACCTAAAAAACATTTGAAATTAATTGGTTTATATGATATAAATGACTGTACTTAATTACAATAATAGAAGCATTTTAGGAGGAAAATATAATGACAAAAAAAGAATTTGCAAAAGTATTATTTGAAAAAGGTGTATTCACTTCAAAAGCTGAAGCAGAAAGAAAATTAGATTCAGTTCTAGTTACAATAGAGGAAACTTTACAAGCTGGAGAAGAAATCAACTTTATCGGATGGGGAAAATTTGAAGTAGTTGAAAGACCTGAGAGAGTTGGAAGAAATCCTAAAACTGGAGAAGAAATCAAAATAGAAGCTAAAAAGACAGTAAAGTTCAAAGCTGGAAAGTCTTTAGTAGACAAAATGAACTAATAGTTATTTCAAAAACCGAGATTTTTATCTCGGTTTTTTTTATTTTACTATTGACTTATTGAAATTTATTAGCTATATAAGTAATAATGCAAAAATCTCTTAAAAACCGGGAGGAATAAAGTATGATTAGTTATGATATGAGTGAAATAAGAAATATAACTCTTTTGGGTCATCGTGGTAGTGGAAAAAGTAGTTTAGTAGAGGCGATGCTATACATATCTAATACAACCCCAAAAATGGGAAGTGTGGACTCTCAAACAAGTGTATCTGATTTTGATAAAGAGGAAATGAAGCAAGGGTTTTCCATAAATACATCAATTATTCCACTGGAGTATTTAGGACATAAATACAATATTTTAGATACACCAGGTTATTCAGATTTTTCAGGAGAGGTGTCATCAGCTTTAGCAGTTTCAGGAGGAGCAGTTTTAGTGGTGAATGGTGCGGCAGGAGTTGAGATTGGGACTGAAAGAGCATGGAGAATGTTAGAGGAAGAGGGTATACCAAGAATAATTTTTATAAACAAGATGAATAAAGGTGTACATAACTATGAGAAACTTCTTTATGAGATGAAAGAGAAATTTGGTAAGAAAGTAGCACCATTTTGTATTCCAATCGGATTTGAAGAGGATTTTAAAGGTTTTGTAAATGTAGTTGATTTAAAAGGGCGTATTTATAATGGAGAAACATGTGTAGATGCAGATATTCCTGAAGATATAGATGTGACAGAAGTAAGAAATCTTCTATTAGAAGCAATAGCTGAAACTGATGAAAAATTATTAGAAAAGTATTTTGCAGGTGAAGATTTTACAGATGAAGAGATAAGAACAGGACTTCATAACGGAGTTATAAGTGGAGAGATTGTGCCGGTAATTATAGGTTCTGCTAGTAATGCGATAGGAGTTCATACACTCTTTGAAATGCTATACAACTACCTGCCAACACCTCAAGAGATGAACGGTGGAGTTAAGATTGGGTACTCTTTAGATGGAGAAAAAAGAGTTGAAAGAAAAGTAAATGAAAAAGAGTTTTTCTCAGCAGTTATTTTTAAAACTATTGTGGATCCATATATGGGAAAAATCTCTCTTTTTAAAGTTAATTCAGGAGTACTAAAAAAAGATGATGAGATTTTAATAGGAAATAAAAATATAAAAGTAAAAGTGGGTGCGGTGTCATTTTTTAGAGGTGGAAAACAGATTTTAGCGGAGGAAGTAAAAGCAGGAGATATAGGAGCAATAACAAAACTTCCGGATGCTCAGACAGGGGATACACTTTGTGACAAGGAAAATCCAGTTGTATATAAAGTTATATCTTTCCCAAAACCATGCTTATATATGTCAATCATTCCAAAAGAAAAAGCGGATGATGATAAGTTGAGTGGTTCTTTACAGAGATTATCTGATGAGGATCCATCATTTAGTATTGATAGAAACTTTGAAACTAAAGAACTTATTATAGGTGGACAGGGAGAAAAACATCTAAATATTATTTTAAATAAATTGGAGAATAAATTTGGTGTAAATGCAATATTAAAAGAACCTGAAGTTTCATATAGAGAAACAATCAAAAATTCTGTTGAAGCTCAGGGAAGACATAAAAAACAATCGGGAGGAGCAGGACAATTCGGAGAGGTATTTATAAAGTTTGAACCTTGTGTAGAAGAGTTTTCTTTCCTTGACAACATTCATGGTGGGGTTGTTCCAAGAACATATATTCCAGCTGTAGAAAAAGGATTGGTAGAAGCTAAATCTAAAGGTAAATTAGCAGGGTACCCTGTTATAAATGTAAAAGCAACTCTTTACGATGGTTCTTATCATCCAGTAGATTCCAATGAACTTTCGTTCAAGCAAGCAGCTATATTAGCGTTTAGAAAGGGAATGGAAGAAGCTAGGTGTGTTTTGTTAGAACCTATTGTAAAAATGCAAATAATAGCTCCTGATGAGTATATAGGGGATATTATGGGGGATATGAACAAAAGGAGAGGAAGAATATTGGGAATGGAGCCGATGGCTTATTCAGAACAGCTGTTAACAGTTGAGGTGCCTGAGAGTGAAATTTTAAAATACGCAATAGATTTAAAATCATTAACTCAAGGTAGAGGTAGATTTGAATATAGATTTTTAAAGTATGAGGAGCTACAAGATAATTTAGCTCAAAAAGTTATAGAAGCAAGAAAAAGATAAAATATATAAAAATAAAAAACAACTCTGCAAATCGGAGTTGTTTTTTTATGTATCTAAAATAATTCTTTTTTAAATAAAATCCAAGTTATGGCTATTCCAAATAGTATTGCAACTAGTACAACCCATAAGAAACCATAGCTATCTGTAGCAAAAGGAACTCCACCTACGTTCATTCCCCAAAGTCCTGAAACAACTGTAGGAATCGCGAAAACAATAGTTATAGAAGTAAGTTTTTTCATAACTATATTTAGGTTATTTGACATAACAGTTGAAAAAGCATCTCTTGTACTTCCTAAAATACTAGAGTAGATATTGGCCATTTCGATAGCCTGTTTTGTTTCGATAATAACGTCTTCAAGAAGCTCTAAATCGTCAGGATATCTTTTTACAATTTCAGTTCTCATCATTCTTTCTAAAACTGCTTCATTAGATTTTAACGAGGTTGTAAAGTAAACCAAACTTTTTTCTAGTTCAAGAAGTAACATCAATTCTTGATTTCTAAGGTTATTTTTAAGTTGTCTTTCAATATTGTCACTAATTCTTCCAATCTGCTTAAGATAAAGCAGGAAATAGGTAGAATTTCTAAATAACATTTGAAGGATGAATCTAGTTTTTTTAAAGGTAAAGAAACTTTTGATTCTTCCTTGAATAAACTCTTCAATAAGAGCTAATTTAACAGTAGATACAGTTAAAATATGATCTTTTAAAAGAATAATTCCTAAAGGAACCGTAGTAAAAGAGCAACGGTTGTTATCATCATGTATAGGGACGTCAATAATAACTAAGATAATATCATCATCAATCTCTAAACGGGCCTTTTCCTCCTCGTCAAGAGCGGCTCTGATGTGCTCTTCTGGAATATCAAAACTATTTGTAACAACTCTAATCTCCTCTTCAGTAGGATTAGAAAGGTGAATCCAGGTGTTTTTTTCTGTCAACTTCTCCACTTCTAAAGTTTCAGAAATTGAGAAAAGTTTTTTTTCTAATATATCATTGTGACTTTTGTAAATTTTTATCATATAACCACCTTAAAATAGAATTAATCTCTAAGAGCAAGAGGCATCAGGATATATTTGTATGAAAGATTATTAGTCTCTGTAATTTCAAACATTGCCGATGAAGAGTTTCCCTTTATGAACGCATTATTATTTAAATTTTCTATAAAATCATAAAGGAATTTGATATTTAAAGAGCACTTAAAGTCATCACCTGTTTTTATCATATCAACCTTTTGATTTATTTTAGCTTTACCAGAAGAAGCTGATATGGTTAATTTCTTTCCTTTAAACTCTAGAATAGCTCCATTTTTAGCTTCATTACTTGTTCTAGCAACAGTTAGAACCTTTTTTAAAGCACTTTTAAATTCAGTATAATTAAATTCCATCTCTTTACTGAAGCTGTTTCCACAAAGAATAGCATCAAAATTAGGGAATGGAAGAGTAGTAACTTTAGTTAAAAAATATGAGTTATCCCATGTGAAAATAAGGTTTTCACCATTATACCCTATAGAAATATCTCCATTGACATCTTTAATCAGTTTGCAAAGAATATTTATAGAGTCAAGAGGAATAGAAAAATCTTTATCTATGAAAGATTTATTTTCAGTTTTTAGATACGTTAATCTGTATGAATCTGTTGAAACAAACGAAATTCTGTCATTTCTAAAAATAGTTCTAATACAGTTAATCGCTAAATTTTCACTAGATGGAGCAGCAGAAAATTTTGTTTTTTCAAATCCTTTATAAAGTTCTTGTGATGAAATTTTGGCAACTTCCTCTAAAATAGGAAGTTCTAAGTTCTCAGGGAAGTTATCATGGTATAAAAGTGTAAACTCCGCTAAATGAATAGATAGTATCTCATTTTTAGAAGAAAGTGTTATAAACTCATCATCTAAAAGCTTGATATACTCTAAAGCAAGGTTAGGTTTAAAAACTACGATACCGTTTTCAATAGTTTCACAAGAGATAGATTTGATATAGTTTACATCTAAATTTGTTCCAGTAAAAATAACTTTACCGTTATTCGATTCAATTTTTAATCCGGAAATAATTGGTTTAACAGGGTTATCTTTTAAAATGTTGATAAATTCAGAGAAAATTTCAACTAATTCATTTCTTTTTATATTAAAATTCATAGGGATCCTCCTAAAAAAGTCTTTTCCAAAATTATACACCAAAAATGAGAGTGTTACAAGAAATAAAAAAAGCTCAACTCGATAAAGAGTTGAGCTAAATGTATTAGATATTAATCAATAAGAATTTGTTGCCAATATTTATTTTGAATATCAAGAGTATTTTTAATATCTTTTAAAATCACAGTTTTTTCAAGATCCTGTACAGAGTAGATAGGTTTAGTAGCCATAAGTTCTCTTGCAGGAACATTGATTGAAGGTATTCTTAAATGATCAGCAACCAATTTATAGTTTTCAGGTCTTTGAATAAAGTCTAAGAATTTATAAGCAGCTTCTTTATTTGGTGCCGATTTAGGAATAACAAACGAATCGATATAAGCAGTTCCACCCTTTTCTGGAATGATAAATTCAGTAGTTTTTAATTGCTCTTCTGTAAGTTCGTTTAAAACGTTATCAGGATAGCACTGAACAACCCAGAAATCTTCACTAGCAAAACCTTTACCAAATGATTCAGAATCGAATTTAGCAATATTCTTTTTCCATCCCTTAACAAGATTTGCAGCTTCTGCAATATTTGCTTCATCTGTTGTTGTTTGAGGATAACCTAATGTACCTAAAGCTGAAGTCATAACCTCTCTCATATCATCAAGAAGAGTCATTTTTCCTTTGTACTCAGAATTATCATATATTGTAAAATCTCTTGGAAAATTCTTAACATATTTTGTGTTAACTGCTATAGCAGTAGCTCCCATAGCAAACGGGAATGCGTATTCATTATTTTTATCAAAGTATTGAAGTTTTTCAAGTACCATAGGGTCTATATTTTTTAAAGATGGTAGTTTTGATTTGTCTAATTTTTCAAGCATCCCATCATTCATTAATATTTCGGCATAATCAGTAGAAGGGGTTAATATATCATAACCAGTTCCACCAGCTTTAATTTTAGCAAACATTTCTTCGTTAGATGAATAGATATCTTCCACCACTTTAATACCTGTTTCTTTTTCAAAATCTTCATAAATTTTGGTTGGAATATAGTCCGCCCATCCATAAAGATAAAGAACATTTTCATTTTTTTGTTTCTCTTTTCCACAACTCATTAAAAGAAAAACTAAAGATAGTAAAGTTAGTAATTTTTTCACTTAAACCTCCTAAATATATAATTTTTACAACCATTAAAAATTGTATTATATTTTTTAGATATAGTCAAGAATATCTTATAGTATTATTACACTAGAAAATAACTAAAAATTAATGTATAATCTTTATAAATGTATATAGAGATAGGAGATGTAAATTTGGAATTAATAACAAGTAAAGATAATGAACTGTTTAAGAATTTAAAAAAATTAAGAATAAAAAAATATAGAGATACTGAAAATCTATTTTTAGCTGAGGGAAGAAAGTTCCTAGAGTTTAATGAGACACCAAAAATTATTATTTTTAAAGAGGGAGTTTCTGAAGAGGTTTTAAATGCCGCAGAAAAACATTCGTGTAGAAAGATAAGTTTACCCGAAAAACTTTTTAAAGAGTTAACTTCGCAGGAGAACTCACAAGGGGTTATTATATGTTATAATTCTAAAAAAGAAAATTTAGCTGAGTTAGGAGATAACATTGTTGTATTAAATAGAGTTTCAGATCCGGGAAATTTAGGAACGATAATAAGAATAGCTGATGCAGCAGGTTTTAAAGATATAGTTTTAACAAAAGGAAGTGTAGATTGTTATAATGAAAAAACTGTAAGAAGTACAATGGGATCAATACTTGCGATGAATATTTCATATATTGACGAAGACAAGTTAGTTCCTTTTTTAAAAGAGCATGGATATAAAATAGTTGTAACAGCTTTAGAAGATGATTCTATACCATATACTAAGTTAAATTTAGTTGAAAAAAATGCTTTTATATTTGGAAATGAAGGAGACGGTGTATCCAAAGATATTATAAAGTCTAGTGATGAAAAAGTAATAATTCCAATTTATGGAACTGCAGAATCATTAAATGTTGCGATGGCAACAGGTATTGTTTTATATGAAGTTAGAAATAAACTAGAAAATAGATAAAAAATCTGGAGGACATAATGATAAGACTGATTGTTACAGATATGGATGGAACATTTTTAAATGATGAAAAAAAGTTTTCGAATGAGTTTTGGGATATTTATGAAAAATTAGAACAAAAAAATATTAAGTTTGTGGTAGCTAGCGGAAGACAATATCAAAATTTAAGAAAAAATTTTGAAAAAATAAAAGATAGAATAATATTTATAGCAGAAAATGGCAGCTATGTTGTAGAAAATGAAAAAGAGCTTTATTCAAGAGTTTTGTCTGAAGATTTAATAAAAAAATATGTGGAGTTAGGAAGAAGGATACCAACTACAAATATAGTTTTATGTGGTAAAAAATCAGCTTATATAGAGTCAACTGATGCTGAGTTTGTAAAAGAAGTAGAAAAATACTATGAGGAAAAAAAGATTGTTAAGAATCTATTAGAAATAGAAGATGACGAAATAATAAAAATTGCTTATTGTGATTTAACTGGAACAGAAGAAAATGTTTATCCTCATTTAGAAAAAGAAGTAGATTGCCAAATTGTTGTATCAGGTCAAATATGGCTTGATGTGAGTCATTTAGAATCAAATAAAGGAATTGCTTTAGAAATTTTACAAGAAAAGATAGGAATAGCATTTGATGAAACAATGGTTTTCGGGGATTATTTAAACGACTATGAGATGCTACAAAAGGGTAGATATAGCTATGCTATGGAAAATGCTCATGAAAAAATAAAAGAGATTGCGAATTTCATGGCTAAAAGTAATAACCAAAATGGGGTTATTGAAGAATTGAAAAAAATAGTTTAACCTGAAAAAAGGGAGGCGGATTTAATTATGAAAAGATATTTAAATTTTATCTTTATATTTTTATTGAGTGTAAGTCTTTATGCAGAGTATGATTTTCCAATGAAAAATCCTTATGTTGCAACAATAATTGGGAGTTCTAAAATAATGACAGAGGGGATTCCAGAAAGTGTTCCAACAAAAGAATACAAAATTGAACTTGAAAGAAGTAAGAAGATACCAGAGAATTTATGGTATGAAAAGGGATTTAAATTTTCTTTAAGTAAACAAAGAGGGAATGCACCATTGATATATATACTATCTGGAACAGGTTCAGCTTATAATTCTGTCAGAACAAAAAATTTTCAAAGAATATTTTATAAAGCAGGTTATCATGTATTGACAGTGACATCTGTATTTAACTCAAATTTTGTTTTAAATGTTTCAAATAGCCAAGTACCAGGAGTTTTAATTCAGGATGGACTAGATTTGTATAATGTTATGAAAGATATGCTTGATAAAGTAAAAAAAGAGGATAGACTTCAGATAGACAATATCTATTTGATGGGATACAGTATGGGTGCAACTCATTCAGCAGTACTTTCTTATCTAGATTCTGTGGGAAAAGATTTTAACTTTAAAAGAGTTTACATGGTAAATCCATCAATTAATCTATATTATTCAGCTAAAGTTTTAGATGATATGCTGGATAAAAATATAGAAAATAAAGCTGAAATAGGAAAAGTTGTAAATGAAGTTATAGATGAGGTAAAAAAGAATATATCTCCAACAGATTTAGAGATCACAGAAGAAAGTATCTATTCAATTTTTGAAAAGCATGAACTTTCTGATAAAAAGATGGAGACTTTAATAGGATTAGCATTTAATTTAACATCTGTTGATTTGAATTATGTTGTAGATCAAATAAATGGGACGCATGTTTATTCAAAACAGAGTCCAGGGAAATTTACGAATATGTATCCATATTTTGAAGCTATAAATTTTGCTGATTTTAGTGATTATTTGGAGAAGTTAGCCTACCCTTACTATTTAAAAATTTTAGGTGGAAATCTAAAGTTTAATGATATGATAAAATATGGAAACCTAAGAATTATTGGTGACTACTTAAAAAATGAAAAGAAGATAGTTGTTGTAACAAATGAAGATGATTTTATCTTATCGCCAAAAGACAAAAAGTTTATAAAGGAAACTTTTAAAGAGAGAAGTTTAATCTATCCTTACGGGGGTCATTGTGGAAATATGTTTTATCAGACAAATGTTGATAAAATGTTAGAATACTTAAATAAGGGGGTATTTAACAATGAATTATAAGAAGGTAATAGTATTATCAAGTCTTTTATTAGTGGTTGGATGCTCTTCTATTGATAAAAAAGAGGATGTGAAACCAGAAAAAACGTACAGTAATTCAAAAATAATAGAAGAAGTAACTATAAAAAATAAAGAGTATTTAAAATTAGATTTGGGAAAAGAGATTGTCCCACAGCCAATTGTTCGAGATAATGAAGTAGTTCGAAAAAAGGAGATTAACGGAACAAAATTTATTGAAGTTTATGATCCATTAGAGCCTTTAAATAGAAGAATCTATTACTTTAACTATTATTTAGATAAGTTTGTATTGATTCCAGCCGTAAATGTGTATGAATTTGTGGCTCCAACTGTAGTGCAAAAAGGTGTTTCAAACTTTTTTTCAAACCTTCAAGAGATAAACACGTTTGTAAATTCGTTATTACAGTTTGAAGGAAGGAAAGCAACAATAACATTAGCAAGATTTGGTATAAATTCAACGATAGGTATTTTAGGTCTGTTTGATGTAGCTACAAAATTAGAACTACCAAAAACATATGAAGATTTTGGTTTAACTCTGGCAAAGTATGGTGTTGGAAATGGGCCGTATCTAGTTTTACCTGGATTTGGACCATCAAATTTAAGAGATACGACTGGAAAAGCTGTTGGAATGGTAACAGTATCTGAAGTAGATCCTTATAATCCAGTAGATGTAAATGTAGACGATTGGGGAATTAGAACAGCAAATGTTATAAATGCAAGAAAAGAAACTAAAAAATTCAGATATTATGGAACAGGAAGTCCATTCGAGTATGAGTATGTAAGATATTTCTATACAAAATATAGGGATACATTAATAGATGTAAATGATGTCAACGGGAGAGGTGAATAGTTTTGAATTTACAAGAGTTTGTTTTAAATTACAAAGATGATGTGGTAAAATCGATTCAAGAGTCGGTAAGAATTAAAAGTGTGCAGGAGCCAGCTTTAGAAGGTATGCCTTTTGGAGAGGGGGCTGCAAAGGCTTTAGAACATATGTTGGAGTTAGGGGAAAAATTAGGTTTTAAGGTAGAAAACTTTGACAACTATGCAGGACATATTGATTTTGGCGATGGACCTGATGAGGAAATGATTGGAGTTTTAGGTCACGTAGACGTTGTTCCAGAAGGGACTGGTTGGGATCATCCACCATATGAAGCTAAAATTGTGGATGGAAAGATGTATGGAAGAGGAGTTCTAGATGATAAAGGACCTACAATAGCTGCTCTTTATGCTTTAAAAGCTATAAAAGATTCAGGATTAAAATTAAATAGAAAAGTGAGAGTTATCGTTGGAGCAAATGAGGAAACAGGTTGGGGATGTATGAATCATTATTTCGGAAAACTGAATATGCCACAACCAGCAATGGCATTTACACCGGATTCTTCGTTCCCTGTAACATTTGCAGAAAAAGGGATCTTACATCTTATGTTATCAAAAGAGTACTCTAATGAATTAAATTTCTCAATAAATGGTGGAGTAGCATTTAACTCTGTTCCAGATTCAACGATTGGAATTTTCCCATTGTCGATGAAAGAAGAGATATTTAACAATTTAGAAAAATTTAATGAAGGAAAAGAGTATAAAATATCAGCTTCAGAAAAAGATGGAAAAATTGAAGTAGTTTCATTAGGAAAAGCATCACATGGAGCTAGACCAGCAAATGGATACAACCCAATCTCAGCGCTATTCTCATTTTTATCAACTATAAAAATAGAGGATGAGCAGCTGAAGAATTTAGTGGACTTCTTTAAAGAATATATAGGTATGGAGTATTCAGGAGCGAGTTTAGGAATTAACTTCAAAGATGAACCATCTGGAGTGTTGACACTGACAATAGGAAAAATTGAGTGTGCTGGTAAAAATATGATGTTTGGATTTGATATCAGATACCCAGTAACTTATAAAAAAGAACAAGTTCTTGAAGAAGTTGAAAAGAGAGCAAAAACAAAAGGAATAAACGTAACAGTAAGATCAGCTAAAAATCCATTATATGTTCCTAAAGATAGTTTCTTAGTAACAACACTAATGAATATATATAAAGATATTACTGGTGATGTTGATGCAGAACCAGTATCAATTGGTGGTGGAACATATGCGAGAGCGGTAACTAATGGAGTGGCGTTTGGAGCTCTATTAAAAGGCCAAGAAGATAATATGCATCAAAAAAATGAGTACCTAGAAATAGAAAAACTAGATACTTGGTTAAAAATATATGTTCAAGCTATATATGACTTGGCAAAATAAGTGTACTAAAAAACTGCAGAGATGCAGTTTTTTTTATTTTTTTAGAAAATAAAAAAAGACAAAAGTATCAAAAAAATGGTATTTCATAAAGGGCGTAACTATTTTGATAATAACTATATATATGATTAATACTACTATTATAAAAATATATTTTCAAAATAAAAGGTTATGAAATATATTATTCGAAATAACCAAAAAAGATTAAATTCAATAGAAAAGGAGGGAATTATTTTATGAGAAAATTTTTGACGTATCTATTAGCAACATTACTTTCTGTATTTACTTTTGCGGAAGCTCCATATCATATCGGGGTTATAACAGGAACGGTTTCTCAATCTGAAGATGGGCTTAGAGGTGCTGAAGAAGCAATTAGACTTTACGGTGCAGCAGATAAAGGGGGAGAAATAGTACATGTTACGTATCCTGATAACTTTATGCAAGAGATGGAAACAACAATATCTCAAATGGTTAGTTTAGCAGATGATCCAAAAATGAAAGCTATCGTTATTGCAGAAGCTATTCCAGGAACTGTTGAAGCTTTCAGAAGAATAAGAGAGAAAAGACCAGATATACTATTACTTTCAAACTCTCCACATGAAGATCCAGAGATGATAGGGGCGGTATCAGATTTGGTTGTAAACCCAGATAGTATAGCTAGAGGGTACTTAATAGTTAAAGCTGCAAAAGAGATGGGGGCAGATAAATTTATGCATATATCTTTTCCTAGACATATGAGTTATGAGTTACTTTCTAAAAGAAGAAATGTAATGAGAGAAGCTGCAAAAGATTTAGGAATCGAATTTATTGAAATGACAGCTCCAGACCCTGTAAGTGATGTAGGAGTTGCAGGCGCACAGCAATATATATTAGAGCAAGTTCCTAGTTGGATAAATAAATATGGAAAAAATGTAGCTTTCTTCGCAACTAATGATGCTCATACAGAGCCATTATTAAAAAGAGTTACTGAGTTGGGCGGATATTTTGTTGAAGCAGATTTACCTTCTCCAACTATGGGATATCCAGGAGCATTAGGAATTCAGTTTACAGAAGATGAAAAAGGAAATTGGCCAAAGATATTACAAAAAGTTGAGAAGACAGTTGTAGATAAAAATGCAGGTGGAAGAATGGGAACTTGGGCATACTCATACAACTTCGCTGTAACAGTATCTTTAGTTGATTTAGCTAAAAATGTTTTGGATGGAAAAGCACAAATAGATGATTTTGATTCGCTTAAAGAGGTTTTAGTTAAAAATACTCCAGGGGCAGAGTGGAATGGAAGTAATTATGTAGACGTAAAGGGAGTTGAAAAAGATAACTTCTATTTACTATATCAAGATACTTATGTATTAGGAAAAGGTTATTTAAAAATGACAGAAATAGAAGTACCAGAAAAATATTTTTCTGTTAAATAATTAGAAGGAATTGACCACTAGTTCTAAGAGCTAGTGGTCAATATTTTAATAAACTTAAGAGGTGATAAAATGTCTGAAATACTTTTAAAAATGGTTGGTGTATCGAAAAGTTTTGGTGAAAATACAGTTTTAAAAGATATAAACTTAAATATAAAAGCGGGAGAAATAGTAGGACTAGTTGGGGAGAATGGAGCTGGGAAATCGACTCTTATGAAAATAATCTTTGGAATGTCTATTATAAATGAAACAGGCGGATACAATGGAGAGATGTTTTTTGATGGGAAAAAAGTGAATTTTAAAAGTTCTTTTGATGCTTTAAATGCGGGAATAGGAATGGTTCATCAAGAATTTTCTTTGATTCCAGGATTTAAGGCTTCAGAAAATATTGTTTTGAATAGGGAAACTTTAAAAAAATCCTACCTTAAAGATATTTTTGGAGAAAGAATAAGCCGAGTGGATGAGAACTCAAATGATGAAAGAGCTAAAAAGGCGATATCTCATTTAGGGATAGATCTGAGTGTGGACACTAAAATTTCGGATATGCCAGTTGCACATATGCAGTTTACAGAGATTGCAAGAGAGATAGAAAGAGAAAACACTAAACTTTTAGTTTTAGATGAACCGACAGCAGTTTTAACTGAAAAGGAAGCTGAAATACTTTTGAAAACTATGAAAAGATTGTCTCAAGAAGGAATTGCCATTATATTTATAACCCATAGACTTGAAGAGATTATGAATGTTTCTGATAGGGTTATAGTTTTAAGAGATGGAATTATGATGAATGAGTTAGAAACTTCAAAAACAGATGTGAATGAGATTACAGAGTTGATGATTGGACGTAAAATGTCACAAGAAAGTAGTGTTCAAAAGAAATCTGAAAAAACAGAAGAGATATTAAAAATAAACAATCTTTGGGTAGATATGCCAGGTGAAAAAGTTAAAAATGTAAATTTAAGTATAAAAAAAGGTGAGATAATTGGCTTAGGAGGAATGGCGGGGCAAGGCAAAGTTGGAATAGCTAATGGGATAATGGGACTTTTTGAAGCGGGTGGAGAGATTCTTTATAAAGGCAAAAAGCTAGGATTAAATAATCCGAAAGAGCCCTTAGAGAATGGACTATATTTTGTTTCAGAAGATAGAAAAGAGGTAGGATTAATTCTTGATGAAACAATTGATTTAAATATAGCTTATCCATCTATATGTATAAAAAATGAGTTTTTGAAAAAGAAATATTTAGGTATATTTAATAGTTTAGATATGGATTCTGTTGAAAAAAATTCTAATAAATACATAGAAAAATTAGAAATTAAATGTATGGGCGGGAAACAAAGAGTTGGGGAATTAAGTGGAGGAAATCAACAAAAAGTTTGCCTGGCTAAAGCATTTACAATTTCACCAGATATTTTATTTGTATCTGAACCAACTAGAGGAATAGATATAGGAGCTAAAAAAATAGTTCTTGAAACATTGAGGGAATACAATCAAAAAGAAAATATGACAATAATTTTAACTTCATCAGAACTTGAAGAGTTAAGATCTATTTGTGATAGAATAGCTATAGTAAATGAAGGGGAAATAGCTGGAATATTATCACCAGAAGCAAGTTTACTAGAATTTGGAAAGATGATGGTTGGAATAAAAGGGGGTAGTGATGAATAGTGCAGATATATCAAAGAAAATTTCAAAAATAGGGTTGCCTAGAATAATAATAGCACTCTTTTTATTATCACTTTATGTAGTTGCGCCTTTTGTAGGAATAAATTTAAAAACAGCATTTCAAGATACGTTTATAAGAGTTGGAATGAATATCATATTGGTTTTATCTTTAGTTCCAATGATTCAAGGTGGAACAGGATTAAACTTTGGAATGCCATTAGGAGTAGAAGCAGGGCTTCTAGGAGCAGTAATTAGCATAGAGTTAGGACTTACTGGGTTTTTAGGTTTTTTAGGTGCTATGGTTATATCTATACCAATCGCTGTAGTTTTTGGATATGGGTACGGGAAAATACTTAATAAAGTAAAAGGAGGAGAGATGATGATAGCTACTTATGTAGGATTTTCATCTGTTGCCTTCATGTGTATTATGTGGTTGTTGTTACCATTTAAAAAGCCAGATATGATTTGGGCTTATGGTGGAGAGGGACTTCGAACAACAGTAAGTGTTGAAAGTTACTGGAGTAAAATATTAGGAAAAATTTTAAACATTCCAAATAATTATAGTTTTATCGGAGAACTTATATTCTTTATTTTAGTTGCTTTTTTAATAAAAGAATACTTCAGAAGTAGAAGTGGTCTTTCTATGAAGGCAGTTGGTGCAAATGAGAAGTTTGCAAAATCTATTGGAATAGATATAGATAGGGCTAGAATTGTATCAGTTGTAATGTCAACTGTTATAGCAGCTTTAGGAATAATTGTTTATCAACAGAGCTTTGGATTTATACAGCTATATTTAGCACCATTTTATATGGCTTTTCCAGCAATTGCAGCTATTTTAATAGGAGGAGCTTCAGTTCATAAAGCAACGATGTTTAACGTTGTAGTTGGAACATTTTTATTTCAGGGAATAATAACTATGACACCGATAGTTATAAGTGGTCTTATAAAAACAGATATGTCGGAAACAATAAGGGTTATAATATCAAATGGAATGATATTATATGCACTAACTAGAAAAGGAGGTGCGAATTAATGAAAAGATTAAAGGATTTTTTAGAAACTAATATCGTACCGATATTTATATTGATTTTTATAGTTTTAACAGTGCCGGTTTCAAAGCTAACACCACAATATTTAATTCAAGAGATGATTCTGAGACTTGATAGAAACTTATTCTTAGTTTTATCTCTACTAATTCCAATAATAGCTGGAATGGGTCTTAACTTTGGAATTGTTTTAGGGGCAATGGCAGGGCAACTAGCTCTTATATTTATAACAGAGATGAGAATTGTTGGGTACCAAGGAGTATTTTTGGCTATGATTATATCAACTCCTATAGCTATATTATTGGGATATATGAGTGGAAGCGTCCTAAATAAAGCCAAAGGAAAAGAGATGATAACATCTATGATATTAGGATTATTTATGAATGGAATCTATCAGCTTGTAGTTCTTTATGGTATGGGAAGTATAATAAAAATAACAAATCCTAAATTGATTCTATCTAGAGGAAGTGGAATAAGAAATGCTATAGATTTGCAGGGAATAAGAAGAGGGTTAGATGGATTATTAGAGGTAAATATATTGGGTCAAAAAATTCCTCTAGCAACATTTATAATAGTTATTCTTCTGTGTGTTTTTATAGTTTGGTTTAGAAAAACGAAGTTAGGACAAGATATGAGGGCTGTAGGGCAAGCTATTGATATAGCTAAGGCTTCAGGAATAGATGTGGATAGAACAAGAATAATAGCAATTGTTATTTCAACAGTTTTAGCTAGCTTTGGTCAGATAATATATTTACAAAATATTGGAACTATGAATACATATAATAGTCATGAACAGATAGGGATGTTTTCAATAGCAGCTCTTCTTATTGGTGGAGCTTCAGCAGTTAAAGCGAGTATACCAAACGCTATAACTGGAATAATATTGTTCCATATGATGTTTATAATATCTCCAATGGCAGGAAAGGAACTTATGGGATCCGCTCAAATTGGTGAATATTTTAGAGTATTTGTATCCTATGGAATAATAGCTCTTGTACTGGTGATGCATGAGTGGAGAAGGGATCGAGATAAAAAGAAAAAAAGAAAAGCACGTTTCAATGCAAAAGAGGGTGAGGCTTTATGAAAAGAATAGTGGCTTTATTAATTTTTTTTATAGGAATTTGTTTAATATCATTTTCTCTTTTTTATACAGGGCAAGAACACACTCTTGTAATTGATAATAAGTATGAAGATAAAAGTGAATCTAAAAATATAGTGTTTAAAGTTCCAGGACAAAAGGATAAAAAAATATCTAAAAATAAAAAAGCTATATTGGAATTAAAAGGGATTAAACATGAGTTTATAGTAGAAATCGATGGTACTAGTTATCCAGGAGAATTAAAATTTCCTCTAAATAAAGGAAGTGAAATTTTAGTAGAGAATTTTTTAACTCAAAAAGGAGAATGGATAAAAACAATACCGCAATATTAAAAAAGTAACAGTGCCGATAGCACTGTTACTTTTTTAATTTTAGTTGATAAATTTACTCTCTTCAAAATATTTTGGGTCATTTCCAGCTATAAAAACAATAGAGTTATTTGAAAGTAAGTCTATAACAGGTTTAGATAGTTCGGTAGGAATAGCCGGACAACCTAAAGTTCTACCCAAGAACCCCATATCATCAATATATTTTTTAGAAGCGTAGTCTGCTCCATGTATTACAATAGAACGATCATAAGCATTTGAATTGAATCTATTTTCTAATCCTTTAAGTCTTAGCGAGTAACCATATGTTCCAACGTATGGATGAGCATCAGTTATGAAAAATCCCAAAGAACTTTGGAATGAATTTGGGGAGTTTGAAAATTTTGTAGCTAAGACTTTTCCACTATTTTTTCCATGACTTACATATGTATAGTAAAGTAATTTTTTTTCTTTTAAATCTATAACAGAAAATCTAGGTTCTGTAGAGGGTTTTGTAAAATCGATAACAGTTAAAAATCTAAAATCTTTACCTTTTATTTTAGAAGAACCCTTCATAGCATTTTTAAAAACTGAGTAATTCATCTTATCTTTTAGATGAAGAGTTTTATATAAGTTTGAAGTAGAACCCATAGCAGTTAAATAAAAAATAATGAAAAAGAAAAAAAGATTTTTTTTCATAGACCCCTCCGGAGATTTTGTATATATTTTTTATATTATACCAGAAAAAGACTATAAAATTAATAATAAAAAAATAAATGATGAAAAAAGAAACGAAAAAAGTTATTTTTTTATCATAACTGAATAATGAAGAAGAGAAAAGTTGACACAAAGTATAAAGTCCTGTAGAATACTAGTAGACTAAATTTATTTGGAGGAAAATTATCATATGTTAAACGAAGTAATTGTTGAAAAAATGAAAGACTTGGTTGAAAATTGTATGGGTGACTCACAAGCAGCTTGTAAAAGCAACTGCCCTATGAACACAGATGTAAAAAAGTATGTAAATTTAATTGGGCAAGGAAATGGAGAAGAAGCGATTAAAGTTATCAGAGAGAAATTGTTTCTACCTGGAACTTTAGGAAGAATTTGTGCTCATCCTTGTGAACAAAACTGTAGAAGAGGAGATGAAGATTCGTCAATAGCAATAGCATCTTTAAAAAGATATGCAGCGGATAATTTTGATAATGAAGCAAACTGGGATTTATCAAAAGAATCATCAAAAGGGAAAAAAGTAGCAATTGTAGGAGCTGGACCAGCAGGAGCTCAAGCTGCAATAGATTTATCTAAACAGGGATATGATGTGACAATTTTTGAAAAACTCCCTGTATTTGGTGGAATGATGAGGGTAGGAATCCCTGAATATAGACTTCCAAGAGAAGTTATAGATAAAGAATACGCAATATTAAAAAAATTGGGTGTTGAAGTAAAGTTATCAACGGAGGTTGGTAAGGATATCTCTTTTGAAGAGTTAGAAAAAAATTATGACGCTATTTTAGTAGCAGTAGGAAAGCAGTCAGGAAGAGTTGATAGATCTTTAGAAAACCATGATGCAAAAGGTGTTTTTCATGCAGCAGAGTATTTAAAAGAGATTTCATTAACTAGAAACTTCCAAGGAGCAGGAAAAAGAGTGGCTGTTATAGGTGGAGGAGACGTAGCAATGGACTGCGCAAGATCATCTAAGAGAGTTCCTGGAGTCGAAGTTGTATACTCAGTACCTTTAGAGGCTACATTTGAAAAGATGGCTTCATCTAATCATGAAATTCATGGTGCAATAGAGGAAAGTGTAGAGTTTAAGTTAGGAAATGGAATCAGTAGAATCATTGTAGATGAAAATAATAGAGTTTCAGGACTTGAAATTAAAAAGTGTTTAGGACTTTTTGATGAAAATGGAAATTTTAATCCTCAGTTTGATGAAAATCAAAAAGAGATTATAGAGATAGATACATTAGTTTTTGCAATTGGACAAGGAGTAGATAACTCATTTGACAATGCAGGAAAATTAGCGACAAGAAGAAACGGAACTTTCGAATCAGATAAATTAACAATGCAATCAGCTACAAATGAAAAAGTGTTCATAGCAGGAGATTGTGCTAATGCATTTATAGTTATTGAAGCGATGGCTGAGGGAAGAAGAGCAGCAAAGTCAATCGATAGATTCCTAGAAGGAAAGGATCTTTTAGAAGGAAGAACAATAGAGGATGAGGGTGGATATAAGTCAAAACTATATTTACCAACAGAGTATTTACCAGAAGGTTGGGATGCAGCAGAGAAAGTTGAGAGAATGTCTCCTAATACAACGGATGGATCTGATAGAATTAAAGATTTCTCTGAAGTAGAAATGGTATTTACTAAAGAGCAAGCACTAAAAGAGGCAAACAGATGTTTACAATGTGAATGTAAGCTTTGCATGAAAGAGTGTATAATGTTAAATGATTATACTGATTGTCCGAAAACATTATTCCAGGAGTACCTAGAAAAAGGTTGTAAGGAGATGGATGCTAAAATAGCATATTCTTGTAATATGTGTGACCAATGTACTTTAAAATGTCCTAAAGATTTTGAAATCAAAGCTAATTTTGGAGCTATGAGAAGTGAATATATAAAAGATAATCACGGTAAATCTCCTATGAGCGGACATAAAGCGATTGAGGTACACCAATATTTAGGATATTCAAAAATGTTTAATACAACAAATGCAGCACCAAATGGAAAGAAAACAAAATATGTATTTTTCCCAGGATGCTCTCTTCCATCATACAATTCTGAAGCTGTTGGAAATATATTAGATCATTTACAAGATAAATTAGGTGGAGAGGTAGGATCACTTTTAAAATGTTGTGGTAAACCACCTAAAGCTTTAGGACAAGATGATTTATTTAAAGAAAGATTTAAATCAGTTCAAAAAGAGTTGGATAAATTAGGAGCAGAAACAGTTATAGTTGCATGTCAATCTTGTTTTGGAATATTTAATACATATGCTAAGCAAAATGTAGTATCACTATGGGAATTACTTCCAGAAATTGGACTTCCTGAATCTCAAATAGGAATAGGAAAAGGTTCTGATGTAACATTTAATATTCATGATTCTTGTTCTATCAGAAAACAAACTAAAATTCATGATGGAATCAGATGGATTATGAATGAATTAGGATACAATGTTGAAGAGTTAGAAAATTCTAGAGAAAAAACTAGATGTTGTGGATTTGGTGGAATGATAGTTCCAGCAGTACCAGATGTAGCAAAAAGAGTTATGGAAAGAAGAGCAACTGAAACAACAACAGGGCATATGGTAACATATTGTGCCGCTTGTAGAGAATCAATGGAAAAAGGAAATGCAGATGCTTTACACATACTAGATTTAGTGTTTGGAGATAAATATACTAAAGCTAAGGCACAGGTAAGAAATGCAGGTCCAGTAAAACAATGGATGACAAGATATAAATCTAAAATGGAATTAAATAAAAGAAAATAAAAATAAAAAACTAAAGAGATAAGGCGGAGGAGAGAAAAAATGAAAAAATCATTAATTTTAGGATCGTTATTATTATCAATGGTAGTATTTGGAAAAGATTATACTCAATACAAGTCAGACAAATTAATTAGCCCAGAAGCAGCAAAGCAACTTATAGAAAACAATAAAAATGTAGTAGTTATAGATGTTAGACCTGAAGCTAAATTCACATTAAACAATGTTGAAGGATCGTACAATATGTGGAGACCGGACATGGAGCCAAAAGATAAAAGATATGGTGAAATCGGTGGAATGAGAGCTTCTAGAGAAGAGATGGAAGCTGAGTTAAATAAAATGGGTGTAACAAAAGATTCAACATTAGTTTTAATTGGAGAAGGACTTGATGAGTATAGATTATGGTGGATTTTAGATCTATACGGAATGGAAAATGTTAAGATTGTAGATGGTGGATATGCTACTCTTAAAGAAACTGGAATAAAGACAAGATTTGGTAAAGAAGCTCCAGAGAAAGCTGGAAACTATAAATTTACTGATGCTCCAGATAAAAATACTTTAGCAACAATGAAAGATATGGAAGAGGCATTTGGTAATCCTTCGGAAGTTATTGTTGACACAAGAACAAAAAAAGAGAACAATGGTGAAGATATGAAAAAAGGAGCTGTGGCTAAAGGAAAAATACCAGGAAGTGTATTTTTAGAATGGACACAGACTTTAAATGGAGATAAGACAATCAAATCTTATGATGAGTTAGTAGAGCTTTATACATCTAAAGGAGTAACACCTGATAAAGAAGTTTTACCATACTGTCAATCAGCAGTAAGATCAGCTCACACAACTTTCGTATTAAAAGAACTTTTAGGATATTCAAATGTTAAAAACTATGATGGTTCTTGGATTGAATGGTCTCATGGAGTAAAAGATGGAAAAGTAAAAGCAGAAATAGGAGAGTAAAATGAGTCAAAAGAAAAATCCTTTAAAAATAATTTTAATAGTTATAGTTTTAGCAGCATTAATATTTGGTCTTATGAAATCTGGAGCATTAGAGTATTTAAAGGATAGAGAAAAATTAGAAACTCTAATAAAAGGGCTAGGAGTTTGGGGACCAATTGCTTATATAGGTATGTACGCATTAGTAACTATAACATGTATCTCAGTTCTTCCACTGACGTTAGCAGGTGGTCTTATATTTGGAGCAATTATGGGAGTTGTGTATACAGCTATAGGGGCTTGTCTTGGACTTTCACTAGCGTTTTTAATAGCTAGATATATTGCAAGAAAACCAATTGAAGAAAAATTTGGAAAAACAGAAGCATTTAAGAAAATAAATGAGGGAGTTAAAAATGAAGGTTGGTTTATTCTTGCTACAACAAGATTATTACCAGTATTTCCTTTTGGAATTCAAAACTATGTTTATGGATTGACGCCCATTAGTTTTATTCAATACTCAATATTATCAACAATATTTATCTTACCAGGAACATCAGTATTTGTTTTATTGGCTGGCGCAGTGGCATCAGGAGACATGAAAACAGCAGTTAAAATGTCAATAACAGCATCTTTAATTTTCTTTGCTCTAACAATGATAACAAAAGTAATCGCAAAGAAATCAAAAAAAAGCTAATAATAAAATAAAAAAATATCGAAACATAAAAGCAAATGATGTATAATTTAAGGGGGAGGATTTAATCCCCCTTGTTTTTATTAAGTCAGAGGGAGAGAATAAAAATGATAAAAAAAATTAAGTGTGTATTGTTGGCAACTTTAATTCCATTAGCTCTTGTAGGATGTGGAAAAAAAGAAAATAAAGAGGTCAATATCTATATGTGGGGTGGATCTAAAGAAATCAATACGTTTATGGATGATGTTGTGACTCCTAAAGTTAAAGAAAAAGATGATATAACTTTAAAAAGAGTTCCGATAGTTGATATTAAAGATATTGTAAATAAACTTATAATAGAAAAACAAGCTGGAAAAAAAGACGGAGTTATAGATGTTCTTTGGCTAAATGGAGAAAATTTTAAAGCTTTAAAAGATGCGAATGTATTAGAAGAAAATATTTTAGCAAAAGTTTCAAATAAAAGTTTATTAAAAGAAAGCACGACAGTTAAAGATTTTGGAGAGGATATAAACGGACTAGAAGTACCTTTTGGAGAGGCACAGTTCAATTTTATATATAATACAAAAAAAGGAGGTGTTCCTTTTATAAACTGGGAGACACTGACAACATATGTAAAGGAAAATCCTGGAAGATTTACATACCCAAATGCTTCTAACTTTACAGGTAGTGCATTTGTTAGAAATATAGCAATAGATATGTTAGGGTATGAAAATATTCAGAACATGAGTCCAGCTGAATTAAAAACACAACTTGATATTGTTTGGAACTATTTAAATGAGATAGAACCATACCTTTGGAGAAAAGGAGAAACTTATCCTGAATCAGAGGGGAAGATAGATCTTTTATATTCAACAGATGAAGTGGATGTGACAATGGGTTATACGGTGAATAAGGTAAACTCAAAAATAGATTCTGGAGATTATCCAAATACATCTGAGAGTTTCTTATTAGAGAAAGGAACACTTTTTAATAATCACTACCTAGCAATTCCAAATAATTCAAAGAATAAAGAGAATGCACTAAAAGTTATAAATACATTGATATCTCCAGAAATTCAAATTCTAAAACAGGAACCAAAAAATTGGGGAGATTTTACAGTTTTAGATATTAATAAATTGAATACAGAAGATAAAAAGGCTTTTGAAGAGTTAAATAAAAGTGGAAAGATACCGACTTTAGAGGAGTTAGAAGCAAAGAGAGTTTTAGAGTTATCTCCAGAAAAAGTTAGAATTATAGAGGAAGGATGGACAGAAAAGGTTGGAAAAAATTAAAAAATTTATATACTTGATACCTTTTTTAATGTATATATCATTTTTCTTTTTATATGGGCTATATTATGTTTTAATGACTTCTTTAGGTTATAATAGGATTCTTTCAAAATCATATTTTACTTTGCATTATTATAGAGATGTGCTTTGCTCAAGAGAGTTTTTAGGGAGTTTAGTATACACAACTAAACTAAATATGATTTCAGCTTTTTTTGCTTTTATATTAACGGTTATAATATTGTATTTAGTTTTTTTAAGCAAAAGAAAAGGTTATTTTTATGGACAAAGCTTTCAAAAAGTTATAGAAGCCCCAGTGTTTGTACCATATTTAGTGGGAGCATATGGGGTACTATTGCTTCTTATGAGAAGAGGTATAATAAGTACTATATTGATGCAATTAGGAATAATTAAATCAGTTCAAGAGTTTCCAATCTTAACTAATGATCATGATGGAATTGGAATAGTAATAACATATATATGGAAGACACTTCCTTTTATGACCATGATGACTTTACCGATTGTTTTTAGAGTGGATAAAAAGTGGGATTCATTGGGGAAACTTTATAATCTAAGTAATTATCAGTTTTTTAAAAAGATAGTTTTTCCACTTATTCTTCCTACGTTAAGTGTAAGTTTTTTTATAGTGTTAACATATCTCTTTGCTTCTTTTGAAACACCATATATATTGGGAGTAACTCACCCAAGAGTACTTTCAGTTTCAGTATTTGATATGTATGCCAAAGGAAATTTAGATGCAAGGGGAAAAATTATGGTTATGAATATCATGATTTCAGCAATAAGTTTATTTTTTGGTGGGATGATCTCCTTAGCTTTGAAATTTTTCTCAAAGTTTGAAAGTAGGGAGTGGTAAAAATGAAGAAAATATTTATAGGAATAGTCTATTTTCTAATATCATTAATTTTTTTATTACCATTTATAGGTATCATTTTAAAAAGTATTAATTTTAAAATGTGGGAATATGTTCTGTTAAATGAAAAAACTTATGTAAGCTTATTATCGACATTTATGGTGGCATCAATTGCGATGCTTATAAACTTTTTAATTGGAACGCCACTGGCATCATTTATGGCTAGAGAAGATTTTAAAGGAAAGAAAATAATAGAGCTGCTAATTATTTTGCCACTTATAATTCCGACAATGGTAAGTACAATGGGGCTGCAGTTTGCTTTTATAAAGCTGGGGCTTATTGAGACTACCCTAGGAGTTGGAATAGTTCATAGCGTTACAACTATGCCATACTACGTTCAAAGTATGAAAGCAGGATATATGACTTTAAGTAAGGATTATATAAATTTGGGTAAAATATTAGGAGCAAATCCAATTCAAAGATTTTTTAAGATAACATTACCAATAATTTCTCCATCTTTTTTAGTAGGGATGTCCCTTGTTATAATTGTATCACTATCTCAATATTTAGTGACATTTATAATAGGAGGGGGACAAGTTATGACCCTTCCGATACTGATGATGCCATATTTATCTGATGGGGATATGAGAAATGGAACTATATATAGTATAATATATGTTTTGTTTACATATTTTTTAGTTTTTTTAGTAGGAAGATTGGTTAAATTTATTTATAGAAAGAGTGATAGATGTAGATGATAGAGATAAAAGGATTGTCAAAACAGTTTACAGGCTTTTCTTTAAAAAATATAAATTTACAAATAGAAAAAGGTGAGTTTATAAGTATTTTAGGGCAGTCTGGATCCGGTAAATCAACGATATTAAATTTGATAGCTGGATTGGATAAAGAATATAAAGGTGAGATTTTAATAGAAGGAGAAACACCCAGCAAATCTATAAAGAATGGAGATATAGCTATGGTATTTCAACAAGACCTGTTACTGCCTCATCTCAATGTCTGGGAAAACATAGCTTTTGGACTAAAAATAAAAAAAGTTCCAAAAGAGGAGATAGAAAAAAGAATAAAAGAAGCTATAATTGAGATGGATTTAGTTGGAAAAGAAAAAAGATATCCAAATGAGTTAAGCGGTGGAGAAAAACAAAGAGTTTCAATTGCTAGAGCTATAGTTACAAGGCCAAAACTGCTTTTAATGGATGAACCATTTTCAGCACTTGATTTTAATTTGAGAGATAGAATGCAAAAGATGGTGAAAAAAATTCATAAAAAGTTAAAAGTGACAATAGTTTTTGTAACTCACGATAGAGAGGAAGCTTTTTTCTTATCTGATAGAATAGGGGTTATGTTTAGAGGTGAACTCCTAGATTTTGGAAGCCCAGAAGAGCTATATTATGAGCCTAAAAATGTTTATACAGCTAAACTTTTAGCTATGGAGAATATTTTTTCTAAAATTATTTTTGAAAAGATATTTGAGTGTAAAATTTTAAAAGGGGATTTTATTGGTTTGAGAGGGAAAGATCTGAAAATTTCTAAAGATTCACCTATCAAAGGAAAAGTTATTGAAGTAAATTTCGGGATGGGAGAGTATAATATAACTTTAGATATTAAGGGAGAAAAGATAGTTGTTGTTAAACACGGAAGTTTTGAAGCTGAAGTGGGAGAAGTTGTAGGTGTAACCCACGAAAAGAGCAGTCGTATTATAATAGAAGGAGTAAAATAATGTTAGATACACATTGTAGAAAATATATTCAACCAATGATAAAAACAGGGGCTAACGTTGCTATGAAAATGGGACTAAGTGCAAATAATGTAACAGTTCTAGCGATGATATTAGGGGTTGTAAGTGGAGTGTTGACATACTTTGGAATGGGAGTGGCAGGAATAGCATTGCTATGGTTTTCGGGTTATTTAGATGCTGTAGATGGAACTATAGCTAGGGAGACAAAATCTTCATCACCATTTGGAACTGTAATGGACATAACTTTTGATAGAATTGTTGAGGGTGCAATTATAATTGGAGTGGCACATAAATTTCCACAATTTAGTTTTCAGTCACTTCTACTAGCTGTGAGTATAATAATATCGATGACAATATTTTTAACAACAGGTCCTCTTGCAGAGAATAAAGGAGAAAAATCTTTTCATTACCAAGCTGGATTAGCAGAAAGATCAGAAGGGTTTATAATGTTAAGTTTGATGATACTTTTAGGTGACAAAGCGGGTATTGTTATAAATATTTTTACAGCAATAGTTTTATTTACTGCATATCAAAGGTTTTTAGAAGCAAGAAGGATATTGAGATAGAAAAAGGATGGTGCAATTTAATTGCACCATCCTTTTTTATTTATATCTGTACAATGACAGATTTAAAAATTTTATATGTGACAAAGCCAGGTCTAGCCCCTTTAGGTTTGTTGAGATATTTAACTTGAGTGTAATCAATAGTTAATTTTGTACCTTTAGGAAGTTTAGACATTTGGCCACAGAACACCCCGATATCGTAAATCTGCTTTTCATTTAGAGTGATAGTTTGATTAACAATAGCGTGTGTTCCTGGAATATCTTTGCAGTGGAACCACATATCATCTCTATTTGAATATTTTGTTGTTAAAGCATCATTTTCTAAGTTGTTTCTACCATAGGTTACTAAAACTCCATCGATCTCAATCTCTCCAAAAGTAAATGTTTTAGCTTGAGGTTTTTTAGGAGCTTTTTTCTTTTGTTTGCTACTAATTTTTAGATATCCTTGGGCAGTAAGTTCATCTTCAATAAGTTTTAAATTTTCTTTGGAATCACTACTTTCAATAAAGTTTTCAACACTTGTAAAATATTTCAAATTTTCAGAGATTTCAACTAATCTATTACTGTTATGTTCCATCCCCTTTTTTAACTTGTTATATTTTTTATAGATTTTCTCTAGATTTACTTGTGGCGAAACTAGTGGATCTAAAGTAATAGTACACATAGAGTTATTGTAAAAGTCAAATAGCTCTACTTTATCCATACCTTTTTTTAAAGAATAAAGAGAAGCAGCAAGAATATCTCCTAATTCTCTATATCTGTCAAAGTCTTTTTTTTCTTCAAGGTCTTTTTTTATAGATATAATTATTTTCTCAGCTTTTTTTCTTTCTTTTTTAACACATGATAAGAGTTTATCTTTTAATATTTTAAAAGTGTTTGAAAGATTTTCACTGTTAATATAAAGATTTATAAGTTCTTCAAAAGAGTTAAATATTTCAACTGAAGAGTAAGACTTAGGTTCAATATTCAAAACTGTTGCTAAAATAATCTCTTTATGTTCATTGAAAAATATTTTAGGAGAGATATCATCTGTTAAGATATTCTTAAAATTGTCAAAGCTTTTAAAATTATTTGCAAGAAATTTTCCAATTCCTTCTACATTTTTTAAAAGAGTTCCATTCTCTAACTCATTATCAAACTGTTCTTTTGTTATTTCAGAAGGATCTAATTTTTTCTCAGTAGAAGGATTAGAATAGGTGATTCCAGGGAAAAGAACTCTAGCTGAATTTTCTTCGAGAGAGAATCTTTTTATAGAATCTATAACCTTACTATCTTTATCTGTTAAAATAAGGTTAGAGTGTTTACCCATCATTTCAAAATATAAGTTGTATGTCTTAATTTCACCTAATTCATTTAATTTAGAAAAAGTAAAAATTAGAATTCTATCGAAACCAATCTGTTTTATCGAAATCAAGGTAGAACCTACAAGGTGTTTTTTTAGATTTAAAGAGAATGTGCTATTCTCTTCTAAAAGATTATCTTCTTTCGTATTTGAAAGGTAGCATAACGAAAGAGAAGGGAAACAGGAGAATATTAATCTCTGTTTCCCAAAATTCATAGAGATTGCAAGAGAGCTTGTTTGGACAATTTTGTTTGCACTTTTTCCTTTTAAGCTATTCTCAAGTTCACTCTTTATTTTATTTAGTGAGATACCATCAAGGTATAACATTACTCTTCTACCTTAATAGCAATTATATTTTTTGCATCCAATAGATTAACCTTTAAAATCAAACCATCCTCTTTTAGAAGGGCTACCTTATCCTTCTCTTCAGAATCAACGATCTTTACAGATATATAGTGCTCAATTCCATTAGCCGAGAAATAATCTTGAATAATAGGTGTTCCTTTAACTTCAGTTATTGAAACAAGAGTACCAACAGGAAACTCTGTAACTGAATGAGGTTTAAAGAACTCTGTTTTATCCTTAAGATTTTTTAAGATCAATTCAAAAGTTTTAGTGAAATGGTCTAAATCTTTCTCAGGAATATTTTCTGTGATAGTAGATATTATATTTTTATGATAGTTATTGTGATACCCTAAGGCTTCTAGTCCTTTTTTAGATAGAGAAACATAAACTTTTCTTCTATCCGCATCAGAACGAACTCTATCAATAAATCCTTTTTCTCTAAGTTTTGTAATTGCAACAGTAGCAGTTCCCATAGTTATTCCAAGTCTATCAGAAAGTTCATTCATACTTAGTGATTCCTTACCGATAGCCTCAATGATATGTAGCTCTGTATGTGTTAAACATTTGATTCCTCTTTTTAAAGCTAAATCCTCTGTTTCATAAAAAAGTTTATAGAAATTTTCTAAAACATCATTAACTTTATTTATATTATTCATATTTTTACATCTCCTTTAAAGATTTAATTCTCTCTTCATAATTTCCAGAGAATACATAAGAACCTGCAACAAAAATGTTTGCTCCAGCTTCGATACATTTTCCAATAGTTTCATTTGTGATACCACCATCTACTTGGATATCAACAGACTGGTTAAGAGCACGGACCTCTCTTATTTTTTGGATAGAGCTTTCAATAAATTTTTGTCCTCCAAATCCAGGGTTAACAGACATAACTAAGACCATGTCAATATCATCAATAATATATTTAATAGCTTCAACAGGAGTAGCAGGATTTAAAGAAACACCAGCTTTAACTCCGAAAGATTTTATAAGTTGTACAGCTCTGTGAAGATGTTTTGTAGCCTCAGCGTGAACAACAATAATGTCAGCTCCAGCTTTAACAAAATCTTCAATATATCTTTCTGGTGATTCAATCATTAAATGAACATCAAACACTAATTTAGTTTTATTTCTAATAGATTTGATAACAGGTGCTCCAAATGTTATATTAGGAACAAACATTCCATCCATAACATCGATATGTACATAGTCAGCTCCAGCTTTATCAATAGCAATAACCTCATTCCCTAGTTGACTAAAATCAGCAGATAGTATAGATGGTGCTATTTTAATTGTTTTGTGTGTCATTAAATTCACTCCCTTAATTATATCGTAATTTTTTTATTTGTATTTATTCCAAAGCTCATTTTTTGATTTTTCATAACAACGTCTGTAAAACTCATATCTTTCTTTAGAAATTTTTCCCTCTTCAACAGCTTCTTTGATTGAACATTGAGGTTCATTTATATGAACACAATTGTTAAATTTACAGCCTTTATCGATATTAAATTCGGGAAAAAGTTCGATAAGTTCTTGTGGATTTTCAGTAGGTGGAAGATCTACAGATGAAAAACCAGGGGTATCAATAACAAAACCACCAACAGCAAGAGGTAAAAGTCTACTATCTCTTGTTGTATGTTTTCCAGCTCTAAGTCTTTTACTTGTTTCTCCTGTTTTTAGTTCTCTAGAATCTTGTAAAAGATTTAAAATACTAGACTTTCCAACTCCAGAAGGGCCACCAAAAGCGGTAATTTTATCTTTAATAAATGTTGTAAGTTCTTCAATACCAGCTTCAGTTAAAGTTGAAATATAAAATACAGGGATATCAATTGTTTTTAAATATTCAAGATTTTTTTTGATTTCAATAAGTTCATCTTCTGTAAGCAAATCAATTTTGTTTATTATTAAAATAGGATTTATTTTATTATATAAACTATTTAACACTAAAATATTGATTTTCTCATAATCTATAGCAGGATCTTTAGCTGCAAATTGAATAACCCCATAGTCAATATTAGCAACAAGAGGTCTTCTTAAAAGATTTTTTCTATGCTTAACCTCAGTTATAAAACCTTCACTATCAAAAACTACATGATCTCCAACAGTACAGTTTTCTCTTTTATCTGATCTTTTTAAAAGTCCTCTTAATTTGCAAAGATAGTCATTTCCTTCGCTTTTTATATTATAAAATCCTTGGATTTTATTCGTAACAATTCCTTCGATAATGATTCACACTCCTTAATTTAATAACTGACAGTCATGTCAATAATAGTTCCCGCGGGAACAGTTTCTCCAATATGATTAGTTTCAACAACGATTCCTTTTTCTAAACCTGGAACCACTTTTTCTTTAATAACTCCAATAATAAGTCCTTTAGATACAAGTTCATTTCTAGCTTCTTCAAAAGTAAATCCAATTGTATCTGGAACCTCAACAGAGACTACAGAATTTGAATTACTTAAAAGTAAAGATATACCCTTAGCCTTTTGAGTGCTATCTCCAGCTGCAGGATTTGTAGCTAAAACAGTATTGTATGGAAGATTCGAAGAAGTATATGATATTTTATTTATTTTTACTCCTTCCTCTTGTAATTTAGCTAAAGCATCAATCAGATTTGTATTGATAAAATCAGGAACAACAAAGTTATTTTTCCCCTTACTTATCCAAACTCTAACTGTACGATCCTCTTTTACGATTTTTTCAGGTGCAGGATTTTGTCTAAAAATAGTTCCAGCAGGAAGATCTGAAAAATCATTTCCAGCAACAATTAAGTTAACTTTTTGGATAGAATCAATATCTGAAACTTGATTTAAGTTAAGTCCTATTAAATTTGGTAATGAGTAAAATCTTTCATTGAAATAAGTTTTTAAAAATATATTAAAACTAAAAAAACAAATATAAACTATAAGGATACCCGATAGAAGGTATGCTAAAAATTTTTTCATCTTTCCTCCTTGTATCTTTGTATAAATTCTAAAGAATAGAACACTTTAAATACTTATAAAATAATATCATAGTAGCATTAAAATATCAATAATTACTTGATAAATAGTAGGTTAAATGATAGAATATTTTGTAAACTATTATTTGAAATTTAGGAGGGACAAATGGATTACACTATAGAGAAAATGATTTCTGAAGAAGTATTACAAGTTAGAATTAGAGAGGTGGCAAAAGAAATTGAAAAAGACTACCAAGGAAAAGATCTAATTTGCGTTGGATTACTTAAGGGATCAATCATGTTCATGGCAGATTTACTAAAAAATGTAGAGTTAGATTTAGCGATGGATTTCATGAAAGTCTCTAGTTATCATGGAGGAACTGATAGTACAGGAGTAGTTAAGATATTAAAAGATGTAGATGAGGATTTAACAGGTAAAGATGTCTTAATTATAGAGGATATAATTGATACAGGACTAACTCTTGAATCAGTTAAAAAGTTTTTAATGTCAAAAAAACCAAATTCATTAAAAGTATGTTCTTTATTAGATAAACCAAGCAGAAGAAAAGTTGATATGGTAGGAGAATATATCGGATTTGAGATCCCTGATGAGTTTGTAGTTGGATATGGTTTAGATTATGATGAGCTATACAGAAACCTTCCTTATATTGGAAAAGTAGTTAGAAAATAAGAGAAAAAAAGGAGGTACAATGTCCTTTAAGCATAAGAAAAAATTTGGACAAAACTTCTTAACAGATCAAAACGATGTTTTGAATAAAATTATGGAAGTTTCAAATGTTAAAGAAGATGAGCATATAATCGAGATTGGTCCAGGAGAAGGAGCTTTAACAGCACTTTTATTAGAAAGAGCGGATAAAGTTACATGTATTGAAATAGATACAGATCTAGAAAAAATCTTGACTAAAAAATATTCGTTAAATCCTAAGTTTAATTTAATAATGCAGGATGTTTTAACAGTTGATTTAAAAGAGGTTTTAAAAAAGGGAAGGGTTGTAGCAAATATACCTTACTATATAACCTCGCCAATTATCAATAAGATAATTGAAAATAGAGATATTATAAGTGAAATGTTTATAATGGTGCAAAAAGAAGTTGCGGAAAGAGTTTGTTCAAAATCAGGTAAAGAGAGAAGTGTTCTTACTTTAGCTGTAGAGTATTATGGTGAAGCAGAATATCTATTCACTATACCAAAAGCATTTTTCACGCCAGCACCAAAAGTAGACTCAGCTTTTATGTCTATAAAGTTTTATGATGATGGTAGATACGAGAAGAAAATCTCTGAAGAGTTATTTTTCAAGTATGTAAAAGCAGCATTTTCTAATAAAAGAAAAAATATTATAAATAACCTTACAACTTTAGGTCATTCTAAAGACTTTATTAGAGAAAAATTAGAAAAACTTCAGATAGCTGAAACAGAAAGAGCAGAAAATCTTACGATAGAGCAATTTATAGAGTTAGCTGAAATTTTTGAAGAAAAATAAAGAGCTTTTAAATAAGAGAGGCGTGGATAAAAGAGGGGATAACCTAATTTTTGAATGCCTCCTTTTAGCTTAAAAGGAGTTACTAATGGGAAGTTATGAATTTAAAATAAAAACAAAGCGTGAGGATATAGACTTCATAAATAAAATTATGGAAGCTTATGAAGGCGTAGGAATTGTTAGAACTAAAAATGCAGATGCAGGAGATTTAACAATTGTATCAACTACTGATTTTAAAGATGATGTTAGAATGATAGTAGAAGATTTAAACTCGAAATGGGTAAAAGCAGAAATTATATGGGAAGGACCTTGGTCTGGAGAACTATAAAATTGGGAGGAATTGGTCAATATGGAAAAATTAGAGACATTGATAGGTTATATTATTGGAGAGTTAGTAGAAACAAAAGAGGAAATCAGAATAACTTATGATTTAATAGATGATACAGTTACATTTAAAGTGAGTGTAGCACAAGGTGAGATGGGAAGAGTTATTGGTAAAAACGGGCTTACAGCAAATGCAATTAGAGGAGTTATGCAAGCTGCGGGAGTTAAAGATAGATTAAATGTAAATGTTGAATTTATAGATTAAGGAGAGCGAAATGGATTTATTATCAGTGGGAAGAGTTTCGGGAACACATCATCTAAAAGGTGCTGTAAAAATCACTTCAAATGTTGATGGAATAGAGGTTCTAGAAGGAAATAAAGTAATGGTAGAGCTATCGAGTGGTGAAATTAAGATACTAACTGTAAAAAAAGTAGCTCCAATGGTTGGAAAAAAATGGACAATGGAGTTTGAAGAGTTAACTAATAAAACAGATGCAGCGAGTATTCAAAATGCAGTTATAAAAGCCAGAAGAGATTTACTAGGAATAGAAGATGATGAGTTTTTAGCTAACGATGTTTTAGGAATGAAAGCTTTTACTGAAGATGGAGAATCAATAGGTGAAGTTGTTGATATATATGAAACAGCAGCTCATGATATCTATGTTATAGAAGATGATGAATATGAAACTATGATTCCAGATGTTGAAGTTTTCATAAAAAAAATAGACTTTGATAAAAATGAGATGGTTGTTTCCCTTATAGATGGAATGAGAGAAAAAAAGAAAGACTAAGGAGTATTCTGTGAAAATAAATATATTAACACTATTTCCAGAGTTTTTTAACTCTTTTAAGGAGCATAGTATTGTAAAAAGAGCTGTGGAAAGAGAGCAAGTAGAAATAAATATAGTTAATATAAGAGATTTTGCTGAAGGTAAACACAAGCAGTGTGATGATATCCCGTTCGGTGGTGGAGCAGGTATGGTTATGAAACCTGAACCGCTTTTAAAAGCATTGAAAGAGAGTGGAGGAAAAGTTATATATACTTCACCTCAAGGGGTTAGATTCAATCAAGGATTAGCTTGTGAGTTATCTGAAGAAAAAGAGATAACTATAATAGCGGGTCATTATGAAGGAATAGATGAAAGGGTTATAGATAGTAAAGTTGACTTAGAAATATCGTTAGGAGATTTTGTGTTAACTGGTGGAGAGTTACCCGCTATGGTAATTTCAGATGCGATAATAAGACTTATCCCTGGAGTTATAAAAAAAGAATCTTATGAAAATGACTCTTTTTATAATGGGCTATTAGATTACCCACACTATACAAGACCTGCAGAGTATGAAGGATTAAAGGTACCAGATGTACTTTTATCTGGGCATCATAAAAATATTGATGAATGGCGTTTAAAGCAAAGTTTAAAAAGAACTTTAGAAAGAAGGCCAGAATTACTTAAAGATAAAGAGTTTTCGAAATTAGAGAAAAAACTTTTAAAAGAGATAAAAGAGGAGCAAAAGTAATGATATATAAATTAGGTGATTTAGTTCCAAAAATAGGTGAAAATAATTATATAGCAGATAATGCAACTATAATTGGAGATGTCGAAACAGCGACAAATGTATCAATTTGGTTTTTAGCAGTTTTGAGAGCTGATATGAGTAAGATATCTATTGGAGAGAATTCAAATGTTCAGGACAATACAACAGTTCATGGAGATACTCCATATCCAGTGATAATTGGAAAAAATGTAACTGTGGGTCATAACTGTGTTATTCATGGGTGTGAAATAGGAGATAACTGTATAATTGGAATGGGATCGGTTTTATTAAATGGAG
>JAVWUC010000003.1:0-4889 GCA_036667395.1 Cetobacterium sp. | reverse complement strand
TGTGAAATAGGAGATAACTGTATAATTGGAATGGGATCGGTTTTATTAAATGGAGCTAAAATACCTAAAAATTGTATCGTTGGAGCAGGAAGTTTGGTAACTGATAAGTTAGAAGCTGAGGAGGGAGATTTAATTGCAGGATCTCCAGCTAAAGTGATAAAAAAACTTTCTGAAAAAAATAAAGAGTATTTAAAGTATGCGAGTAATGTTTATTTAGAGAAGATAGAAACATACAAGAAATTAGAAAGAATAGGGTAGGTATAAAATGAGAAAATCAATATATTTAGGATTAGTACATTCACCTGTATATAATAAAAGAGGGGATGTAGTTTGTACATCAGTTACAAACTTTGATATACATGACATTTCAAGAACTTGTAGAACATATGATGTAAATCAATATCATATTATTGTATCTGTAGATGCACAAAAACAGTTAACAGAAAGAATAATAGGATACTGGCAAGAAGGTTTTGGAGCAGGATACAACAGAGACAGAGAGGAAGCTTTTGGAAGAACAAGAGTTTATGAATCTATTGAGAGAAGTATTGCAGAGATAGAAGCTAGAGAAGGGAAAAAACCTCTAATCATAACAACATCAGCAAAGACTTTCTCAAATTCAATTAGTTATAAAAATTTATCTGAAAAGATGATGGAAGATGAGAATCCATATTTAATTTTATTTGGTACTGGTTGGGGACTTATAGATGAAGTAATGGATATGTCAGATTATATTTTAGAACCTATAAGAGGAAATTCAGATTATAATCACCTTTCTGTAAGATCGGCTGTTTCGATTATATTAGATAGATTATTAGGAGAAAAGTAATTGAGAAGAGAGATTAGAATAAGACCTCAAAGAAATATTTTTAAAGAGATGGGGATAGAGAATATAGAGATTACTGAAATTATCTTCAGCGAAAGAAATAAAAAAATGGATATGCTTTGTGTTGTTTCTACTCCTCAAGATTTAAAAGGGCTTGATAAAGCTTATGAAAATTTAAAGAAAAAATTTGGAACAGAACTAGATATTAATTTTAAAATAGATTATCTATGCAAAGAGATAACTAAAGAGAGTTTTTTAGAGATTGTAGAAAGAGTTATAGAAAAACTAAAACAGACGAATGCAATCTCGAAATCTTTTTTATATCTATATAGAGTATCTATCGGTGATGGAAATGTGGAGATAGAGCTAAAAAATGAGATGGCTGTAGAAACACTATACAGTTCAAATGTGGATGGAAAAATCCAAACTCTTTTGGAAAATTACGGTGTTAAGGGGTTTAAGGTAAGTTTTGTTTCTGGAGATTTTAATAGGGAGATAAACTCTATTGAAAATGAGATTGAAAGTAAAATGGAAAATAACGTAATAACTCTAAATGCGAAATCTGAAGTGAATTCAGCTCCTAAAGTTGAGATAAAATCTGCAGTTCCTACGGGAAGAGGCGGGTTCAGTAAGAAAAAAGATATAAAAAGTCCTAGTATGCCTATTTCAGAGTTTAAAGAACTTATTGAAAATGAGATAGCAGTTGTAGAAGGAGAACTTTTTGCAACAGAAGGAAGAGAATTAAGAACAGGTAAAATTTTACAGGTTCTAAGAATTACAGATGGTGAAGACTCAATTACAGCTAAGATATTTTTAAATAAAGCTGATGAATTTGACGTTAAAGTTGGAGATTTTATAAAAATAAGTGGAAAAAAACAAATAGATACTTTTGAAAATAATGAAGAAGTAATTCTTGTTAATATATTAAATAAATTAGAAAAACAAAAAACAAAAAAAGTAGATAGTGCAGAAAAGAAAATGGTAGAGCTACATACTCATACAAAAATGAGTGAGATGTGTGGAGTGGAAGATGTTAAAGGAATAGTTGCAAGGGCTGTAGAGTATGGACATAAAGCTGTAGCAATAACAGATTATGGAGTAGTTCATGCTTTCCCATTTGCATATAAAGCTGCAAAAGGTAAAGATATAAAAATTATTTTTGGGTGTGAGATGTATATGGTTGATGACAGTCAACCAATGGTTAAAAATCCAAAAGATGTTTTAATAGATGAAGAAACATATATTGTATTTGACCTTGAGACGTTAGGACTAAATGCACATCAAAATGAAATAATAGAGATAGGAGCAATTAAGCTTCAGGGTAGAAGAATAGTTGATAAATATTCACAGCTGATCAATCCGGGGAAAAAAATACCTAAGAAGATCCAAGAAATAACAGGAATTACAGATTCTATGGTTGAAGGTATGCCAACAATAGATGAAATATTACCAAAATTTATGGAGTTTGTTGGAGATGCAACACTTGTAGCTCACAATGCTCCGTTTGATATGGGATTTTTGAAAAGAGATGTGAAAAAGCATTTAGGGTATGACTATAATCCAGCCGTGATAGATACACTTCAAATGGCTAGAGATCTGTATCCAAATCAAAAAGGATACGGGTTGAAACCAATGACTAAATTCTTAAAAGTTGCACTGGAAAATCACCATAGAGCGGTTGATGACTCACAAGCTACAGCTGCTATGTTTGCTATATTCTTAGATAGATATTTAGAGATTGGTATTACAAATCAACTTCAAATGACAGGAGCGTTTCCATTAAACTATCAAAAACAAGATATTAGAAACGTAATGGTTTTAGTTAAAAATCTAGTGGGCCTAAAAAATATGTATAAGCTTATTTCAGAAGCTCATATTGATTTCTTTGGAAATAAAAAACCTAGAATTTTAAAATCAGTTTTATCTGAAAATAGAGAAGGGTTGATAATAGGTGCTCCAACATCAATTCACTTTGCTAATAGTGGAGAGATATCAGAGGCTTATTTTAGAAATGATTTAGAAAAAGTAGAAAAAGCTATAGATTTCTATGATTACATTGAACTTCAACCTAGAATAGCATTCTCAGAATTTTTAGATACAGATGAAACCGGTGCTATAGCTTCTTATACAGATGTAGAAAGAATGAATCGTTACATGTATAATTTAGCTAAATCTAAAGATAAAAAAGTTACTGCTTCTTCAAATGTGCATTATTTAGAGAAAGAGGATCATAAAATTAGATCGATCCTTCTATATGGAAGTGGAAGTGTATTTAGATCGAATCAATATAGAGTTGACAATGGATTCTATTTCAGAACCACTGAAGAACTTTTAAATGAGTTTAGCTATTTAGGAGATGAAATTTCTAAAGAGATTGTTGTTGAAACAACAAATGAGATAAATGATATGATTGAGCCTATACAACCAATTCCGAGTGGTTTTTATCCTCCTAAAATAGATAATGCTGAAAATATTGTTAGAGATATGACTTACGAAAAAGCTTATGAGCTTTATGGAAATCCTCTCCCTGAAAATGTTGAAGCAAGAATTGAAAGGGAATTAAAAGCTATAATAGGAAATGGATTTTCTGTACTTTATTTATCAGCTCAAAAGTTAGTAAAAAGATCTTTAGATAATGGATATCTTGTAGGATCAAGAGGATCTGTAGGATCATCTATAGTTGCTTTTATGATGGGGATAACGGAAGTTAATGCTCTATATCCTCATTATCTTTGTACAGATTCTGAGTGTAAATACTCTGAGTTTATAGAAAGAGAGGGAGCAGGAGTAGACTTACCAGACAAAGTTTGTCCCAAGTGTGGTAAAATAATGAAAAAGGATGGACATTCGATACCGTTTGAAGTATTCATGGGGTTTAATGGGGATAAGGTTCCTGATATAGATCTGAATTTCTCAGGGGAGTATCAATCTGAAATTCATAGATATTGTGAAGAGCTATTTGGAAAATCCAATGTATTTAAAGCAGGAACAATCTCTACACTTGCAGAAAAGAATGCGGAAGGATATGTTAGGAAATTCTTTGAGGATCATACAATAAATGCTGGAAGAGCTGAAGTTATGAGAATGGCTAAAAAGTGTGAAGGAGCTAAAAAAACAACAGGTCAGCATCCTGGTGGAATGATTGTTGTACCTCAAGATAAATCTATATATGAGTTTTGTCCTGTACAAAGACCAGCCAATGATCAGAGCAGTGATTCAACAACAACACACTACGATTATCACGTAATGGATGAACAGCTTGTAAAATTAGATATACTTGGTCATGATGATCCTACAACTATAAAAATGTTGCAAGAATATACAGGTGTGGACGTTTACGATATTCCATTGGCAGATCCAAAAACTATAAAGCTATTTTCTGGAACAACTTCTTTAGGTGTTAAGCCAGAAGAGATAGGATCAGTAGTAGGAACTTATGGTGTACCAGAGTTTGGAACAGGATTTGTTAGACAGATGCTTGTAGATACGATGCCAACAACTTTTGCAGAACTTGTAAGAATATCAGGACTTTCACATGGAACAGATGTTTGGCTTAATAATGCCCAAGAGTTTGTAAGAGAAGGTAAGGCAACACTTTCTCAAATAATATCAGTAAGAGATGACATTATGAACTTCTTGATAGATCAAGGAGTTGAAAAAGGAACAGCCTTTAAAATAATGGAGTTTGTAAGAAAAGGTCAACCTAGTAAAAATCCAGATCAGTGGAAAGACTATTCAGATATGATGAAAGAACATGGAGTGCCTGAATGGTATATTGAATCATGTAGAAGAATCAAGTATATGTTCCCAAAAGGACATGCTGTAGCATATGTAATGATGGCTATGAGAATTGCATACTTTAAAGTACACTATCCATTGGCTTTCTATGCGGCATATTTGAGTAGAAAAGTTGAAGATTTTGATTTTGAACTTATGGGAGATTTAGAAAAAGTAAAAGCCAAGATACAAGAGTTAAATAAAGAGCCAAAACTAGATGTTAAGAAAAAGGCTCAGTTGGCAGTATGTGAAATTATAGTTGAGATGCACGCTAGAGGGTTTGAAT
>JAVWUC010000002.1:104804-106056 GCA_036667395.1 Cetobacterium sp. | reverse complement strand
ATGATTACAGTTTTAGATGTTGTTAGAAAAGAAAGAAGAAAAAATAAGATTAAAAGAGATATTGAAGATAATGATAGAAAAATTAGAGATAATAGAAAAAGAGTAGATCTTTTAACTAACTTAAAAGAGTACTTAAAACCTGGTATGAGCTATGAAGAGATTCTTGATATCATAGAAACTATGAAAGGCGACTATGAGGATAGAGTAGATGATTATATCATAAAAAATGCTGAATTAGGAAAAGAAAGAAGAGAAATTTCAAAAAGTATAAAAGAGATTACTAGAAATTTAGCTCCTAAACCAGTTCAAGTTGAAAAGAAGTAAAAAGGAGAAAGAATGGCAACTAAATCACTAGAAATATTGATAGATGAATTTAATAGACTTCCTGGAATTGGAAGAAAAAGTGCAGCAAGACTAGCTTTCCATGTTTTAGAAATGTCAGAACAAGAGGTAGAAAGATTTGCAAACGCTTTAAAATCAGTTAAGGAAACTGTTAAAAGATGCTCTATTTGTGGAAATTTCAGTGAAGAAGATACCTGTGAAATCTGTAGAGATGAGTTTAGAGAGAAAGATATAATCTGTGTTGTAGAAGACAGTAGAGATATAATACCTCTAGAAAAAACTAACAGATATAAAGGGAAATATCATGTTTTAAATGGAAAAATTGATCCTTTAAATGGGATGACTCCAGATAAATTGAATTTAAAACCTTTGTTAGAGAGAGTGGCAAAAGAGGAGATAAAAGAGATTATACTTGCATTGAATCCAGATTTAGAAGGGGAGACAACAGGGCTTTATCTCACAAAACTTTTAAAACCTTTTGAGGTAAAAATAACAAAAATAGCTAGTGGAATCCCGATGGGAGGAAATATTGAATTTGCTGATGTAGCAACAATATCAAGAGCCTTAGATGGAAGACAAGAAATGTAAAAAATAAAAAAGTCGGATCAGATCCGACTTTTTTTTATCTGTTTTTTAATTCAAAGATTGTTTTCTCTAAACAGTCTAAAGTAAATCTAATTCTATCTTCACGAGCATTTTCACCCATATGTCCAATTCTAACAACAGTATTGCTTAAAGGACCGTAAGAACCCGAAAGTAAAATATTATAGTTCTCTCTTAAATGATTTATAAGTTCTGCAGCGGTTATTCCTTCTGGTGGAAGAAAGGCTGTAACTGTAGGAGAAAAATCTGATTCAAGATATAAAGAGCAACCTAAACTTTTTAATTTTTCAATACAAAGATCTCTCAT
>JAVWUC010000002.1:92513-104704 GCA_036667395.1 Cetobacterium sp. | reverse complement strand
CCATTAGAAATCACAAGAACACGGTCATCTTTTTCAGTTAAAGAAGCACAAGCAGAATCAAGGCCTAGCATTCCTTCACCATTCATTATAATAATTTGAGATTTTTCAGTTCCTAAAAAATTAGAAAGTCTATGGCAAACAAATCTGTAATAAGATAGAAAATCAGAATCCAAATCAGGATTTCCGAAAACTTTACTTCTAGCATGAAGAACATTTCCTGAAACTGTAGTAGGACCAGCTGTCATCATTAAATAATTAGGTCTGTAGAATAACATTTAAATTCCTCCTTGATGTTTTATTTTTTACAAGAAAAATAACTTACTCTATATGTCAATATAGTTGAATTAAAACTTTTTGTTAAAGAGTAAGAAGATTTTTTAAAACCGGTAACCCCAGTTTTTTTTAGATGCTTTAGAGCATCAATAGGTGAGCTAAACTCTAAAATAAACTCTTCAGTATCATATTTTATTTCTGAATAATATCTATTTAGAATATTTAAAATCTCATCACAACTTAAATAATTAAGTGAAACACCAAAGTGATTCAAAATTTCAATTAGATTTCCTTTAGAATAGATAGAAAAAACCAATTCTGAAGAGCTCTGAGATATCTTTTTAATTAAATTTTCTAAGTTGTCAACCCATTGGAAAGCTGAGCTAGATACAATCAATGAATAGTTTTCTAAATCTAAATTCTCCATGTCTTCGATAAAAAAATTGTTATAAGAGATATCTGTGAAATAGTTTGTTGTATCAAAAATATCATTTAAATTTAAAGTATCAAAATTAAGTTTATCATAAAATGTTTTAGTAAAAATTCCAGTACCACACCCTAATTCTAGGATAGAGTCATATTTTTTACTACGATCTATAAAACTAAAAAGTTTTTCAGCAACTCTTTTTTGTGTGATGGCATTATGATCATAATTTTTAAATTGTTTATTAAAATTCATTTGTTTCACTAATAATGTTCCTCCAGTTAGTAAAAGCTTTAAAAGGATAGTGTTCACAATCTAAAGAAATGATGTTTCTACTATCTTTTTGATAAAACTTTAATTGTTTAGAATAAGGGATGATTCGATCCATTTTTCCCAAGAAAACTTTATCAAAAGAAGCATGTTTACAAGGTTGATTTTCAAGGATATAAATCAGTTCATTTTGTAGCTGTTTTAGATTTGGAGCTTTTGTTAAAAGTTGCCGAGAAGCTCCCATATTATCATAAAATTTAAATATATTTTCATTAGAAAGAGTTTCTAGTGTAAGATTAAACATTTTTGGTGATATCCCAAAATGTCCAATAATATAAGGAGTTCCATTAATAGCTATAGAATAACATTTTAAATGAGGATTTTCTAAAATAAATTTAGATGCGTAAAAAACTCCAAAAGACCAACCAATAACAAAAATTTTTTCAAAATTTGAGAAATTGATATGATCTGTAAGATATGGGAAATTAATACATTCTAATTTATACCCACTATCCAATATGAGGTGTTTTATAGCATTTTCATCCATCCCCCATCCGTTAAAAAATATTATTAATTGCATAGTTCAACTCCTCAAAAAAAGCAGTGATATCTTCAACAGAAAGATTTGGTGAAAGGCCAATTCTTATTCGAGATGTTCCTTTAGGAACAGTGGGCTCTTTAACACCATATATGAAATAATTTTTAGAACTTAAATATTCTACAATACGATCAAGTTTAGAGTTATTTCCTATTATTATAGAAATAATATGAGTTGTAGACAAAGTTTCCATATTATATTTTTTTATTAGTTCATGAGAAACATTAGTAAGCTCTTTAAGTTTTAGTCTTTTGTCAGAAAAACTGTCCATTCTTTCAAGGATAAAAAGATTCCAAGCGATATTAATAGGTGGTAAAGCTGTTGTATATATAAACTTTCTTCCTCTATTAATTATATAATCTTTGTATATCTGTTCACAAATTAAGTAAGAACCTGTTGATCCACCACCTTTCCCAAGAGGGATAGTAAGAAAATCCACAAACTCTAGACAATCCATTTCATAGCACATACCAAAAGAGTGAACCGCAAAAGAGTGAGCCTCATCGATCATAAGTAAAAAATTAAATTCTTTTTTTAAATCAATAAGCTTTTTTAAATCAACACAATCGCCGTCCATACTGTAGATGGTTTCAGAAATAACTAAAATAGTTTCATATTTTTTTGAATTATTTTCTAAAATTTTACGTAGGTGTTCTAGATCAAGGTGTCTATATCTTAAAAGAGTAGCACCACTATGTATTATTCCATCATGTATGCTGGCATGATTTAATTTATCGCTGATAACAAGGGTATTGCTATCACAAAATGTCTCTATAACACAGCAATTACAATCAAAGCCACTGTTAAAAAAAAGAGCAGGTTTTTTATAGATATGTTCAAGTTTATTTTCTAATTTATCAATAAGGGGGTAAGTCCCACTTATAAGTCTAGAAGAGCTAGAACTAAGAGGTAAATATGTATAGGTTTTATAGAAATCTTGAATAAGATTAGAATCATTCCCCAATCCAACATAATCGTTAGATGATAGATTGATAGAGTTGCCATTGATGGCTTTTAAAGTTCTAAATCTATTCTCATTTTTAAAGCTATTTAATTCTTTTATAATTTTTTCTTTTAACATAATTAATCACCTAAGAAATATTATACATAAAAAGTAAAAAAAAAGCCATACCAAAGGCTTTAAACATTGACTGTGTAAAGTTATAGTTAAATTAAATAATGTACATTTTATATAAATGTTGCATTTTAATATCTTAGATGCTATTATTTGTTTAATAAAAATGAATGCAATACATGTTTAAAGTGTACACCACTTAAAAAGGAGTTAATATGAAATTAACAGATAGGCAAAAAGAAATAGTTGAAATAATAAAAAAGCATGGACCTATAAAAGGCGACGACATAGCAAAAATGATATATATAACAAGATCGGCACTGAGAACAGATTTTTCTATATTAAAAAAGATGTCTCTTATAAAGTCTAAACAAAAGGTGGGGTATACATATAATGAAGCTTTTGTGGAGACAACTAATAAAACATTGGTTAAACATATAATGGGAGTACCTATAACAATAGATGAAAGTTATTCAGTTTACAAAACAGTTCTGTTGATGTTTGAAAAAGATATCGGAACAATTTTTATAACAAAAGATGGGAATTTATCAGGAATAGTTTCTAGAAAAGACCTTCTTAGAATAGCAATTGGAAAAAGAGATATTGAACAAATACCAATAAACTTAATAATGACAAGAATGCCAAACATAGTATTTTCAACAGAGGATGAAACGATAGAAGATTGTGTTAAAAAGATTATTGAACATGAAATAGATTCTGTTCCTGTTGTAAGAGTTATGGAAAGAAATGGGAAAGAGATAAATAAAGTAGTTGGGAGATTCACTAAGACAAACGTTAGTAAATTGCTACTTGAAATTTTAGAAAATAAAAATAAAGATAAAAAAGATTAAGAAAGCAGGGGTAAAAAATGAAAAATGTATATTTATTCAATGAAAGTTATGGTTTAAATAAAATGATTTTAGGAGGAAAAGGTGCTAATCTTGTTGAGATGCAAAGAATAGGATTGCCAATTCCAAATGGTCTTATAGCGACTACAACAGCTTGTAAAAATTACTTTAAAAATGAAAATATATTGACTGATGAGATGTTAAAAGAGATATCTGAAGGAATAAAAAATCTTGAAATTCAAACTGGGAAAACTTTTGCTGGTGAAAATCCTTTATTAGTTTCAGTAAGATCAGGAGCTCCTGTATCGATGCCAGGAATGATGGATACAATTTTAAACCTTGGATTAAATGATGCAACTGTAGAAAATTTAATAAAAAAGATTGGAAACGAAAAATTTGCATATGAGATATATATCAGATTTATAGAGATGTTTTCTGAAATTGTAAAAGAAGTGGAGAAAGAAAAGTTTCACTCTTTAAAAAATGAGATGAAAGATAGACCTTATAAAGAGGTTATAGAATGTTATAAAAATTTATATAAAATTGAAACAGGAGAAGATTTTCCTAATGATCCTGAAAAGCAAGTTGTTATGGCAATAGAGTCAATTTTTAGATCATGGAACAATGAAAGAGCAAAAATATATAGACAGATACATGGAATAAGTGAAGAGATGGGAACTGGAGTAGTTGTACAAGAGATGGTTTTTGGAAACTTTAATGAACTTTCAGGAACTGGGGTTGCCTTTACAAGAAATCCATCTACAGGAGAAAACACTATATTTGGTGAATATCTATTGGAAGCTCAAGGAGAGGATATCGTAGCAGGAATCAGAACTCCTGAGCCTCTTATGTCAATGAAAGACCAACTTCCTAATATATATGATGAATTTATAAGAATTGCAAATGTTTTAGAAAAACACTATGGGGATATGCAAGATATAGAGTTTACAATAGAGGATGGAAAGCTGTTCATACTTCAAACTAGAAATGGAAAAAGAAGTCCTCATGCATCTGTAAAAATAGCGATAGATATGGTAAATGAAGGGTTAATTTCAAAAGAGGATGCAATCTTGATGGTAGATACAGAACTTCTACCTCAAATTTTTAATGGAACATTTGAGGAGAGTGACATTGCGGGAAAAAAGTTACTAGGGAAAGGACTACCAGGTTCAGCGGGAGTAGCAGTAGGAAAAGTAGTTCTTTCCTCAGAAAAAATAAAAGAGGGAGAATCTGTAATTTTAGTAAGAGTGGAGACTTCGCCGGAAGATATCAAAGGTATGAGTTTAGCTAAAGGAATTGTTACTGTTAAGGGAGGAGCAACATCTCACGGAGCAGTAGTGGCTAGAGGTATGGGGAAATGTTGTATAACTGGTTGCGAAGAGATAAAGATAGATAAGAGTGAAGAGTTCTTTACAATAAATGATGAAGTTGTAAAAGAGGGGGATATAATCTCTATCAATGGATATAATGGAGAAATTTATAAAGGTGCAATAAAGTTAAAATCTGGAGAGATAAACGGAGATTTAAAGGAGTTCTTAGAGTGGTGTAAAGAGTTTAAAACGCTAGAGGTTAGAATGAATGCAGATACACCGAAGGATGTAACAGTTGGAAGAAATTTTGGAGCTGAAGGTGTAGGACTTTGTAGAACAGAACATATGTTCTTTGAAGATGAGAAAATTTGGAATGTAAGAGAGATGATAATAGCATCTACAAAAGAGGAAAGAGATTTAGCTCTAACAAAACTGTTAGAACTTCAAAAGATAGATTTTAAAAGTATGCTTTTAAAAATGGGCGGACTTCCTATGAATATAAGATTATTAGATCCACCGTTCCATGAATTTTTACCTAAAACAGAAAAGGATGTGGAAAAATTAGCAATACTTTTAAACAGATGTCCTAAAGAGATATCAGATAGAATAAAAGAGTTAAAAGAAGAAAATCCAATGTTAGGGCACAGAGGGTGTAGACTGGCAATAACATTCCCTGAAATATATGAGATGCAAGCAAGAGCTATAATCGAATCTGCAATTGAATCTAAACAAGAGGGAATAGAGTGTGAAATCGAAATTATGATCCCTTTTATTGGTGGAATCAGTGAATTTAAATATATAAAAGAAAGAATATTAGAAACTATTCAAACTGTTTTTGATAGATATGATGATAGTATTGAATATAAATTAGGAACGATGATGGAGCTTCCAAGAGCTTGTCTAATCGCTAATGAGATTGCTGAAGAAAGTGCTTTCTTCTCTTTTGGAACTAATGATTTAACTCAAACAACTTATGGAATTTCAAGAGATGACTCAATAAAGTTTATAGATCACTATAAAGCAAAAAATATAATGAAAAGAGATCCATTCCAATCAATCGATACTCGTGGAGTTGGGAAATTGATAGTATTAGCAAAAGAGTTAGGAAAATCAGTAAAGCCTAATATAAAAATAGGAGTTTGTGGAGAGCATGGTGGAGATCCTAAGAGTATAGAATATTTTAATGAATTAGGATTCAATTACATAAGCTGTTCACCATTTAGAGTACCTACAGCAATAGTGGCTTCGGCTCAAAGTGCAATCTTAAAGAAGAGAGGAATCTAAATGGATATTAAAGAGGAAGATTTAAAATATTTAAAACTTCTTTCTAAAAATTTTCCAAGCATAGGTGAAACCGCAACAGAGATAATAAATTTAGAGGCGATTTTATCACTGCCTAAAGGAACGGAACATTTTATTAGTGACATTCATGGGGAGTATGAAGCTTTTAATCATGTTCTGAAAAATTGTTCAGGAGTGATAAAAGAAAAAATTGAGATTATTTTTGGAGAGAGTTTACTCGAAAAAGAAAAGAATCAATTGGCGACAGTTATATACTATCCTAAAGAAAAAATTGAAATAATTGAAACTTTAGGAGAGGATATGGAATTATGGTATAAGAAAACAATAAACAGAATTTTGAAAGTTTTACAATTGGTATCTTCTAAGTATACAAGATCTAAAGTTTTAAAGGCTATGACAAAAGATTTTTCATACATTATTCAAGAACTTTTATACGAAAGAGGAGAAGAGAAAAACAAAAAAGATTATGTTGAAGGAATTATTAATACAATAATTGAAATTAACAGGGGAAAAGAGTTTATAATAAATGTTTCTAACTTGATACAGAGATTGGTTATAGATAATCTACATATTGTAGGTGATATCTATGATAGAGGACCTTATCCTCATAAAATAATGGATAGATTGATGGGATATCACAATATTGATATTCAGTGGGGGAATCATGATATTCTATGGGTAGGAGCCGCATGTGGACAGAAGGCTTGTATAGCAAATGCTATTAGAATATGCTTGAGATATTCGAATAAGGAGATTTTAGAGGATGGTTATGGAATAAACCTATTGCCTTTAGCAACATTGGCTATGGAACTATATGGTCAAGATGAATGTAAAAGATTTAAACCAAAACTAAAAAATAAAATTGATGCAAAGGATTTAGAGCTTATTTCTAAAATGCATAAAGCTATCTCGATAATTCAATTTAAGCTAGAGGGAGAGATTATAAAAAGGAATCCAACGTTTAAAATGGAAGATAGATTAGTTTTGAATAAAATAGATTTAAAAACTAATCAAGTAGAGGTAGAAGGGGAGAACTATCCACTATTAGATAGTTATTTTCCAACAATATCAGAGGAAGCACCGTATGAACTAACTTTTAAAGAAAAAGAGGTTTTAGACGGGCTTGTGAGAAGTTTTAGAAACAGTGAAAAACTTCAAGAACATATAAAATTCCTTTTAGAAAAAGGAAGTGTTTATTTAAAAAGAAATTCGAACTTATTATTTCATGGGTGTATTCCACTAGATGAGAAAGGCGGATTCAGAGAAGTTGATATTTTTGGAAAAAAATATTCAGGCAAAAGATTGTTGGAAAGATGTGATCAGTTATGTAGAGAGGGATATTACGATGATAAAAATGTTCAAGCCAGAGATTTCATATGGTATTTATGGTGTGGAAAAGATTCATCTCTATTTGGAAAAGATAAAATGAAAACCTTTGAGAGATATTTTTTAGAGGATAAAAAAACTCATAAGGAAAAATATGATTACTACTATAATTTCTCAAATACTAAAGAGGCAGCTAATAGAATTTTAAATGAGTTTGGAATAAAAGATAGATATGCTCATATAATTAATGGGCATGTCCCTGTGAAGGTAAAAAAAGGAGAAAGTCCAATAAAAGGAGAGGGGAAACTTCTTTTAATAGATGGAGGATTCTCTAGAGCATATCAGGATACAACAGGAATAGCAGGATACACTCTGATTTTTAACTCTCGTGGAAAAAGATTGGTCTGCCATGAGCCGTTTGAAAACTTAAAGAATACTATTGAAAAATGTTTGGATATAAAATCAACAAATGAAATAGTTGATTATAGAGAGATCAAGCTAAAAGTAAGAGATACAGATATTGGCAAAGAGCTAGAAAGCCAAGTCAAAGAGTTAAAAAAACTTTTAGAATGTTATAAAAAAGGTATGATAAAAAGCAACTAGAATTTAAAAGATTCTAGTTGCTTTTTTCTTAAAGAAGAGTTAGAAAGAGTTAAAAAAACTTGTAATTTATAGTTTATTGGTATATAATCTTTATGTAGTTAGTAAAGAATATAATGAGGTTGATATAATGATTTTTCAAAGAACGGAACTATTAATTGGAGAAGAAAATTTAACGAAATTAAAGAATTCTCATGTGATAGTATTTGGAGTAGGTGGAGTAGGTGGATTTGCAGTTGAATCTTTAGTTAGAGCAGGTGTTGGAGAGCTAACAGTTGTGGATTTTGACACTGTGGATGTAACCAATTTAAATAGACAAATAATTGCTACTCAAAACACTATAGGAAAAGATAAAGTTGAGGTTATTAGAGAAAGAGCTCTATCAATAAATCCAAATTTAAAAATAAATGCATATAAAGAAAAATTTTTCCTAGATAAAAAAGAGATGTTTTTTTCTTTAGATAAAAAGTATGATTATATAGTGGATGCAATAGATATAGTCACAGCTAAATTGGATTTAATTTCAATAGCCAAAGAGTTAAAAATACCAATAATTTCATCGATGGGGACAGGAAATAAAATAAATCCTACTATGTTAGAAGTTGCCGATATAAATAAAACGTCGGTTTGCCCTTTAGCTAAGGTAATGAGACAAGAGTTGAAAAAAAGAAGAATAAATAAATTGAAAGTTATTTATTCAAGAGAATTACCTATTAAACCAAAAAAAACAGAGAATAATAGAGAGAAGCAGAATAATGTAGGAAGTATATCTTTTGTTCCTTCAGTTGCAGGACTAATAATAGCTAGTGAAGTTATTAAGGATATATGTGATTTAAAAAATGGAGGCGGAAATTAATTATGAAAAAAATAGGAATATTTTACGGAACAACATCAGGAATAACAGCAGGAATCGTTGATGAAATAGAGTTTTATTTAAGAGGAGAAGATAGTCAAGTTTATGATGTAGCAGAGGGTATCTCTGAAATGAAAGATTTAGAAAATCTGATTTTAGTTTCTCCAACTTATGGTGTAGGAGAGTTACAAAAAGATTGGGAAAATGTATTTGATGAATTTAAAGGATTAGATTTTACTGGTAAAGTAGTTGGAATAGTAGGTGTTGGTAACCAATTTGCTTTCGGAGAATCATATGTTGGTGCTATGAGAAAGTTATATGATGCAGTGACAGAAAGAGGAGCTAAAGTAGTAGGATTTACTTCAACTGAAGGTTATAAATATGAAGAGACTGAATCAGTAATTGATGATAAGTTTGTAGGATTGGCTTTAGATGAAAGCAATCAAGATAATGAAACACCAGATAGAATAAAAGCTTGGATAGAAGTTGTAAAACCACTATTCAATTAAAAAATATTAAAAATTGACTTTGAAACATTAGTATGTTATTATAACAGAAATAAAAAAATGAAGGAGAGTTCTATGAAAAAAAATCAAGTTATTTCAAATAATGTAAATAGACAACCCATCCCCCCTAGATAGGGATTTGTGTTTTAAACATTAGTAGATGTTTAGGTGCAGATCCATTTTGTGTTACAAATTTGGATCTGTATCTAAGGGAGATAATTTGAAGGGGATTTTATATAGAATTCTTTTAAGTGAGGCCACCTAGGTACAATTGTACTTGGGTGGTCTTTTTTATTTAATAAAAAATGGAGGAGTCGAAAATGATAGGATTAGAAACTTTTATAACGTTTGGAGCTTATTTGGTATTTTTAATAGGTGTTGGGGTATATTTTTATGGGAAAACAACAAATTCAGAAGAGTATTTGATAGGTGGAAGAGGTGTAGGAAGCTGGGTTACAGCACTTTCAGCTCAAGCTAGTGATATGAGTGGGTGGCTATTGATGGGGTTACCTGGAGCGGTCTATCTGTCAGGGTTTAGCCAGATTTGGGTAGTGGTTGGTTTAACTACAGGAACATACTTAAATTGGAAATATATAGCTCCAAAATTGAGAGTGGAGACAGAGGTTCAGGATGCACTTACATTACCAACATTTTTAGAAAAAAAACTAAATGATGAAAGTGGACTAATCAGAAATATTTTGGCGCTGGGAACACTGTTTTTCTTTACAATCTATTCGTCTTCAGGTCTTGTGGCAGCAGGAAAACTTTTTGAAACAATTTTAGGAATAGATTATAAAGTTGCGGTTATTATTGGAGCTGTAACGATTGTTATATACACTTTTTTAGGGGGATATTTAGCATCTTGTTGGACAGATTTTTTTCAAGGTGGGTTGATGTTTATAGCTATAATAGCAGTTCCAGTAATGGCTTTTTTAGAGATTGGAAGTGTTGAAAATGTGAAAAATGCTATAGAACTAAAAGGGATATCTTTGAGTATTTTTAAATCAGGAAATGAAAAAATAGGGGTTTTAAGTGTTTTATCATCTTTAGCTTGGGGGCTTGGATATTTTGGACAACCACATATTTTAGTTAGATTTATGAGTATAAAAGATGTGAAAGAGCTTAAAAAATCTAGAAGAATAGCTATGATTTGGGTAATTATCTCATTGATAGGAGCTATATCAGTAGGACTTTTAGGGATACCAATGTTTGCAACTGCTTCGTCTTTAGGTGGAGATGCAGAAAAAATATTTATATTTATGATCAAAAAGTTATTCAATCCTTGGCTTGTTGGGGTTATGTTAGCAGCTGTTTTATCAGCGATTATGTCAACAATAGATTCTCAGCTTCTAGTTTCATCGACAACTCTAACAGAGGATTTTTATAGATATATAAAAAAGGATGCTTCTGATAAAGAGATTATGTGGATAGGAAGAGCCTGTATAATAGTAATAGCACTTTTAGCACTTTTATTTGCTTTAAATCAGAATTCAAAAGTACTTTCTCTAGTGGCTTATGCATGGGGTGGTTTTGGAACAATATTTGGTCCTGCAATAATATTAGTTTTATATGTAAAAAATATTCAAGCAAAAAGTATTTTATCAGGAATAGTAGTAGGAACATTAGTATTTTTATTGTGGAAGATATTGGGATTAGATGCTTATATGTATGAATTGTTACCAGGTTTTATTGCAAATTTAACAACAGCATATGTGGTCGATAAAATATTAGTAAAAAAATTTATGGAAGCTTAATTATAAAAAGGGTATGAATTATTTCATACCCTTTTCTAATTTTAAAAGAATTTCTTTCATATTTAAACCATAGGCGTAGCCTGTAAGAGCTCCTTTAGAACCGATAACTCTATGACAAGGAACAACTATAGGGAGTGGATTTTTATTATTTGCTAGTCCAACGGCTCTACAAGCTTTTGGATTTCCAATACTTATAGCGATATCTTTGTAAGTTCTAGTTTCGCCATAAGGAATTTTCATAAGCTCGTTCCAGACACTTTTTTGAAACTCTGTACCATTTAATTTTATAGGAAATGAGAAATATTTTCTTTTCCCATCAAAGAATTCATTTAGTTCAACAAAAGCAGATTTTATAGTATCATTCAATCGATATTGATTATTTGATGTTGGATTATTAAATTCAATAGTTGTAATATACTCACCATCACTTTCAATTTTTAATAGACCAAACTTAGTTTCAAAAATATAAAAATCGTTTGTCATAACATCTCCTTTTAGATTTAATAATGATTTTATTATACTTTAGAAAAATAAAAATAACAATGGTAATATTAATTAAAACAAAATATACTAACCAGCTATATATAACTTTAAAAAAAGTATGTTTTGTAGTATAATTAGCCGTTATGGTTTGGAAATTTTAATAAAAAGGGAATTGAGTGAAAATCTTAAACGGTCACGCCACTGTAAAATGGACGATAATATCAAAACCACTGAGGGAACTTGGGAAGGGATATTAAAGGCTGAAGTTGAGTCAGGATACCTGCCATAAAAACAAAACTGCGAGAGACAGAAACAGGAGGATGAATGAACAAAAGATTTTTAATGATAGGGCTATTAGCGGCTACTATTGCATCAGCGGAAGAAAAGGCAATAAGGTTAGAAGAAAGTGTTATAACAAGTGAGGACTCAGAGGCAACAATAGCTGATATTCCTAAAAATATAACGGTTCTAACAGGGGAAGAGATTATTCAAAGAGGAGCTCAGACGGTATCTGAAGCGTTGAAGCTAGTTTCTAGTGTTACGGTGAGAGATATGGGTGGAGCAGATGC
>JAVWUC010000002.1:42218-92413 GCA_036667395.1 Cetobacterium sp. | reverse complement strand
CGCCATTAAATTCAATAGATATGTCAGGGTATAAGACGAGCCAAATACCAGTGGATACAATAGAAAGAATAGAAGTAATTCCATCTGGAGGATCAGTTTTATATGGTGATGGAGCAGTAGGTGGAACTATAAATATAGTGACAAAAGCACCGTTAAATAAGGCTAATTACGGTAATATAGGGTTAGAAGTAGGATCTTATGGAATGTTTAAAAAAGAGGTAGGATATGGAACTAAAATAGGTGAGAAACTTTTAGTTGAAGTTGATTATTTAGATAGAAAAAAAGATGCCTATAGAGACTATCAGAAGGATAATTTAGAAAGTTTTGGTCTTAGAACAAAATATAATTTAGAAAATGGATATTTAGGTTTAAAATATAACTATTCAAAAACAGATTTTAGATCTGCAGGAGCTTTAACTAAAGAGGAAGTAAATCAAGATAGAGAGCAATCTATTTTCAGTCCAATGGTATGGAGAGTTGATGGAAGAACTGAAAAGAATAATTTTTCAGGAGATTATGTTTATAATATAAATTCAGACTTAGAGTTCAAGCTACTAGGTACGTATACGGATGAAAATTACTATTCAAATTCAAGTAATTATAAAACAAATATACTTTATTTAAAACCTCAGATGAAATATTTATATAATAAAAATGGATATTTAGTAATTGGAACAGATTATTATAACGGTGAAACAAAAATTTTTAAAGGAAATGACTTGAAAAAGGAATCTTTTGGAGGATATTTAATAAATAGTTATACATATAATAATAAGTTTAAATTTACTCAAGGATATAGAAGACAAAATATAGAATATAAAAATAACGAAGTAAATTCAAGAGTAAATTTTGAAAATGAAAAATTTAAAGAGGATGCATTAGAATTAACAGCAAGTTATCTATACTCTGAGAGTGGATCAACATATTTAAGTTACACTAAAGGATTTAGAACTCCAAATACAGATGAGTTAGCTTTTTGGGATTCAAACAATGATTTTAAATCACAAACTTCAGAAACTTATGAATTAGGTGTAAAAGATTTTATAGGGAATACATATGCATCGGGATCAATTTTTTATATAGAAACGGAGAATGAAATTTTTTACGGATTGACTGATTCAGGAGACAAGAAAAATAAAAATTATGATGGAACAACTAAAAGAAAAGGTGCTGAAATGTCTTTAGAGCATTATTTTGATAAGTTAACAATTTCGGAATCATTGACATATATGGAAACAGAATTTAAAGAGGGAAAAGAGATTCCAGGGGTTCCTAAAGTTAAGGCAGTATTAAACTTGAATTATAGAATAACAGATAAGTTGACATTCAATAACTCTTGGGAATATTATGGAAAAATGTATGCAAATAGTGATGAGGAAAATAAAGGTGAAAAAGTTGATGACTATATCTTAAGTGGTATATCTTTAAACTATAATTTTGGAAATGGATTAGTAATAAATGGTGGTATCAATAATCTATTTAATGAAAAATATTATGAATATGTTGGATATGGAGTAAAAGGAAATAGTTATTACCCAGCTGCAGAAAGAAATTATTATGCAGGATTTAAATATAATTTCTAATTTAAAAAAGAGGGAAACCTCTTTTTTATTTACGAAAAAAATACAAAATGATAAAAAATTTTAATAAATAGGTGCTATAAAAAAAAACTTTTGAATAAAATTGTTGGCAATGCTATACTAAAAAAATAAAAAAAAACGATAAATTTAGGAGGAAAAATGGTAAAAGAGGTTAGTATTAACAAAATTAAAAATGATGCGGAGGAGTTATATAGAAAAGGAGATTTTTTCTGCTCAGAAGCTATAGTTGCTTCAATTAGAGAAAATTTTGAATTAGATATGCCGGAGGAGATGATTGCAATGGCATCTGGATTCCCTGTGGGAATTGGAAGATCAAAATGCCTATGTGGGGCTATATCTGGTGGAGTAATGTGTTTAGGGTACTTTTTTGGTAGAACAAAAGGTGGAGATTCACAGGTAAATAAGACATTGGAATTAGCAAATGAACTTCAAGCTGAATTTAGAAAAAATCATAAAGTGCTTTGTTGTAGTGTTCACACTAAAGGAATGGATATGGGATCTGGAGAGCATAAAAATCAATGTGTAGCATTTACAGGAGAAGTAGCAGAAACAGCTGCGAAGATAATAGTGAGAGAGTTAGGATTAAAAAACATAGATTAGGAGATACAAATGAGAGAAAAAATAAAAAATTTACCTCTGCCAGTTACGGGACTTATGTTAGGGTTAGCTGCTACTGGAAATTTGATGGTTGGATATAAAAATGGAAGTCGTGAATTTTTTGGTATATTAGCTCTAATTGTTTTTATATTAATTTGTGTAAAGATGTTACTTCCGTGGGAAGGTTTTAAAAATGAATTAGAAAATCCTGTTACTGCAAGTGTATTTCCTGCATTTTTTATGGGTGGAATGATCCTTACTACATATGCAAAGCCATATATAGGAAAATTTTCATTTTATATTTGGGGAATCTTTGTAGTTGCTCATTTAATATATATTTTATTTTATACAAAAAAATTTATTTTGAAATTTAATATAAAAAAAATATTTCCAAGTATATTTGTGACGTATGTAGGGATAGTTACTGCAAGTGTTACTGCACCTGTTTACGGGGTTCAAGAGATTGGAGAAATTTTATTTTGGATAGGGTTTACAGGTTATATAATTTTTTTACCGATAGTTTTACTTAGAGTGTTAAAATTAAAGGATATACCTGAACCAGCTGTGGCTACAATTGCAATACTTACTGCACCAGCAGGACTTTGTTTAGCGGGATACATAAGTACATTTAGAGAAAAACAGATGGAAATGGTATTGTTTCTATTTATACTAGCTACAGTGATATATTTTGGTGTAGTTATTATGATGCCTAAACTTTTAAAGGGTGGATTTAAACCGAGCTATTCGTCATTTACTTTTCCTTTAGTTATAACAGCTATCGGAACTAAGATGGCAAACACATATTTACTAGGAACTCAAAAGCATTTTTTATTGGAAACAATTTTTAAATTCCAAGAGATTTTAGGTATAATAATGACAATTTACGTATTCATATGTTATATGAAGTTAATGTTTTCTAACAAAAAGAAAGCAGAGTTAAAAGCTTAAAAAGTATCAATGATTTTAAGAGGATATCAAGAAAAGATATCCTCTTCTTTATTTTTTGTACAGATATATTTTTATTATATTATGTTATAATAGTGTAAAAAGTTTTTAGATATGGGGGTCAAGATGTATAAGATATTAAGTTTATTTTTCTGTTTATTCAGCTTAAGTTTTTCACAAACGGTGCTAGATGGTTTAGGAAGAAAGGTAAAAATTCCATTAAAAGTTGAAAGGGTAGTATCTACAGTTCCGTCAAATACAGAGTTGATAATAGATATGGGTCTGATTAATAAAATAGTGGGGGTAGATATCTACTCAGAAAAGATATCAAAAGAATTAAAGGGTTTAGGAGTTTTAAATACAAATACTTTGAATGAAGAAAAAATAATTGAACTAGCTCCAGATTTAGTTATTGCATCTTCTCATAATTTATCTAAGGGAGCGGATAGTTTAAAAGTATTTGAAGAGTTAGAAATACCTATTTTTGTGGTACATACATCTATAAATTTAGAGGATGTTAGTAGTTCAATAGATCAAATGGGGAAATTATTAAATGAACCAGAAAAAGCTAAAATTTTAAAAAAAAGATATACTGAAAAGTTAAATTTAATAAAAAATATGACTTCAAAAATTCAGAATAGGAAAAGAATATATTTTGAAATAATACCAGAACCAATATATACAACGGGTGGAAATACATTTATAAATAGTATGATAGAAGTTGCAGGTGGAAGAAATATTTTTTCTGAAGAGACAGGCTGGATAACACCATCTTTAGAAAAGATAATAGAGAAGAATCCAGAGGTAATATTTGTTGGAGAAGATAAAAAAGAGCTGGTTGAAGATATAAAAAGAAGAGTGGAATGGAAAGATATAGATGCAGTAAAAAATAATAGAATATATGTGGTAGACGAGGGAATTAATAGACCATCAACTAGAGTGTTAATAGCTTTAGAACAAATGCAAAAGTTATTGGAGGAAAGATGATAAGTTTTAGTTTTGTTCCTAAAGAGGGAGAGAGAAGTGTTTTTTTAGAGAGTTTTGAAAGACTAAAAAAAGTAGGGATTTCAGGGATAGAAACTATTGTTGGAGATCATCTTCCGATAGAAGAATATGAAGCTTATCCAATAGAAGGAGTTCACCTCTTGTATTACCCAACTTGGTTAGAATTTTGGAGAGGGGAAAAAGAGAAAGTGACAGAAGACTTTTATAATGATGAGGGTATACTTACTTATTATAGATCTTTTGATAAAAATATATTGATTGAGACTTTTAAAAATCAATTTGAACAGGCAAAAAAATTAAATGTAAAATATATGGTTTTTCATGTTTCACATGTTCGTCCAAAAGATATATTTACTATGAAATTTGATTATAATTCAGAAGAGGTTTTAAAAGAGTGTTTAGTTATATTAAATGAAGTATTTAAAGGAGAGGGACCACTTCTTTTATTTGAAAATTTACCTTGGCCAGGGTTGACTTTAAAAAATTATGAGGAAACTAAAATGTTTTTAGATGGGGTTAACTATAGAAATAAAGGTTTATTGTTAGACTTGTCTCATATAATTTGTACAGAAAAAACAGTGGATAGTTTTCAGAGTGCAGACAAATTTATTTTAAACAGTTTAGATGGATTAAAAGAGTTGAAAAATGAAATATATGGAATCCATGTAAATGGGATTAAATTTGAAAAATATTTAGAGAAAAATTTTTCAAAAAATATTTCAGAGTGGGAAAAAGGTGATAGAAAAGATAAGTTCATGATCGAGTGGGAACATATGAAAAATGTAGATCCACATCTTGTATATATGGGAGATTTAAAAAAAATAGTAGAAGCATTACCGAGTTTAAAACATATAACGTTTGAACTTAACTTTAAATCTTTAAATCATTTAGAAGAAGTGGTAGCAGAACAGATGAGTTATTTGAAATAAACTTTGTAAAACTAAAGGGTTTTAGTTCTTAAAAAAACAAAAATATGATATACTTTAAAATATAGAAGTTAAGATTTTCGTGGGAGGAATGATGACACAAGGAAATTTAGAAATAGATAAAAATATAGATGAAACTGCTGAAGTAAAAGTACAAGAGGAGATAGTTTCTGATCCAAATAAACTTTATAATATTTTAGGTGTTATGTTTGAAACGACAAAAAAGAGATATAGTTTTGAAATTATTGATGATACCCAATATAAAAAGGGTGATAAAGTAATTGTTGATACAATAAGAGGAAAAGAGATCGGTGTTGTTTACGGTGGCCCTATGAAGTTAGAGGAAAGAGTTTTAGTTTTACCTCTTAAGCCAGTTATTAAAAAAGCTAGTGAGGAAGAAATAAAAAAATATGAATTACTTAGAGAAGAAGCAAAAATAGCTTATAGAACTTGTAAAGAAAGAATTCAACATCATAAACTTCCGATGAAGTTAATTGAGACTGAGTATACATTTGATAAAACAAAACTAATATTCTATTTTACAGCTGAAGGAAGAATAGATTTTAGAGATTTAGTAAAAGATTTAGCAAACATCTTTAAATTGAGAATTGAGTTAAGACAAATTGGAGTTAGAGATGAAGCTAGAATATTAGGAAATATTGGAATTTGTGGAAAAGAGCTTTGCTGTAGAACTTTTATCAATAAGTTTGATTCAGTTTCTATAAAAATGGCAAGAGACCAAGGACTTGTAATAAATCCAACAAAAATATCAGGAGTTTGTGGTAGATTACTTTGCTGTATAAACTATGAGTATAAACAGTATGAAGAGGCATTGAGAGTTTATCCAGCTGTAAATCAGATAGTAAAAACTCAAAAAGGTGATGGAAAAGTAATGAGTATAAGTCCATTAAATGGATTCTTATATATTGATATTGAATCTAAAGGAATTATGAAAGTTACTATAGATGAAATTAAATTTAATAAAAAAGAGGCTAAAAAACTTCAGAATGTACTTTCGACAGAAGAGTTACAGCATAAAGTTTTAGAAAAGGAGTAATAAAATTATAATGGTTTTAGAAAATGAGGATATAGCAAACATCTGTGAAGGATATACGTTGATTCAAAAAAAAGATGGTTTTAGATTTGGAACGGATGCGGTTCTGTTATCTAATTTCTTTAACGGAAAGAAAAATGCAAAAGTTTTAGAAATAGGAACAGGGAATGGGATAATACCTATCTTACTTGCAGCTAAAGATAAAATTACTAAAATAAAAGCTATAGAAATACAACCAGAAATAGCTGAATTAGCTAAAAGAAATGTAATAAGAAATGGATTAGAAGGTATAATTGAAGTAGTTAATGAGGATATAAAAAATATCCAAGAAGGAAATAGTTATGATTATATTATTTCGAATCCACCTTATATGGTTTTAGATGGAAAAGAAATAAATGATAAAGATATAAAAAGTATTGCTCGACATGAAATTAAACTTAATTTGAAAGAGTTTGTTCTAAATGCTAAAAGACTTTTAAAACCAAGAGGAGAGCTCTTTATGGTTCATAAAAGTTATAGATTTTTAGAAATTTCAGAAGAACTTAGTAAGAGTGGATTTTCAGTAAAAAGAGTAAGATTTGTTCACTATTCTAAGGATAAGGATTCGAGTATAGTTCTTATAGAAGCTAGTAAAGGGAGAAAAAATATATTGAAAATAGAAACTCCGATTTTTTTGAACGATAACTAGAGATACGAAGGGAGAGGGGTAGCCTCTCCCTATTTTTAATGGAGGTTGTTATGTTTAAGTTAAGTTCTAAATATAGTCCAACAGGTGATCAACCCGAAGCAATAAAAGCACTTATGAAAAATTTGAATGAGGGAGTAAAAGATCAGACATTATTAGGAGTAACTGGATCAGGTAAAACATTTACAATAGCAAATATAATAAAAGAAACAGGACGAGCAGCGTTAGTTTTAGCACCAAATAAAACTCTAGCTGCACAACTATATTCAGAGTATAAAAGCTTTTTTCCAGAAAATGCAGTGGAATATTTTGTATCTTATTATGACTACTATCAGCCTGAAGCTTATATAGCATCAACGGATACATATATAGAAAAAGATTCCTCTATAAATGATGAGATAGACAAACTAAGAAATGCTGCTACTGCAGCTTTAATAAACAGAAATGATGTTATAATTGTAGCTTCAGTTTCAGCAATATACGGATTAGGTTCACCTGAGACCTATAAAAACCTAACAATAGCAATAGATAGAAAAACAGGATATAATAGAAAAAAATTGATTTCAAAACTTATCGAGCTGAGATATGAAAGAAATGATATTGCATTTGAAAGAGGAAAATTTAGAGTAAAAGGTGATGTCATAGATATATATCCATCATATATGGAAAGTGGTTATAGAATCGAGTTTTGGGGCGATGACATAGAAGAGATTTCTGAAATAAATACTTTGACAGGTCAGAAGATAAAAAAAAGTATAGAAAGAATAGCAATTTCACCTGCGACTCACTATGTTACAGAAGAAGGAGAACAAGAAAGAATAATTGAAGCTATAAAAAAAGATCTCGAAATAGAGGTTGAAGCATTTGAAAAGTCGGGGAAGCTTTTAGAGGCACAAAGATTAAAACAAAGAACAGAGTACGATTTAGAGATGATTCAGCAAGTGGGATATTGTAAAGGGATAGAAAATTATTCAAGATACCTAACTAAAAAATATCCTGGTGAAAAACCAGATACATTGATGGATTATTTTCCAAAAGATTTTATAGTATATATAGATGAATCACATATTGGTATACCTCAAATAAGAGGGATGTACAATGGGGATAGAGCAAGAAAAACAGCTCTTGTTGAGAATGGATTTAGATTGAAATCAGCACTAGATAATAGACCGTTAACGTTTGACGAATTTAGAGAAAATTGTGGTCAGACAGTTTTTATATCAGCTACTCCTGGAGAGTTTGAAATTGAAAAATCATTAGGACATATAGCTGAACAGCTAATAAGACCTACAGGAATTCTGGATCCTAAAATAGAGGTCAGAGAAACCAAAAATCAAGTTGATAATTTATTGGAAGAGATAAGAAAAAATGTAGAAAAAAAAGAAAGAGTTCTAATAACAACACTGACTAAAAAAATGGCAGAAGAGTTAACTGAATTTTATTTAACACTTGGAGTTAGAGTGAAATATATGCATTCAGATATAGATACGCTAGAAAGAATAGAGATTATAAAAGGGTTAAGAAAAGGTGAATTTGATGTTCTTGTAGGTATAAATTTATTGAGAGAAGGACTTGATATACCTGAAGTTTCCCTTGTAGCAATTTTAGAAGCTGATAAAGAAGGTTTTTTAAGAAGTAAAAGATCGCTTGTTCAAACGATTGGAAGAGCTGCAAGAAACACAGATGGAAGAGTTATTCTATATGGAGATGTTATGACAGAATCCATGCGTTATGCTATAGATGAAACTAATAGAAGAAGAAAAAAGCAGCATGAGTATAACTTAATTCACGGAATAGAACCAAAGACTATTTATAGAGAAGTTTCAGAATCAGTTTTTGTTTGGGCAAATGAGGAAGAAAAAATAATTGAAGCAAAACATTTCACAAGTAAGCAGGATATTGAAAAAGAAATATCAAAGCTTTTGAAAGAGATTAAAATTCTTTCTGAGGAGTTGGATTTTGAAAAAGCAATTGAAAAGCGTGATGAGATGAATAAATTAAAAATGATGCTGTTAGAGTTGTAGGAGATAACTATGGAAGAGAAAATTTATACGGTGACGGAGTTTAATAAATTGGTAAAGTTATATTTGGATGAAAATCCAAATTTTCAAGAATTCTTTTTAAGTGGTGAGCTCTCAGGTGTAACCTACTATAAAAGTGGGCACTTATATTTCACATTAAAAGATAAACAGAGCCAAATTAAATGTGCAGCATTTAACTATAAATACAAAAGAATTCCAGATAATTTAAAAGAGGGAGATTCTGTAAAAATATTTGGAGATGTTGGTTTTTATGAAACTAGAGGAGACTTTCAGGTTTTAGTTAGACATATTCAAAAAGAAGATAAACTTGGAGAGATGTTTGCTAAACTTGAAAAATTAAAAAGTGATTTAGAAAAAGAAGGACTATTTTCACCACTATTCAAGAAACCACTACCAAAATATCCAAGTGCTATAGGAATTGTGACTGCATATACAGGGGCGGCATTTCATGATATAGTAAACACCACAAGAAAAAGATTTAAAAATATAGATATATACATATACTCAGCAAAAGTTCAAGGTATAGGAGCTAAAGAGGAGATTGTAAAGGGGATAGAAACTTTAAATAAAATTCCTGAGATAGATCTTATTATAGCTGGACGTGGTGGTGGAAGTGTTGAAGATCTATGGGCTTTCAACGAGGAAGAGGTTGCAAGAGCTTTTTATAAAAGTGAAAAACCAATAATTTCTGCAGTAGGACATGAGATAGATTACTTATTGAGCGATTTAGTAGCAGATGTAAGGGCGGCAACTCCAACTCAAGCTGTTGAAATAGCGATTCCTGTAAAGGAAGAGATTGAAAAAAAACTTTTAGATAAACAAAGAATACTGAGCACTTATATGAGAAGTTTATTGGAGCGTAAAAAGGAAAGTATTCAAAATTTAAGAAATAGTTATGTATTGAAAAATTTTCAAAAGATTGTATCTGAAAAGAATCAAAATTTAATTTTAAAAGAGGAGCGATTAGAAAGAGCTTTAGAAAAAATTATAAAAAATAAGAAGCATGATTTAGATATAAGAGTTGAAAGAGTGGTTGTGTTAAATCCAATAGCTACATTAAAAAGAGGATATAGCATAACAAAAGCAGATGGAAAAATAGTTAAGAATAGTTCAGACTTAAAAGTTGGTCAAAGAATAGAAACTGTTTTAGATAGAGGGAAAGTAACAAGTTTAATAGAGGAGATTATAGAATGAAAAAGTTAATAGGAGTAATATTTATAATTTTAAATTTATGTGTTGTAGCTGATCAGAGGCCACCATATATTCAGACACTAGAAAATCAAATTGCAAGAGAGGATGACAGAGATAAAGCTGCGGTTGTAATAAAAGAATATGAAAAGTATTTTAAAAATTATTTAAATTCAATAAGTGGAAATGAAAGTGAAGTGTTCTATTTAGGGGATCAGTATTTTAGAAATAGAAAATATGAGAGAGCAGCTCAAATTTTTAGCAGCAATATTGATAGTTCAAGAAATCTTTTTGGAGCAGCAACATCTTATAGATTTGTTGGTGATTATAACAAGGCAGTAGATTTTTATAGTGTTGCAATAAGTTTAGAACCAAGTATGAAAGAGGCTTATTTAGGAAGAGGATTAGCATATAGAAATTTAGGGAGATACAATAAAGCTGTTGATGACATTCAAATGTATATGAACTATACGCCTTCTGTAGAAGGATTTTTAGCTCTAGGAGATATCTATTTAGCAGAAAAAAAGATAGATATGGCTAGAGAGGTTCTTCAAGAAGGTAGAAGATTATTTCCACAATCAAGAGAGATTAGTAGCATGTTAACATCAACATATTCTAGATAAGGGAGTGTGATTATGGGGTGGTATCGTCTGAAATTAAATGGACTTAAAAGTAGTAAAATAAGAGTTTTGATGGCAAATTATCAAAGGTATAAAGAGCTGCTTATTGACGATACAGAAGATTTTAAAGATAGATTTAATTTTGATGATGAAGATATTGAAAAAATTAAAAGCTCCATGAGGTGTGAAAAATATTTAGAAACAATGGATTATTTGGAAAAAAATAAGATAGGTCTTATAGATTTAAATGATTGTAGATATCCTGAAGCTTTAAAAAATATATCTAAACCACCTATATTTCTTTTTTTTAAAGGGGATATTTCTCTTTTGAGAAAAGAGAGAATAATATCTGTAGTTGGAACAAGAAGAGCCACTAAATATGGTGAGAGTTGCGTGAAGCAAATTCTAAAGGATTTGATAGAAGCGGATGTAACTATAGTAAGTGGGTTAGCACTGGGAATAGATACGGTTTCCCATGAAGAAACCCTATATTTAAAAGGTAAAACAATTGCTGTTTTAGGCTGTGGAATAGATAATTTATATCCAAAAGGAAATATTATTCTAAGAAAGAAAATTGAAAAATATGGACTTGTAATTTCAGAGTTTTCTTTAGGTACAAATCCATCACCTCAAAACTTTCCAATTAGAAATAGAATAATAGCGGGGTTATCAAGAGGTGTGCTCTTGATAGAAAGTGCTTTAAAGGGTGGGAGTTTAATAACCGCGATGTTAGCTCTAGAAGAGGGCAGGGATGTATTTGCAGTACCAGGAGATATAAATGCCCCATTTTCTAAAGGGTGCAACTCTCTAATAAGAGATTCATTGGCTAAATTAGTTATTTCTGGTGAGGATATTTTAAAAGAATACAATTGGACGAAAAAAACAGAGCTTGGTGAAAGCTTAAATAAACTTATTGGAAAAAAATTAAAAATATATAATATTTTAAAAACAAAGATGCATTTAGAAGAAATAAAAGAGCTGAGTACCATTACAACGGGAGAATTGCTGGGCTATTTGATGGAATTGGAAATGGAAGGATATGTACAAAGTTTACCTGCGGGATATTACAGAAGACGCATTTAAAATGGAAACTTTAGTCCGTTAGTTGATTTTTTTACCATTTTCTAATATAATTAAGAGCGAATAATGTATATAGAGAAAATTTTAGGGGTGAAAATAGTGGCAAAAAAAAATTTAGTTATAGTGGAATCTCCTGCAAAAGCAAAAACAATTGAGAAAATTTTAGGTAAAAATTTTCATGTTACAGCATCTTTTGGTCATGTAAGAGATTTGCCTAAAAGTAAGATAGGTGTAGATATAGAGGATAGCTTTAAGCCAAGTTATTCTACAATTAGGGGAAAAGGGGATGTAATTAAAACACTTAAGGATTTGGCAAAAAAATCAGATAAGATTTATCTAGCATCAGATCCGGATAGAGAGGGGGAGGCTATAGCTTGGCATATAGCTCAAACATTAAAGTTAGATGAAAATGAATCTAATAGAATAGAGTTCAATGAGATAACAAATGGTGCTATACGTGAAGCTATAAAAAATCCAAGAAAAGTAGATATAAATAGAGTTAATGCCCAGCAAGCAAGAAGAATATTAGACAGACTTGTAGGATATGAAATAAGTCCACTTTTATGGAAAACAATTTCATCAAATACAAGTGCCGGAAGAGTTCAGTCGGTTGCATTAAAACTTATATGTGATTTAGAGGATAAAATAAAAAAGTTTATTCCAGAAAAGTTTTGGGATATTAAGGGTGAGTTTGAAAACAAAATGAATCTAGCTCTTTATAAAATTAAAGGGAAAAGATTTGAAAGAGTTGTAGATGAAGATATAGTTAATGATGTTAAATTAACTTTAAAATCAGAATACAGTGTAATTAGTTCAAAAGTTACAAAGAAAGTAAAAAATCCACCATTACCATTAAAAACGAGTACATTACAGCAACTTTCATCATCATACTTAGGATTTTCAGCATCAAAAACGATGTCTGTAGCTCAAGGACTTTATGAAGGAATGAGTATAGATGGAAATCAAAAAGGATTAATTACTTATATGAGAACTGACTCAACAAGAATATCGGATGAAGCTAAAGGGATGGCTCAAAGTTATATAGTTGAAACTTTTGGAAAAGAGTATTTAGGAAAAGAGCCTGCAAAGAAAAAGAAGGAAGAAAAAATTCAAGATGCTCACGAAGCTGTGAGACCTACAGATATCTATTTGACTCCTGACAAAATAAAAAAAGATTTAACTCCTGATCAATATAAATTGTATAAACTTATTTGGGAAAGATTTATGATTTCTCAATTAGCACCAATGCAATATGAACAATTTGAAATAGTTGTTGAAAATGGTGATTATCAGTTTAGAGGAACTTTAAATAAAATAATATTTGATGGATATTATAAGGTATTTAAAGATGAAGAAGAGTTACCTTTAGGTGAATTTCCCAATATAGATGAGGGAGATCTGCTGAAATTAAAAAAATTAAACATTAAAGAAGACTGGACCAAAGCTCCAGCTAGATTAACTGAATCTTCTCTAGTGAAAAAGTTAGAAGCGGATGGAATTGGAAGACCTTCAACATATGCAGCGATTATTGAAACTTTAAAAAAGAGAGAGTATGTCACTTTAGAAGGGAAAAGCTTTATTCCTACTGAGCTAGGATATGAAGTAAAAACTATTCTTGAGAAAAATTTTAAGGATATTATGGATGTAAAGTTCACTGCCTCTTTAGAAGATGGGCTAGATTCTGTTGAAGAGGGAGAGAAGAATTGGGTAGAAATTTTAGAAAACTTCTATTCAAAACTTTCAAAGGACTTAGAGCTGTATAAAACAAAAGTGGAGGAAGAATCGAACAGAATAATTACATCAGATATGCCTTGTCCGTGTGGTAAAGGTTTTATGATAATGAAAAATGGTAGATTTGGAAGATACTTGTGTTGCACAGATGAAGAGTGTAAAGAGAAATATTCTTTAAAAGGATTGGTTATTCCATTAGAAGATATAAAAAAGGGTGAGATAAAAGTTAAAGAACTTTTAGAAGAACAAATTAGAGTTAAGCAAGGAAAAATGACAGATGTAGTTTTACCTAATGGAACTAAGCTTCTTTTAAAACTAGGTAGATTTGGAAGTTATTTAGAAAGTGAAAACTTTAAAGAGGATAATGAAAGAGTATCTTTACCTGGAGAAGTTAAAAAGCTTTTAATGAGTGGAGCGATAGAAGAAAAAGATGGAATAGTTCAATTAAAGTGGATAATGGATAAGATCCAAAAAGAAGAGGATGAAATTTTAAAAAATGCTGGAAACTGTGAAAAATGTGGAAAACCATTTAAAATCGGAAGAGGAAGATGGGGTAAATTTTTAGCATGTACAGGATATCCAGAATGTAAAAATATAAAAAAATTAGATAAAAAAGACTAAAAGGACTCGCCTTTTCGGGCGAGGCTTTTGTGTGTAATTAAAAAGGAGTTATTAATGATAAATAGAGAAGTAGTTGTAATAGGTGCTGGTTTGGCAGGAGCTGAAGCAGCTTATCAATTAGCAAAAAATGGTATAAAAGTAAAGCTTTATGAAATGAGACCTAAAGTGAGTACAGAGGCTCATAAGAGTGATAAATTTGCAGAGCTAGTTTGTAGTAACTCGTTGGGTGGTGATCATTTAGGGAATGCTTCTGGGCTTATGAAAGAGGAGCTAAGAAGAATGGGGTCATTACTTATAGAAGTAGCAGATCAAACGAAAGTTCCAGCAGGACAAGCATTAGCTGTTGATAGAGAGGGGTTTTCTCAAATAATAACAGATAGATTACACTCTATGGAGAATATAGAGATAATTAATGAAGAGTTAAAAGAGATACCTAAAGATACAGTAGTATTAGTAGCAAGTGGTCCACTAACATCAGAGGCTTTATCTAAAAACATAGCAGAGATGCTAGACCAAGAGTACCTATATTTCTATGATGCTGCAGCACCTATCGTAACTCTTGAATCAATAGATAAAGATAAAGTATACTTTCAATCTAGATATGGAAAAGGAGATGGAGAGTATATAAATTGTCCTATGACAAAAGAGGAATACGAAGCATTTTATGAAGCATTAATAACTGCAGAGAGAGCTCCTATGAAAAAATTTGAAGAGGAGAAGCTATTTGAAGGGTGTATGCCAGTTGAGAGAATCGCTCAAAGAGGAATAAAAACTCTTTTATTTGGACCATTAAAGCCAAAAGGGTTAACAAATCCTAAAACAGATAGATGGGATTATGCTGTTGTTCAATTAAGACAAGATGATAAGGATGGAAAGTTATATAATCTTGTTGGATTCCAAACAAATCTTAAATGGGGAGAGCAAAAGAGAGTATTTTCTATGATTCCAGGACTTGAGAATGCAGAATTTATAAGATATGGAGTTATGCACAGAAATACATTTATAGATTCTACAAAACTATTAACACCAGCTTTAAACTTAAAAGGGAATGATAATATTTACTTTGCAGGACAGATAACTGGAGGAGAAGGTTATGTATGTGCAATAGCTACCGGTCTTATGGCAGCGACAAATATAATTAGAAAATTTGATGGGAAAGAGCCTATAATTTTAGATGATAGAAGTTCAATAGGAGCAATTATAAAATATATAACAGAAGAAAAGAAAAATTTTCAACCGATGGGACCAAATTTTGGAATAATAAAATCATTGGATGAAAGAATTAGAGATAAAAAAGAGAAGTACAATAAGATATCAAAGATAGCTTTAGATTATCTTGAAGAAAAACTAACTCAAGAGAAATAAAAAGGAGCATAAAGATGGACGGTCTTAATTTGATGATTGATATAAAAGAATTTCTTTATCATTGTGAATTTGCTGAAAGTAAAAGTTTAAACACAATCAAATCTTTGAAAATAGATCTATTTAGATTTAATGAGTATATAGTGAAAACTAAAAATTTAGATAAAATAACAGAGATTGATACTTTTAATTTTAGAGAATTTTTAGTTGAATTACAAAAAGAAAACATAGGGAAAAGATCACTTAATAGAAAAATATCATCTCTAAGATCATTTTTTAAATATCTAAAAGAAGTGGGGAAAATAAAAAAAGATCCGACACAGCTTATTGTAGCTCCAAGTTATGATAAAGGGATTCCAGATGTTTTAAGCTTAGAGGATATTGATGCATTGAGAGATGCAATAGAGATAAAAAACTATCATAGTTTGAGGGATAGATTGATAATAGAGCTACTTTACTCTAGCGGAATAACATCTCAAGAGCTTCTAGGGTTAGGAGAAGAGGTTTTCAATTTAGAGGAGAGAGAAGTTGTAGTAACAAGTTTTAAAAAATCAAGAATAGTTTATTTTAGTGAGCGTACAAGAGAGTTCTTGAAAAGATATGTAGCTGCTAAAAGAGAAAGATTAAAGTCAAAATATAAAAGTGATATACTTTTTGTAAATGGTGCAGGAACTAGATTGACAGACAGATCTCTTAGAAGATTAATAGATAGATATGCATTGAAAGCTGGAATGGAAAAGGAGATAAGTCCTCATAGTTTCAGACATACTTTTGCAGTTCATATGTTAGAACATGGAATGAAAGTAACGCAATTACAAAAATTATTAGGTCACAGTAGCTTAGATTCTACAAAAGTTTATATCGAAGCTTTAGATAAGAAGAGAAAAAAAGAGATTTTTATGTAATTAATAAGGTTATAAATTATTGATATATATATTTATATTAAAAAGGAGTGTTTATGAGTAAAAAATGTATAGGTTGTGGAATAGAACTACAAGGAGAAAATCCTAATGCTAATGGATATTTACCAACATCAGTTCTAGAGGGACCAAGTAAGGATTTATTATGTCAGAGATGTTTTAAAATAAAAAATTATGGACAGTATATTCCTATAAAAATGTCAAAAGAGGACTACAGAAATGAGGTGAGAAAGAGCCTTAAAGAAGCAGATGTGGCGATTCCAGTTTTTGATATTATAGATTTTGAGGGTTCTTTCAACGATGAGATACTAGACGTTTTAAGAGAGATGGATTCAATAGTAGTTATAAATAAACTAGATTTAATACCAGATCAAAAACACCCATCTGAAGTTGCAGATTGGGTAAAAAGAAGATTAGCTGAAGAGGGTGTAGCACCTTTAGATATAGCTATTGTTAGTTCAAAAAATGGATATGGAATTAATGGTATATTTAAAAAGATAAAACATTTCTATCCAGATGGAGCAACTGCTTTAGTTTTAGGAGTAACAAATGTTGGAAAATCAAGTATTATAAATAAGCTTATTGGAGCTAAAAGAGTTACAGTTTCTAAATTCCCAGGGACAACATTAAAGAGTGTAAAAACAGAGATACCGTTCTCAAAAATAACTCTTATTGATACACCAGGATTAATTCCAGAAGGAAGATTCTCTGATTTTGTGTGTCAAGAGTGTAACCAAACTTTAATCCCAGCTAACGAGATATCTAGAAAGACATATAAAGTTCAGAAGGATAGAGTTATTTTAATAGGTGGAATGATTCAAATGAGAATTTTAAATGATGATGATTTAAAACCAATATTTGCACTATATGCTTCAAAAGATGTGACATTCCATGAAACAAATATAGAAAAGGCAAAAGAGTTATTGGAGAAAGCAGACTTTATAACACCACCTTGTAGCAAGTGTAAGGAAGAGTTTGATAAGTTTAAAAAATCTAGAGTTGAATATACTGTAGAAACAGGAGAAGAGTTAGTATTTAAAGGACTTGGATGGCTTTCTGTAAAAAGAGGTCCGTTAAAAGTTGAGATATTAGCTCCAAAAGATGGAGATATTATAATAAGAGATGCGTTCATAAAACCAAAGAGATAAGAGGTAGTTATGACAAAAGAGAGCAAAATAGCTATTTTGAATGGAATTATAAATGTAGCTGTAACAGTTCTTTTTATTTATCTAGCAATGAGAGGAATTGATGATTTAACAGGGACATATAAAATTGATGAAACAGTTAGAAACACAAAAGAATTGAGAATTGCTTTAGAAAAATATTATCAATTAACAGGCAATTATCCAGAGCTAACTAAACCTGGAGCCAATATAGATTTACATATTTTGGACTATACAGACAAAGATGGGAAAAAAGTATCATTTGCTGAGATATATGGACGAAAGAGTATCGCAAAAACTTATGGAAATAATCAAATAATAGCTTCAAATGATGTTTATGATGTTCAAGATTTTAAAAATGTAGATGCTAGTGGTGGGTGGAACTACAATTATTCACAAAAAACAGGAGAGATTCACCCGAATCTTCCTGAGGATATATATATAGAAAAAGTTAATTGGAACAAACAATAGATGGAGGAATATAATATGACGTATGATATAATTTTCTTAGGTGGAGGACAAGCAGGGGTATTTGGTGCTTACGAAGCTATTCAAAAAGACAAGAATTTAAAAGTTTTAGTTTTAGATAAAGGAAGAATGTTAACTCAAAGAGTTTGTCCTAAAGAAAAATTAGGAACATGTGTAAAATGTCCAACTTGTGCCATTATTTATGGTGTTTCTGGAGCAGGAGCATTTTCGGATTCAAAGTTTAACATGGACTATAGAGTGGGTGGAGATGTTCACGTTTTAACTGGAAAAGCTATTGTAAATGAGACAATCCAATATGTTGCTGATATTTATAAGGATTTTGGATTTGATGAAAAGCCTTCTGGATTAGAGTATAATCAGGTTATGTTAGATATTAAAAAGAGATGTATAGAAAACAATGTTCAATTAGTTGATACTCCAACAATGCATTTAGGAACAGATGGATCAAGAGAACTTTATACAAAATTAGTTAATTATCTTTTAGAAGCTGGAGTAGAGTTTATAACAGAGAGGTCGGCAGAAGGATTAGTTATAGAAAATTCTGAAATAAAAGGTGTAACAGTAACTAATAAAAAAGGAGAGTTAGAAACTTATTTTGGAAAAAGTGTTGTAATCGGTCTTGGTAGAAGTGGAGCTAAGAAGTTAATGGAGATGTGTGAAACTTCAGGGGTTACTTATGAAACTGGAGCAGTAGATTTAGGAGTAAGAGTTGAGATACCTGATTTAGTAATGAAGGATATAAACGAGAACTTCTATGAAGCTAAAATGATTTACCATACAACAAAATATAGAGACAAAATGAGAACGTTCTGCTCTAATCCAAGTGGATTTATAGCCGCAGAAAAGCATAGTGATGATGTAGTTTTAGCAAATGGACATGCATATAAAGATAAAAAGTCTGAGAATACAAATCTAGCTTTATTATGTACAAAAACATTTACACAACCATTTAAACAACCATTTGAATATGCAACTGCAATAGCTAAAATGTCTTCTATGTTAACTGGAGGAAAAATTTTAGTTCAATCTTATGGAGACTTAAAAGTTGGAAGAAGATCTACGGATGAAACAATTGCAAGATTAAATATAATACCAACAACAGAAGATTATGTAGCAGGAGATATATCGTTAGCTTGTCCAAAAAGAATATTAGATAATATAATTGAATTTATAGAGGTTCACGACAAAATAACTCCTGGATTTGCATCAAGTGATTTATTACTATATTTCCCAGAAATAAAGTTTAGAAGTACAAGAATAACGATAGATGCAAATATGGAAACAAACATTAAAGGATTATATGCTGCGGGAGACAGTTCAGGGTATGGAAGTGGATTAAATATAGCTGCAGTAATGGGAATCCTGGCTGTAAGACATATAATATCGAAATAAACTGGAGGATACAATGGGATTTTTTAATAGATTTTTTGGTAAAAAAAAGGATGAGAAAATAGAACCTGAATTAGAAAAAATAGAGCAGGAGTCTATTGAAGAAGAGCAAGAGTATATTCATTCTCAAAATGAGCAAGAACTTGAAGAAGAAATCAAAATTGACGAAATCGTAGATAAGGTAGTAAAGGAAGAAAGTGAAATAGAAGAAGAGATTCAAAATGAGGTTGTACATATTGAAAAACCTAAAGTTGAAAAAAGAAGTTTCTTTAGCTCTTTAAAGGATAAATTATTTAAATCTAGAGAAGGTTTATTTGGAACTTTAAAAAATATCTTTACAGGAAAATCAATAGTTGATGGAGAGATGTATGAAGAACTAGAGGATACTTTAGTTCAATCTGATATCGGTATTGAAATGACTTTAAAAATTGTAAAAGATTTAAAGGCCGAAGTAAAATCAAGAGGAGTTAAAAATCCTGAAGATGTTTATCCTGTATTAAAAGATGTTTTAGAAGGATATCTTATAAATGAAAATACATCTTTAGATATTCAACCTGGAAGAATGAATGTAATCTTAGTTGTAGGTGTAAACGGAGTTGGAAAAACAACTACAATTGGAAAAATTGCGTCTAAGTATGTTAAGGATGGAAAAAAAGTTGTAGTAGGAGCAGCAGATACCTTTAGAGCGGCTGCAGTTGAGCAGCTAGAGGAATGGACAAAAAGAGCTGGTGCGGAAATTGTTAAGCATCCACAAGGTGCTGATCCAGGAGCTGTTGTTTTTGATACTCTTCAAGCTGGAGAAGATAAAAAAGCAGATGTTGTTATAATTGATACTGCTGGAAGACTACATAATAAAAACAACTTGATGAAAGAGTTAGAAAAAATAAACAATATTATTAAAAAGAAAATTGGAGATCAACCTTACGAATCAATACTAGTTATTGATGGAACAACTGGACAAAATGGGCTTATCCAAGCTAGAGTATTTAATGAAGTTACAAATTTAACAGGATTCATCGTGACAAAACTTGATGGAACAGCTAAAGGAGGAATCTTGTTTAGTATTTCAGAAGAATTAAAAAAACCTATAAAATATATCGGAGTTGGAGAAGGGATCGAGGATTTAAGAGAATTTAACAGTAAAGAGTATATTCAGGCAATTTTTGATTAATTAAACTTAAAAAAAATAGATTTTATGTTGTAAATATATATAAAATTTGTTAATATATATTTGAAAATTAGAAGCACTATTACAGTATGAGTTAAAATACAATGTAAGAGATTTAATAAAAATCAAGGAGGATATAGAGTGAGTATCATAGTTCAAATTAAAGAAAAAGCAAAAACTTTAGGAAACAAAATAGTTCTTCCAGAGGCAACTGATGAGAGAGTAATCAGAGCAGCAGCAGGAATAGTAGCAGAGAAAGTAGCGATTCCAGTATTAATTGGAAATGTGGAAACAATAAATAAATTCGCAGAAGAGTTAGGAGTATCTTTAGAAGGTGTTGAGGTTATCGATCCAAAAACATCTGAAAAATTAGCTTCTTACGTAGCAAAACTATGTGAATTAAGAGCAAAAAAAGGTATGACACCTGAAGAGGCAGAAAAAGTATTGACATCTGATGTTAACTTCTTTGGTGCAATGATGGTAAAAATGGGAGATGTAGCTGGAATGGTTTCTGGATCAGATTCACCTACAGCAAATGTTTTAAGAGCTGGATTACAAGTTGTTGGAACTAAACCAGGATTAAAAACAGTATCTTCTGTATTCTTAATGGAGTTAAAGCATAACGTAGAAACTTACGGAGAAATCTTAGTATTTGGAGATTGTGCAGTAATTCCTGAGCCAACATCTGAGCAATTAGCAGATATCGCTTCTGAAGCTGCTGTTACAGCTGCAACAGTTGCAGGATTAGAGCCAAAAGTTGCTTTAATGTCATTCTCAACAAAAGGATCAGCTAAACATGAATCAGTTGATGTTGTAAAAAGAGCTGGAGAAATCTTAAGAGAAAGAAATGCACAGTTTGCATTTGAAGAAGAATTACAAGCAGATGCTGCACTAGTGGCATCAGTAGGAGCTAAAAAAGCACCTAATTCAACAGTTGCAGGAAAAGCAAATGTATTAATATTCCCTAACTTAGCAGCAGGAAATATTGGATATAAATTAGTTCAAAGATTAGCAGATGCTGAAGCTTATGGTCCATTAATTCAAGGATTAGCAGCTCCAATCAACGATTTATCTAGAGGATGTTCAGTTAAGGATATTATAGATTTAACTGCTATAACATCAGCACAAGCTGGAAAATAATTAAGTTATAAAGCGGTGAGGAGCTTAAGCTTCTCACTGATAAAAATAAAAAAATAAAAAATTAAGGTGGTAAATTAATGAAAGTTTTAGTTATTAACTGTGGTAGTTCATCTCTAAAGTACCAATTACTAAACCCTGAATCAGGAGAAGTATTTGCAATTGGACTTTGTGAAAGAATAGGAATTGAAGGATCGAAAATGGAATATGAAACTCCAGCAAACGATTTCGAAATAACAATAAATGAAGATATGCCAACTCATAAAGAGGCATTAAACTTAGTAATAAACGCTATAACTAGCCCAGAGCACGGAGTTATCAAATCAGTAGAAGAAATCGACGCTATTGGACACAGAGTTGTTCACGGTGGAGAGAAGTTCGCTTCATCAGTTCTAGTAACTCCAGAAGTTATGGCAGCTATGGAAGAGTGTTCTGAGTTAGCTCCATTACATAACCCTGCAAACATTTTAGGAATTAAAACAATGCAAGAGTTAATGCCAGGAAAACCAAACGTAGGTGTGTTTGATACATCATTCCACCAAACTATGCCAAAAGAAGCATACATGTATGCTTTACCATACGCAGATTACAAAGAATTAAAAGTTAGAAAATATGGATTCCACGGAACATCTCATAAGTTCGTTTCAGGAATAGCTAACGAGTTATTAGGAAACCCTGAGTCTTCTAAAATAATCGTTTGTCACTTAGGAAACGGAGGATCAATCTCTGCTGTTAAAGATGGAAAATGTATCGATACAACAATGGGATTAACTCCATTACAAGGAATTATGATGGGAACTAGATGTGGAGATATCGATCCAGCAGCAGTTTTATTCATAAAGAACAAAAGAGGATTATCTGATAAAGAAATGGATGACAGAATGAACAAGCAATCTGGAATCTTAGGAGTATTTGGAGAGTCTTCAGACTGTAGAGATATGGAAATGGCAGCAGCAGCAGGAAATGAAAGAGCTATATTAGCAGAAAATATGTTTGCTTACAAAATTAGAGGATATGTAGGAAACTACGCAGCTCAAATGGGAGGAGTAGACGCTATTTGTTTCACTGGAGGAATCGGAGAAAACTCTGGAAAAGCTAGAGCAGAAGTATTAAAAGGATTAGAGTTCTTAGGTGTAGAGTTAGATAAAGAAGTAAACTCTAAGAGACAAAAAGGAAATGTTTTATTAACGAAAGAAACTTCAAAAGTAAAAGTATTTAAGATACCTACAAACGAAGAGTTAGTAATCGCTAGAGATACTTTCGAAATCGTTAATGAAACAAAATAATTTTAAAAAATTGTTTTGAAACAGAACGCATTAGTCAGTAGTAAATTATATTTGGTTGAATTAGTTTAAAATTTTTTAAAAAAAATCAGAAGTTTAATTGACAATTTTTATCTTTATCCGTACAATAGAGATAACAATATGAAGTTGATTAAAAATAGGGAGGACAATTCAAATGGCTAAAAAAATGCAAACAATGGACGGAAACCAAGCAGCAGCTTATGCATCATATGCTTTTACAGAAGTAGCAGGAATTTATCCAATTACACCATCATCGCCAATGGCTGAATATACAGACGAGTGGGCAGCAAGAGGAATGAAAAACATGTTTGGAGTTCCAGTAAAAGTTGTTGAAATGCAATCAGAAGCGGGAGCAGCAGGAACAGTTCACGGATCTTTACAAGCAGGAGCTTTAACTACAACATATACAGCTTCTCAAGGATTATTATTAAAGGTTCCAAATATGTATAAAATAGCTGGAGAACTTTTACCATCAGTTATCCACGTATCAGCAAGAGCACTTGCAGCACAAGCATTATCAATCTTTGGAGATCACCAAGACGTTTATGCAGCAAGACAAACAGGATTCGCAATGTTATTTGAGAGTTCAGTTCAAGAAGTAATGGATTTATCTGGAGTAGCTCACTTAGCAGCTATTAAATCTAGAGTTCCATTCATGAATATCTTTGATGGATTTAGAACTTCACACGAAATTCAAAAAGTTGAAGTAATGGATTACGAAGTATTCAAAAACTTAGTTGATATGGATGCTATTAAAGCTTTCAGAGAAAGAGCGCTTAACCCTGAGCACCCAGTGACAAAAGGAACAGCACAAAACGATGATATCTACTTCCAAACTAGAGAAGTACAAAATAAATACTACGATGCAGTACCTGCTATTGTAGCTGATTACATGGAAGAAATTTCAAAAGTAACAGGAAGAGAATATAAGCCATTTAATTACCATGGAGCACCAGATGCAGAGAACATAGTAATCGCTATGGGATCAGTTTGTGAAACATTAATCGAAACAGTTGATTATTTAGTAGCAAAAGGAGAAAAAGTTGGACTTATCAACGTTCACCTATACAGACCATTCTCATCTGAGTACTTCTTTAATGTATTCCCTAAGACAGTTAAGAAAATTGCTGTATTAGATAGAACAAAAGAGCCTGGATCATTAGGAGAGCCATTATACATGGATATCAGAGGACTATTCTACGGAATGGAAAACGCTCCATTGATCGTTGGTGGAAGATATGGATTATCTTCTAAAGATACAACACCAGCACAAATGAAAGCTGTATTTGATAATTTAAACCAAGCTGAACCTAAAAATGGATTTGTTGTAGGAATCGTTGACGATGTTACATTCAAATCATTAGAAGTAGGACCACATATAGATACAGTTGCAGATGGAGTAAGAGAGTGTTTATTCTTCGGTCTTGGATCTGATGGAACAGTTGGAGCTAACAAAAACTCTATCAAGATCATCGGAGATAAAACTGATTTATATGCTCAAGGATACTTCGCATATGACTCTAAAAAATCAGGAGGATCAACTAGATCTCACTTAAGATTTGGTAAAAATCCTATAAAATCAACTTACCTAGTTTCAGCTCCTAACTTCGTAGCTTGTTCTGTACCTGCGTACTTAACTCAATACGATATGATAGGTGGATTAAAGCAAGGTGGAACATTCTTATTAAACTGTGTTTGGAACAAGGAAGAGGTTTTAGCTCACTTACCAAACTCTTATAAGAAAGCATTAGCTGAGAAAAATGCAAACTTCTATATCATAGATGCTAATAAACTAGCTACAGAAATTGGATTAGGAGGAAGAACTAATACAATAATGCAATCAGCATTCTTTAAATTAGCAGATGTAATTCCATTTGAAGAAGCTCAATCTTACATGAAGCAGTATGCTGAAAAATCATACTCTAAAAAAGGTGACGCTATCGTAAAAATGAACTACGAAGCTATTGATAAAGGAGCTGGAGAGTTAGTTAAGATAGATGTAGATCCAACTTGGGCTAACTTACCAACTGAAGAGGTTAAAGAAGCATGTTCTTGCACAGGATGTGACTGCGGATCTTCTAAGTCTAACTTAGAGAAATTCGTTGAGAAGATTGCTAAGCCAATCAATGCTTTAAAAGGTGAGGAATTACCAGTTTCAACATTCTTAGGATATGAAGATGGAACATTTGAAAATGGAACAACAGCTTTCGAAAAGAGAGGAGTTGCAGTAAACGTTCCTGAGTGGAAAGTTGAAAACTGTATTCAATGTAACCAATGTTCATTCGTTTGTCCACACGCAGTTATAAGACCATTCTTAATGACAGCTGAGGAAAAAGCAGCAGCACCAAACGAATTAGCAACTAAAACTCCAATCGGAAAAGGATTAGAAGGATTAGAGTACAAGATTCAAGTTTCACCTTTAGATTGTACAGGATGTGGACTATGTGCAAACGTTTGTCCAGCTAAAGAAAAAGCATTAGTAATGGTGCCAATCGGACAAGAAGTTGAAAAAGGAGAGCAAGAAAATGCTGACTACCTATTCAATGAAGTTACATATAAAGATGAGCTTATGCCAAAAACATCAGTAAAAGGATCTCAATTTGCACAACCATTATTCGAGTTCCACGGAGCTTGTGGAGGATGTGGAGAGACTCCTTATATTAAAGCAATAACTCAATTATTTGGAGACAGAATGATGATAGCTAACGCTACAGGATGTTCTTCAATATACGGAGGATCTGCTCCTTCAACTCCATATACAACTAACGCATGTGGAGAAGGTCCATCATGGGCTAACTCATTATTTGAGGATAACGCAGAGTTTGGATACGGAATGGCAACAGCTGTTGAAGCGATGAGAGATAGAATTCAAACAATCATGGAAGTAAACATGGATAAAGTAACTGCTGAAGTAGCTGCTATGTTTGCTGAGTGGATTGAAAATAGAGGAAATGGAGCAATAACAAAAGAAATCAGAAACAGATTAGTTCCAGCTTTAGAAGCTTGTAACTGTGAAGTTGCATCTGAAATTCTTGAGTTAAAGCAATATTTAGTTAAGAAATCTCAATGGATATTCGGAGGAGACGGATGGGCTTATGACATCGGTTATGGAGGATTAGACCACGTTCTAGCTTCATCTGATGATGTAAACGTATTAGTTATGGATACTGAGATCTACTCTAACACTGGAGGACAAGCATCAAAATCAACTCAAACTGGAGCTGTAGCTAAATTTGCTGCTGCTGGAAAACCTAATAAGAAGAAAGATCTTGCTGCAATCGCAATGTCTTATGGACATATCTATGTTGCACAAGTTTCAATGGGAGCAAACCAAGCTCAATACTTAAAGGCAATAGCAGAAGCTGAGGCATATCCAGGACCATCATTAATAATCGCTTATGCACCATGTATCAGTCATGGACTTAAGAGAGGAATGGGTAACAGCCAACTTGAAATGAAGTTAGCTACTGAGTGTGGATACTGGCCAACATTTAGATATAACCCTCTATTAGAGAAAGAAGGAAAGAACCCTCTTCAAATAGATTGTAAAGAACCTAACTGGGATAAATACAATGACTACTTAATGGGAGAAGTAAGATACGCAACTCTTGCTAAATCTCACCCTGAGCATTCAAAAGTATTATTTGAGAAGAATAAATCTGAATCTCAAAGAAGATGGAGACAATACCAAAGACTTGCATCATTAGACTTCACAGCTGAAGCTAAGTAATTCTTTGAAAAAGTGGAGATAAGGTAGAAATACCTTATCTCTTTTTATATTAAAAACTTTTTTGTAAAAATCTAGAATATTTGGTATAATTAAAAGTAGAAAAGATAAAAAGAAAGGGTGAAAGAATGAAGATATCCGTTGCTATGATAACCTTTAATGAAGAAAAAATATTGAGAAAAACTTTAGAATCGGTTAAAGGATTAGTAGATGAAATAGTTATTGTAGACAGTGGATCTACAGATAAAACAGAAGAGATAGCAAAAGAGTTTGGAGCAAAATTTTTTATAGAGCCTTGGAAAGGTTATGGACCACAAAGAAACTCAGCCATTGATAAATGCCAAGGGAAATGGATTTTAAATATAGATGCAGATGAAGAAATTTCAGAAGAGTTAGCTAAAAAAATTGAAGAGATAACTACAAATTCTCAAGAAAAAAGAGAAGTTTTTAAAATAAATAGACTTTCAGTGTGTTTTGGAAAAGAGTTGAAACATGGCGGTTGGGGAACTTCTTATGCGATAAGACTTTTTAAAAAAGAAGCTGGAAGATTCAATGATAATACTGTACATGAAGCTTTTGAAACACAAAAGGAAATTTTTAAGATAAAAGAGGATATTTTTCATCATAGTTATTTGACTATGGAGGATTATTTTATAAGATTTAATAGATATACGACTGAAGGTGCAAAAGATTATTATAAAAAAGGAAAAAAAGTATCGCTATTTGATATAATACTAAATCCTTTTTATAAGTTTATAAAAATGTATATAATAAGATTAGGATTTTTAGACGGAATAGAAGGTTTTGTAATAGCTTCAACAAGTTCACTATATTCTATGATAAAATATTTTAAATTGAGGGAGATGTATAGAAATGGATCGTACATTCAAAAGAATAATAGTTTCAAGAACTGATAAAATAGGAGATCTAATTCTTTCAATTCCAAGTTTTTTTATGATAAAAAAAATGTTTCCAGAATCAGAAATAATTTTACTTGTAAGAAATTATAACTATAATATTGTAAAAAATCTACCATATATAAGTAGGGTAGTTCAAATAGATGAGTACAGACAAAAAGAACTTTTAGAAAAAATTGAATACTTTAAAGCGGATGTGTTTATAGCCTTATATGTGGATAAATTTGTTATGCAATTAGCTAAAGCAAGTAAAGCGAAAATAAAGATAGGACCTCTATCAAAATTAAAATCTTTTTTTACATTCAATAGAGGTGTTCTTCAAAAAAGATCAAAATCTATAAAACACGAAGCGGAATACAATTTGGATTTGATAAAAAAATTGGACAAGAAAAGATTTGAAGAAGTTTTTGAAATCAATACAGAGATATTTTTAGATAAATCAAATATAGAGGCTGCAGATAAATACTTTAAAGATAATAATATTGGAAGTAAAGTTTTAGTAGTAAATCCTTTTATGGGTGGATCAGCAAAAAATATAACAGATTCACAGTATGCAGAAATATTAAAGAAGGTAAAAAGAAAAGTAAGTGATGTAGATATAATAATTACAGCACATATTTCTGATGAAGAAAGAGGATTAAATTTAGTAAAAGAATCGGGTCAAGAAAGAGTTTATCTTTACGCCAATGGAGGAGAACTTTTAAATATAGGCGCTATTATAGATAAGGCAAAAGTTTATTTTGGTGGATCAACAGGGCCTACACATATAGCTGGATCTCTTCAAAAGAGCATAGTTGCATTATATCCAAATAAACCGACACAAAGCCCAATAAGATGGGGAGTTTTTGGGAATGAGGATGTAACGTATATAATTCCAGATAAAGATAGCAAGAAAAAAGAAAATTACAAACATAAGAATTTTGATAATTATAGTGAAGAAATAGAAAATTCAATAGTTGATGAAATTGTAAAAAGATTGGAGAGGTAAATGAAGGTTTTAATAATACATACAGCTTTTATAGGAGATATAGCTCTATCAACACCTCTTCTAAAAAGAGTGAAAGAGGTATACCCTGAAGCAAAAATAACTTATGTAACTACTCCAGTAGGTGCTAGCTTATTAAGAAATAATCCAGATATTACAGAAATAATCGAATATGATAAGAGAGGTCAGCATTCAGGTTTAAAAGGTATATTAGAACTTGGAAGAAGGTTAAGATATGAAAATTTTAATTTGGTTTTAACACCACATAGATATTTAAGAAGTTCTTTTTTATCTTGGTTGACAAGATCACCTAAAAGAGTTGGTTATGATATAGCAAGTGGAGCAATCTTTTTTAATAAAAAAATTAAATACGACAAATCAAAGCATGAAGTTGAAAAGTTATTGTCATTTTTAGGAGAAATTCCAGAAAATCCTAGAGAAAAATATCCGATAGAACTATATCCAAGTCAAAAAGATATAAAAAAAATAGATGAGATTTGGAATGAAAATAATTTAAACGATAAAGATATAATAGCAATAGCTCCCGGAAGTAAATGGTTTACTAAGAAATGGCCATTAGAATATTTTAATAAAGTTATTGATTTATTATTGAAGGATAATAAAAAAATAATTGTTATTGGTGGCAGAGATGAGATGCTTTTAAATATAGAACAGGCCGATAAAGTTATCGATTTAAGAGGAAAAACAACTCTTTTAGAATTGGCAGAAGTTTTAAAAAGATCAAAAATTGTTCTGACAAATGACTCTTCTCCAATACATATAGCATCCGCTTTTAAAGATACACATATAGTTGCAATTTTTGGACCGACTGTAAAGAAATTTGGATTTTTTCCATGGAGTTTAAATAGTGAGGTTTTAGAAAATAAAGAGTTGGAATGTAGACCATGTGCAATTCATGGTGGAGATAAGTGCCCAAAAGGGCATTTCAAATGTATGCTTAGTATAACTCCGGAAGAGGTTTATAAAAAAGTTGTGCAATCTTTGAAGGAGGATTAGTGGAAAAAGTATATTATCAGAATGAAAAAAATAAAATAATCTATGATAGAATAAAAGATAACTCTTTCAAATTATTGAAGATATTGAAGGATGATAATAGAAGTAAAGTACTTTTAATAGAAATAGATGGTCAAAAGTTAGTTTATAAAACTCCAATAGAAAAAAATACCAAAATTTGGCAACGGATTCTCTCTGTGTTTAGAGGAAGTGAAAGTAAACGAGAATATAAAAATTATATGAAAATATTAAAAGTAGGATTTAGAGGACCAGAGCCACTTCTCTATTGTGAACATAAAAAATATGGTATAACTCTAAATTCTTTTTTAGTGATGGAATATTTAGATGGAGAAGTAGCAAGTTTATCAGATTTAGATTTAGTTGCATCAGAACTAAGAAGAATTCATAAAAAAGGGTATTTGCATGGAGATTCGCAGCTTTCAAATTTTATGATAAAAGACTCTAAAGTATATCTAATTGATGTTAAACTATTAAAAAATATATATTTAAAACCCGGAGAGGAATATGAATTTATATATTTAGAAGAAAGTTGTCATCAAGATATAGATGTATATGATAAAGCTAGTTGGAGTTATAAAATAGCTAAAAGTTTAAATTTATATCTTCATTGGTTGGGAAGAGTTAAGAAAAAAATACGAAGAAAGGATAGATAAATTGAGAATTTTAGTTATAAGACTTAGTTCGATAGGTGACGTTATTTTAACAACACCTGTGCTTAAAGAATTAAAAAAGAAATATCCAGATATAATAATAGATTTTTTAGTTATGGACAGTTTCAAAGATTCTATTTCAGGATGTCCATATGTTGATAATTTAATTGTTTTTAATAAACAGAAAAATGATGGATTTAAAAACATGGTAGCTTTTGGAAAAGAATTGAAAAAAAATAAATATGATTATGTTTTTGATTTACATTCAAAAGTAAGATCAAAAATAATAAGCAGCTCTATTGGCGGAAAAATATATACTTATAAGAAAAGAAGTTTATTAAAAACTATTTTAGTAAAGACAAAAGCTATTAAATATCAGGTAGATGATACAATAGTAAAAAATTATTTTGGAGCATTTAAAGTTTTAGGAATAGAGTATAAAGGAGAAGATTTAACTTTTTCTTTTACAGAGCAAAATTTAAACAAAGTTAAAACTTTAGGTGTAGAGTTTAAAGATGCACCTATCATTGCTCCCGGAGCATCTAAAGAGACAAAAAAATGGACACAAGAAGGATTTGCACAATTAGCAAAACTACTTTATAATAAATATGGGAAGAAACCAATTATAATTGGGTCATCTTCTGAAAATGAGATGTGTGAAAGAATAAGGGAGTTAAGTGGAGATTTATCTGTAAATTTAGCAGGTAAGCTAAGCTTAAAAGAAAGTGGAGCTTTATTATCAGAGGCGAAATTTTTAGTAACAAATGATTCGGGACCATTTCATATAGCTAGGGGTGTAAAATGTCCAACCTTTGTTATTTTTGGACCAACAAGCCCAGAGATGTTTGAATATGATAAAGACAATATATTGATCTATACTAAAGAAAAATGTTCTCCTTGTAGTTTACATGGAGATGCAGAGTGCCCGCAGAAGCATTTCAATTGTATGAAAAATCTTACCGCTGAAAGAGTAATGGGGATTATCGAAAAAAATGGGAGGTAACAAAATGGCTAAAAAAGTGTCAGAAACAACGGATAAATCAAAAGCTTTAGAAACAGCACTAAAGCAAATAAGAAAAGATTTTGGAGATGGATCAATTATGAAACTTGGTGAAAACCAAGGAATGAATATTGAGGTAATTCCAACAGGAAGTATAAATTTAAATTTAGCATTAGGAATAGGTGGAGTTCCGAGAGGGAGAATTCTTGAGGTGTATGGTGCTGAGAGTTCTGGTAAGACAACAATAGCTTTACATATTGTTGCAGAAGCACAAAAAATGGGTGGAGTTGCAGCGTTTATAGATGCTGAACATGCATTAGATCCAGTTTATGCAAAAGCTTTAGGTGTAGATGTAGACGAACTATTGATATCACAACCAGATTTTGGAGAGCAAGCTCTAGAGATTGCCGATATGCTAGTTAGATCAGGAGCTATAGATGTCATAGTAGTCGATTCAGTAGCAGCTCTTGTACCGAAAGCAGAGATAGATGGTGAGATGTCAGATCAACAAATGGGACTTCAAGCTAGACTTATGTCAAAAGCATTAAGAAAATTAACAGCTTCAATTAATAAATCAAAAACAACAATGATATTTATAAACCAAGTTAGAGATAAAATAGGAGGTTTCAGTTTTGGACCTCAAACAACAACAACAGGAGGAAAAGCACTAAAGTTTTATTCGTCAGTTAGACTTGAAGTAAAAAGAGTTGGAAGCGTAAAACAAGGTGAAGATATGATAGGAAATGAAACTGTTGTAAAAGTAACTAAGAATAAAGTTGCTCCTCCGTTTAAAGAAGCTAAATTCCAGATAATGTATGGTAAGGGAATATCAAGAGTTGGAGAGATCATGGATATGGCTTTAGACAATGATATAGTTGCTAAGTCAGGTGCTTGGTTCAGTTTTGGCGATATAAGACTTGGGCAAGGAAAAGAAAATGTTAAATTAAGACTTGAAAATGAGCCTGAATTATTAGAAGCAATAGAACAAAAAGTAAATCAACTTTTAGAAAAAAAATCGATAGTTTTACATGCTAATGAGGGAGATGACGCTGAGATTGAAACTGAAGAGATTATTGAAGAATAAATATCTCTTTGAAAATGGTCTCAACATAGGACTTAGCAATGAAATAATAAGTGAATATGATTTGAAAAGGAGAGAGGAGCTATCTCAAGAAGAATACTTAAGAGTATTAGAGTTAGCTGCTCTCTCTACTTCATATTTTTATTTAGCTAAGAGAGACTATTCAAAGAAAGAGATTTATAATAAGTTATTACAAAAATATTGGGAAAAAATTCCAGTACAAAAGGTTATTTTAATTTTAGAAGCAAAAGGACTATTAGATGATTTAGAGTTTGCTAAAAATTATGTTAAAACTAAAAAAGGTGGACGAAAAAAAATTGAATATGACTTAAAGGTGAAAGGGATTAGTAGTTCAATTTTAAAAGAAGCCTTAGAAAGTTATGAAAATGAAGATGAACTTTCAGAGCTTAGAAAAGCTTGGGATAAATTGGGAAGTAGAGATGAACAAAAAAAAATAGCCTCACTGATGAGGAAAGGATACTCTTATGGGGACATAAAAAAAATACTTGTAGAAAAACAGGAGGAAGAATGTTAACACTAATTAAAGTTTCTTTTACAGCATTGTTTAGTTTTATTTATATTACGCTTTTCAAATCTAGAGGAGTAAAAAAATTGTCAGATGAAAAAGCAGCATTAGAGGCAAGAAGATTGCTAAAAAATCTTTCTGAAAAGATTGTAAAAGCTGCAGAAATAGATTTAGAAGTGAGATACCTAGATGAAAAGGCATATAGAAAATTAAAGTTAGAAGACGGGGTTGTCATAGTAGCTAACCATGAAAGTAATTTAGATATTCCTGTAATTGTTTCAGCACTGGATATTCCAGTGGGATTTGTTGCTAAAAAAGAGATGGAAAATTGGCCATTTTACTCAATGTGGATGAAATTAAGTAAATGTATATTTTTAGATAGATCAAATCCTAGAGAGGGAATAAAAAGTATTAGAAAAGCGGTTGATATAGTTAAACAGGGATATCCAACAGTTATTTTTCCAGAAGGGGAAAGAAGTATTGATGGGAACGTTGGAATTTTTAAAAAAGGAAGTTTTAAGTTGGCTACAGAAACAAAGGGAGTAATACTTCCGCTAACAATAGATGGAACATTTTTTGTTCAAAATAGAAATAATATAAAAATGAATTCAAATAAAAAAGTAATAGTAACTGTAGGAAAACCGATAGATATGAAAAAAATAGATGTGAAAGATGACAGAAAACTAAATGAATATGTTCGAGAAATGATTCTAGCAGAGAAGGTTATGGAAAAGAATTAAAAAATAACCACTAAATTAGTATAAAATTAATCGTTAAAAAAATGGGAAAAGTTTGACACTAATTATTATTTATGCTATAATCTCCTTGAAAATTAAGGTGAGCTTAACACAGCTTATACTAAAAATATAATTGGAATATACATGATGTATAATCCAATCAGGAGGAGAAAAGATGGAAAACTTACAATCTTACTGGTCAGAATTTAAAGGAAACTTATGGCAGAAAGAGATCAACGTTAGAGATTTCATTCAAAACAACTACACACCATACACAGGTGATGAAGAATTCTTAGCAGGAGCTACAGAAAACACAAAAGCTGTTTGGTCTAAATTAACAGAGATGTTCAAAGTTGAAATTGAAAAAGGTGTTTATGATGCAGAAACAAGATACCCACAAGCAATCGATACTTATGGACCTGGATATATATCAAAAGAAAACGAGTCAATAGTAGGACTTCAAACTGATGCACCATTAAAAAGAGGAATCTATCCAAAAGGTGGATTAAGAATGGTAGAAAACTCTCTTACTGCTTATGGATATGAAATTGATCCAATAACAAGAGAAATTTTCAGCAGATATAGAAAAACTCATAACGAAGGAGTATTCTCAGCTTATACTGAAGATATGAAAGCGGTAAGAAAATCAGGAATCGTAACTGGATTACCAGATGCTTACGGAAGAGGAAGAATAATAGGAGACTACAGAAGAGTAGCTCTATACGGAGTAGATAGATTAATCGAAGACAGAAAGTTTGAATTAAAGAAAGCTGAGTCTCCAGAATTAACAGAAGAAATCATCAGAAAAAGAGAAGAGATTTCTGAGCACATCAACGCATTAAAAGCATTCGTAAAAATGTGTGCTTCTTACGGATTCGACGTAACTAAGCCAGCAAAGAATGCTAAAGAAGCTGTACAATGGGTATACTTTGCATACTTAGCAGCTACAAAAGATCAAGATGGAGCTGCAATGTCAGTTGGAAGAACTGCTACATTCTTAGACATCTTCATTGAAAGAGATTTAGCAAAAGGATTAATCACTGAGTCTGAAGCTCAAGATTTAATCGACCAATTTATCATAAAATTAAGAATAATCAGATTCTTAAGAACTCCAGAGTACAATGAGTTATTCTCAGGAGATCCTACATGGGTAACTGAAGCTTTAGGAGGAGAAGGAGTAGACGGAAGAACTCTTGTAACAAGAACATCATTCAGATACTTAAACACTCTTTATAACTTAGGACCAGCTCCAGAGCCAAACTTAACAGTTTTATGGTCACAAAAATCTCCAGCACCTTGGAAGAACTTCTGTGCTAAAGTATCAATCGATACATCAGCAATCCAATACGAAAACGACGATTTAATGAGACCTGATTTAGGTGACGATTATGGAATCGCTTGTTGCGTATCTCCAATGAAAATAGGAAAGCAAATGCAATTCTTCGGAGCTAGAGTAAACTTACCAAAAGCTTTACTTTATACAATAAACGGAGGAAGAGATGAGAAGTCAGGAGCACAAGTTGCACCTAAATTCGAAGGAATCACTTCTGAGTACTTAGACTTTGATGAAGTAATGGCTAAATATGATACAATGTTAAAATGGCTAGCAGGAGTATATATCAATGCTCTTAAAGTTATCCACTACATGCACGATAAATATTCTTATGAGGCATTTGAAATGTCACTTCATGATGTAGAAGTTTTAAGAACTCAAGCATCAGGAATTGCTGGATTATCAATCGTTGCTGACTCTTTAGCAGCTATCAGAGATGCTAAAGTAAAAGTTATCAGAGACGAAAGAGGAATCGCAGTAGACTTCATCAGAGAAGGAGAATATGTAGCATTCGGAAACAACGATGATAATACAGATAAATTAGCAGTAGAGATTATGGAAAAATTCATGAACTACATCAGAACTCATGAAACTTACAGAAACTCAAAAGCAACTCAATCTATCCTAACAATAACTTCAAACGTTGTTTATGGAAAGAAAACAGGAACAACTCCATGTGGAAGACCAGCAGGAACTCCATTCTCACCAGGAGCTAACCCAATGAACGGAAGAGATACAAGAGGAGCTGTAGCAGCACTTGCATCAGTAGCTAAATTACCGTTCCACCATGCAGAAGATGGAATATCTTATACATTTGCTATAACTCCAGGAGCTTTAGGAAAAACTAGAGAAGACAGAGTAGAAAACTTAGTAGGATTAATGGATGGATACTTCACAATGGATGGAGGACAACACTTAAACGTAAACGTATTCGATAAAGCTTTATTAGAGGATGCTATGGCAAACCCTGAGAAGTACCCTCAATTAACAATCAGAGTATCTGGATACGCAGTAAACTTCGTAAGATTAACTAAAGAGCAACAATTAGACGTTATCTCTAGAACAATCAACGGAAATATGTAATTAAAAAAAGGATGTGCTAAGAAATGATAAAAGGATTTATACACTCACATGAAAGTTTTGGAACCGTTGATGGACCTGGTATAAGATATGTAGTATTTACTCAAGGTTGTCCTTTAAGATGTAAATATTGCCACAATTGTGATACTTGGAAGAGAGAGGATGCAAAATTTGTTGAGACTCCTGAAAAAACATTCTTAGAAATCTGTAAATATAAAAACTTTATAAAAAAAGGTGGAGTAACGGTCACTGGTGGTGACCCGTTAACTCAACCTGAGTATGTGAAAGAGTTACTAAAACTTTGTAAAAAAGACGGAATACATACGGCAATAGATACGTCGGGGTATTTATTTAATGATAAAGTTAAAGAAGCCTTAGAGTATGCAGATCTTGTTTTATTAGATATAAAGTCGATAGACCCTGAACAGTACAAAGAATTAACTGGTGTAGATTTAGATCCAACACTTAAATTTGCAGAGTATTTGAAAGAGATTGGAAAACCGATGTGGGTAAGACACGTTGTTGTTCCTGGAATCACTGATAATGATGAATTGTTAGAAAAATTAGCAGATTATTTAAAACAATTTGATAATTTAGAGAAAGTCGAAGTTTTACCATACCACTCTTTAGGAGAGTATAAATGGCAAAAGATGGGAATGGAGTACCCTTTAAAAGGAGTGCCACAACTTTCAGCAGAAAGACTTGAAAACGCAAGAAACATATTTAAAAGTAGAGGACTATCAGTTAAATAGATAAAGTTAAAACTACCTTAGAATCAACATGATTTCAAGGTAGTTTTTTTATATTTTTTATGCGAAAAATATGTTATAATTTAAATAAAAACAAAAAGGAGAGCGACTATGATAATATTAGGAATAGAAACGTCTTGTGACGAAACATCAATCGCTGTTTTAAAGAATGGAAAAGAGGTTTTGTCAAACAACATCTCTTCACAAATAGATATTCATAAAGAGTATGGAGGAGTAGTTCCAGAAATAGCTTCAAGACATCATATAAAAAATATAGCTACAATTTTAGAAGAGAGTTTAGCTGAAGCTAAAATTACAATGGAAGATGTGGACTATATAGCAGTTACTTATGCACCAGGTCTTATAGGAGCACTGTTGGTTGGAATCTCTTTTGCTAAAGGGCTATCATATGGTCATGATATACCTCTAATTCCAGTTCACCATATAAAAGCTCATATATATGGGAATTTTATAGAGCATGATATAGAATTGCCTTGTATAGCTTTAGTTGTATCTGGCGGACATACAAATATCGTATATATAGACGAAGAGCATAATTTTATAAACTTAGGAGCTACTTTAGATGATGCTGTCGGTGAAAGTTACGATAAGGTGGCAAGAGTTATGGGAATCGGGTATCCAGGAGGACCTATTGTAGATAAACTATACTACAAAGGTAATAAGGATGCACTGAAAATACCTGAACCAAAAGTTGACGGCTATGACTTCAGTTTCTCAGGGATTAAAACATCGGTTATAAATGCTGTCAATAAAGCAAGAATGAAAGGTGAAGAGTTTAGACCGGAAGATTTATCAGCATCTTTTCAAAGTAAAGTTGTAGATATTCTTTGTAAAAAAACTTTAAAAGCAGTTCAAGATAAAGGCGTAAAGCAGATTGTAATCGCTGGTGGAGTTGCAGCAAACTCATTGTTAAGAAGTGAACTTACAAAAAGAGCTGAAAAAATAGGCGTTAAAGTAGCGTTCCCTTCAATGTCTTATTGTACGGATAATGCTGCAATGATTGCGGAAGCAGCATACTATAAATTGAAGTATGGTAAAGGAGAAAAATTTGCTGATTTAACACTGAATGGAAAAGCAACACTTGATATAACAAAAGATTAAAAAATACCCCAAAATTTTGGGGTATTTTAAATTTTATGGTATAATTTAAGCATAAAGAATTATGAGGTGTATTTATGATAATCCAAATATTTGGAAAAAAAAGTTGTAATGATACTAAAAAAGCTCAGAGATATTTTAAAGAGCGTGGAATAAAAACTCAGTTTATAAATCTTTTAGAAAAAGAGATTTCAGAAGGTGAGCTAAAAGTAATAACAAAAAAAATCGATTTAGAAATGTTATTAGATATAGATGGAAATGAATATAAAAAAAGAAATCTAAAATATATGGTCTATGATGTGAAGGAGTTGCTGTGTGAATATCCAGCTCTTTACAAGACACCTATTGTGAGATTTAAAAGTGAAGTAACTTTAGGAAATCAACCAGAAATTTGGAAGAATTGGGAGATTAAGTAGCTGGTCATGCCAGCTATTTTACATTGAAAAACTATTGAAAATATGGTAAAATTTTTTGATAGGAATGTGTAATTTGGAGGTAGAATGAAGATATATATTGCTCCTTTAGCAGGAGTTACAGACTATACATTTAGAGGCGTTTTAGATGAATATAAACCAGATCTAATGTTTACAGAAATGGTGAGTATAAACGCTCTAGAGATGGAAAATGAAAAAACTTTAAATCAAATATTGAGAATAAGAGATGGAGAAGCTGTTCAAATATTTGGAAAAGATATAGACAAAATGGTTCACAGTGCAAAATACATAACAGAAAAGTTAGGAGTTAAGCACATAGATGTAAATGCGGGATGTCCTGTAAATAAAATAATAAAGAATGGTTATGGAGCCGCTCTTTTAGAGGATCCAGAGCAGATAAAAAGAATTCTATGTGAAATAAGAGAAAATATAGCTGATGATGTGGACCTTTCTTTAAAAACAAGAGTTGGTTACAAAGGGTTAAAACAGCATAAGTTAGTAGGGAAAATAGCAGAAGAAGCTGGATGTAAACATATAACAATCCACGGAAGAACAAGAGAACAGATGTATAGCGGAAAAGCGGACTGGGATTTAATAAAAGAAGTTAAAGAAAGTGTTGATATAGAAGTTATAGGTAACGGGGATATATTTACAGCTGAGGATGCGTATGAGAAAGTTAAATATTCCGGTGTAGATGGAATAATGTTAGCAAGAGGTATCTGTGGAAACCCTTGGTTAGTTCAGCAAATAAAAGAAAAATTTGAATTTGGTGAAGTGAAAACAGAAGTAACCCCTTCAGATAGACTAGATATGGCAATAAAACATACACTTCAAGCGAAGTTGGATAATCCCAATAAAGTTTTTCTTTTTGAACTTCGTAAACATCTATGTTGGTATTTAAAAGGTATGAGAAATGGAGCGGCTTTAAAAAGTGCAATAAATCAGATTGATAACTATGATGAATTAGTAGCACTATTAGAGAGGGCAAAAGATAATTTATAGTTAAGGAGAAGTGATTTTTTGGCAGGAGATACGCCGTTAATGGCACAATATAAAGAGATAAAAAAACAAAATCAAGATAGCATATTATTCTTTCGGCTAGGTGATTTTTATGAGATGTTTTTTGAAGATGCGGTGACTGCTTCTAAAGAGCTAGGGTTGACATTGACAAGTAGGAATAAGGAAAAAGATATAGATGTTCCATTAGCAGGAATACCTTATCATTCGTCTTCTGCATACATAGGAAAGCTTGTATCAAAAGGTTATAAGGTTGCTATTTGTGAGCAAGTAGAAGATCCAAAAATGGCAAAAGGAATCGTAAAAAGAGAGGTAGTAAGAGTAATAACTCCTGGAACTATAATTGATACTGAGTACTTAGATGAAAAAAGTAATAACTATTTAATGGGAATTGTATTAAAAAAGGATATAATAGGAATTTCATATATAGATATAACAACTGGAGAGTTTGTAACAACTGAAAAGAAGAGAACTGAGGATTATGTATATAGAATTTTGGGTGAAATAAACAAAATATCTCCAAGAGAGTTAATTATTGATGAAAATTCCTATACTTTATTAGAAGAAGAGCTAAAGCAATTTGCACAATCAAATAGAATAAATGTAAATGCGGGATTGAAGGTAAGAAAAAGTGATGAGTATTTAAAAAAATATTTTAACGTGATATCTCTTGATAGTTTCAATTTAAATGGTAAAGATGGAGCCATTGAATCTGCGGCTATGATTTTAGACTATGTGCTAGAATTACAAAAAGGGAATGAGATTCCAGTAGATAAGTTAGTTTATTCAGGCAGCGAAAATGTAATGGAGCTAAATTTAACTACTCAAAGAAATCTTGATATAGTTTCATCAAATAAAGAGAATGGAGTTTTAGGAACATTACAATGGGTTTTAGACAGTTGTAAAAGCTCTATGGGAAGTAGATTACTAAAACATTTTTTAAAAAATCCAATAACTTCAAAAGAGTTAATTCTAAAAAGACAAGAAAATATTGGATTGTTCTATGATAATGTTCTTTTAAGAGAAGAGATGAGAGAAAAATTAAAAGACATTTATGATATTGAAAGAATTATAGGTAAGTTGATATTAGGAAATGAAAATGGAAGAGATCTTGTAGCTTTAAAGACTTCTATTTTAAATGGATTAGAAATCTATAAACTGCTTAAAGGTAATCCAATTTTTGAAATATCAGTAGATAAGCTTGTAGAAGTGTATAACTTAATAGAGATTGCTATAAAAGATGATGCACCATTTTCTGTAAGAGAGGGTGGAATTATAAGAAGTGGATATAATAATGAGTTGGATGAACTTCAAAACATCTCTAAAAATGGTAAGGATACAATTTTAGAGATTGAAAATAGAGAGAGAGAAAGAACAGGTATAAAAGGACTGAAAATAAAATATAATAAAGTTTTTGGTTATTTTATTGAAATTACAAAGGCAAATATACATTTGGTGCCGGACGACTATATAAGAAAACAGACACTAGCAAATGCAGAAAGATATATAGTGGACGATTTAAAAGTTTATGAAGAAAAAGTATTAAATGCTAAGGATAAAATAGAGAATTTAGAATATCATTTATTTAAAGAATTATCTGCAAAGGTAAAAGAGTTTAAGAATGAGTTGCATGACTTAGCTTATAAATTAGCATATTTAGATGTTATTTCAAACTTTGCACATATATCTACAAAAAATGGATATATAAAACCTGAAATTCTTGAGACAGGAGAACTTGAAATTATAGGTGGAAGACATCCGATTGTAGAACAATTGGTAGGAAGAGAAAACTTTGTAAAAAATAGTGTTGTTTTAAATGAAGAAAAAAATCTTATAATTTTAACAGGACCGAATATGTCTGGTAAATCAACTTATATGAAACAGATAGCATTAATTTTAATTATGGCTCATATGGGGTGTTATGTTCCAGCAGAATATGCTAGAATAGGAATAGTTGATAAAATATTTACTAGAATAGGTGCTAGTGATGATTTAGTGACGGGGCAATCTACATTTATGTTAGAGATGAGTGAAGTTGCTAATATAGTTAATAGTTCAACCCAAAATTCATTTATTATTTTAGATGAAATTGGAAGAGGAACATCTACTTTTGATGGGATATCTATAGCAACAGCAATAACAGAGTATATTCATGATAATATTGAGGCAAAAACAATTTTTGCGACACATTACCATGAACTGACACAGTTAGAGTCTAAATTAAAAAAATCTGCTAATTTTAGAATAGAAGTTAAGGAAGATGAAAAGGAAATAACTTTTTTAAGAGAAATTGTAAAAGGTGGAGCAGATAAATCTTATGGAATAGAGGTAGCTAGATTAGCAGGACTTCCAAAAGAGATATTAGATAGAGCAAAAGAGATGTTAAAAGTTTTAGAAGAAAGAAAGATGATCATTGAAAAAAAAGTAAAAAAAGAACAATTAATACTGTTTGGTAGCTTTGAAGAAGATATCCAAGAGCAAAAGATACCAGAGCCTAAAGAAGAGATAAAAGAGTTAGAAAATGAGGAAAAAATAGCAATTCGGTTATTAAAAGAGGTAGAGCTTGATAAGATGACACCTTTGGATGCTTTTTTAAAGCTTAATGAATTAAAACGTATCTTAGACTAGGAGGGCAATATGGATAAGAAAAAGTTAGCCTATAGAGTTGTGATAGTGACAGTGTTGGTTTTAGGTTATTTCAACTACTTTGCTGATGAGAAGAAGATCGAAAAAAAAGAGGAAATAGTAGAAACAACAGGGGCCATATATGATACAGATGGGTATCATATAGAAGCTGAAAAACAAAAAGATTTTTTACAAAAAGATGAGACAAGTTTTGAAAAAGCCAAAGCGCTTTTAGAAGGTATGGTTTTAACTGGGGACAATGCAATCTTAGATGCAGGGAAAAATCTATTGTTGAAAAATAACATTTTAGGTAAATCTTTAAATGGATGGGAGTTTGAAACTCAAGAAGCCCAATATGATAAATCTAAAGGAGAGGTTCAATCGACAGTAGGAGTAACAGCAATAAATAAAGTTGAGGGAATAGAAATTTCCGGGAAAAACTTTAAAAGTGATACAAAAATGGAAGATGTTGTTTTATCTGGTGATGTAAAATTTAAAACTAAAAATATAACACTATCTGCTGAGAATGCAAAATATAATGATAATAATAAAATTGTAGATATTGAAGGTGATGCAATTTTATCGGGAACTATCGTGGGAGAAGGAGCTGGGATAGTGAGTGGAAACTTTAAGGGGTTAAAATACAACACGAAGACTAACCATTTGACAACAACAAACTCTTTTGTGATAGATTACGATGGAATAAAATTACATGGAGATGACTTGATTTTAAATGATAAAACAGAATCTTTTAAAATAAGCAAAAATGTATATATTTTAGCTGATGGATACAAGATAGATATGGATAGTATAACTTCAGATGGTGGAGATAATATCCTATTTAATGGGAAAATAAAAGGGAGTAATGGAGTATACACTTTTTCAGGAAATGACGGAGTATATAATAAAATTACTAAAAAATTTGTGTTAAAAGGTGATGTAGCTGGGTCAGATAAAGCTGGAGCTAATCTTGAAGCAGATTTAGCTATATATTCTACAGATAAAAAAGTATTGGAGTTAATGAGTGATAAAAATGTAGTTTATACAAATCCTACAAGCAAAATTTTAACAAAAAATTTAGTTTATTTAACTCAAACAGGAGAGCTTTACTTAAAAGATGGATATACATACAAAGGAGACCAGTACGATAGTAAAGGGCAACAATTTTTTTATAATAAACTTACAGGAAAAGGCTATGTAATTGATGGAAATGTAAAAAATATTATTGATAATCAATTTGCATCTGGAAAAAGAGTTGATTTTGATAGAACGGAAGATAGTTATTTAGTTGATGGAGATGCTTACTTTGAAGATAATAACTATATTTTTGAAAGTCAAAAGATAGATTATCTAGGTAAAAAAGGTTATGTTTATTTAAATGAAAAATATACTCTGAAAAGAAAAAATGAAAAAGATATGTTTGAAGGATTAAAGGGTGAGTATAATTTAACAACAGAAGTATTTAAATCTTTTGGAGCTTTTAAATACACAAGTGAAAAAAATATAATTGAAGGAACAAACTTAGAATTTAATCAAAAGACTGGAATTGGAACTGTAGAAAAAGATATAGTTGCAGTTGATAAACAAGGTAAAACTAAAATTGTTTCAACAAGTGGAATATTTAAAGAGAATGAGTTTGTAAAATTAGATGATAAGCTGATTTTAACTAGTGGAGATGTAGTAGCTAATGCAAATTCTGGTGAGTATAAGATGCAAGCTCAAAAGATATATATTCCAGGAGAGATTGTATTTGAAGATAAAGTTAAAAATGCCTCAGGGAAGATGTATGATGGTGTATATGAAACAGATAAGAAAGTATTTACAGGTAAAAATTTTACTGGAAAAGATATGAAGAATAATCTAAAAAGTGATATAATAAAGTACTTTGTTTCTGAAGGTGAATTTGTATTGGAAGAAAATGCAGAGATAGAAGATGAGCAGATGACTCTAAAAGGAAATCAACTTCAATATAACCAAAATACAGAGATAGCTAAATCACCAAAACCATTTACTGTAAAATATGGAGAGTATGATATCGCTGGTAAAACTGGAGATATTAATCTAAATACAAGCTATTTAAAAGCTAAAGATGTGAATATAAAATCTAAACAAAATGAAGAGTTTAGAGGAGATATAGTTGAAGGAACAATGAATAATATGAATTTAGATTTTATTGGAAATGTATCCGGAAAAATATATCAAGATGGAGTTCCTGTAACTTTTAGTGGAGATTTTGTAAGAGCATATTTCAAAAAGAATGCTCAAGGTAAAAATGAAATTCAAAGGGTAGAGATTAGGAAAAATGCAATTATAAAAAAAGAGGGAACAACTCTTTATTCAGACTATTTAGAAATACAACCACAAAAAAAATTGGTATTTGGAAAAGATAAAACAAAAGCTGTTCTAAAAGATAAAGACGGAATTATAACTACAGTAACTGCAAATATGATGAATGGTAACTTGAATACAGAAGTTATAGATTTAGTTGGAAAAGTTGTTATAACTAGAAAAGATAAAGAAAAAACATTAGTTACAACTTCTCAAAAAGGAAAGATTAAAAATAAAGAAAATCTTATTGAATTAAGAGGAGATGTATTTGTAGATGATAGTGAGTCGACAATTTCTGCCGATGAAGCGGACTACAATACAAAGACAAATAAAGTAAAAGCAAGAGGAAATGTATTTGTAGATTATAAAACTAATGAAAAGAAAAGTGTTGGAAGTAGTAACCAAATGAAATCAGGATATAATAAAATTTTGAAAAAATAAGGAGAAACTATGAGAAGTATAGTCGCTCAAGGCTTATGTAAGAGTTATAAGAAAAGACAAGTTGTAAAAGATGTAAGTTTAGAGGTTAAAAAAGGAGAGATTGTTGGACTTTTAGGACCAAATGGAGCAGGAAAAACAACTACGTTTTATATGATAACTGGAATAGTTAAGCCAGAAAAAGGGCAAGTCTTTATAAACGAAGTGGACATAACAGAGTATCCTATGTATAAAAGAGCAGATATGGGAATAGGGTATCTAGCACAAGAACCATCAATATTTAGAAATCTATCGGTAGAGGATAATATATTAGCTATACTTGAGATGAAAGGACTTTCAAAAGAGGAACAACACAAAAAAATGAACGATCTTTTAGAGGAGTTTAAACTTACTCATGTAGCTAAGTCTATGGGATTTTCACTTTCGGGTGGAGAGAGAAGAAGAGTGGAGATAGCAAGAACTATAGCTAATGATCCAGATTTTATCCTATTGGATGAACCTTTTGCAGGAGTTGACCCGATAGCTGTAGAGGATATTCAACAAATAATAAAGTATTTAAAGCAAAGAGGACTAGGAATATTGATTACAGATCATTCAGTGAGAGAAACTTTATCCATAACAGAAAAAGCATATATTATGGCTAATGGAGAAGTATTAATAAGTGGAACACCTGAAGAGATTGCAGCTAGTCCAATGGCTAAAAAAGTTTACTTAGGTGAAAACTTTAAATTAGATTAAATAAAAAATTTAAAAAATATGTGGAGGAAACAAAAGAATGTTAACAGGTAACGAAATTAGAAGCAAATTTATAAAATTTTTCGAAGAAAAAAACCATAAGCACTTTGAGAGTGCATCATTAATTCCAGATGATCCCACTCTATTATTAACAGTAGCGGGAATGGTTCCATTTAAACCATACTTCTTAGGACAAAAAGAAGCTCCAACACCTAGAGTTACAACTTATCAAAAATGTATAAGAACAAACGATTTAGAGAATGTTGGAAGAACAGCAAGACACCATACTTTCTTTGAAATGTTAGGAAACTTCTCTTTCGGTGATTATTTTAGAGAAGAAGCTATAATATGGTCTTGGGAGTTTATAACAGAGGTTTTAAAGTTAGAAAAGGATAAATTATGGGTTTCTGTATTCACAACAGATGATGAAGCTGAAAGAATTTGGATAGAAAAATGTAATTTCCCTAAGGAAAGAATCGTAAGAATGGGAGAATCTGAAAACTGGTGGGCAGCAGGACCAACTGGTTCTTGTGGACCTTGTTCTGAAATTCATGTGGATTTAGGACCGGCTTATGGTGGAGATGAAAACTCTAAATTAGGAGATGAAGGAACAGATAACAGATTTATTGAAATCTGGAACCTAGTATTTACTGAGTGGAATAGAATGGAAGATGGGTCATTACAACCATTACCTAAAAAGAATATTGATACAGGAGCGGGGCTTGAAAGAGTTGCGGCTATGGTTCAAGGGAAATCGAACAACTTTGAAACAGATTTATTATTCCCAATTGTTGAAGAAGCAGGAAGATTAACAAATACAACTTATGGAGAAAGTCCAGAAAAAGACTTCTCATTAAAAGTTATAACAGATCATTCAAGAGCTGTAACTTTCTTAGTTAACGATGGAGTTATCCCTTCAAACGAAGGAAGAGGTTATGTTTTAAGAAGAATTTTAAGAAGAGCTGTAAGACATGGAAGACTTTTAGGAAGAACAGAACTATTCATGTTTGAAATGGTTGATAAAGTTGTAGATATTATGGAAGGTGCTTATCCAGAGTTAAGAAAAAATATAGAGCACATTAAAAAAGTAGTTAAAATAGAGGAAGAAAAATTCTCAAATACATTAGATCAAGGAATTCAACTAGTTACTAATGAAATTAAAGCTGTAAAAGAAAGAGGAGAAAATAAACTATCTGGAGAAGTTACATTTAAACTTTATGATACTTATGGATTCCCTTATGAATTAACAGAAGAGATTTGTGAAGAGAATGGAATAGAAGTTTTAAAAGAAGAGTTTGTTGAAAAAATGGAAGAGCAGAGAGAAAAAGCAAGATCAGCAAGATCGGTTGTTATGGAAAAAGGTCAAGATAGCTTTATAGAAGAGCTATATGATAAATATGGAACAACAGAATTTGTAGGATATACTGAACTGATGACAAGTGGAAAACTTTTAAGTGCTAGAGAACTTGAAAATAATAGATATGCATTAATATTTGATAGAACATCATTCTATGCTGAATCTGGAGGACAAGAAGCAGATCATGGAATAATTGAAGGTGAAAAATTAGTAGCTAGAGTTTTAGACGTTCAAAAGCAAAAAGAGATATATACTCATGTTGTTGAAATTGAATCTGGATTAGAGGAACTTGTAGAGGGAGCAACTTTAAGTTTAACTGTTGATCCGGTTAGAAGAGAAGAGATTGGTAAAAACCATACAGCTACTCACTTACTACATCAAGCATTAAAAGATGTTTTAGGTTCTCATGTACAACAAGCAGGATCAGCTTGTGGAGCAGATAGACTAAGATTTGACTTTAATCATTATGAGGCTTTAACAGCTGAAGAGTTAGAGAGAGTAGAAAAGATTGTAAATGAAAGAATATTTATGGGTACATCTGTAAATTCAGAACTTATGTCAATGGATCAAGCTAAAGCAAAAGGAGCAACAGCTTTATTTGGAGATAAATATGGAAGTGAAGTAAGAGTGATATCAATAGGAGATTATTCTATGGAGCTTTGTGGTGGAACACACATAAACAATATAGGTAAAATTGGTCTATTCAAAATAGTTTCTGAGGCTGGAGTAGCAGCAGGAGTTAGAAGAATAGAAGCACAAACAAGTTACAAAGCATACTTAGCAGTAGTTGAAATGGAAAAAACAATGAAAAGAGTAGCTAAAAATCTAAAAACTGATTTAAATAAAATTGAAGAGAGATCTGAAAAAGTAGTTGAAGAAGTGAGAGATTTATCAAAAGAAACGGAAGCTTTAAAAGCTAAAGTAGCATCATTTGAAGCAAATTCATTATTTGATGAAGTTCAAGAGATAAACGGAGTTAAAGTTTTAGTTAAGGCATTCAAAGATAAAGAGGCAGATTCTTTAAGAGAAATTGTAGATAAAGCTAAAGATAAGCTAGGAAGCTGTGTAATAGCTCTTGGATCAGATAATGATAAAGCTGTATTTGCAGTTGGAGTAACAAAAGATTTAATATCTAAAGTTAAAGCTGGAGATTTAGTTAGAGAAGCTGCTAAAATAGCTGAAGGTAATGGTGGAGGAAGACCAGATTTCGCACAAGCTGGAGGAAAAAATGGAGCAAAAGTTGAAGAAGCTTTAGCAACATTAAAGGAAATTTTAGTAAATACATTATAATTGGAGGAAGATAACATGTTAAAAAGATATCTTTCTTTAGATGTAGGAGATGTAAGAATAGGAGTGGCTAAATCAGACCTTATGGGGATGGTTGCCGCTCCATTAGAAGTAATTGATAGAAGAAAAACGAAAGCTGTAAAAAGAGTAGCTGAACTTTGCAGAGAGGAAAATACACTTTCAATAGTTGTTGGAATACCTAAAAGTTTAGATGGAACAGAAAAGCGTCAAGCAGAAAAAGTAAGAGAATTTATAGAAAAACTAAAAAAATCTATTGATGGATTAGAAATATTTGAAGTAGATGAAAGACTTTCTACTGTTTCAGCAGATAGAATGTTAAACGAAACAAATTTAAGGGGAGCTAAAGAGAAGAGGAAGGTAGTAGATAAGGTAGCAGCAGCTATAATACTTCAAACTTTTTTAGACATGAAAAAATAATTTAGTGGAGGCTAACATGAATTTTAAGGGGATGGCAAAATTACTTTTAGTATTAGTTGTACTAGTTTGTTCTTGGTGGTTAGCAGTAGTAAAGCCAACAAAATTAGGACTTGACTTAAAAGGAGGAGTTTATGTAGTTTTACAAGCTCAACCTGAAGAAGGAATTGCACTTGATGACGATGCTATGAATAGACTGATTGAAGTTTTAGATAGAAGAATAAATGGTCTTGGAGTAGCAGAATCTGTTGTACAAAGAGCAGGAATGGATAGAGTGATTATAGAATTACCAGGAATAACAAATTCTGATGATGCTGTAAAAATGATAGGAAAAACAGCTTTACTTGAATTTAAAATTATGAATGATGATGGTTCATTAGGACCAACGCTTCTATCAGGTGGTTCTTTAAAAAAAGCTGAAGTTTCTTATGATAATCTAGGAAGACCACAAATTCAATTTGAAATGAATATAGATGGTGCTAGGGAGTTTGCTAAGATAACAAGAGAGAACATCGGAAGAAGATTAGCTATAACTTTAGATGGAGAAGTGCAAACAGCCCCATCTATAAATAGTGAAATTCCAAGTGGTAACGGTGTAATAACAGGAAGCTATACACCAGATGAAGCAAAAAAGACAGCAACTTTATTAAATGCAGGAGCACTTCCTGTTAAAGCTGAAATTATAGAAACTAGAATAGTTGGAGCATCTTTAGGAGATGAATCAATAGCTCAAAGTAAAACGGCAGCGATGGTTGCAGTTGGATTAATAGCAACATTTATGTTAATTATCTACAGACTTCCAGGATTTATAGCAGATTTAGCTCTTATAAGTTTTGGTCTAGTTATGTTTGCAATGCTTAATTTTATAGATGCAACACTGACTTTACCAGGGATAGCAGGTATGATTTTATCGGCTGGAATGGCAGTTGATGCGAATGTTATTATATTTGAAAGAATCAAAGATGAGCTAAAACTAGGAAATAGTATTAGAGGAGCTATTCAATTAGGATTTAGTAAAGGAATAGCATCTATCATAGATTCAAATGTGACAACATTATTGACGGCTCTTGTACTATTTATGTTTGGAACAGGTACTGTTAAAGGATTTGCTGTTACACTGACAATAGGAACTGTGGCATCAATGCTTACAGCCATTTTTATAACAAAGGTTCTGTTAATAACAGCTGTAGATTTATTTAAAATAAAAAGAACAGAGTTCTTCGGTGTAAAAAGGGGGTAAGTAAATGTATATTGAAGTAATAAAACACAGTAAAAAATGGATAACTTTATCAACAATATCTTTTATGATATTCCTAGGAATGTTTATAGCAAAAGGGTTGAATTATGGAATTGATTTCACTGGTGGAAACCTAATTCAATTGAACTATACTAACCAAATCACTCTACAAGATGTAAATAAAGAGCTGGATAATCTATCTGTAGCAATACCACAATTGGCATCAACAGCGAGAAAAGTTCAAGTTTCACAAGCCGATAACAACGTTATTATAAGAACGGCTGAGATGACAGATGTTGATACAGAAAAAGTGCTTACTAAATTAAAAGATTTAGG
>JAVWUC010000002.1:0-42118 GCA_036667395.1 Cetobacterium sp. | reverse complement strand
GATAGAATAAGAGAGAGCTTAAGAAAAAAATCTGATTTAACATTTGGAGAAGTTTTAAATAAAAGTTTAAATCAAGTGCTTGTTAGATCTATAAATACATCAGTGACAACATTGCTAGCTTTAGTAGCAATACTAGTTTTTGGTGGAGATAGTTTAAAAACATTTACAACAACACTATTGGTTGGAATAGGAGTTGGAACATATTCATCAATCTATATTTCAACACCATTAGTTTATCTTTTTGAAAAGAAAAGAGATCAAAAATATGATCCTAAAAAAGATGATCATGATGATGAATCAGATAACAATGAAAAAATTGTAGTTTAGAAAAAAGCCACCTAAAAAGGTGGCTTAATCTACTTAATAAGAATGGAGGAAAAATGAGAACGTGGGCTGAGATAGATCTAGATAACCTAGCATATAATATAAAAAAAATAAAAGAACTATCTCATGACAGAGACATAATGGCAATAATAAAAGCAGATGCCTATGGAATGGGAGCAGTAACTATAGCAAAGGAACTTTCTGAACAGGGAGTTAAAATTTTCGGAGTATCATCATTAGAAGAAGGAATTGAGCTGAGGAATTTTGGAATAAAAGAAGAAATTTTAATACTAGCTGGAACTTTTAATGAGGAACTAGAGGTAGTAGAAAAATATAATTTGCAAGTCACGTTGACAGATATTTCTCAAATAGAGTACATTTTAGAAAAAAATATGTCTTTATATGTTCATATAAAAGTAGATACTGGGATGGGAAGAGTAGGTTTCACAGTGGATGAGGCTAAAAAAGCAATAAAAATATGTCAAGATAAAGGAATAGAGGTTAGGGGAATATATTCACATCTATCTGTGGCAGATGAATCAGATAAGGAATCAATAGAGTATACTAAAAAACAGTTAGAAAGATTTAAAGAGTTTCAAAATATAGAAAATATAAAATATATCCATATCCTTAATAGTGGAGGAATATTAAATTTCTCAGAAATAACTCAAAGTAACTTAGTTAGAGCAGGAATAATAATGTATGGTGTATATGGCGAGGGAATAATTAAAGAATTAAAAAGAGTTTTTACTTTAAAAAGTAGAATTTTATTTTTAAAAGAGTTAGAAGAGGATATAGATATATCTTATGGAAGGGTTGGAAAAGGTCATAAAGGGGATTTAATAGCAACTGTGACTGTTGGATATGCTGACGGTTTTAGAAGAGAGTTATCAAACAAAGGAACAGTAGATATTCTTGGAAAACCGTGTGAAATAGTTGGTAAAATTTGTATGGATATGTTAATGGTTAGAATCCCAGATGAGATTAGAGAAAAAGTTAAAATTGGAGATGAGGTAATAGTTATGGGTGAAGATGTCTTTGAAAAATCAAAGATAATAGGATCTTCAATATACGAACTATTTACTGGTTTAAGTAGAAGAGTGAGTCGTGTATATTTAAAAGATGGAAAGCCTCATGTAGTAAATAATTTAATAGGAAAAGTTTAAAGGAGAAAACAATGGCAAAGATAGTATTAGAAGCAGGTAAAGATAAAAAAATTAGAAATTTCTATCCAAATGTATTTAAAGATGAGATTAGTGACATATTAGGAAATGTTTCAAATGGAGATATTGTTGAAGTTTGTACATTAGATGGTGAAGTTATTGGTAAAGGTTATGTTGCTGAGTCAACAAACGCATTTGTAAGAATGTTAACTACAAAAGATGTTCCAGTAGATAAAAAGTTAATATTAGAAAAAATAAAATCAGCTTATGAAAAAAGAAAACATCTTTTCAATGAAACAAACTGTGTGAGAGCATTTTATTCAGAAGGTGATGGAATACCAGGATTAATAATCGATAAATTTGATAAGTATGTTTCTGTTCAATTTAGAAATTCAGGTTTAGAGGTTGCATTCAGACAAGATATAATAAATGCTATAAAAAAAGTAATGAAACCAAAAGGAATATATGAAAGAAGTGATGTTGAAAATAGAACTCACGAAGGTGTAGAGCAACAGACAGGAATAATATATGGAGAGATTCCTGAAAGAATAGTAATGGAAGACAATGGTTTAAAATACTATATAGATATTGTAGATGGACAAAAGACAGGATTCTTCTTAGATCAAAGAGACTCAAGAAAATTTATAAGAAAATATCTGAATGAAAATACTAGATTCTTAGATGTATTTTCAAGTAGTGGTGGATTCTCAGTTGCTGCATTAAAAGAGGGATGTAAAAAAGTAGTAGCAATAGACAAGGAACCACACGCATTAGAGCTTTGTAATGAAAACTATGCACTAAATGAATTTACAAATGAGTTTGAGACTGCAGAAGGGGATGCATTCTTAATGTTAAAAATTCTTTCTAACAGAGGAGAGAAGTTTGATGTGATAACTCTTGATCCACCATCATTAATAAAGAAAAAAATTGATATCCATAGAGGTAGAGATATGTTCTTTAGCCTTTGTGATGAAAGCTTTAAACTGATAGAAGATGGAGGAATTGTTGGAATAATAACATGTGCTTACCATATGAGCTTACAAGATTTAATAGAAGTTACAAGAATGGCAGCATCAAAAAATGGGAAGCTTCTACAAGTTATAGGGGTAAATTATCAACCAGAAGATCATCCATGGATTCTACACGTTCCGGAAACACTTTATTTAAAAGCTCTTTGGGTAAGAGTAGTAAATAATTAATATTAAGGGGGATAGAGAGGTATGTACTTAGATATAGTTGTAATAGTAATTTTGATATTTGCAATATTAGATGGAATGAAAGAAGGATTTTTAATACAATTTTTTTCAATCTTTGGAATTTTTGTGGATTTTATAATTGCTAAAAAATTTACTCCAGTAGTTATTGAAAAGTTATCTTTAAATAGCGATAAAAACAATTATTTACTTACTTATATAGGAGTATTTATAGCATCATATTTGGTAATTTCAATACTTATGTTTTTTATAGGTATGATATTAAAATCTCAGAGTAAAGGATTTTTATCAAGAGGTTTAGGTGGAATATTTGGATTAGTTAAAGGCCTTGTGATAACAATAATTGTACTGTTTATATTTAACTACAGTTCTCAAAAATATAGTGCTTTAAAAAAATATGGAAATGGTAGTAAAGCAAATACATTTTTCTTAGAAAAATCTAGCTATTTAGAAGATTACTTACCAAAAGAACTAAAGGCTGAGTTAAATTATACAAAAGGAAAAGAACTGGTTGAAAAATATTTTAATAAGATGTTTTAGGAGAGAAAAATGAAAATAATTGAAAAATATATATTAGAAGATGTAAAAATGCCAATTATTTTTGGTGTTTCATTATTTACATTTATTTTTCTAATAGAAATAATAGTATCTCTTATGGAAAATATCATAGTTAAAGGGATTTCTTTGTTGGATGTACTTAGAATTTTGTCATTTTATCTTCCGCCAATCCTTTCGCAAACGATACCTATGGGAGTTTTCTTAGGAGTAATGATTACGTTTGCTAAGTTTACAAGTACTAGTGAAGCTACGGCAATGAGCTCAATAGGGATGTCTTTGAAAGATATCTTAAAACCGATTGTAAAATTATCAATATTAATAACTATATTTGTATTTTTTTTACAGGAGAGTATAATACCTAGGTCATTTAGTAAATTAGAAGAGTTGACTATAAAGATAGCTTATGAAAATCCCGTTTTTCAATTAAAAGAGAGAATTCTGATAGATGAAGTAGATCAATACAGTTTATATATAGACAAAATTGATAGAAAAACAAATGAAGCTTCAAATGTTTTGATATTTCAAAAAGATGATAAAAATTCTTTTCCTACAATTTTATTGGGAAAAAAAGCATATTGGAAAAATATAAATATGATTTTAGAAGACTCGAAATTTTATACATTTAATCCTGATGGAATGTTAAAAGTAGAAGGGAAATTTAAACAAAAAAAGATACCTTTAAGCTCTTATTTTCAAGATATAAATATAGATGTAAAAGATATTGAAGCTATGGGAATAAGAACTCTTATAAAGAATTTAAAAGATAAAACAAAAGAGGAAAAAATACCTTATTTAGTGGAGATAAACAGAAAGATAGCAATACCATTATCGATAATAGTTTTATCTATACTTGGAGTTCTATTATCAATAGGACATCATAGAAGCGGAAAAGGTGCAAGTTTTGGTATAAGTTTAATTGTAATATTTACATATATTGTATTTTTAAATGTTGGAATGGTTATGGCAAATAAAGGTGTAGTATCACCATATATGGGAGTTTGGTTGCCAAATTTAATATTGTTTGGTGGAACAATACTACTATATAAAAAGAAAGCAGGTGGTGCTAAATGAAAAAATTAGATATGTATATAAGTAAAAATTTTATCAAGTCATTTTTACTTAGCTTAATTGCATTTGTAAATATATTTATATTGAGCCAACTTTTTAAAATAATAAGATACATAACTGCCGGAAGAATGAGTATTGGTGAATCGATAACATACATCCTATACCTATTACCTAAAATTTTTATAGAAGTAACTCCACTGGCTATTTTATTAGGTTCACTTATGTGTATAAATAAAATGGCTTCTAATTTGGAGATAATCTCTTTAAAAACATCTGGAATAAGTTTTAAAAGAATAGCTAGATACCCAATAATAATATCTTTTTTAGTTTCATTGATTGTATTTCAAGTAATGAATATAGTTTATCCAAAGACACTATCTAAAAGTAGAGATTTAAGAGCTGGAAGAAAAATTTCAGAAACAATGCTACCAGTAACTAAAAGTAATGCGTTTTTAAGAACTGAAGATAATATTATTTATTATATAAAGAATATTAATAGAGTTGAAAATACAGCAAAGATGTTAGAGATTATAAAAATTGATAAAAACTTTGAAAATATAGAAGAGATTATAACTGCAAAGAGTGGAAGTTTTGATATTGATAAAAATTCATGGGTTTTAAAAGATGTAGTTATAAACAATTTTATTGATAAAAAAGAGAACGCTTATGAAACGTATTCCGCTCCAATCTTAGATAAATCACCTAGTGAATTTATAACAATCCAAGGGGATCCGGAAGAGCTAACAAATGCTGAGATAAAAAAATCAATAAGGGATATCAGAGTAACAGGTGGAGACATAAAAGAATCCCTATCTGTTTTAGGAAAACGTTATTCATTTCCTTTTGCAAGTTTTGTAGTTTCATTTTTAGGGCTATCATTAGGAAGTAGATACGTAAGAGGAGCTTCAGCTATAAGTATAGCGTTAAGTGTTGGTCTAGGATACTCATATTACATAGTTCAGGCTTCTTTTGAGGCGTTAAGTGTAAATGGAATATTAAATCCTTTTTTAAGTGGATGGATTCCAAATGTTATATTCTTAGGATTGGGTTTGTATTTTATGAAAAAAGCGGAGTATTAAGGGAGGAAAATGAGCATAATAATAGATCAATTAGACAATGGTGTAACGTTGTTAATGGAAGATATAAAAAGTATAAATACAGCTAGTTTAGGATTTTTTGTAAAAACTGGTGGAAAAAATGAATTGCCAGGAGAAGAGGGGATCTCTCATTTTATAGAACATCTTCTATTTAAAGGAACAACAAATAGAACCGCCTTAGAAATATCTGAAGAGATAGATAATCAAGGTGGAATGATAAATGCCTATACAAGTGCAGAAAGAACAGCTTACTATATTCAGATGACATCTCAGACTTTAGATATAGGAATAGACATTTTAAATGATATGTTCTTAAATTCTACTTTTACAGATGAAAATATTGAAAAAGAAAGAAATGTAATTATTGAAGAGATCAGAATGTATGAAGATATTCCTGAAGAGGTTATCCATGAAGAGAATTTAGCTTTTGCTGTAACTGGAGTACAAGGTAAAAGTGTAGCTGGAACAATAGAGGGTCTAAAAGAAATAAATAGAGAAAGAATATTAAATTATTTCTATGATACTTATAAACCTGAGAATATAGTTGTTGCAGTTGCAGGAAATATTGATATTGATGATGTTCGTAAAAAGTTAAACAATGGAATAGGACAACTTAAAGATAGAAGTTCAAAAAGAGTTTATAATGGAGAAATGATTGTAAATTCTGGAGAAAAAATAATATCTCAAGAGACAAATCAAGTACATCTATGTATTAATACTTTAGGGGTTTCTAATTTAGATGATAAAAGAATAGTGGCTTCAGTAATCTCTAATGTGTTAGGTGGAAATATGAGCTCAAGACTATTTCAAAAGGTAAGAGAAGAAAGAGGATTAGCGTATTCTGTTTATAGTTATACATCATCTTTTGATGAGGGTGGACTATTTACAATTTATGCGGGGACAACTCATGAAGACTATAAAGAGGTTATAGAGATAGTTGAAAATGAACTAAAAGACATAAGGGAAAATGGAATTACTGCAAAAGAGTTACAAAAGGCAAAGAATCAATTTTTAAGTATGGTTACTTTTGGTTTGGAGAGCAGTAAAGGAAAAATGACAAGAATGGCAGGTTCTTATCTAAATAATGGTTATGTAAAATCTATAGATAATGTAATCAAAGAGATTGAAGACGTAACTTTAGAAGATGTAAAAGAATTAGCTCAAAAAATATTTGATGAAAAATATTTATCAAGAACAATTTTGGGAAATATATAGTAAAAGGTGGAGAAATGGAAAAAGTAATTGTTAAATTAATTCTAGAAAATGGAGTGCAACAACCTAAATATATGACTGAAGGTGCAGCTGGAATGGATGTTCAAGCATTTATAAAAGAACCAGTTATATTAAAATCTTTAGAGAGAGCATTGATTCCAACAGGAATTAAAATGGAGATACCATACGGATATGAAGTTCAAGTTAGACCTAGAAGTGGACTTGCAATAAAGCATGGGATTACACTAGTAAATTCTCCAGGAACAATAGACTCAGATTACCGTGGTGAAGTGGGAATTATTCTTATAAACTTAAGTAATACAGATTTTACAGTTAACCCAGGAGAGAGAATTGGGCAACTTGTTTTACAAAAAGTATATAAAATGGAGTTTCAAGAAGTAAATGCTTTAGGAGAAACTGAAAGAGCAGAAGGTGGCTTTGGTCATACTGGTAAATAGGAGAATTAAATGGGAAAAAATCATGATTTAGTAGTAACTCTAAAAAAAATAAAAAAAATGAAAAATATGATATTATACATAGCTTTATGTATAGCAGCAATCAGTGCATTAACAGTATATAGTGCAACGATTCATAAAAGTAGTTCGTTTTTTTATAAAGAAATAGTTTGGATAGCACTAGGGATTTTTACTTATTTTATATTTTCATTTATAGATTATAAGTTGTATGGTAAATATTATAAAGTAATTTATATCATAAACGTAGTTCTCCTTGTTTTGGTATTTTTAATAGGAGATAAAAGGCTAGGAGCACAGAGGTGGATAGATTTTGGATTTATAACGATACAACCTTCAGAGTTTTCAAAATTATTTATAGTTTTGACATTTTCAGAAGTTTTGTCAGATAAGTTTAACTCAAAATTTGTTGGGTTAAAAAATGTTATAGCGACAAGTTTTCATGTTATACCAATATTTTTATTGATTGCAGCTCAACCGGATTTAGGAACATCTTTAGTTATAATTTTCTTATACTTAATTTTAATTTTTGTAAACGGAATAGATTGGAAGACAATAATAATAATATCAATTACTGGAATTTCGATGGCGCCAATAGGATATTTCTTCTTTTTAAAAGATTATCAGAAAGAGAGAGTTCTTACATTTTTAAATCCGGAAGCTGATCTTTTAGGTAGTGGATGGAATGTAACTCAATCGATGATAGCTGTTGGTTCAGGAGGAGTTTTTGGAAAAGGGTTTCTTCAAGGAACACAGAGTAAATTAAGATTTCTTCCAGAATCACATACCGATTTTATAGCAGCTGTATTTTTAGAGGAGAGGGGACTCATAGGAGGTTGTTTACTGCTATTATTATATACAATTTTACTATGGGGAATCTTGAGAATTGGAGATAAAGCTGAAGGTTATGGAAAGTTAATTTGCTATGGAATATCGGCAATATTTTTGTTCCATATAGTTGTAAATATAGGAATGGTAACGGGAATAATGCCAGTTACAGGATTACCTTTGCTTCTTATGAGTTATGGTGGAACATCATTTTTATTTACATTTGCTATGTTAGGAATAGTTCAAAGTATAAATATTTATAGGGAGTAGATATGGAATATATAATAGATTCTAGTTTTAATGATGTAAGGCTAGATAGATTTTTAAGAAAAAAATATGAAAATACTCCGCTAACAGAAATTTTTAAAGGAATAAGAACTGGAAAAATTAAAGTTAATGGGAAAAAATCAAAAGAAAATTATAGATTAAAAACAGATGATGTTGTAAAAGTTCTTTTGTCAGGTGGAGAAACTGAAAAAAAAGAGTTTATAAAACTTACATCTAAAGAGATAGAGATATTAAAAACTGGAATTGTTTATGAAGATGAAAAAGTTGTAATTTTTAATAAACAACCAAACATGGTTATGCATAAGGGCAGTGGACATGACTATGGTATTTCAGAAATGTTTAAAAGCTATTATAAGACAGACGAGTTTAACTTTGTAAATAGGATAGATAAGTCAACTTCTGGTCTTGTTATAGGGGCTAAAACTTTAAATGTAACAAGAGAGTTAGCTGAAGAGCTAAGAGATGGAAATACAGAAAAAAAATATTATATCTTAGTAGAAGGTCTTGTAAAAGAGAAAAAGTTTACCTTAAAAACTTATTTAAAAAAAGAGGAAACAAAAGTAATTGAATTAGACTCATACGAAAAAGGAGCTAAGGAGAGTATATCTTATTTTAAAGTTTTAAAAGTTGGAGATAAAAGAACAATTTTAGAGGGTAGATTAGAAACAGGAAGAACACATCAATTAAGAGTACAGCTTTCAAATATGAAACATCCAATAGTAGGGGATGGAAAATATGGAAAGGGTGGTAAACAAATGTTTTTATACTCATATTATTGTGAAATACCAAAATATGGAATAAAAATAGAACTACCATTACCAGAAAGTTTTGAAAAAAATATATAAAAAAAGATCGGTTTTGTTTAATCAAAACCGATCTTTTTTATTTATAAATGAGTTTGCAATCAGAATAACTTTGATTGAATTATCTGGAGAGTCTTCAATAGAAACTCCAAAAAGCACATCATCAATTTCAACTTTACATTTTTCTTTAATAGTTTCAACAATAATACTTGATTCAATTAGATTTAAATCTTTAGGGCCAACAATATTAACCATAAATTTACTAGCACCTAGAATAGTTCTTTCAAAAAGAGATGAATCAACAGCAGCCAGAGCAGCTTTTTTAGCTCTATGCTCCCCACTTCCTACTCCAAATCCTAAAATAGCATCTCCAGATTTTGCAAGTAAAGATTTAATATCCGCAAAATCTAAATTTATAAATCCTTTAGCAAGCATTAAATCAGTTAGTCCTTTGATAGCGGTTAAAAGAATAAAATTACTCTTTTTAAAAGCTTCTTTTACAGTTATATCAGGACTTTCAGTATCCAATAATTTATCATTTGGAATAACGATGAATGAGTCAACAAAAGGTTTTAGATTTTCAAGCCCATACTCTGCAATTCTCATTCTTCTTTTTCCTTCAAAGGAAAAAGGTTTAGTAACAATAGCTACAGTTAAGATGTTTAATTCTTTTGCTAACTTAGCAATCATATGTGTCGCAGCACTACCTGTTCCACCACCCATAGTAGAAGTTAAAAATAAAAAATCTGTCCCTCTTAAAACATTTTTTAAAAAGTTTAAACTTTCTTTCGTTGCTTTTTCACCTAGTTCAACGTTTCCACCACACCCTAGTCCTTTAGTAGTAGAGGCTCCCAGCTGAATTTTATATTGAGTTTTAGATGTATTTAAATCTTGTAAATCAGTGTTTAATGCAAAGAAGTTAACACCGTCAATATTGTATTCAGTCATATCGTTGATAGCATTTATTCCACCACCACCAATTCCCATAACTTTTATATTGACATTAAAATCATTATTATTTTTATTTTCCAAAATGACTCACCCCCATTATATAGGATAGTACTCTATTACTATATAATTTCCTTTGTGTCAATAGAAAAAATTATTTTAAATGCTCAGTATCTGAAAATTTAACAATTTTAAAGTTATTATTTTCATATTCAACAATAGTTGTGCTTGTATTTTCAGGGACAGGTTGTTTTGAAAATTCGTCGATACCTTTATTATTAATAATATTAAAAATAGCCTTTAATGTAACACCGTGGCTTATCACTAAAATATTTCCCTCTTTATTCTCAGAAATAATTTTATTTAATCCTTCTTGAACTCTTTCTAGAACTTCGGAATAGCTCTCACCACAATAAGCCGTAGGATTGTATTCAACAGCATTATTCCAAAAGTTATGATATTCTATAGGATAGTTTTTTTCAAAATCTTCTCTAGGAATTCCTTCAACTTTTCCCATTCCAATCTCTTGAAACTCTTCAATTGGAGTGATTTCAAGATTTCTATTTCCGATAATTAGCTTTGTAGTTGACATAGCCCTATCTAAAGGCGAAGAGTAAATTTTAGTAAAATTTAAATCTTTTAAGTGTTCTGAAAGTTTTTTAGCTTGACTGATTCCTAGGTCCGTTAAAGGGGAATTAGATCTTCCTTGAAAAATTTTTAAAGTGTTCCATAGCGTTTCGCCATGTCTAACAAAATAGATACGTAACATATTTTTCTCCTTCTAAATAAAAACTCTTTTTTTTAATACAATATTTTTGTATAATCTTATTATACATTGAATTTTGGAGGTTGTAAAATGAAGTTTTTAGGAGTTATACCAGCAAGATATGAATCGACAAGATTACCAAAAAAGCCATTGAAAGATATATGTGGATACCCAATGATTGAATGGGTATATAAAAGAGCTTTAAAATCTAACTTAGATAAGGTCATAGTAGCAACTGATTCACAAGAGGTTTATGATGCAGTAAAAGAGTTTGGAGGAGAGGTTATTCTAACTAGTAAAAACCATATAAATGGAACAAGTAGAATTGCGGAAGTTTGTCAAAAAATTACAGATTATGATGTTATAATTAATATTCAAGGGGATGAACCTCTTATAGAACCAGAAATGATCAATTCCTTAATTGATTCATTTAAGCAAGAGGAAGATTTAAAAATGTCAACGTTAAAGCATAAGCTAATAAAAAAAGAGGATATAGAAAATCCAAATTTTGTAAAAGTTGTAACAGATAAAAAAGATTATGCTATATATTTTTCTAGAAGCATAATACCTTATCCTAGAAATGAAAATTTGGATATATATTATAAGCATGTTGGAATCTATGGATACAAAAGAGATTTTGTATTAGAGTATTCAAACTTAGAGAGTACACCTTTAGAAAATTCAGAATCTTTAGAGCAACTTAGAGTTTTAGAAAATGGATATAAGATTAAAGTTTTAGAAACTAAATTTGAAGTTATTGGTGTGGATACACAAGATGAGTTAGAAAAAGTGAGACTACATATAAAAGAAAAAGGAATCACTTTATAATGAATACAAAAAAATCGATAAAAAAAATAATAATTGGAATTTGTTTACTAACAATAGTAGGATGTAGTAGTACTTCTGAAAAGGAATATTATGAAAATTTGCAATCATCACATAAAACGAATTTAAAAGGAGATAGAGTAGAGCTTTATAGTGGATATAAAAAAGATAATTTTCCAGTTGCTAAACCAATTTCTTATTTAAAGTATGTCAATGATACCATAGTTCCAAAGACACCATTTAAAAGTTATACTGAAAGTGAATTTTTATCATTTTATAAAAATATAAAAGCAAAAGGCCATGGAGATAATTCTAGTTATTGGAGATGGCATTTTACACTTACTAAAAAAGAGTTAAATAATATTTTAAATAAAAGTTTACCAGCACTTTCATCGAGAAGATCAAGAGAGGTTTTAACATATTCCAATGGAGAATGGATAGCAAAACCATTACCTTTAAACCCTGTAGGTGAATTACAAGAGTTAAAAGTTGTTCAGAGAGGAAAGTCGGGGCTAATAATAAAACTTTTAGTAAAGGGAACTCGTGGTAAATATCTTGTTGTAAAAGAGGGAAATATAAGAAATGTGTTAGGACTTAGCAAGTCTGCAACAGGAACTGAAGTTAAAGTATATGGAGCTAAGGGTGGAAGTGAAAAGTATTTGGATAGACCAATTTCAAGAAATCCGTCTTTACTCCCATCAGGATTTTTTTCATTTGAAAAAACTTCAGATGGAGAATATAAGTTTTATGGTGGAGGATATGGACATGGTTCAGGGATTCCACAATGGGCAGCTATGGATTTAACTAAAAATAAGGGGTATAGCTATCAAAAGGTTTTACAAAGATATTATGCAAATACAAAATTAAAGGATATCAATTCTATTGATGGAATTGGAAAAAATATAAGAGTTGGAATAATGACTTCAGGATTTTCAAGTATAGATCATTCAAAGATTGGAATATATTCATATGGAACAATAAAGCTTAAGAGTAAGGGTGGAGATTTGAAAATAAACCCTCGAACATATGTTGAGTTTATAAATCAAAATGGATTTACATCGGTATTGATCGGTGGGAAAGTTAAATTAAAAACTAAGCATTATATATCTTTGAGTTCAAATAGAATGATATCAGTGACGAATATAAAAAGAAATGTAAAGAATTATAAATATCCATCTTATAGAGGTAATTTTGAAATTAGACAGTCAAAAAATAGTGGGAAATTAAACTTGATAAATGAGATTTCTATCGAAGATTATTTACTTCAAGTTGTACCGAGTGAAATGCCAAAGAGCTTTGGATTAGAAGCTTTAAAAGTTCAAGCTATTGCCGCTAGAACATATGCTGCAAAAGATATTTTGAAAAAAAGATATCAAAGTTTAGGTTTTCATATTTTAGATAGCACACAGAGTCAAGTATATAATAATTTAGATGAAAATGAAGTTGCAGTTCAAGCTGTAAAATCAACTAAAAATTTGATTTTAGTACATGAGGATAAACCAATTGATGCAAAATATTACTCAACATCATCCGGTTTTAACTCAAACGCACACAATGTTTGGTAAAAAAAGTAAAAAAGCATTGACTAAACAGTCATTATAGATTAAAATAATCTGTGACTGTTTAGTCATTTTTTTAATTTTATCTTTTCGAAAGGGGTGGGAAATGCAGAAAAGAGATAAAAAACAGCAAATTTTAGAAGCAGGTAAAGATGTCTTGTTAAAAAAAGGAATTTTTAAAACAAGAGTCGAAGATATAACAAACTACTTAGGAATAGCTAAAGGTAGTTTTTATACATATTTTAAATCAAAAGATCAACTTTTAGAAGAAATAATTATTCAGTTTTTCGATATAAGAAAAAATGAATTTGAAGAGATAGAAAAAAGTGATGAAGATTTTAGAGATAAAATAAAAAAATTTATAATCAAAAGATTTGCTATAACAACATCAGAAAATTTAAAATCTCACTTAATTTTAATTAATTTAACAAGAAATTTAGAGCATCTTAGTTTTGAGCTTAGAACTAAATTAATAGAGATTGAACTCTTAAATAGAAAAATATTAAGAGAAATATTGAAACAGGCAATTGGAAAAGATTTGAAAATTACTTATTCTGAAAAAGAGATGGAAGTTTTAATAGTTTTTATAATGGGCGGAATAAAATCGTATAGATTAGAAAGACTTTTTTATAAAAATAAAGAGGACTATTTTATAAGTGATATAAAAGATTTGGAAGAAAGAATGCAAAATATCGATTTAGAAAATGAGATAGAATTATTAACCAATGGAATTATAAAAATATTAACAGGAGGAAAATAAAGATGAAAAAATTATTAGGACTACTAGTAATAATATCAACAGCAGCTTTTTCTAGAGAACTAACATTAGAAAGTGCGATTGATTTAGCTTTAGAAAATGGAAAGACGATAAAAACATCTGAACTTTCTAAAGAGAATGCAGATTTGAATGTAAAAAGAGCTTTTAAAACAGCTCTTCCAAAAGTGACATATAATGGAAAATACGAAAAAGCTGAGCACACAACGAGAAATATGATTATTGGAGATTTAGATGAGGCAAAGTTTAAAAGTGGATACACTCAAACTATTGGTATCTATCAACCTCTTTTCAAAGGTGGAGCAATAACTGGTGGGATTATAGGTGCAAAAGCTTCAAAAAATATTGCGGATATATTCCTATTATCAGAAAAAAGAGATGTTAGATTGAATATAATTTCATTATATTCAAGCATAATAAATTATGAAAAAGATTTAACTGTTTTAGAGGCATCAATGAAAGAGTTACAAGCTAGATATAATAAGCAAAGTGAGCAGCTGAGCTTAAGATTAGTTACAAAAGCAGATCTATTAAAAACAGAGTATTCAATATTAGATTTAGAGTCACAAATAACTGGGACTAAAACAAATTTAGAGATAGCTAAAAAAGATTTAAAATTAAAACTAATGATACCAACAAATGAAACTTTAACTTTAAAAGAGTTCCAAGTACCTGAAAATTTAACTGCAGGGATAGATTTTAATAGAGATTTAAACCAAGCTTTAACAAACAGTTTATCTTCAAGACTAGCAAGTAATAAAGTTAATTATGCTGAGGCGGAAAAGATAGTTGCAAGATCAAGTCTTTTACCAGAGATTGAAGCTTTTGGAACTTATGGAACAGCTGGAGAAAAGCGTCATTTTGAAGATGGTTTTGACAATGCAGAGTGGAGAGGAGGAATTGCTGTAAAGTGGGATGTGTTTGAATTTGGAAGCAGTTTAGATGAATATAATGTCGCTAAAAACAGTGAAAAAATTGAAACTATAAATAAGGATTTAACTTCAGATGATATAAAATTATCTGTTACAAGAGATTATAAAGAGCTTATTCGTTTACAACAATTAAGAGATTCAAGAAGTAAAGCTTTAGAAGCAGCAAAAGAAAACTTAGCAATAGATACAGAAAGATACAATACAGGATTAATTTCAACAGTAGATTTTCTTCTGTCTGAAAGTCAATATAGACAAGCAGCAGTAGATTATAATTCAGCGGTGTTAAATTATTTTGTAGCATTTGAAAAATATAGATCAGCACTTATTTAGCATAGGGAGGAAGAAATGAAAAAAGGATTATACATACTATCAGCATTAGCGTTATTAATGACTGCATGTGGGAAAAAAGAGGAGTCAGTAATAGAAAAACCAAAAAAACCAGTAATTGTAACAACAGTTGCTAAAGAGGAAGTATCAGATCTTTATGTGACAGATGGATCAGTATTACCTCAAGAAAAAGTAAATCATACTCTTGATTCACAAGGAACTGTATTAACAGTTTTAAAACAGAATGGAGATTTTGTAAAAAAAGGAGAGGTAGTAGTTAAATTTAAAGATGCAACAACAGAAGCGAATTATAATGCTGCAAAATTTAATTATGAATCAACAAAAAATAATTTTGAAAAATTTAATAAACTTTATGAAAAACAAATGGTTTCACAATTAGAGTTTTTAAGTTATAGAGATGCTTATGCAAATGCTACAGCAGATTTTTTATCAAAAAAATCAAACTATGAGAAGTTAACAAGAAAATCAGAAATAACAGGATATATTGGAAACTTAGATTTAAAACCTGGAAATGTTATAGATGCAAATAAAACAATCTTTACTGTAGTAGACGAGAATGTAATGAATATAACGGTTGATTTTCCAGGATATTGGTTAAATAGTTTAAAGGTTGGATCACCTGCTACAGTTAAAGTATCAGATTTAGGTGGAAAAAAGTTTGATGCTAGAGTTAAAGAGATAAATCCAATTGCAAACTCAGAAACAAAAAAATTCCCAGTTAAACTTTCGATAGAAAATAAAAATGGAGAATTAAAAGATGGAATGTATTCAAAAGTTATTATTCCAACAGAAAAAAGAGATGGAATTGTAGTTCCTCAAGAAGCTGTTTTCATAAGAGATCTATTAAGTTACGTTTATTTAGTAGAAGATGGTAAAGTTAAGAGAGTGGAGGTTACAACTGGAGCGGTAGCAAAACCAAATGTTGAAATTCTAAAAGGAGAATTAAAAACAGGGGATAAAGTTGTATCAGACGGAATATTCGGATTAGCTGACGGAGATGAAGTTACAATAAATAACGAAACTAAATAGAAAAAAGAGGTGAAATTATATGTCATTAGCAGGTATTGCTATACGTAGACCGGTTGCAACAGTAATGATAATGGTATCGATGGTATTCTTAGGAATTGTTTCGATGCTATCTATGAAATCAGAGTTACTTCCAAATATGAATATACCGATGGTAATTGTTAGTACATCGTGGAATGGAGCTGTTCCAGACGATGTCAACAGTCAAATCACTAAAAAAATAGAAGACGCTTTATCAGGGGTTGATGGTATCAAGAAGATAACGTCGACATCATCTTTTGAAAGCTCAACTGTAAGTATTGAGTTTGATTATGGAGTAAATATAGATTTAAAAAGAGGAGACGTTCAAAGAGAGATAGATGCAATTTCAGGAGAATTACCAGATGATGCATCAAAACCAGTAACACAAAAAAAATTAGCGGGATCAGGAAATACGGCAATGATGTTAAATATATCTGGACCAAACTTCCTAGAGCTAACAACATTTGTTAATGAATTTATCACACCGAGATTTGAAAGAATCGGAGGGGTTGGAAGTGTTGATACACTTGGATCACCAGATAAGCAAATTCAAATACAATTTGATACAGACAGACTATCAGCATATGATTTAACTCCAACAGAGTTATATGATCTAATAAAAACGTCATCTATAAATGTTCCATTAGGGGTAATAAAAACTGGTGGAAAAGATGTAGTTGCTAGATTTATGGGAGAATTTAACTACTTGGACGAATTTGAAAACATGATTTTAAGAAGTAATGGAAAAACATTAAGACTTAAAGATGTTGCAGAGGTAGTTTTAACAACTGAAGATCAAAAAGAGATAACAGCATTAAATGGAAAAACGTCTGTAATGCTAGTAATAGAAAAATCTACAGATGGAAATATCCTATCAATAAATGATAACGTGAAAAAAGCGTTAGAAGAAATGAAGCCATATTTTCCTAAAGGGGTAGAAGTAACAACAGTTATGGATTACTCTGAGAATATAAACTCTTCAATTTCAGGAGTAAAAGGAAATGCGGTAACAGGTCTAGTTCTTGCAACAATAGTTCTATTTGTATTTTTAAAAAATATAAGAGCTACAATGTTAATATCACTAGCATTACCAATTGCAATTATATTTACTTTTGCTTTCCTATCACTTTTAGGAGTTACTATAAACGTAATATCTTTAATGGGATTATCGATAGGAGTAGGAATGCTAACGGATAACTCAGTTGTTGTTATAGATAATATATACAGACATATAACAGAACTTAAAAAACCAGTTGTAGAAGCATCAGAAGACGGAGCTTCAGAAGTAACAATAGCAATATTAGCTTCAGCATTGACAACAATGGTAGTATTTATACCAGTATTATTTATACCGGGTATTGCAAGAGAGATATTTAGAGATATGTCACTTTCTATAATTTTCTCAAACGTTGCAGCTTTAATTGTATCATTAACACTTATGCCAATGGTAGCAAGTAGATTCTTAAAAGCAGATGCCGATATAACTAAAGAGGGTAAAATCTTTGGAAAAGTAAAATCGACTTATGACTCTATAATTGAATGGGCAATAGTAAATAGAAAGAAAACAGTAGGATTAGCATTTGGAGCATTCTTTGTAATGATGACCTTAGGGCCAATGTTAACGAGAACAGAGTTTATACCAAAACAGGATTATGGTAGATATTCTGTAGTTTTAGAGCTAGAAAAAGGTTTATCTGTTGAAAGAGCAGAAGAAATTACTGAGCAAGCTATAGATCTTGTTAAAAAGAATCCTTTAACAAGAACATATACAACAATAATTAAGACAGATACAGGAATAGTAAACGTTGATATAGGGCCAAAAACAGATAGAGATGTTTCAATATTTGAAGTTATGGATACCCTGAGACCAGAGCTTGCTAAGATACCTGGAATAAAATATAACTTAGTAGAAGACTATCAATCTTCTGGTGGAAGTAGAGATGTGGAATTTAGAATATCATCTGATAATTTGGAAGTAGCTGATAAAATAGCTAAACAAGTTCAAGATAAAATAAGCACTATTCCAGGAATTAAAGATATAACATCGAGTATCGAACCTGGAAACGTAGAAGCAAGAGTTGTTTTAAATAGAGATAAATTAAAATCTTATGGAATAAATCCTTATGAAGTGGGAAGAACAATTAGTTATTCATTCTTAGGAGGAAATAGATCTACAGGACAAACAATCTCTGTAAAAACAGGAACAGAAGAGATAGATGTACTGATAAGATTACCAAAAGATTCAAGAACAAGAGTTAGTTCTTTAGAAGAGCTCAATGTAAGAACGTCTGATGGTAAATTTATAAAAGTTTCAGATGTAGCTGATATAGTGATGGCAGAAGGAGCTTCTCAAGTAACAAAAACAGATAAAATTTTCTATGCCTCAGTTTCAGCTAATGATGGTGGACTTGGGCTTAGTAAAGTTCAAAGTGAGATAGTAAAAGCATTTGAAGAAACAAACCCACCAAAAGGAGTGTTATATTCATGGGGTGGAATGTCTCAGTTATTTAATGAGGCTATAGTTCAAATGGGAATGGCATTAGCTATATCAATATTCTTAATATATGCTATACTTGCATCTCAATTTGAAAACTTCTTACTTCCAGGAATTATCCTAGCATCAGTGCCATTAGCAATGATTGGAGTTTATGGAGGACTTATTTTAACAAACTCACCATTTGATATGATGGTTATGATAGGTATAATAATGCTGGCAGGAACAGTTGTAAATAATGCTATAGTACTTATAGACTTTATTAAGATCTTAAGAGAGAGAGGATATAGTACTCATGATGCGGTTAGAGAATCTTGTAAGACAAGACTTAGACCAATTTTAATGACAACAATGACAACAGTTTGTGGTATGATACCTCTAGCTTTAGGTTTTGGAGAGGGAGCAGAACTATATTCAGGAATGTCAATTTCAGTAATATTTGGACTATCATTCTCTACATTATTGACACTGGTTGTAATTCCGGTATTATATATAATAGTTGAGGAATTTATAGAAAAAATGTCAAATAAACTAAAAAGAAAACAAAAATAAATATAAGAATCCCTTTAAATTAAACCTTAAAGGGATTTTTTTTAAACTTTTTTAAAATATTATTGAAAAAAGTAAAAACCTATGATAAACTTAGAGCAAGTAAAAAAATAAATATAATAACTTGTATAATAGTTGTGATAGGGTCAACGAGTTTCTACCTGCCGCCGTAAATGGGCAGACTACAAGTCAAATTTGGAATAGCTTCATAGCTTTTTTTCAACTTGATTCTTGTAGGAAATTACACAGTAATTTCCTTTTTTTATTAGTTTTTGTTGACCACAAAAATAGGAGGAGTTGAAAATGCTTATAAATATGGTTTTTATAATAAAAATAAAGAAGAAAAAATTAGTAACACATTTAACGAAAAATAAGAATAAGTGTATAAAAACGCAGATTATTGAAAAGGGAGAGTTGTAGCCTTTTTAGTGATGTGCGTTTTTTTATTTTTTATTTAGGGAGGAAAAATGATAAAAATAGGTGTAATAATGGGAAGTAAATCGGATTTACCAACTATGAAGCAGTGCTTAGAGATATTAGAGGAGTTAGGAATAAAGTATGAAGCAAAGATTGTATCAGCTCATAGAACACCAACTCTAATGTTTGATTATGCTAAAGAAGCTAAAGATAGAGGAATCGAAGTTATTATAGCAGGAGCTGGTGGAGCAGCTCATTTACCAGGGATGGTTGCTAGTTTAACAGATTTGCCAGTTATTGGTGTACCTATAGAAACAAAGATACTAAAAGGAATGGATTCACTTCTTTCAATAGTTCAGATGCCAGGAGGAGTTCCTGTTGCGACAGTAGCGATAGGAGGAGCTAAAAATGCTGGAATATTGGCGGCTAAAATAATAGCTTTAAAAGATGAAAAAATAGCTAATAAAATAAAAGAGTACAGAGAAAACATGGAGAGGATGATTTTGGATGAACAAATCTAAAACTATAGGGATATTAGGTGGTGGTCAGTTAGCAAAGATGCTTTGTGATTCAGCAAAAAAGATGGGATACACCTCAGTTATATTAGACCCTAGTTCAGATGCTTGTGGAAAGTTTTCATCAAACCTTCATTTGATTAAAGATTATACAGACGAAAAAAGTTTAAAAGAAATATCTGAGATTAGCGGTGTTGTAACTTATGAGTTTGAAAATGTACCGATTGAATCTATAGAAATTATAGAAAAGATAGGTGGAAATATACCTCAAGGGAAAACGCCTCTGTATTTAAGTCAGCATAGAATTAGAGAAAAAAATGCTGTTAGGAATTTAGGGGTTAAAACAGCAAAATATAAACAAGTATCAAATATTGAAGAGTTAAAAGAGGCTCTAAAGGAAGTTGGAATTCCAGCTATATTAAAAACTTGTTCTGGCGGATATGATGGAAAAGGACAATGGAAAATAAAAAATGAGTCAGATTTAAATAACATAAAATTGGAATCGAGAGAATATATTCTTGAAGAGATGGTAAATTTTGAAAAAGAGGTTTCTTGTTTGGTTGTAAGGGGAATAAATGGAGAAGTGGTAAATTTTCCAATCGGAGAGAATATCCATAAGAATGGGATTCTTAATTTAACAATTGTTCCAGCTCAAATTTCTAAAGAGTTGGAAGAAAAAATAATAGAAAATTCAAAAAAAATAGTTGAAAAATTAGGAGTTGTAGGACCTTTAGGAATTGAATTTTTCATAGCGGGAGAAGAGATATATTTTAATGAGATGGCACCAAGACCTCATAATAGTGCTCATTACACGATGGATGCATGTAACTATTCGCAATTTGATATTCATTTAATGGCAGTTTTAGGGGAAAAAATTCCTGAGATTAAGCTTTTAAAAAATGTAGTTATGTTAAATATACTGGGAGAAGATAAAGAGAAATTAAAAAAAATACAAAAGAGTAAAAAGGGGATAGTTCACATCTATGGGAAAAATTCTTGGAAGATAGGAAGAAAGATGGGACATGTTAATTTTTGTGGAAATGATATAGATGAATTAATAGAATTAGCAAAATCATTCTAGGAGGATATATGAATAAAAGAGTTTTTGTTAAGAAAAAAGAAGGGTTTCAAGTAGAAAGTTTAGGAGTTAAAAATGATCTTTTAGAAAATTTAAAAGAAACAGAAATAGTTAATATAGATTTGTATAATGTATATGACATATTTAATTGCACTTTAGATGATTTAGATCTTTTGAAAAATAAGGTTTTATCAGAACCAGTAACTGATGATGTGTATGAAGAAGTAGATTTAAAAAGCAGTAAATATTTAGCAATTGAATTTTTACCAGGGCAATATGATCAAAGAGCCGATTCTGCAGAACAATGTCTAATGCTTTTAAATAATAAAGCTGGAGTAGAAATAAAAAGTGGAAAACTTTTAGTATTTCATGGAAATATCAAAGACTTTGAAAAAGTTAAAAATTATCTTATAAATCCTATAGAGATGAGAGAAAAAAAATTAGAAATTTTAGAAAAAGATGAAAATATAGAGATTGAGAAGGTACCTACATACGATGGATTTATAGAAAAGTCAGAGAGTGAATTAGAAGAGTTTAGAGGTAATTTTGGTCTAGCTATGAGCTTAGATGATTTAAAGCACATTCAAAACTATTTCAAAAATGAAGAAAAAAGAGATCCTAAAGAAACTGAAATAAAAGTTTTAGACACTTATTGGTCAGATCACTGTAGGCATACAACATTTGAAACATATTTAAAGAATATCTTAATAGAGGCAGGAAACCTACAAGAAAATATACAAAACTCTTTTGAAAAATATCTAGAGTTAAGAGAAAAAGTACATGGAAATAAAAAACCGATGACACTTATGGATATAGCGACTATCGGGGGTAAATATTTAAGAAAGATAGGCAAGCTAGACGATATGGAGATATCAGAAGAGATTAATGCATGCAGTATAGAAGTTGATGTGGATGTAGATGGGAAAAATGAAAAGTGGTTGTTGATGTTTAAAAATGAAACCCATAATCATCCTACAGAAATCGAACCTTTTGGAGGAGCTAGTACTTGTGTTGGAGGAGCAATTAGAGATCCATTATCTGGAAGAGCTTATGTATACCAAGCCATGAGAATTACAGGTGCAGGAGATATAACAGAAGGTGTTGAAAATACATTGCAAAATAAATTACCTCAAGAAAAAATATCTAAAGGAGCAGCCTTAGGATATTCTTCTTATGGAAATCAAATTGGGTTAACAACAACATTTGTAAAAGAGATTTATAACAATGGTTACAAGGCTAAAAGAATGGAAGTTGGAGCGGTAGTTGGAGCAGTAAAAAAGGAATACGTGAGAAGAGAAACACCTGTTCCTGGAGATATAGTGATTTTACTTGGTGGAAAAACTGGAAGAGACGGTGTTGGAGGAGCTACAGGGTCATCAAAAGAGCACAATGAAACATCTCTTACAAAGTGTTCATCTGAAGTTCAAAAGGGAAATGCACCAGTAGAAAGACGTATTCAAAGATTGTTTAGAAATCCAGAGGTAACAAAATTAATAAAAAAATCAAATGATTTTGGAGCTGGAGGAGTGAGTGTTGCTATAGGAGAAATAGCTAATGGAGTTGAGATAGAGTTAGATAAAGTACCTGTAAAATATTTAGGATTAAATGGAACAGAGTTAGCAATATCAGAATCTCAAGAAAGAATGGCTGTAGTTGTTGAATCAAAAGATGTAGAAAGATTCCAAGAACTAGTAAAAGCTGAAAATTTAGAGTCATCAGTTGTAGCAAAAGTAACAGAAGATGATAGATTAGTAATAAAGTATAAAGATGAAGTATTGGTAGATTTATCAAGAGAGTTTTTAGATACAAACGGAGTTAGACAAGAACAGAACATTTTAGTAAAAGAAAGTGATGCTTTGAATCCTTTCTCTAAAAAAGAGAGAAAGAATTTAAAAGAAAGTGTTTTAGAAATGATTGGAAGTATGAATGTAGCTTCTCAAAGAGGTATGGTAGAGATGTTTGATGCCTCGATAGGAAGAAGTACAGTATTGATGCCTTATGGTGGAAAATACCAGCTTACAGAAGCTGAAGCAAGTGTTCAAAAGTTACCGACAGATAAAATAACAAATACATGTTCTATAATGACATATGGATACAATCCAGAAATATCTGAATATTCTCCATATTTAGGTGCCCAATATGCAGTAATCGAATCTTTGGCTAGAATAGTAGCTACAGGTGGAGATTATAAAAAGGCTAGATTATCATTCCAAGAATATTTTGAAAAACTAGGAAAAGATGAGATAAGATGGGGGAAACCATTTTCAGCACTTTTGGGAGGGCTTGAAGCTCAGATGAAATTTGAAACCCCAGCAATAGGTGGAAAAGATAGCATGAGTGGAACATTCAAAGATATCAATGTGCCACCAACCTTAATATCTTTTGCAGTTGTAACAGAAAATGTTAAAAATATAATATCTCCAGAGTTTAAAAAAGTTGGAAATTACATCTATCTTTTAAAGAGCGAGAGATTAGAAGGAGATATGCCAAATTATAGTGAAATTAAAAAGAATTTTGATTTTGTTAGACAAGGGATAGAATCGATGAAGATAATATCTGTGTCAACTATAAAATTTGGTGGAATAGCTGAATCTTTAATTAAAATGTCATTTGGAAATAAGGTTGGAATAGAGGTTTCAACAGATCAAGATCTATTTGCTTTAATGCCAGGAGATATGATTTTAGAATCAGAATCACAGCTGGAGTTTGGAGAGTTGTTGGGATTTACTACAAACACAAAAATAATCGATATAAATAATGAGAGATTTGATATTGAAAACCTTATTGAAGTTTGGGAAAAAAGATATAGCAAAATTTATCCATATAGTGTTGAAAATACAGGAGAAATTATAGAAAAAGATTTTAGTACAGATAAGATTTATAAAGCTAAAACATTGTATGATAAACCAAAAGTTTTAGTAACTGTTTTTCCTGGAACAAATTGTGAGTATGATACCAGAAAAGCTTTTGAAAGAGCTGGAGCTGAAGTTGAGATATTTGTATTTAATAATTTAGGTGTTGAAGAAATAAAAAGTAGTATAGATGAACTTTCTAAAAAAATAAAAGAGTCTCAAATATTCATGATACCAGGTGGATTTAGTGCTGGAGATGAGCCAGATGGGTCAGGTAAATTTATAGCGAATATACTTCAAAATAAAATAATAAAAAATAGTATAGAGAAATTTTTAGAAAATGATGGGCTGATTTTAGGAATTTGTAATGGGTTCCAAGCTTTAATAAAATCAGGATTACTTCCGTATGGGAATGTGGATGAGTTAGATGAAAATTCACCGACATTATTTAGAAATGATATAAATAGACATATTTCAAGAGTTATAACAACAAGAGTAGCTTCTAATAATTCACCTTGGATGAGCTCATTTAAGGTTGGAGATGTGCATAGCATTCCTGTTTCTCATGGAGAAGGAAAATTTGTTGTAAATAAAAAATTTGCAGAGGAGTTATTTCAAAATGGTCAAGTGATAACTCAATACTGTGATGAGTTTGGTAAAGTGACAATGAATAAAGAAAATAATTTAAATGGATCAAATTATTCTATAGAGGGAATTGTTTCAAAATGTGGAAAAATTTTAGGGAAGATGGCACATTCAGAGAGATATGAAGAGGGATTGTTAAAGAATATTTCTGGAGAAAAAATGCAAGATATTTTTGCTAATGGAGTTAACTATTTTAAAAAATAAATATTAAAGCGGAGAGTGATTATATGTTATTAGTAGATGAAAATAAGTTATATGAAGGAAAAGCAAAAAAAGTATATAAAACAGAAAATCCAAATGAAGTAATAATTTATTACAAAGATGACGCAACAGCATTTAATAACTTGAAAAAAGGGCAAATCCATAATAAAGGAATTTTAAATGCTCAGATAACAACAATAATATTTAATTATTTAAAAAATAATGGAGTAGAAACTCATTTAATAGAAAATCTTTCGGATAGAGCTCAGTTATGTAAAAAAGTGGAGATTATACCACTAGAAGTTATTGTTAGAAATACACTAGCAGGATCAACAGCTAAGTTATTAAAAGTTGAAGAAGGAAAAATATTAGATTCACCGATATTTGAAATTTGTTATAAAAAAGATGAGCTAGGGGACCCAATGATAAATGATTACCATGCTATAGCTTTAGATATAGCTACAAGAGAAGATTTAGATGAAATATATTCTCAAACAAGAAAGATAAATGAATTGCTAAAGAATTTCTTTGATAAAGCAAATATAGAACTTGTAGATTTTAAGATTGAATTTGGAAAAGATATGGATGGAAATATAATTTTAGCAGATGAAATATCTCCCGATTGTTGTCGTCTTTGGGATAAAGAAACAAGAAAAAAATTAGATAAAGATAGATTTAGAAGAGATTTAGGAGATATTGAAGAAGCATATCAAGAAGTTTTATCAAGAATAAGTAGAGTGGGGTAATCATGATAAAAGAGATAGAGTATTTTTTAAATGGAAAGATAAATGAAGAGTGTGGAGTTTTTGGAGTTTTTAATGTAGAAGATGCAGCACAACTAACTTATTATGGACTACACTCATTACAACATAGAGGTCAAGAGGGAGCTGGCATAGCTTCTTGTGACGGAGAGAATATCATTAGAGAGAAGGGTGAAGGGTTAGTAACTGAAGTCTTTAATAGTGATAGAATTGCTAGACTTCCAGGAAATATGTCTATCGGGCATGTAAGATATTCAACTACAGGAGGAGGGGGAATAGAAAATGTTCAACCGATACTTGTAAGATCTCATACAGGAGATTTTGTAATAGCTCATAATGGAAATATAGTGAATGCTAAAGAGTTAAAAATGCAATTAGAGGCTATGGGAAGTATTTTTCACACAACTTCAGACAGCGAAATAATAGGGCATTTAATCCAAAGAGAAGTTGGAGACTTTCAAGAGAAAATTTTAAAAGCATTACCTAAACTAGAAGGAGCATTTTCGTTCTTAATAATGAATAGAGATAGCTTATATGTAATAAGAGATAAAAATGGATTTAGACCACTGTCGATGGGAAAATTAGATAATGGATTTGTATTTAGTTCTGAAAGTTCAGCATTTGAAATTGTTGGAGCTGAGTACATAAGAGGACTAAAACCTGGTGAAGTATTAAAGGTTTCAAAAGATAAAATGCTTTCAAAACAATATACGGATTGCACACAAGATAAGATGTGTGCAATGGAGTATATATATTTTTCAAGACCAGATAGTAGTATAAATGGTTTGAATGTTCATACAAGCCGAAGGAAATGTGGAGGGATTTTGGCTAAAGAAAGCCCAGTTGAAGCTGATATTGTAATAGGAGTTCCGGACTCTTCTCTTTCATCTGCTATGGGGTATTCAGATGTTTCAGGATTACCTTATGAGTTAGGACTTGTAAAAAATAGATATGTGGGAAGAACTTTTATAAAACCAAATCAACACCAAAGAGAACGTGGAGTAAAGATGAAGCTTTCTGCTATGGAAGCTGTTGTGAGAGGTAAAAGAATAGTTCTAGTTGATGATTCTATTGTTAGGGGAACAACATCAAAACACATAATACAACTTTTAAAAGATGCAGGAGCTAAAGAAGTACATATGAGAATAGCTTCATCACCAATAATAAGTCCATGTTTTTATGGGGTAGATACATCAACATATAATGAGCTGATAAGTACAAAATTAAATCCAAAAGAGTTAGGGGAGTTTATTGGTGCTGATTCTTTAGAATTTTTATCCCACAATGGAATGATAGAAGGATTGGGAGAGAATATATGTACAGCTTGTTTTACAGGGAATTATCCAACAAGTATGTTTAGTTTATTAGAAAATCTTAAAAAATAGGAGAGATAAAATTGAGTAATAAATATATGGAAGCTGGAGTGAGTTTAGAAGCAGGTTATGAGTCGGTTAGAAGAATAAAAAGTCATGTTGAAAGAACAAAAATAAAAGGAGCTATGAACAGTTTAGGTGCCTTTGGAGGGATGTTTGATCTATCTGAATTAAATCTTAAAGAACCTGTTCTTGTAAGTGGAACAGATGGTGTAGGAACTAAATTAATGCTAGCTTTTGAGATGGATAAACACGATACAATAGGTCAAGATGTTGTAGCTATGTGCGTCAATGATGTATTAGTTCAAGGTGCGATGCCACTATATTTTTTAGATTATATAGCTGTAGGTAAAAATTATCCAGAGCAAATAGAAAGTATTGTAAAGGGAGTAGCAGATGGATGCGTTAAAGCTGAATGTGCTCTTATAGGTGGTGAAACTGCGGAGATGCCAGGAATGTATAGCGAGGGACATTATGATATAGCTGGATTCACTGTTGGAGCTGTTGAAAAATCAAAGTTAATAACAGGAAAGAATGTAAAAGAAGGAGATATATTAGTAGGAATAGAGTCAAGTGGGGTTCATTCAAATGGATTCTCTTTAGTTAGAAAAGTTTTAAAAGATGCAGATCTAAATTTGAATGAATATTTTGAAGAGTTTGATAAAAGTTTGGGGGAAGAGCTTCTTACACCTACAAGAATCTATGTGAAAACAGTGAAAAAAGTTTTAGAAAAAGTAAATATAAATGGAATGTGTCATGTAACTGGGGGCGGTTTTTATGAAAATATTCCAAGAATAATACCTGAGGGATTGGGAGTTAGTATAGATACTAAAAATATAGATGAATTAAAAATTTTTAAATTTTTAGAAAAGCATGGACAAATCCCTAAAAATGAAATGTATAATGTGTTTAATATGGGGGTAGGATTTATTTTTGTAGTATCTAAAGAGGAGTTCTTAAAACTGGAGGAGTGTTTAAAAGAACTTGGAGAAAACCCTATGGTTATGGGAGAAGTTGTGAAAAGAGCAGGAGTAGAATTGAAATGGTAAATATAGCAATTTTTGCTTCTGGGAGTGGAAGTAATTTTGAAAGAATTGTTAAAGCTAAAGAGGAGAGGGAAGCAAGTAACTACTCTGTAAAACTTTTAATTGCAGATAAAAAGGATGCTTTTGCAATTGAAAGAGCTAAAAAATTGGGAATAAAAAATATATTCATAGACCCTAAAGGATTTAGTTCAAAATTTGAATTTGAATCAAAAATAATTGAGATATTGAAATCAGAATCTATAGATTTTATTGTGTTAGCTGGCTATATGAGAATAATATCTTCAAATCTTTTGAATGAATATCCAAATAAAATAATAAATATTCATCCGGCATATTTACCAGAATTTCCAGGTAAGGATGGAATTTCAGATGCCTTTGAAGCAGGAGTAAAAGAAACGGGGGTTACTATCCACTTTGTAGACAGTGGAGTTGATACAGGGGAGATTATTTATCAAGAGAGATTAAATATAGATTCGAAATGGGATTTAAATAAATTAAAAGAAGAAATACATAAGATAGAGCATAGAATATATCCTATGGTTTTAACGAAGCTATTTGAAAAGGGAGAGAATAAATGAAACGTGCATTAATAAGTGTATCTGATAAAACTGGAATAGTTGAATTTACTAAAGAATTGGTATCGTTAGGTTATGAAGTTATCTCAACAGGTGGAACAAAAAAAACATTGGATGAAGCAGGAGTAAAAACAATAGGAATATCGGAGATAACAAACTTTCCAGAAATAATGGATGGGAGAGTAAAGACTTTACATCCAAATGTTCATGGTGGACTTTTGTGTGTAAGGGATAATCAAGAGCATTTAAAAGCTTTAGAGGAAAATAATATTGATTTAATAGATATGGTTGTTGTTAATTTATATCCTTTCAAAAAAACTTTAGAAAAGGAAGGAACAACACATGAAGAGTTAATTGAAAATATAGATATAGGTGGACCTAGTATGTTAAGGTCAGCCGCTAAAAACCATAAGTTTGTAACTGTTGTTGTAGATCCAAAAGATTATAAAAAAATTCTTTTAGAAATTAAAGATTCAGGGGATACAGAGTTAACTACAAGGGAAGAGTTAGCAGCAAAAGTTTTTAGACATACTGCCGGATATGACTCTTTAATTGCAGAATATTTAACTAAGAAATCAGGAGTAGAGTTTCCAGAGTCAATAACTGTAACTTATGAAAAAGTTCAAGATTTGAGATACGGAGAAAATCCTCACCAGAGAGCAGGATTTTATAAAAATGCTTTTGCGGGATATTCAATTTCAACAGGAAAACAACTTCATGGAAAAGAGTTATCATATAACAATATCCAAGATGCTAATTCTGCACTGGAAATATTAAAAGAGTTTTCTTTACCAACTGTTGTGGCGGTAAAACATATGAATCCATGTGGGATAGGATGTGGAGAAAGTATTTTAGAAGCTTGGGATAAGGCCTATGCTGCAGATCCTGTATCAATATTTGGTGGAATAATCGCACTGAATAGAGTTGTAACAAAAGAGGTAGCGGAAAAGATATCGGAATTATTTTTAGAAATAGTTATAGCGCCAGGTTACGAGAAAGATGCTTTTGAAGTAATTTCAAAAAAGAAAAATATTAGAATAATGGAATTAGATATGGATTTGAAAATTAAGAATACAAATAAGTTAACAACAGTTATGGATGGGGTTTTAATTCAAGAGTTAGATCAAAAAGAATTGCTAAAAGATGATTTAGTTTGTGTAACAGATAGAAAACCAACAGATTCTGAATTAGCAGATTTAATGTTTGCTTGGAAAGTGGTAAAACATGTAAAATCAAATGCAATTGTTGTGGCAAGAGAAAGTCAAACGGTAGGTGTTGGAGCAGGTCAAATGAATAGGGTTGGAGCAGCAAAGATAGCTTTAGAGCAAGCAAAAGATAAATGTTGTGGTGCAGTTATGGCTTCAGATGCATTTTTTCCAATGTCTGATACAGTAGAGATGGCAGCTAAGTATGGAATTAAAGCGATTATACAACCAGGAGGATCAATAAAAGATTCACTTTCTATAGAGGAATGTAATAAAAATGGAATAGCAATGATATTTACAGGTGTAAGACATTTCAAACATTAATATAGGAGGATTTTATGAGAGTTTTAATAGTTGGAAAAGGTGGAAGAGAGCATGTACTAGCTTGGAAAGCTAAACAAAGTAAACTGGTAACTGAAGTTTTTATTGCTCCTGGAAATATTGGAATGAAGGATATTGGAACGTTAGTTGAAATTAGAGAGGAAAAAATATTTGAATTAGCAAATTTTGCACAAAAAAATAGTATTGATTTAACAATTGTTGGTCCAGAAAATGTTTTAGCTCTTGGAATTGTAGATGAATTTGAAAAGAGAGGATTAAAAATATTTGGACCAACAAAAGAAGCCGCTAAAATAGAATCGAGTAAAGATTTTGCAAAAAAACTTATGAAAAAATATGGGGTTCCAACAGGTAGTTATCAAACATTTGACAATCTTTTAGAAGCAAAAAAATATTTAGATACACAGACAATACCTATAGTTATAAAAGAAGATGGTTTAAAAGCTGGGAAAGGTGTAACTGTTGCATTTTCAAAAGAAGAAGCTATAGAAGCCTTAGAAATAGCATTTGATATACCTAATAATAAAGTTGTTATTGAAGAATATTTAGATGGATTTGAATTTTCAATAATAGCTTTAGCAAATGGTGAGACTGTAATACCTTTAGAAGTAGCTCAAGATCATAAAAGAGCATTTGATAACGATTTAGGTCCAAATACTGGTGGTATGGGAGTTTATTCTCCTGTAGATAAAATTGATAAAAATATAGTCAATGAAACGGTTGAAAAAATACTAAAGCCAATGCTTGCAGGTATGAAGAAGGATGGGATTCCATTTAAAGGATTTCTTTTTGGTGGTGTAATGTTAACAAATACAGGAGTTAAAACGATAGAGTTTAATGCTAGATTTGGCGATCCGGAAGCAGAAGGAATTTTACCAAGATTGAAAACTGATTTTATTCAAGTTATTTTAGATGTCTTACAAGATAAAAAAACTAAGTTAGAATGGGATAAGCGGTATACTGTAGCTGTTGTAATGGCTTCTAAAAATTATCCAAAGTCATCAACAATAGGAAGTACAATAGAAATCCCTAGCAATTTAGAATCGATGATATTTCATATGGGGACAAAAATTGAAAATGATGAATTGCAAACTAATGGTGGAAGAGTATTGTCAGTAGTATCTTTTGGAGAAACATTAGAGGATGCTAAAAGTAAAGCATATAGCGACGTAAATAAAATAAAATGCAAAGAAATGTTTTTTAGGAATGACATAGGCTCGAAGATGTGTTATAATAACAAAAATAAATAAAAAAGACCTGCACGAATAAAAGTGCAGGTCTTTATTTAAAATATTAAAATTTGGAGGTAATAGAATAATGATGAACGGAAAAATTATAAAAGAAGCGATAACTTTTGATGATGTTTTATTAGTACCAGCAAGATCAGAAGTTTTACCAAATGAAGTGAGTTTAAAAACAAGACTTACTAAGGATATAGAGTTGAACGTTCCTGTATTAAGTGCTGCTATGGACACTGTAACAGAAGGAGATTTAGCTATTGCCTTGGCAAGACAAGGTGGAATTGGATTTATTCATAAGAATATGTCGATTGAAGATCAAGCAGCTGAAGTTGATAGAGTTAAAAGAAATGAAAGTGGAATGATAAAAAATCCAGTAACTCTTACAAAAGACTCAACAGTATGGCATGCGGAAGAAATTATGAGAAGATATAAAATATCAGGACTTCCCGTTATAGAAAAAGATGGATCTTTAATTGGAATAATAACAAATAGAGACTTAAAATATAGAAAAGATATGGATCAGCTAGTTAGCGATATCATGACTAAAGAAAATTTAGTAACAGCACCTGTAGGTACAACTTTAGAGCAAGCTAAAGATATTTTACTTGAGAATAGAATTGAAAAATTACCAATAGTTGATGAAGCTGGAAAGTTAAAAGGATTAATTACAATAAAAGATATAGATAATTTAGTAGAATATCCAAATGCTTGTAAAGATTCACAAGGTAGATTAAGAGTTGGAGGAGCTGTTGGAATAGGTCCAGATACATTAGAGAGAGTAAAAGCTTTAGTTGATGCAGGAGTAGATATAATAACAGTGGATTCAGCACATGGACATTCAAAAGGTGTAATAGAAAAAATAAAAGAGATAAGAGCAGCACACCCAAAGTTAAATATAATTGGTGGAAATATAGTTACAGCAGAAGCGGCGATAGATTTAATGGATGCAGGAGTAAATGCTGTTAAAGTTGGAGTAGGACCAGGATCAATCTGTACAACAAGAGTAGTTGCAGGGGTAGGGGTACCTCAATTGTCTGCTGTTAATGATGTTTATGAAGTTTGTAAAAATAGAGGGATTGGAGTTATAGCTGACGGCGGAATAAAATTATCTGGAGATATGGTAAAAGCACTTGCAGCGGGAGCAGATTGTGTAATGTTAGGAGGACTTTTAGCAGGAACAACAGAAGCACCAGGTGAAGAGATGATTTATGAAGGAAGAAGATATAAGGTTTATGTTGGAATGGGATCTATGGTTGCTATGAGAAGAGGGTCAAAAGATAGATATTTCCAAAATGATGCACAAAAGCTTGTACCTGAAGGAATAGAAGGAAGAGTTTCTTATAAAGGAAGCTTAAAAGATGTAGTGTTCCAATTATGTGGTGGAGTAAGAGCTGGAATGGGATATTGTGGAACTCCAACTATAGAGGATTTAAAAACAAATGGAAAGTTTGTTAAAATAACAGGAGCAGGGCTTAAAGAAAGTCATCCTCACGATATAATAATAACAAAAGAAGCACCAAATTATTCTAAATAAAATTTGTCAAAAGTTTGACATTCTAAAGTTGATTGTTTATAATTAAATAAACTTAATTATAAATAGCAAAATAGAGGAAACTCTATGACGCAAAACTATAGGGTCTTTAAAATGACAGCCAGTTGCAATGATTTTCTAAATTATTGCAACTTTTTTTTGAAAAAATTGGGAGGAGAGATGAAAAAAATAATTTTATTAGTATTTGTTTTATTAAATACGTACATGTTTGCAGAAAAAAATATAAATATAGGGATTCCGACAAATTATACGGATATGTTTTTGTATAAAGATTTAGATAAAGGGGAATATCAAGGGGTTTATGTAGATATTATTTCTGAAATGAATAAAAAGTTACAACTTTTTAAAGAGGTAGAGTATTCTCTTAATGGGGAAAGTGATGCTACAAATGATATTATATTAAGAACAATAGAAACTACACAAGGTGCTAAAAAATATACTTATATAGATACACCGATGATTTATAGAATTGCAATAGTCGTAAAAAAAACTTCTAAGTTAACAAACATAGGAGATATGGAATCTCTTAAGGTAGCGTATGTTCCAGGAAATCACGGAATTAGAGAAATTACAGAAAGATATAGTGGTATAAATTTAGAGAAAGTAGAAGTTAAAAATTTAGATGAAGGTTTAGAATATTTAGAGTCTGGAGCTGTAGATGCTTTTATAGTTCAAGATTGGAGCGATAAAAATTCAGGAGAAAATAATTTTAAAACAATAGAAAATTTTAAATATAATGAACAACTTGCAGTAAAAAATGAATTCGGGGAGAGCTCTTTAAAGATAAAAAAATTTATAGAGGAGCTACCTGCAGATAAGTTACAAAATATAATAAAAGAAAATAGAGTTAAATTTTACAAATATCTTTTAAAAGACACACCAAGTTATGAGTATATTTTAGAAAATTATAAAGATATAAAAGTAAGAATAGGAAAAGATGAGTTTATGCTTCCTTTTTATTATAAGCAAAAGAATACTTACCAAGGATTAACTGTGAATATAATAAAAGAATTAGAAAATATTATAGGTGTTCCGTTTGTTTATACTAAACAAGAAGAGTTTGATGTTAATGGTATCGCCATAGAAAATATTGGTGGGAAAAGTACTTATAACTATACAAAACCTTACTATGAAATGAAATTATCAATTGCAAATAGAAAATCAGATGGATTTGTTCAGAGCATTTCAGATTTAGATAAATCAAAGGTTTTAGTATTAAAAGGTGATTATAGTTATGAATATTTGAAGAAGGTTTTAAAGAATAGCGAATTAATACAAGTTGAAACGTATGATGAAGGATTAGATAAGCTGTTAAACCAAGATGGAGATTATTTAGTTGGATATTTTAATATTTTAACGGGTGCAATAACTAACAATTTTTTAGATGAAAAAATAAAAGTTGCAGGAATATTAAATGAATCTTTTGGTGTAAGTTTGGCTATAAAAAAATCAGATGAAGCTCTTTCAAATGTGTTGAGTACAATATTAGAGAGTTTTACAGTCGATAAAACAGTTGCAAACAACGAACTATTAAAAAATTCAATAGTTGCACAAAATTATAGATTGATAGCAAAAATTGCAATACCGACTATTATCTTCATATTAATATTAATAGCTCTTATAATAAAGTCGGAAAAAAATAGGAAGAAAGCAGAAGAGTTAAGTTACTCATTGATAGAAGTTTTAGAGATGGCAAATCAATTAAATGATGAGGATACAGGAGACCACGTTAAGAGACTAGGAATGTATTCAACACTGCTATCTCAGAAAATAAATGTGTCAGAAAAATTAGGTGCTGATATTAAGAGATTTTCATCTCTTCATGATATAGGTAAGGTTGCGATACCATCGGAAATATTGAAAAAACCTTCAAAACTGACGGATGAGGAGTTTAAAAAAGTAAAAGAACATGTAAATATAGGGCATGACCTTGTAAAAAAATTAAAATTGGGAAGTGTTGCAGAAAATATTGTTAGATATCACCATGAAAAATGGGATGGAACAGGATATCCTTTAGGTTTAAAAGGTGAGGAGATTCCTTTAGAAGCAAGAATAGTTTCTATTGTGGATGTTTATGATGCTTTAAGACAAAATAAATCACACAGAGAAGGGATATCTCATAAAGAAGCTTTAGAGATAATAAAAAGTCAAAAAGGGAAGAGTTTCGATCCGGAATTAGTAGATGCTTTTGTTAAAAATGATAAAGAGTTTGAAAAAATTTATGAAGAGAATAAAGAGGCATTAAATTTAGCTACAGAGTTTTATTCTGCGATAAAAAACAAATAAAATAAAGAGGTGGAGTTGTTGAAAAAATATATAAGTATATTTTTATTTATAATAATTACAACACTATCCTTTGGAAGCGCAACTATACAGTTAGATGACCTGTCATTAGATGAATATAACTATCTTAAAGAGGAAAAAAATAATGAGATTAATATGCTTCAAGCAGTTAAAGTCTCAACAATAGATCCAATTTTTATGAAGGATCAGTATTCGATAAGAATTGTAAAATATCTTTATGACACACTTTTTATAACTGGAGAAAATGGGGAGATAAAGCCTAATTTAGTTGAAGAGTTTAGCTGGAAAGAGGATAGGATTCTAGTTCTGAAGATAAAAGATAATATTTATTTTCATGATGGGAAAAAATTAGATTCAACAGGGGTGAAAAATTCATTAGAAAGAATGTTGGAAAATGGTGTTTTTAAAAGTCTTTTTAATGATGTTGAAAATATAAAAACAATTGATAAGGATACTCTTGAAATAAAATTAAAAGGAAAAAATAATCTATTTATACCGATGCTATCTTATTATATGTGTTCAATTACAAAAGAGGATGAGAATGGTAAGATTATAGGAACAGGGCCTTATAAAATAGGGGAGATAAAAAATAAACAACTAGTATTGTTGAAAAACGATCAGTATTTCAAAAGTGTTCCCAAAGTAGATAAGATAACAATATCTTATGAAGTTAGTGATAGAGGAAGAATGATTTCATATTATAATGAAAAAACAGATATTATATCAGATATAACATTGAAAAGTTTAGAAAAATGGAAAAAAGACGAGCTTGTCTCATCAGATGTAGAAGTTATAGAAAGAGATGAAATAGATACGACGAGTGTAATGTTTGGAAAAAAGAATGGGATATTTACAAGTAGAGAAAGTAGAGAAGCGATAAGAGGGATAATAGATAAAGAAAAAATATCAGAAAATGTTTTTGGAGAAAAACCTGCAGAAACATTTTTCCCAAAACAATTGTTTAAAGCTAAACTATCAAAAATAAACTCAAAACCACAGCAATTAGACTATGTATTTAAAAATAAGAAAATAGAAATAACAATTTTAAATGACGATATTTCGATGCAAGTTGCGGAAGAGGTAAAGGTTCAATTAGAATTGAATGGTTTTGAAGTTTCAATTGTACCTTATCAGCAAGAAGCTTATTTGATGAAAATGGAAAATAAAGATTATGAACTAGCAATATATAATATTCTATTTGATGAAAATTATTTGATTTATAACTTAGGGAAAGTTATGTTATTTGATATTGGAAATAAAGAGATGTATAATGCAACACAACCTTTTTTAGAGATTATGAGGGATGAAGATAAAAAAGGTAATAGGGACAAGATATATGATAAGGTTGTATCTTTGATAGCTAAAGATGTACCGTATATACCTTTAATACACAGTAAAAAAGTAATGATTGGAAATATTAAGGCGAAAAACTTTGGGATTGAAGGGAGAGACTAATGTTTAAAATTATAATATGTTTTTTTGTAGTATTGAATTCAATAGTTTTTGGAAAAATAAATTCACATCCAAGTCATGTTGTTCTCTCAAAAGAGGTCACCTTAGATAGAGGACAAATTTTCAATTTGGAAAGTGAAGCAATAAGACTAACAGGTTTTGGAAATGTTAGGTTGTATTATTCTTTTGGCAACTATGACGAGGGACTACAAAAGGATAATATTTCAACAGGAGCTTTAACAATAGAAGATATTAGACTTGATAAAGTTCGTGGGAACCATAATGAAGAGGGTAGTTACATAGATGGGGTGGCTGGACAAACAAGTTTTAGACTTCTAGTTCGGTTCAGAATAAAGCCGGATCCTAATGTATCGGGAGAATATACTAAACGAATAACACTGAGGTTTTCAAAAGATAAAGATTCAATGTCAAATGAAGGTTCAGTAGATATACAAATTAGAGTTAAGGCATTGAAAGTTCTACAATTAACAACAACAACGATGGATTTAGGAAGTGCTGTAAAGGGACAACCACTTTCAACAATGGCAGGGGGAACTCCAGGGTATTTAAAAATTGATGGTTCACCAAATACAGAAGTTAAGGTGATGTTTCCGACAACGACAGTTATTTATAATAAAAATAATAGTGATAAATTATTAGTTAATATAAAGTCAAACACATATTCAGATGATGATGGGAATTTAAAATTAGAGCTATCAAATACAGGTGAATATCAAGTTAGATTTGATGGAGAGGTGAGAAATACTTCTAGAGTTTCACCAGGGGAATATAAGGGAAATTTTAAAATACAGGTAAGGTATGATTAATTATGGAGAAAATGGCTAGAAAAATATGTATAGCTGTTTTTTTCCTTATCTTACAGTGTGTAAATTTGAGTGCGGAAGAGTTGCCAGAACTTGATGAGGCTTATGTAGAAATAAAAAGTAAACAACTAAAAGATGATTTTTTTATGGTTAAATATAATTTTGAAAAAGATGAAGTTTTTATTGGTTTAAAGGCACTATATTATTTTTTGGAAATATATTCACTAGAGTTTGATTTGGAAAATCGAAAAATATATGGGGAAATTAACGGAGAGAAAGTCAAAGTTACCTTGGATAAAAATGAGTCTATTGTTTTAGATGATGATATTTATGTTGGGGTAGATACCTTTAAAAAAAAGTTGAATTTTACTGAGGGAAAATGGTCGAGTCAAGATTTGAAGTTAATTTTAACTCCAAACTTTATATTACCTTACGAGGAGAGAGAAAAAAGCAAAGTAGAGAGATTAAGATTAAATAGTGATCGGGAACAGAAAAAAAATAAAATAATAGAGGCACCTAAAAGATTAATATCACCGGGGCTTCTTAAAGCTAATGTTTCATTTGATGATTTAGCAAAATCAGATAAAAGAATAAATTTAGAGTATGGAACTCAATTTTTGTATGGAGATTTTTATATAAATCAAGAAATTGAACCCGAAGTCGAAGCAAAAAATTATAGCCTAACCTATAATAATGTGTATAAAGAAAATGATCTTATATTTGGAGATTACTATATGAAAATTCCAGATTTTTTAAGAATAAATAGTTCTGTCCAAGGAATAAGTTTTGGAGAAAAAAATACTTATAGTAGAACATTCGAAAATGTTACAATTATAAAAGGAGATGCACAGGGTGCAGATATAGTAGAGTTATATCAAAGTGGAATATTACTAGATTATATCCAACCTAAAAGCAGAACATTTGAATTTGAAGTTAGGGATAGAAATTATGGTGGTGACTACACTTTAAAAATATATTATAAAAATGGACAAATAGAAGTGAGAGATGTCTATACGGTAACCGATTCTAGATTGCTAGATAAAAATGAATGGACTTATAATGTTCAAGCGGGAAGAGACAAAATAGATCATTATGAACAAAAGGTTGCAGAGGTACGTTATGGTTTAACCAAAGACATAAGTTTAGGTTTAGGAAGTTTAGAGCTTCAAAATGAAAATGGTAAAGAATTAAATATTTTAAAAAATGATTTACTATATAGAATAGCATTTAACAGTTATCCAACATTAATCAATTTTCAGAATTTTTATGAAACCAAAAAACAAGAAACAAGTTATGAATTAAAGGTTGAGCAAAAAATTAAAAGTTATGATTTAACATTTAAAAATAATAGATATTCAAAATATTTAGGCGAAGATAATGGACTTGAAGAAGAAAACTCTATAGGAATAACAAAAAAATTTATAAATAATAGATTGGCACTGGGTTATCAAGAAGAAGTAGATATAGATACTAAAGAAAAAATTAAAGGTTATTTTTTTAGTCTTGAGAATAGAAGATTTAGAAATTGGTCATTTGTTCTAGACTCTGAGATAAATTGGGATAGATATAGAAAAAAAACGTTGGAAATAAACCCAGCAGTGAGTTATACAGGAATAAACGGACTTACCGCAATACTTCAAGCAGATATAGAAAAAAATAATGAAAAAACGAAAGCTGGATATTCTTTTAAAGTTTTAGGCAGAAGAAATAAAATTGAATCCACTTCTTTAGAATACACTTTTTCAGTAGAAACGACATATAATGATGAAGATAAAGGTAAAGTAAGTTTAGATTTTACAGTTTATTTAGACGATTATTTATATTTAGAACTACCTGTAAGTAGAGATGAAGAAAATAGAATTCAAGTGGGATTAACAGCTGAAAAAACAATAGATTTAAGTGATTTAAAAAGAAATGTGAAAGATAGGCAGGTTGATAATTCTTGGATATATGGAAAAGTATTTATCGATTCGAATAATAATGGTAAATATGATATTGAAGAAAAAGTTTTACCGAATGTAGAAGTAGTTACAGATGGTCAAAAGGGAACTTCAGATGAGAATGGAAAATATATAATATCAGAATTATTGCCTTTAAATAAATATAAGGTTGAAATAAATAGAAAAACAATTGATCCAATGCTTTTACAAGTCAAGAGCAACGAGCTTGTGGACACAAAATCATCTATAGGAACAGAGTATGATATTCCAGTCCAAGCAGTTTCAATGGTAACTGGAAATATTCTTTTTGGAGAGGATATAACTTCAAACGAAATGGTTCGTATTCTGAGTATGATAACTGTGAGATTAGAAAAAGATGGAGATGTTTATAAAGAGATTGATCCGGAGTTTGATGGAATGTTTTTCTTTGAAGATGTTATTCCTGGCGATTATAAAATAAAATTTATTTATTTAGGGAATGATTCGTTAGATTTTTCTAAAGAGGAATTAGATGCCAAAGTAAAATTAGAGGTAGAGGATGAAGGAGAATATTTCGAAGGGTTCGATGTTGTAGTAAATAAAGTTATTGAAGATGAAAAAGAAAATCTAGAAACAACAGAAAACGAACAATATGATATAGATGATATTTTAAATAACTTTTAAAGGAGAGGTAGGTTGAGAAAATTATTTATAATAAAACTAATGGTTATCTTTACATTGATTTTTAATGTTTTATATTCTGATAAACGAATAGAAAATATTAATAATAAAAAAATAAGAAATCAGATAGTTTATATCTTAAACGAATCTACTCCATTTACAGGAGAATTGATTGGGGAAGGAATAAAAGAACAATATGAAAATGGAATAAAGCATGGTGCTTTTCAAGGATATATTATAGATGAAAATCAAAAGTTAATATATGAAGGGAAATATATTAACGGAATAAAGCATGGTGCTTGGATAATTAAATATTTAAATGGCGAGAGCAAAGTTATATTGAAATATAACTACGATAAACCAAGCGGACAGTGGACATACTTTTATCAAAATAAAAACTTGGAAGGACATGAAAATTTTGAAGATGGAATTCTCGAAGGAAAGGTTGTTAGGTATTCTTTAAATGGAGACTTGCTTGTAAAATTAAATTATACTTATGGGCTTCTAAATGGAGAAGCGGTATTTTTTCATAAGGGAGAAGTTTTAGAAACTATAACTCACTTTAAATATGGAAAAATTGATGGGGCAATAAAAATATTTGATAAGAACGCTTCACCATTGCTTGAAGGTGAGTATAAAAATGGTGGAAGAGAGGGCGTGTGGAAATTTTTCTATAAAACAGGTGATATAAAAACTGTTGTGAATTATAAGAACGGGCTTAAAGATGGAGAGATAATTATTTATGATAAAGCTGGAATAATTGCTCAGAAGTCAATGTTTAAAAAAGGTGATGAGGTTGACGCTCAAGGTAAAATAATAGTAAAAAATAAAGAGTTTAAAGATTCTATAGCTGATAGATTTAAAAAATTCAACAGAAATTTAAAATACGAAAAATATGATAAAATACTAAGTGAAATGGAGTGATAAAATGTTTAGATTAAAAAAAATTGGAACACTGATGTTTTTATTGTTGAGTGCATATGCAGCAGCATTTAATTTTAGTGTAGCACCTACAAGATTTGAGATAGCATTAGATAAAGTTAATACCAATGAAATTGTTTTAATAAATAATACGGCGGAACCTATGAGACTTGAAAGTTTTTTAGAAGTTCCAGAAGGATACGAAAAATATAACTTAAATAATAGTATAAAACTTTATCCTAAGATGGTTGCTATAAAACCGGGTGGAAAACAAATTGTTAGATTTAGAGTGAAGCCGGGAGCGAATATGGAAAATGGAGAATATAAAAGCTATGTCGTGTTTAAAGAGATTCCGATAAAAAATAAAGCTATAGAAAACAAACAGTCATTGGATGTTCAAATACAAATGATAACAGAGGTAGGAATAAGTGTTTATGGTTATTATGGTGAAATAAATAAAAAAATAGATATTTCTAATGCTACATTTGCTTATGTTCCTAAAACATCAGATTTAAAGATAAGCGCAAATGTATTAGCTAAAGGTAATAGCTCTCTAAAAATATCGCAAAAATTAGAGGTACTGAGCTCAAATGGGAAAGTTTTAGAAACTAAAAATGCTGAGTTTGGAAGAAGTTTAAGAAATGGTAAAAATAAAATTGAAAATATTGTGAAGCTAGAAAATTTAAAAAATAAAAAAGTAAGATTAACTTTATTGGATTCAGAAGGTAATGTTCTGTTAAAAAAAGACAGTCAAATATTCTAATAAATTAAAAGTACAACTATTAAAAAAGGTTGTACTTTTTTATTTTATAAAAAAAATAAAAAAAGTTATTGACGAAGTTTTGAAATTGTGGTACTATTATTTTTGTCAGCAGCAAATAGCGCAGACGATGAAGAAGGACATTAACAACCGAATAGAGAAAATAGTCAGAAAGTTGCGAAAGCA
>JAVWUC010000001.1:110879-112502 GCA_036667395.1 Cetobacterium sp. | reverse complement strand
CTGAAACTTCAACTTTTAAGTCTAATTCAAACGATATTATTGAATTATCAAAAGGAATCTTTGCTGCTAAAAACCAAGGTGTTAAAGGTCTTGAATATAAATTTATATCTCAACCTGATCCTGAATATCCTCTTTCTGCTAAGAGAATTGGTTACAATAAAAAAGTTTCTATAAAAGTAAGATTTTTAGTTGGCTTAGATGGTAGAGTTGAAGAGGTTAAATTCTATAATCAAAAGGACTCTCTAGGATTTCAAGCTGAGGTTGAAAAAGTTTTAAAAGAATGGAAACTAACTCAAGTAACACTTGATAAAAAACCTATAAAATTATATTTTTATAAAGAATTTAAATTTGAACAAATATAAACTGGAGGCATTTACTATGAAAATTTTAATCACTTATTCATCAAAAACTGGAAATACAGAAAAAGTTGCTAAGGCTATTTTTGAGGAAATACCTAGTGCTGATTTTCTTCCAATCTCAGAAGTTAAAAGTTTAGATTATGATCTAATCATTGTTGGTGGATGGATTGATAGAGCAACTTTTGACAACAACACTTTAGTTTTTTCTAAAAATATTATGAAAAAAAATGTAGCATACTTCTTTACATTAGGTGCGAATCCTAACTCTGCTCATGCTTTAGACTGTGTTAAAAATATTGACGCTCTATTTAATGAAAATGAGAACACTATTACTGGCAAATACTTCTGTCAAGGTGCTATTGACCCTAAACTTATTTCTTGGCTGTCTACACTTCCTAGTGATCACAAAATGGCTCCTAGCGAAGAGAGAAGACAAAGATGGGAAGACGCAAAGTCTCATCCTGATTTAGAGGATTTAGAAAGAGCTAAAGAGTTCGCAAAATCTATTCTGTAAATAAAAAAGTACCCACAAACTAAAAAGATTGTAGGTACTTTTTTTATAATGAATTAAAACTATTTAAACACTCTTGTATAAGTTCTTTTTTCTCATCTCTAGGTACATATATAGCAAATATTTCTTTTTCATCTTTTCCATAAAACTTTATAGAATAGCTCTCTCTTCCAAACATAATGTCTTTAACTAAAAATATTTCATTTATCTCTCCAACACTCAGGTGTCCACCTATAGAAGTTGTTTTATCATGAAAATTTAAAAATCCATGAGCATAGAATCCTTTTGGAAATTTATCTTTAATCTCTAGCACAAAATTTGGTGTTACAACTAATAAAAATACCTGTTCCCACTCTCTTAAAACTTCAAATAAATCATCTATTTTTTTTACATCAAATGTTCTCACTGTTGGCGCATTTCTTAGAACCTCTATCATTGATATTTCTAACTCCGATGAAATCTTTGATAATGAAGCCTTCTCATTGATATCTAAAATGTTTTGTATTCTCTTTTTCATCTTTTCCCTCCATCTGTTTGTGTTATTCAAATATATTATATTTTAAATATTTTGTCAATCAAAATATTTAAAATATAAAAAAGAATGGATCAGTTTTTCCATTCTTTCTATTGAATCAAATTATAACTTTCACCTAGATTTTTTAAATCTTCACATAATCTCTCATCATTCAATTCATTAATATTAGCTGTAAGTTTGTATTTCCTTTCTTCACCCGCATCCACTTCTATATTTGA
>JAVWUC010000001.1:67923-110779 GCA_036667395.1 Cetobacterium sp. | reverse complement strand
TATTAGCTGTAAGTTTGTATTTCCTTTCTTCACCCGCATCCACTTCTATATTTGAGATATACCTTATCCCCTTCAAATTTTCTAATGTATCTATAACCATCCCATTAGGAATATTTAAATCCTTAGATATCTCCTTAGAAGTTATAGGATTCTCATTGTTATTGTAATTTTCTATAAATTTTTTCAGTACAGCTTTTGCTATCATATATTTAGAGTTAAAATTAAGTTTTTCCAGTCCATCTAACTTTGCTAAACTTCCTCTATTTTGAAGAATATATGAAAAATGAGCTCCTATTAGAATTAAAAACCAAATTACTTTCAACCAAATTAAAGACAATAACAAAACTGAAAAACTTCCATATATTTTATTGTACGCTCCTATTATCAATTGAAGCTTTACTAATAGCATATTACTTTGATTCAGTAAAAATGAAATTATAAAACTACTCCAAATACTCGGTACAATATTTACTTTTGTATTGGGTAAAACTGTATAAAAAACTATAAAAAATATCCATAAAGCTAAATATGGTGCAAGTATTGAAATTAAATGTTTAGTATAAAAAATATCCCACTTTAAATTTATAAGTATATTTGCTCCTATGACACTTACAGGTAGCATTAAAAACGTTATAAAATAATCTGCAAACTTTCTAAAAAAAGGTCTCGGTTTTTTAACTCTCCAAATACTGTTTAAAGCTTTTTCAATTACCGAAAACATCGATATAACTACCCATCCCAATGAAATAAATCCTATTCCCGCTATAAGTCCACTTCTTGTGTTTTGAAGTAAAGTTTGAGTTGTTTCTAAAATCATATTAACCGTTTCTTCATTTAGGGGTGAGCTCTCTGTAAGCTGCTTTAAATAGTACTTATCAATTCCAAACCAACGACCTATACTAAAAGCTATCGCCAATATTGGTATAAATGATAAGGTTGTAAAATAACAAAGTGTATTCGCCCACAGATTAGAGTTAGATCTTGCATAATTTTCATACGCTCCTTTCATCTGATTATAAAACTGAGTCAATTGTAACTCTCCAAGATAACCTTTAAGCTTATTTATAATTTTTATCACCATTATCTCCCTCCTATGACTATTTTATCATCTTTTTATGTTTTTCCTTTATAAAAATATAAATAAAAAAATGTATCTTAAATATTGGTTTTATAACCGATATTTAAGATACATTCAACTACATTATTTTATCTTTTTAATAGTGTCTACTACAGTTCCATCTCTATACTCTACAACTGCTACTATCTCGTCTTCGAACTCTATTTCGTTCTCTTGACCAGTCATGTTTCTAGCGATTTCTCTTAACTCTTCAATCGTTTTGATTGGAAGTTTAGAGTCTTTAAATTTCTCTATTAGATCTGTTCTTAGAGGGTTTATAGCGATTCCTCTCTCTGTTACAAGAACGTCTACTGTTTCTCCAGGAGTAGTTACTGTTGTAACTTTATCCTTAACTACAGATATTCTTGAGTTTACAAGTTGAGAAACTATTATACATAGCTTTGATCCTGCTGCTGTGTCAGAATGTCCACCTGAACCACCCATAATAACTCCATTAGATCCAGTTGTTACGTTTACGTTAAAGTTTGTATCCATCTCAGTAGCACCTAAAATTACTACATCTAGCTTGTTTACAACCGCTCCTTTATTGTTTGCATTAGCATACATAGAAGCTGACATTGTTATGTGAGCAGGGTTTTCTTTAGCTGATTTTATAGCATCTAAATCAAAACACTGTACATCAAATAAAGCTTTAAATAATCCCTCTTTATACATATCAACTATATATCCAGTGATTCCTCCAGATGCAAAGCTTCCACAAATCTCTTTGTTTTTCATGATATTTTTAAGTTCTGCTGCAACTGCTAGAGATATTCCACCAGCACCAGTTTGGAAACTCATACCATTTTTTAAGTATCCTGATTCCTCGATGAATTTTGATGTTAAATCTGCTACTTTTAATCCAATAGGATTTTTAGTAATTTGAGTTGTTCCAGATACAATACCTTTAGGATCTCCAATAGCATCTACAACTAACACATAGTCAACTAAAGTTTGGTTTATCTCAATTGTTGGATTTGGATATTCAACTAAGTTATCAGTTATAGCTACAACTATATTTGCTAGCTCAGCGTCTGTATGAGCGTATCCTAGTGCTCCACAAGCTGACTTTCCATCTACACCGTTTATATTTCCATACTCATCACTTGTAGGAGCTGCCATGAATGCGATATCAATAGTTTTTTCTCCACTTTCAAATATTCTAGCTCTTCCACCGTGAGTATGCATTACAGCTGGTTTAGCAAGTTTTCCATTAGAAATTGCCTCAGCTACTGGTCCAGAAATGTATGCAGCATATATTTGTGTTACAGTTCCATCCTCTAACATTTTTACAAGTCCTTTATGACAAGGGAAAATCGAACTAGCTGCGATTGTGATATCTTTATATCCTCTTTTTGCAATCTCTTCCATAACCATGTTTAATACAAAGTCACCATTTCTTAAGTGGTGGTGGAACGATATTACCATTCCATCTCTAAGTGGTAATTTATCCATTAAAGCTTCTAAACTATTATTTAATTTAGAATCCTCTGGTGTTATTGCTTTAAATTTAAAATCTTTTTTTATTACTCCTTGAGTATTTGAAAGGTACCCATTATACTGTTTTACCTCTCCATATCCCTCTATAAATTCAGGAATTTCTCTTCCTAAAATATTTTTCATCAGAACACCTCACCTTAAATTAATCTAATAATCCAATCATTTCAGCAATCTCTAAAGTTTGAATAGCTCTATTTATAATTGGAAGATCTACCATTTTTCCATCTAAAGAGAATACTCCAAGTCCCTCTTTTTCAGCCTCTTCTTTAGCTGCCATAACTCTTAAAGCATGGTTTATTTCAGCCTTTGTAGGAGAATAAACTGCATGAATTGTATCTATCTGTCTTGGGTTAATAGCTAACTTTCCAGAGAAACCTAACATCTTAGCTTTTCTAGAATCTGCTGTTAATCCTTCATAGTCATTAGTGTCTGTAAAAGGAGTGTCAATAACATCTATTTTTAGTGCTTTACAAGCATTTACAAGTTTTGTTCTAGCATAGAATAGCTCATCTGAATCTTTAGTTCTTTTTACCGCTAAATCTGCTGCTAAATCCTCTCCACCTAATAAAACTGCTTCAATTCTCTTAGATGTTTTTAGAGTTTCATAAACTGTTTCTACTCCATATGCTGTCTCTACTAATGCATGAACTTTAATAGTTCCTACTTCAATTCCTTCCTCTTTTTCAATTCTCTCTAACTCTTTTTCAAGAACTGCCATATCCTCAGGAGTTGCTTTTGGTAGTAATATCGCATCTGGCTTTAATCTTGCCATTTTATCTATATCCATCATTGCAAATGGAGATGATAGTGGGTTAATTCTTATAACCACTTCAGTTTCTCCGTATGTCATTGTTTTCATAGCTTCTGTTACTAGTATTCTTGCCGCATCTTTTTCTGTTAAAGCAACAGCATCTTCTAAATCAAATATAACTGAGTCTGCTCCAAAAGTATCTGCTGTTTGAAGCATTCCTGGATTGTTCCCAGGCATAAATAACATTGTTCTTCTTAATTTCACACTAACACCTCACCTTAAAAGGAATAATTAATAACTTCTTTTAACAGCTCCTTCAATTCTAGCTCTTATTGTATAATCTAAAGCTCCCTTATCTTGAGCTTTTACTAAAACAGACGTAATTCCCATCTCTTTTAATTTATCTTCTATAACATTTTTGATATGAGCTCCAAATTGTTTTTCAACAACACTTTCTAATTCGATAACTATTCCGCTCTCATTTGGAGTAAGCATAACGAATATATCATTTGATTCAAGAGTCCCACATTTAACTGGCTTATTTATTGTCATTCTATTCACCTCTTAGAATATTCTATAAAATTAAAGGAAAAGGTAGGAGACTTCCCACCTTTTCCAGAATTAAAAGTCTATTACTTTCTTCTGTTAACTAAAGCTTCTACTCTGCTCATTTCGTTGAATACGATCATGAATCCTTCGTCAACACCCATTCCTGGTTTAGCAAGAACTTGAAGAGCTCCACATGCCATAGCAATGTTTGTAGTTACTTCAGCTGATCTGTTAGTCTCGTTACAAGTTCCTCCACTGTAAGATCCGATTCCAACTTTGTTACAGTAAAGAATTGCATCAGCGATGTTGTTAACTCCTCCTAAGTCTGGAGTTTTTATTTGTACTACGTGACCTGCTTTTGCATCAGCGAAAGCTTTGATGTCCTCGTAAGTGTTACACCACTCGTCAGCAACTAACTCGATTCCCATGTTTCTTGCATCTACTTCAGCAGTTAAAGCAGCTAAAGCTTCGATTTGCTTATCTCTATCCTCAACGTCCATAGGACCTTCGATTCTTAATTTGAACGGCTTAGCAGCTTCTACTAATGTTCCTAAGTAGTCAGCCATTTTTGTAGTATCGCAATCAAAAGCAGCTCCGATTGTTCCATATACATCTATATGAAGAATTGGAGTATAATCCTCAGAATCTCTTAAGTGGATTATTCTATCTCTTAACCATCCAACATACTCAAGTAATAACTCTCCGTTTTTACCTAATTTAGTCTCAACGTGGTTGATTAGTGCATGAGGTAATACGTCTGCTGATTTGATGATCATTTTATCAGCATTTTCATATCTGTTATCTCCTGATTGAGTGAATATAGGTCTCTTAGTGATTTCTAAACCTGTATTATAGTCTTTTTGGATAACTTCAGCCATAGTTACTTTTCTTGTTTTAGCAACAGCATCTAATAAAGATTGAGTTATTCCGTATCTTATAGCAGTATGCATTCTTTTTCCATCAATTAACATAGAGTCGAACTCTTCAGCTAATGATTTGAAGTTATCTAATTCTCTTCCGATTAATTTTGGAGCGATTTCTTTCTCGATTACTGGAATGAAATCTTTAGCTAGGAATAATGGGTCTCTTCCTCCCGCACCTGAGTATTGAACTGCAGCACAATCTCCGTACGCTACTTGTCCATCTTCTAATATTAATTGTACAGAGATTGACTCTCCAGCTTGTCTTATTGAGTTAAACCCTTCAGTTACTGGCTCTCCAACATAAGCAAATCCATCGTGTCCTGCTCCACTTTTTATAGCTCTCTGGTCATCAAAATAGAAACCTGTTTTTCCTGCTGAACATACTACATCAACTATTCTCATTTTATAAATCCTCCTGATTTTTAATGAGGGCCGTAGCCCTCTCATATATTATAAATCAAACTTTTTTATTTTTTTAATTACTTAGCTTCTGGTCTTCCGATTAAGTTTCCTTTTCCAACAGCAAAGATATCATCTACTGTCATTTGGAAGCTTATTTCTCTTCCTTCAAAGTCTGCTCTTTCTTGTAATTTAGCAATGTGGAAAGCTTTGATATCTTCAGATAATGGTAAGTTACCTGCGTTTAAGTATCTGATCATTCCGCTGTTATCTCTTGCTGGTAACATTTTTCCTGCATTGTACTTAGATGGTGCGAATGGAATATCTAATACTCCTTGCTCGAATGCTTTAACAGTTCCTACTGCTAAGTCTCCGTTTCCTAACTCAAGTACTTTATCGATAATTTGCTTAACTTCTCTTTTTATCATATCTTTTTCGAATTGAACTTCTTCAGAGTTTGGTAATTTTTGTCCTTTTAATAGGTTTAGAACCATTTTAGTTGCTCTAATTCCCATAGCGTTAGCTTCTTTTGTAGGTACTCCAATTGCCTCATGAGGAGTTTTTACGATTACTTTTGTAGCTCCAGCTAAAGCAGCAGCAGATGCTCCGTTTGATATAACTCCAAACGCTTTAGCCTCATCTTCTGGGAATCCTCCCATCCATTGGTGGAATACAGAAGTTAATTGCATATTTTCGTATCCGAACTCTTTACAGTACTCTTCAGCTTGCTCCATCATAGATCTTACTGCAGCAACGTCTTGTACTAAGTTTCCACATTGTCCATATCCTAAAGTGATATTTTTAACTCCTTGCTCAGCAGCTAATAAACACTCTATGATTTGAACAGCGTTTGATACTGATGGAGGAACTAATGTTCCAGTTAATGGTCCAAACGGCTCTCTATTGATAGAAACTCCTTGCTCTTCGTACCATCCAACTAATCTATCGTTATATTGCCAGTCTCTAATTGTTTGCTCAAGAGTTACTGATTTAGCATAAGGAATGTTATAAGAAATTCCTCCACCCTCGTTTGATGTAAATCCAGCTGCTAACATTATCTCAGATAATAGTCTAGCATCAGGAGTTCCGTGTCTTAACTGTAATGGTAAGTTTACAGCTTCAACAACCTCTCTACATCCTTTAACTCCATGGTTTACACCTGGGAATCCGTTAAGTAAAGATCTTCCAGCTTTTTTAGACTCTTCTATTCCTTTTTCACAGTTCTCATACTTGTTTTGTCTAGTATATGAATCGATAGTAGAAGGTAATAAATCTGCTCCACCTTCTTTATCTAGGAAGTTTAATAATTCAATGTGTTGCTCGATTAAAGCAACCCCTGCTCTTGGTTGTGCTAATGTTATGTTTTTAGCTTTTGCATCTATTAACTTTTTAGCGAAGTTCTTGTGATCTGGTAAAGCTTTGTGGTAAGCTACTGCCTCTTCTAAATCAACATCCGCTCCTGTTGGCCACTGCTTTAATACTTCTTCTCTTACTTTAAAGAACTCCTCATCAGTCCATCTTCTAAATTTTAAATTCATTGATTAGATTCCTCCTCAAAAAAACTATACTTCAATTAGATATTTTTTCATTATTTTTACTGCTAAATCAGGGTTTGACTGAGCTAATAATCCCATAGAAGATAAGATATATGTCTTATCTACCATAAACTTTGGATTCTCAGGTTTTAAATGTATCGGTTCTGCTGGATTAAATTTTCCGGCTTCTAAAATTCCTCTCGGATTTTCACTATGAACGATAACTCCCCCTGTTCCTATTATGTAAGGAGCGTTTAAAAGGTCTTTCCCTGTTTGATTAAACATTGTTCCCATAGGAGTATAGATACACTCTAAAACTCCGCAATGTCTTGTCATTGACAGTTCTGTTGCAACTTTTGCCATAGCCTCATCAAATAGTATCTCCTCTTTAGTCTGAGGAACCATTTTTATGTGGTCATGTCTATAGTTACACATTCCTTTTACATCCCACTTCTTATCTATATCATTTAAATATGCTCTTATTTTTCTTGTTCCTCCTGCTTCTAAAAGTGAAATAGCTGAGTATCTCATTCCTAAATCACCTTCAACAGTTCTTTTTGCAAATGGATCTTCAAGTCCTTTTAATAACACACCCGCTTTAGTAGGATCTCCCTTTCCAATAGAGTGTATATCAGTAGTTGCACCACCAATATCAACGATTATTAAATCTCCTATTCCATCCTCATCATCAGTTCCTTCTGAAAGAACTTCTGCCGCTTTTAAAACTGCCGCTGGAGTTGGCATTAAAATTCCACTTATGAAATCTTCTGCCTTTTTCATTCCTTTAGCTTCTATAATTTTATTCATAAAAACTTTTCTTATTTCTTCACGTGCTGGTTCAACATTTAGCTTATTAATCTTTGGCATTACATTTTCTGCTAGATAGTAATCTATGTTAGATTCAGCGAATATTCTTTCAACTTCATCTGATGCAGCTTTATTTCCAGCTATTACTACAGGTTTATCTATATTGTGCTCAACTATTAATTTTGCATTGTGAATTATGCACTCTTTATTTCCACCATCAGTTCCTCCAGCTAGAAGAATTATATCTACTGCCGAGTTTTTAATCTCTAGCATCTCATGAGAGTTTAACTCATAAGAGTAAGTTTTTATAACTCTTGCTCCCGCTCCTAAAGCCGCTTTCTTAGCCGCCTCAGCAGTCAGTTCTGGAACCAATCCGATTGCAACCATTTTCAATCCACCCGCTGCTGATGAACATGCGATTTTGTCCACAAATTCAACTTGTGAAATAGGAAGTTCTTTTTCTATTTTATTCACAAGTTTTCTATAAGCATTATCAAAACCTATCATTATATCATCTTCAACTGTTGTTATGTCCTTAGCAGTTGCAAGTATTCTTTCCCCTGCTATATCTATTGCCGTTAACTTAGTATACGTACTTCCAAAGTCAATAGTTAGATAACACTTCATGAAAATCATCTCTTTTCTTTAATTAGTATTTATTATTTATTAATTAAATTCCTAAGTCAGCTTTTAAATGCTCAGTTGTAATTTCGATTGGAGTTCCAGGTCTGTAAACTCTGTTGAATCCCATAGCTTTAAATCTTGATTCTACATCTGTCCAATCTTGCTTTCCAACAACTATATTTCCACCAACATAAAGAACGATGTCCTTTAATCCAGCTTCTTCACACTTTTCTCTCATACCTTGACAGTCTAACTCTCCGTGTCCATATAAAGAAGAAACAATTATTGCATCCGCCTTAGTTTCAACAGCCGCATTTATAAAGTCAATTTGTGGAGAAAGAACTCCAATATTAACTACTTCAAATCCGTTAGTCTCTAATACATGGTGAATTATTTTGTTCCCTACTGCATGACAGTCAGATCCAATTACACCAATTACTACTTTTTTACCATTTTTCATTGAAAATAACACCTCACTATTTTTTTTCCTATAAAAAACAAACTTTTATAATATATTTTATACACTACGTTTTAAAAAAATACAACATAAATAATAAATTTATATAAATTATATTTCAACTATTTATGAAATATATCGTGGCCATTCACTTATTAATAACCCTATATTTTTAATTTCTTCATTAATATATCGATAAGAGTATTTCATTGATTTTTTTTAATTTATATGCTATAATCTAATCAGATAATTTATACTAGAGCTGAAAAGAGTGGGGCAATCCCACTCTTTCTTTATAGTTTTAATTAGGAAAGAGGTGATTTGATGATAAAATTAGATAAGTGGGAGATGGAACAAACTCTTTTAAACATAGAAAAAGTTGTTTTACCTGCTGTTGAAAAAAGAGGTCTAGACCTTGTTGATTTAGAGTATATCCAAGAGGGTGGATACCTTTATGTTCGTGTTTTCATAGAAAAAGAGGATGGAGATATAACTCTTGAAGATTGTGGAGGATTAAGTAATGACATCGATGAAAAAGTTGATGCACTTATTACACATAAATTTTTCTTAGAGGTTTCTTCTCCTGGAGTAGAAAGACCTTTAAAAAAAGAAAAAGATTTTATTAGATTTATAGGCGAAACAATTAAAGTAAGTTTAAAACATAAACTTAATGATAATAAAAACTTTGAAGGAGTTCTTGAGAACTTCCAAGATGAAACATTATTTCTTAACGTAAAAGGCGAAGTTTTAGAAATCCCTTTCAAAGAGATAAAAAAATCAAATATTGTCTTTGATTTTAGTGATATTTAATTATTAGTTAGGAGGAAAAATCGGTTATGAGAAGTAAAGACGGAAAGATTTTTTTAGAGGCTCTTGAGCAGCTAGAAAAAGAAAAAGGAATTAATAAAGAAAGTCTTCTTGAAGCAGTTGAACAGGCTATGCTTGCTGCATATAAAAAGCACTATGGTGAAGAAGAAAATGTTGAGGTTGAAATCAACAGATCTACTGGTGAAGTAAAGGTTTTTGAAATAAAAACTGTTGTTACAGCTGAAGATCTATATGATGCGGCTTTAGAGGTTTCTGTAGAGGACGCTGCTGAAGCTGGACACAGAAGAGTTAAGCTTGGAGATGTAATCAAGCTTGAAGTTAATTGTGAAGAATTTAGAAGAAATGCTATTCAAAATGGTAAACAAATAGTAATACAAAAAGTTAGAGAAGCTGAAAGACAAAATATCTTTGATAAATTCAAAGTTAAAGAACACGATATAATGACTGGAATCATCAGAAGAATAGATGAAAAAAGAAATATCTTTATCGAGTTTGATGGATGCGAAGCTATTCTAGCTACTGCTGAGCAGTCTCCTGCGGATGTTTATAGAGTTGGAGAAAGAATTAAAGTTTATGTTGCTGAAGTAGAAAAAACAAATAAATTCCCTAAAATCATCATTTCTAGAAAAAATGAAGGACTTCTAAGAAAATTATTTGAATTAGAAATTCCTGAAATCACAGATGGAGTTATTGAAATTAAATCTGTTGCTAGAGAAGCTGGTTCTAGAGCTAAAGTTGCTGTTTATTCATCTGATGAAAACATCGATACTGTTGGAGCATGTATAGGACAAAAAGGATTAAGAATTAGAAACATCGTTAATGAATTAAATGGGGAAAAAATTGATATCGTAGTTTGGAAAGAGGATATTGAAGAGTTTGTTTCAGCTGTTCTAAGTCCAGCTAAAGTTATCAGTGTTGAAGTTCTTGAAGAAGGAACTACTGCTAGAGTACTAGTTGAAAATTCTCAACTTTCTTTAGCTATCGGTAAAAATGGACAAAACGCAAGACTTGCTGCTAAGTTAACAGGTATGAGAGTTGATATTAAAACTGTTGAATCTTTTAACGCAGAGGAGAAAGTTTTAACAAATGACGAGGAAAATCATGGATAATCACTCTCCTGAAAGAACTTGTGTAGTTTGTAGAGAAAAAAAAGACAAAAGCGATCTATTTAGAATCGCTAAAATAAGCGAAAACAACTATTCGTTTGATGAAAAGCAAAAAATGCAAGCTAGAGCAATCTATGTTTGTAAAACACATGAATGTATTAAAAGAATTTCAAAAAATAAAAAATATAGCCTAAAAATAGAGGACTTACTTTCTATGGTAAATCTTCTTAAGAAGCAATCTAAAGATTACCTAAATATTTTGAAGGCAATGAAAAACTCTGAACACTTAGCATTCGGGATCAATATGGTTATGGATGAGATAGAACATATTCATTTTTTAATTATCGCAGAAGATATCAGCGAAAAAAATGATAAAAAACTAATTACAAAAGCTAAGGAATTAAATATTCCTTATGCACATTTTGGGAATAAGACACAATTGGGTGAAATATTCAACAAAGATGAAGTCAACGTTATTGCTATAAAAAATAAAAAAGTGGCAAGGGGATTGGTAGATTAGGCTGTTGGGGAGGTATCTAGATTTATGAAAATAAGAGTACACGAACTAGCTAAAATGTATGGAATTACAAACAAAGAGTTTTTAGATATTTTAAATAATATTGGAATTGAGGTACACTCAAATCTTGCAGGGCTGACTAAAGAACAGGAACAGATAGTTTCTGATCATTTCGCCCACATTGATGATGTTGTTTCTAACAGCGCTTATATCGAGGAGGAAACAATGAAAAATAATATTGATTTACAAGAAGCGGATGATTTTTTAGTAGACGATCATTCAACTTCAAAGAAAAAGAAAAATAATAACAAAAATAAAACAGAAAACAGTAATACTGATTCAAAATCTAAGAAAAAGAAAAAAGGTAGAAGAGCAGATTTCGTTGTTAAGAAAGCTGAGCAAGGACCTGAAATTATTGAAGAAGATGGAATGAAAATAATCAAAATCAGAGGAGAGATCACTCTTGGTGAATTCGCTGATAGACTTGGTGTAGGAAGTTCTGAAATAATTAAAAAACTTTTCTTAAAAGGACAAATGCTTACAATAAACAGCCCAATCTCTTTTGAATTAGCTGAAGAGTTAGCTATGGAATATGACGCTTTAGTTGAGATGGAAGAAGAAGTAGAATTAGATTTCGGAGATAAGTTTGATCTAGAAATTGTTGATAAATCTGAGGACCTTATTGAAAGAGCTCCTGTTATAACAATCATGGGACACGTTGACCACGGTAAAACATCTCTATTAGACGCTATTAGAGCTACAACTGTAGCTTCTGGAGAAGCTGGAGGAATCACTCAAAAGATTGGAGCCTACCAGATCACTAAGCCAACTGGAAAAATCACTTTCGTAGATACTCCTGGTCACGAGGCGTTTACTGATATGAGAGCAAGAGGAGCACAAGTTACTGATATCGCTATCCTTGTTGTTGCTGCTGATGATGGTGTAATGCCACAAACAATAGAAGCTTTATCACATGCTAAAGCTGCTCATGTACCAATTATTGTTGCTATCAACAAAATTGATAAACCTGAAGCTAATGCTATGAGAGTTAAGCAAGAACTTATGGAGCACGGATTAGTTTCTGTTGAGTGGGGAGGAGATACTGAATTCGTTGAAGTATCAGCTAAAGCTAAGTTAAACCTTGATACTCTACTTGACACAATCTTAATCACAGCTGAAATTTTAGAGCTTAAAGCTAACCCTAAAAAGAGAGCTAAAGGTATTGTTCTTGAGTCTAGACTAGATCCTAAAGTTGGACCTATCGCTGACGTTCTTATCCAAGAGGGAACTTTAAAAATTGGAGAGGTTATCGTTGCTGGTGAATGTATGGGTAAAGTTAGAGCTTTAGTTAACGACTTAGGTCAAAAAGTTCAAACTGCAACTGTTTCTCAACCTATAGAAATCATCGGATTTAACGAAGTACCTTCTGCTGGAGATACTTTCTATGTTATTCAAAATGAGCAACATGCTAAGAGAATTGTTGAAGAGATGACAAAAGAGAGAAAAATTTCTGAAGTTACTAGAAAAACTATATCTCTAGAATCACTATCTCAACAAATGGATAGCGCTAACATAAAAGAACTTAACTTAATCTTAAGAGCTGATTCAAGAGGTTCTGTTGAAGCTCTAAGAGATTCATTATTAAAACTTTCTACTGACGAAGTTGCAGTTAACATTATGCAAGCTGCTTCTGGAGCAATTACAGAGAGTGATGTTAAACTTGCTGAAGCTTCAAATGCTATCATCATTGGATTTAACGTAAGACCTACTACAAATGCTTTAAAAGAAGCTGATTCTAACGGTGTTGAAATCAGAACTTCTAACATCATTTACCATATCATAGAAGATATCGAAAAAGCTCTAACTGGTATGTTAGATCCTGAATTCAGAGAGAACTACTCTGGAAGAATCGAAATCAAAAAAGTATTCAAGGTATCTAAAGTTGGAAACATTGCTGGATGTGTTGTTGTTGATGGTAAAGTTAGAAAAGATTCTAACATTAGAATCCTTAGAAATGGAGTTGTTGTTTACGAAGGTAAATTAAGCACTCTAAAGAGATACAAAGACGATGCTAAAGAAGTAGTTGCTGGTCAAGAATGTGGACTAGGAATCGAAAACTTTAATGATATTAAAGAAGGAGATATCGTTGAGGCATTCGATATAATCGAAGTTAAAAGAACTTTAAAGTAGGTGATAAATTATGAATAAAAAAAGATTAGCTGCAATCGAGAAAGAGATTAGTAGAGTTGTTTCGAAAGCTCTTTTTGAAGATATAAAAAATCCAAAATTAAAAAAAGCTATGGTTTCTATTACTAGTGTAAGAGTTACTGAGGATTTAAAATTTGCTGATTTATTTTTCAGCATTATGCCAATAGCTGGTAAACAAATGAATAAAAATGAGGTTTTAGAAGGATTAAATGAAATCAAAGGTTTTCTAAGAAAAAGAGTATCTGAAGAACTAGCCTTAAGATATACTCCTGAAATGAGAATAAAACTTGATGATACCATAGAACATGCAATAAAAATATCTCAGTTACTTGATAACTTGAAAGGTTAATTTATGCACTGGGAATATAAAACAGTATCTGAAAATCTTATTGAAACTAAGGCTAGTCAGTGGGATGTTTCTGAATTTTTAGCTACTTTACTTTTAAAAAAAGGCTTTTTAGAAAAAGATGACGTACATAATTTTCTTAATCCATCTATCGATAAACTTAGAAACCCTTTTGATTTTGAAGTGATGGATAGAGTAGTAGAAAAAATAGTTTCAGCTAAAAATAATGGAGAAAAGTTATACATTTACGGAGATTATGATGTTGATGGAATAACTGCTGCTATCTTCCTTGTATTAGCATTTAGAGAGATTGGAATTGATATTGATTACTATATTCCTAATAGGATGGATGAAGGCTATGGTCTTGATAAAAAAACTATAGATTTTATCCATCAAAACTTAGGAAAGCTAATAATCACTGTTGATACTGGAATTAATTCCCGTGAAGATGTGGAATATGCAAGAACTTTAGGAATTGATGTTATTGTTACTGATCATCATAAAAGTGTTAAGGATGATGAAGAGGATGATGTTCTCTTCATCAATCCAAAACTTAGTGAACACTATCAATTTAAATTCCTAGCTGGAGCTGGAGTAGCTTTGAAAGTTGCTCAAGCTGTATATTCTCATTTGAACGAAGACTTCTCTAAACTCTATCAATTTTTAGATGTTGTAATGATTGGAACTGTTGCTGATGTTGTTCCTATGTTTGATGAAAACAGAATTATCATTAGCAAGGGTTTAGAAACTCTTAAAAATACTAAAATTAAAGGTTTAGTATACCTTATGAAATATTTAAAACTTTACAATAAAGATATTAGTACAACAGATATTAGTTATTTTGTATCCCCTCTTATCAACTCCCTAGGAAGACTAGGTAACTCCAAACTTGGAGCTGATTTTTTCATGAAAACTGATGATTTTGAAATATACAACATTATTGAGGAAATGAAAAAATCAAACAAACAAAGAAGAGAGCTAGAAAGAGTTATTTTTGACGAAGCAAATAGTATGGTCCAAAAAAAGGGGACTGAAAATTTAAAGTATATTTTTGTAGCTTCTGAAAAATGGCACCCAGGAGTTATTGGGGTTGTTGCCTCAAGACTGAGTGTTAAATATGACCTTCCTGTTGCTATGATATCCCTAAAAGATGGCGTGGCTAAAGCTTCTTGTCGTAGTATTCCAGGAGTTAATATCTTTAATATTTTAAAACTTGTTGAAAATAAATTAATTAGATTTGGTGGACACGATTTAGCAGCTGGATTTATTGCTAATCAAGAGGAGCTTCCATATATTGAATCTTTCTTTGAAAAAGAGATTCAAGTTCATGAGCATCCTAACAAGCAGACCAAAACTCTAGAGATTGATTTAGAACTACCTATTGAAACAATAGATAAAGATATTATTCAAGATATAAAAAAACTAGGGCCTTTTGGCTTAGAAAATAGACATCCTTATTTTTTAGATAAAGGAGTCAAAATAGTAGATACTAAATTTTTCGGTATTGAAAATAGACATTTTAATGGTTTTTTAATTAAAAATGGAAAATCTTTCCCTTTAGTTGCTTTTGATCTGAGTTCTAAACTTCTAAAAAGTAGTAAGAACGCAGTATATGACATCGTTTATTATCCTGAAAAGATTATAAACAGAGGAGAAGAGTTCTATCAGTTTCGTTTAAAAGATCTTAAAGCTCAAAAAGCTTAAGATATTTAAATACATAATATACTTTAAGGAGGAAAAAATGAAACACGAATTAAAAAAAATTGAGCATTCAGCAGTTGAGATAAAAATGACTTTAACGGCTGAAGAGTTATCACCAATTAAAGCTGAGGTTCTTAAGAAAGTTGCTTCTCAAGTTGAAGTACCTGGATTCAGAAAAGGACACGCTCCTTTAAACAAAGTTGAGGCTGCTTATGCTGATGCTATAAAAGAAGAGGTTGTTGAGTCTGTATTAAAAGCTAACTTTGATAAAGTTATCGCTGAAGAGAAAATTTCTCCAGTAAGTTTCATCTATGACCTTGTTTCTGAGATGAAAGAAACTCTTGAAATCACTTTCAAAGTTGATGTTTATCCAGAAGTTACTTTAGGAGAATACAAAGGACTAGAAGTTGAGAAAGAAACTTTCGAAATGTCTGAAGAACTTTTAAATAAAGAGATTGAAAACATGATGGCTTCTAAAGCTAAATTAGAAGATGCTGCTGAAGGGCACAAAGCTGAAATGGGTAACACTGTAGATCTTGCTTTTGAAGGATTTGTTGATGGTGTTCCTTTCGAAGGTGGAAAAGCTGATTCTCACCAATTAAAATTAGGTTCAAAAATGTTTATCGATACATTTGAGGATCAATTAGTTGGATACACTGTAGGACAAGAGGGAGAAGTTAACGTAACATTCCCTGCTGAGTACCATGCTGAAGCTTTAGCTGGAAAACCTGCTACATTCAAAGTAAAAATCAACTCTATCAAAACTTTATCTAACCCTGAGTTAAACGATGAGTTCGCTAAAGAAGCTGGTTTTGAGTCTGTTGAAGATTTAAAAGCTAAGAAAACTGAAGAGATCAAAGCTAGAGAAGAAGCTAGAGTTCAAAACAACTTCGTTGGAAAATTAATCCAAAAATTAGTTGCTGAATCTAAAGTTGAAGCTCCTAAGTCTATGGTTGTTAGAGAAGTTGAAAACAGAATGGCTGAAATGAACCAACAATTAGCTATGCAAGGAATGGATCTTGATCAATACCTAAAAATGACTGGTATGACTAAAGAGCAAGCTTTCAACCAAATCGCTCCAATGGCTCACAACAAAGTTTTAGTTGACCTTGTTTTAGAAGCTGTTGCTAAAGCTGAAAACATTGAAGTTTCTGAAGAAGAATTAAACAAAAGAACTGAAGAGATTGCTAAAATGTACGGAATGTCTGTAGAGCAATTAAATGCAGAGTTAACTAAAAACTCTAACTTAGATGAGTTCAAACATAGCTTAAAGCACGAAATCGTAGCTCAAAAAGCTGTTGAAGTTATTGTTAATAACGCTAAGTAATTTATATTAACCAGTATTGAGTAGGGTTTTCCCTGCTCAATACTGCTTTTTAAAAAATTAGTGTTAAATACCAAAAATATTTTTAGTATTTAACTTTAAGTTTTTAAAGGAGGGATAAAAATGTATAGTCCAACAGTTATTGAAAATACAGGAAAAGGTGAAAGAGCCTACGATATCTATTCTAGACTTCTTAAGGATAGAATCATCTTCTTAGGTTGTGAAATTGATGACCAGATAGCTAACGCAATTGTTGCTCAACTCCTATTTTTAGAAGCTGAAGATCCTAATAAAGATATAATTATGTATATAAATAGCCCAGGAGGAGTTATTACCTCTGGTATGGCAATCTATGATACTATGAACTATATTAAACCAGATGTTCAAACTGTTTGTATTGGACAAGCTGCTAGTATGGGAGCTCTTCTACTTTCTGCAGGAGCGAAAGGAAAAAGATTTTCATTAGAAAACTCTAGAATAATGATTCACCAACCTTTAGGTGGAGCAAAAGGACAGGCTACTGATATTGAAATTCAAGCTAAAGAGATATTAAGAATGAAAGATTTAACTTCTAAAATTCTAAGTAAAAATACAAATAAAACAGTTGAAGAAATTTTAAATTCAACTGAAAGAGATAATTTTATGAGTGCTGAAGAAGCCAAAGAATTTGGTCTTATAGATCATGTATTCGTTAAATAGGAGGGAAAAGATGAATAAAAAAGAACATTGCTCTTTCTGTGGAAGAGGACAAGATGAAGTTTCTAAACTTTTCTCTGGAATTGATGGTTCATTTATTTGTGATGAATGTATCGAAACTTGTTTTGATATGCTTGGTTATGAAAACGACATCTACTATGGAGAGAAGACGACAGATGGTTCTTCAAACCACTCTTTAACAGGTATACAATTGCCAACACCAAAAGAGATAAAACAAAGACTTGATGAATATGTTATCGGTCAAGATGACAGTAAAAAAGTTTTGGCTGTTTCTGTTTATAATCACTATAAAAGAATTATGCATAAAGACCAAGGTAGTAAAGATGTTGAGTTACAGAAATCAAACGTACTTTTAATTGGACCTACTGGTTCTGGAAAAACTCTTTTGGCTCAAACTTTAGCTAGAACACTTCATGTTCCTTTTGCTATCGCTGATGCTACTACATTGACAGAAGCTGGATACGTTGGAGACGACGTTGAAAATGTTTTAGTTAGACTTTTACAAGCCGCTGACTACGATGTTGAAGCCGCTGAAAGAGGAATTATTTATATTGACGAGATAGATAAAATCGCTAGAAAATCTGAAAATGTTTCTATTACTAGAGATGTTTCAGGAGAAGGGGTCCAACAGGCCCTACTTAAAATTATAGAGGGAACTAAATCTCAAGTTCCTCCACAAGGAGGTAGAAAACATCCAAATCAAGAGTTAATTGAAGTTGATACAACAAACATATTATTTATTGTTGGTGGAGCTTTTGAAGGAATGGAAAAAATTATTAAGTCTAGAACAAATAAAAAAGTTCTAGGATTTGGTGCTTCTCAAAATGCTTTAACTGAAAATAAAGAGATTGAACTTTTAGGTAAGGTTCTTCCTGAGGATTTAGTTAAACAGGGAATTATTCCAGAGTTAGTTGGAAGACTACCTGTAATCACAACTTTATCTCCTCTTGATGAAAAAGCACTTATCCAAATTCTTTCTGAGCCTAAAAACTCTATTGTAAAACAATATAAGAAATTCTTTGAGATGGAAAATGTTGATCTTGAATTTGAAGAGGCAGCTCTTAAAAAAATTGCAGCCCTTGCTCTAGATAGAAAAATTGGAGCTAGAGGACTTAGATCTATTATCGAGAACATCATGACTGAACTGATGTTTGAAATTCCTTCGGATAAAACTATTAAAAAAGTTACTATTACCGAGGAATCAATTCAAGATTCAAATAAAGTTAAAATTGAACGTTAAGGAGTGATTACTTATGAGTAGATTACCTTTTTTACCTACTAGGGAGATGGTACTTTTCCCTGGAGCAGCTTCTCCTCTTTATGTTGGAAGAGAAAGAAGTTTATTGACAATGAATTTTGCAATGAAATCAAAAAATAAAATAGTTCTTAGCCTTCAAAAAGATCCTTTAGATGAGAATCCTATTCTTCCAGAAGGAGTTCACAAGATAGGTGTATTAGCTAATATTATTCAAACTATTCCTCTTCCTAATAAAAGTCTTAAGATTTTAATTGAGGTTGATAAGAGAGTTCTTATTGAAAATGTTGTTGAAGAGGATGGAATTCTTCTTGCAGATTATAGTGTTATCTCTTCTACAGAGGAACCTTCATCTGAACTAACAGCTTTAAAAAGAAAAGTTATTAGCCTTTATGAGGAATATTCATCATTAACTAATCAAATAAGTGCTGAACTTATGGTTCAACTAAAAGGATTTAGAAAAGCTGGTAAAGTTTTTGATTCAGTTGCTTATAATTTAGAGATTGAAGACTCTTTAAAAACTGAAATTTTAGAAGCTTTAGATGTTACTGCTAGAGGATATAGACTTCTTGAAATTCTTAACAATGAAATTGAGATCGCTTCTATCGAACAGAAAGTAGATCAAAAAGTTAAAGATAAAATTAATGAAAGCCAAAAAAGTTACTTTATTAGAGAGAAGATCAACACTCTTAGAGAGGAACTTGGAAAAAATGGCGGAGATGAGGATACTGATGATTTGGCACAAAAAATTAATGCTACAAATCTTCCGGTTGAGGCTAAACAAAAGTTAGAAACTGAACTTAAAAAACTTTCTAAAATGGCTCCTTACTCTGCTGAAGCTACTGTTTCAAGAGCTTATATAGAAAATGTTTTAGAACTTCCTTGGAACGTTCTTACTCCTGAAACTCTAGACTTAAAAATAGCTCATAATGTTCTTGAAAAAGATCACTATGGACTTAAAGATGTTAAAGAAAGAATCTTAGATTATTTGGCTGTTAAAAAGTTAAATCCAGATATGAAAGGAACTATTCTTTGTTTATCAGGACCACCTGGTGTTGGTAAAACATCTCTAGCTAAATCTATAGCTGATTCTTTAGGAAGAAATTTTGTTAGAGTTTCTCTTGGTGGAGTTAGAGACGAAGCTGAAATTAGAGGACACAGAAGAACATATATCGGTTCTATGCCTGGTAGAATAATTAAAGCTATCAAAAACGCAGGAAGTACTAACCCTGTTATTCTTCTTGATGAAATTGATAAGATGTCTAGTGATTTCAAAGGAGATCCAAGTTCTGCTATGCTTGAAGTTCTTGATCCTGAACAAAACAAGCACTTTGAAGATCACTACTTAGATATGCCATTTGATCTTTCTAAAGTATTTTTCATTGCAACAGCAAATGATTTAAGAAATATTCCTGGTCCTTTAAGAGATAGAATGGAAATCATAAATCTTTCATCATATACTGAATTTGAAAAACTTCATATAGCTAATAACTATCTTATCAAACAAGCTCAAATTGAAAATGGTCTAACTAACTATAAGATTTCATTTACAGATAAAGCTGTTTTAAAAATCATTGATGAATATACTAGAGAAGCTGGAGTTAGAAATCTTAAGAGAGAAATTTCATCTCTTTTCAGAAAAGTTGCTAGAAAAGTATTAGATTCTGATTCAAAATCTATAAGCATAACAGTTAAAAACCTTGAATCATATCTTGGACATCCTAAATTCAGACCAGAAAAAGCTAAAAAAGCAATTTCTAAAGTTGGAGTTGTTAATGGTTTAGCATGGACATCTGTTGGTGGAATGACTCTTGAAGTTCAAGGAGTTAAAATCCCAGGTAAAGGAAACCTTTCTTTAACTGGAACACTTGGAAATGTAATGAAAGAGTCTGCTATGGTAGCTTTCACTTATTTAAAGGCTAATCTAGAAAAATATGGAATTGATCCAACAATTCTTGAAAAGAAGGATATACATTTACATTTCCCTGAAGGAGCTACACCTAAAGACGGTCCTTCTGCTGGAACAGCTATAACTACTACAATTCTATCTGTTTTAACAGACAGAAAAGTAAAACAAACATTTGCAATGACTGGTGAAATCACTATAACAGGTGAAGTTCTTCCAGTTGGTGGAATTAAAGAGAAAGTTATTGGAGCTCATAGAGCTGGAATAAAAAACATTATTCTTCCTGATGAAAATAAGGTTGATGTTGAAGAGATTCCTGCTGAAGTGACAAAAGATATTAAAATATATTTTGCTTCTAACTATGAGGATGTTGAAAAACTTGCTCTTGAAAAATAATAGAAAGAGGTAAAAAGATGAATATAAAACAAGCAGATTTCGTTAAATCAGCTGTATTTGAAAGAGATTACCCTGAAGAGTTAAATAATTATGAGTTTGCCTTCGTTGGTAGATCTAACGTTGGAAAATCATCACTTATTAATAGTATTACAGGAAGAAATAAACTTGCTAAAACAAGTAAAACTCCAGGTAGAACTCAGTTAATTAACTATTTCCTAATCAACAAAGAAGTTTTCTTTGTTGATTTACCTGGATATGGTTTTGCTAAAGTTCCCAAAGAGATGAAAAAAGAATGGGGACAAACAATGGAAAGATACCTTGCCAGTCCTAGAAAAAAACTAGTTTTTGTTCTTCTAGATATCAGAAGAGTTCCTAGTGATGAAGATTTAGATATGTTAAGATGGCTAGATCATTATGGTACTCCATTCAAAATAATCTTTACTAAAATGGATAAGGTATCAAATAATGATAAGTTTAAAGCTCTAAAAGATATTAGAACTAAAATTGATTTCCATAATGAGGATGTTTTCTTCCACTCATCACTAAACAATAATGGAAAACAACAAATTTTAGATTTTATTGAACAATATTTAAATGGAGAAACAGAATAGGAGGATTTTTAAATGAATGAATTAGCTACTACATATTCCCCTGGTGAAATCGAGGGAAAATGGTATAAATATTGGGAGGAATCAAAGTTTTTTGCAGCTTCTATGGATGACAATAAGCCAAACTACTCTATTGTTATTCCACCTCCTAACGTAACTGGAATACTTCATATGGGGCATATCCTTAATAACAGTATTCAAGATGTTCTTGTTAGATATAAGAGAATGAGCGGTTACAACACTTTATGGATGCCTGGAACTGACCATGCAGGTATCGCTACACAAAACAAAGTTGAAAGAAAACTTGCTGATGAAGGTTTAACTAAAGAGGATCTTGGTAGAGATGAGTTTATCAGACAAGTTTGGGAATGGAAAGAGCAGTATGGTGGAGCTATAACTAATCAGCTAAGAAAAATTGGTGCTTCACTTGACTGGCAAAGAGAAAGATTTACTATGGACGAAGGATTATCTGAGTCTGTTAAAGATATCTTCATTAAACTTTTCAATGATGGACTGATATATCAAGGTGAGTACATGGTTAACTGGTGCCCAAGATGTGGTACTGCATTAGCTGATGATGAGGTTGAGCATGAAGAGAAAGCTGGTTTCTTATGGAACCTTAGATACCCTGTAAAAGACTCTGATGAGTTTTTAGTTATCGCAACTACAAGACCTGAAACTATGCTAGCTGACGTTGCTATCGCTGTTAATCCTAACGATGAGAGATACTCTCATTTAGTTGGAAAGTCAGTTATTCTTCCTCTTGTTGGAAGAGAGATTCCAGTTATTGCTGATGAATATGTTGATATGGAATTTGGTACAGGAGCTTTAAAAATAACACCTGCACATGACCCTAACGACTTTGCTTTAGGACAAAAGTTCAATCTACCTATAATTAACATGATGACTCCAGATGGTAAAGTTTCTAATGAGTACCCTGCTTATGCTGGTATGGATAGATTTGATGCTAGAAAGAAAATGGTAGAAGATCTTGATGCTCAAGGATTCCTTGTTAAAGTTGAATCTCATAGCCATAATGTTGGTGGATGTTACAGATGTAATACTGTTATAGAACCTAGAGTTTCTAAGCAATGGTTTGTTAAGATGGAACCTCTTGCTAAAAAAGCTCTAGAAGTTGTTAGAAACGGTAAAGTAAAATTAATGCCTAAGAGATGGGAAAAAGTTTATTACAACTGGTTAGAGAATATAAGAGACTGGTGTATCTCTAGACAAATCTGGTGGGGACATAGAATTCCTGCTTGGTATGGACCAGATATGCATATATTTGTAGCTAAAACTGATGAAGATGCTTATGCTCAAGCTAAAGCTCACTACGGTAAAGATGTTGAGTTAACTCAAGAAACTGATGTTCTTGATACTTGGTTCTCATCTGCATTATGGCCTTTCTCTACTTTAGGTTGGCCAGCTAAAACTCCAGAACTTGATAAATTCTATCCTACTTCAACTTTAGTTACTGGTGCCGATATATTATTCTTCTGGGTTGCTAGAATGGTAATGTTTGGTATGTATACTATGGATGATATTCCGTTTGAAAATGTATATCTTCATGGAATAGTTAGAGATGATATTGGAAGAAAGATGTCTAAATCTTTAGGAAACTCTCCTGATCCAATCAATCTAATTCAAGAATACGGTGCTGATGCTATAAGATTTACTATGTTATACAACACATCACAAGGACAAGATGTTCATTTCTCTGAGAAATTAATTGAAATGGGTAGAAACTTTGCTAATAAAATTTGGAACGTTTCAAGATTCGTTTTAATGAACCTTGAAGATTTCGATATAAAATCATTTGATAAATCAAATGTTGAATTAGAACTTGTTGATGAATGGATATTCTCAAGACTTAACAAAACTGCTAAAGATGTTGCTGATAAATTAGAGAAGTTCCAACTTGATGAAGCTGGAAAATCAATCTATGAATTCTTAAGAGGAGACTTCTGTGACTGGTATGTTGAGCTTGCTAAAGTTAGACTTTATAATAAAGAAGAGTCTGGAATAAAATCTAGACAAACTGCACAATATGTTTTATGGACTGTATTAGAGTCTGGATTAAAACTTTTACATCCATTTATGCCATTTATCACTGAGGAGATTTGGCAAAAAATTAAATTATCTGGAGATACAATCATGTTAGCAGATTATCCTGTTTGCAATGATTCTCTAGTTAGTGATGAAAAAGAGAAAGCTTTTGAATATATTCAAGGATTAATCTCTTCTCTAAGAAATATAAGAGCTGAAAGAGGAATCTCTCCAGCTAAAGAAGCTAAAGTTGTTATTAGAACTTCTAACCCTATCGAGTTAGAAACTTTAAAAACTAATGAGCTATTTATTACTAAGCTTACTAAAATAGAAGAGCTAACTGTTGGTTCAGATCTAGCAACTCCTGAGCAAAGCGGATTTAGAGTAAATGGTGATTCAGAAGTATTTATGATTTTAACTGGTCTTTTAGATACTGAAGCTGAGGTTAAGAAAATAAATGAGCAACTTGAAAAAGTAAAGAAAGATTTAGATAAAGTTAATGCTAAATTATCTGATGAAAGATTTACTTCTAAAGCTCCTGAACACATTTTAGATAGAGAAAGAAGAATCCAAAAAGAGTTCCAAGATAAATATGATAAATTGGTAGAAAACTTAAAAAACTTCCAATAGGAGATTAATTTTAAAATTTTAAGTAGTAGAAATTAATTTTTCTACTACTTTTTTTAAATAAAATGTATTCATTGTGTTAAAATTATGTTAAAATAGAATAGTAACTATACATATGAATAATAGTTTGGGAGTGATACAATTGGATTTACATTATTTAAGAATATTTTATGAGGTAGCTAAAGAAAAAAGTTTTACTAAAGCAGCTAATAAATTATACATAAATCAATCTGCGGTTTCAATACAAGTTAAAAAATTTGAGGAGATTTTAAATTCTAAACTTTTTGATAGAAGTTCTAAGAAAATAAAATTAACTTACACTGGGGAAGCTCTTTTCAAAATGGCAGAGGAAATCTTTGAAAAAGTAAAAAGAGCAGAAAAAGAGATGGAAAGAATCATCAATCTGGATAAAGCTAAAATATCTATTGGAGCTACATCTGTTATTGGTGAACCTCTATTACCTCTTTTAATGAAAAATTTTATATCTATTCACGATGAAATTGAATATGATATTACAATATCTACAAAAGATTGGCTTCTTAAGCTTTTAAAAGAAGGTGAATTAGATATTCTTTTAATCGATGAAGAGCATATCACAGATCCTAACCTTGAGGTTATTACTGTCGGTTCTGTTCCTTATCTATTAGTGGGGTCAAAAAATTCATTGAAATTAGAAGCTGTATCTAAAGAGCCACTTATATCAAGAAAAAATATCTACAACAATGATAAGGCAATAAGCCATCTTGAAGATAAAAATCATATTTGTTTTAATACAAAAATCCCTGTACTTGGTAATTTGGGTGTTATCAAAGGGATGGTAAAAGAGGGTATGGGTAATGTTATCCTCCCTTACTACGCTGTTTACAAAGAGATTCAAAGTGAGGAATTCAAAGTTATCAGAACAATTGATGAAGTTACAGACTCTTATCAGATTGTTATAACTAAGGATAAGAAAAATTTAGCTCACATTATTAAATTTATCAACTTTGTAAAAAACTTTAAACTTTAATTAAAATTTAGGAGGTTTATATGTCGCTATTAGATTCATATAAAATTACTCTTTCTCTTTTAGAAGATTTTATAAAAGAAGAAAATGAAAAAAAAGAAACAGAAAAAGTTGCTAAAGATTTAGCATCTGTTTTCGAAGCTGGAAATAAAGTACTTATCTGTGGAAATGGTGGAAGTAACTGTGACGCACTTCACTTTGCTGAAGAATTTACAGGTAGATTTAGACAAAATAGAAGGGCGCTACCTGCTATATCTCTTTCTGATTCTTCTCACATTACTTGTGTAGGAAATGATTATGGTTTTGACTATATCTTTTCAAGAGGAGTAGAAGCTTACGGTAAAGAGGGAGATATGTTTATTGGTATCTCTACTAGTGGTAACTCTGCAAATGTTATCAAAGCTGTAGAAGCAGCTAAAAAAATGGGACTTAAAACTTGTGTACTTCTTGGTAAGGATGGAGGAAAACTAAAAGGGATGTGTGATTATGAATTCATAATTCCTGGAGAAACTTCTGATAGAATCCAAGAGATACATATGATGATACTTCATATCATTATTGAAGGTGTGGAAAAAATAATGTTCCCTGAAAACTACTAAAATGCCTCCTTTGGAGGTATTTTTTTTGGAGGTATTTTTATGAACAATCTTTTCAAAAGAAAATTATTACTTATTTTTATTGTATTGAATTTTTTTACGCTTCTTTTTTCTGATGAAAAACCACTTACTCAAGCTTATATTGCATCTTTTAATACCTTGAGATTGGGAAAAGGAGATAAAGATTACACGCATCTTGCTAAATCTGTTGAACCTTTTGATATTATTGGATTAGTTGAAGTCATGAATAAAAAAGGGGTACATAAACTTTTAAGTGAAATTGAAAAAGTTAGTGATGACAAATGGAGTTATTTTATCGCTCCTTATCCTGTAGGAACAGATGAATATAAAGAATATTATGCATACATATATAAAAAAGATAAAGTTGAATTTATAAAAAGTGAAGGATACTATCCTGATCCTGGAGATAAATTTATTAGAGAACCTTTTGGTGCAACTTTTAAAATAGGGAATTTTGATTTTACATTTGTTTTACTTCACTCTATCTATGGAAAAAAAGTCAGTCAGAGACAATTTGAAGCTAATCAATTAATTAATGTATATAACTATTTTCAAGATTTAGATGGTCAAGAAAATGACATTCTTATTGGTGGAGATTTTAACCTTTCTGCTAATGACTCTGCTTTTAAAAATCTTTTAGCTCATAAGGATAAGATTGTTTATACTTTAGATCCATCTATTAAAACTACAATTGGAACAAAAGGATTTGCAAATTCATATGATAATATTTTTCTTTCAAAAAAATATACACAGGAGTTCAAGGGGAAAAGTGGAGCTCTTGATATCACAAAAGAAGATTATATAAAAACTAGAAAGGAGGTTTCTGACCATCTACCAATTTTTTTAATCGTAGATACAGAACACGATGATGACTAAAGCTTTTGTTTTTTTAAATGGAGAATTTCCTAAAGAAAACTCTTTCTATGACAATTTAAACATTAAAGAACACTCTCTATTTTGTGCAGATGGAGGAGCAAAAAAAGCTATTGAATTAGATATTACGCCAACAGAAGTTTGGGGCGATTTCGATTCTTTGGACACTACATATATCGAGTGGCTCATAGATCGATCTGTTAAATTAAAAAAATTTAATAGAGATAAAGATTTTACAGATGGAGAACTTCTTATTGAGTATGTCTCTTCTTTAAATTTTGACGAAATATATGTTATTGGTGGACTTGGGGGCCGTATTGACCATACACTTACAAATATAAATTTAATTTTTAAATATAATAATTTAACTTTTATAAATGAGTTTGAGAAACTTTTTCTTGTTAAAAATAATCAAAATTTTAATTTCTTAAAAGGAAAAACAATATCTTTTATCCCTTTTTCTGATGAAGTTTTAGATTTGACTTTGGATGGATTTCAATATCCACTATTTAACCACACTTTAAAAAGAGGTGACTCAACTTGTATAAGCAATGTTATTACTTCCGAAAACGCTACTGTTAAATTCTCCTCTGGAAAACTTTTAGGAACGTTAAGTTTAGATTGACATTTTTCTTGAAATACTGTAGTCTATTTAATGGTAAAAAAATTTATGGAGGATTATAAAATGACTAATTTATCAACAAAAAGTAAGTTATTGCTAGGAATTCAACACGTTTTGGCTATGTTTGGAGCCACAGTTTTAGTTCCTTTTTTAACTGGACTGAACCCATCAGTGGCTCTTCTTTCCGCTGGTATTGGAACTTTACTTTTTCACTTATGTACTAAAGGAATTGTTCCTGTGTTCTTAGGATCATCTTTCGCTTTTATTGGTGCTCTTTCTCTTGTTTTAAAGGAAGAAGGAATTGCAGCTATTAAAGGTGGTGTTATTTCTGCTGGTTTTGTTTACATCTTCATGTCTTGGATGATTAAAGTTTTTGGAGTTGAAAAAATAAAATCATTTTTTCCACCTGTTGTTGTAGGACCTATTATCATGGTTATCGGTCTAAGACTTAGCCCAGTAGCTCTATCTATGGCTGGTTATTCAAATGGACATTTTGACTCAAAAAGTTTAATTGTTGCTATGATTGTAGTTATAAGTATGATTAGTGTTTCTATTCTTGAAAAATCATTTTTTAGACTTGTTCCTATTTTAATATCTGTTATTTTAGGTTATGGTGTATCTATGTTTTTAGGAATGGTTGATTTCACTCCCATAGCCAATGCTAGTTGGATTGGTTTCTCTACAGAAGCATTAAAAGATTTATTAACTTTACCTAAGTTTTCACTTACAGCTATCCTTGCTATCGCTCCTATCGCTCTTGTTGTTTTTATTGAGCACATTGGAGATATCACAACAAATGGAGCTGTTGTTGGAAAGGACTTCTTTAAGAATCCTGGAATTTCAAGAACTCTATTAGGGGACGGAGTAGCTACTGTTGCTGCTGGTCTTATTGGTGGTCCCGCTAATACTACATACGGTGAAAATACAGGAGTACTTGCTGTAACTAAAGTTTATGATCCGGCTATATTAAGAATTGCTGCTTGTTACGCAATTGTTCTTAGCTTTATTGGAAAATTTGGAGTTATTTTACAAACAATTCCTACACCTGTTATGGGAGGAGTTTCAATTATACTATTCGGTATGATTGCATCAGTTGGAGTTAGAACTGTTGTTGATGCTGAGTTAGATTTCTCTAATTCAAGAAATCTTCTAATTGCTTCTTTAATCTTTGTACTAGGAATTGCAATTGATAATATTATAATTTGGAAAACGGTTTCTCTATCAGGACTAGCAATTGCTGCTCTTATAGGTGTTACTCTTAATAAAATACTTCCAAAAGATAGATTGGATGAGGAAAAATAATTTTTAAAATAGGAAGGTTCTCTTCCTATTTTTTATTTTTTGTTGTAATATATAAAATATATTAAAGGAATAGGGAGGGTTTTTATGAAAAAGTTTATACTTCTTATCATAATTGCGAATGTAGGAGTTTTGGGGCACTACTTTTATGAGACTAACAAAAATCCATTTAAAGAGATAAGTAATACAAAATTAATTGAAAATAAAAAGGAGGAGCTTTCTATGCAAAAAAATAGAAATGAAATACCCACAAAATACAAATGGAATTTAGACGATATCTATCCTAATTGGGAACTTTGGAATACAGATTTAGATTCTCTTAAAGAGATGATGGCTAAAATTCCTGCTTACAAAGGAACCTTAGCTAATAACTCTAAAACTTTTATTGAATTTATTGAACTAGAAGAAAAAATTTCAAGACTTCTTGATAAAATTTATCTTTACCCATATCTTCAAAGAGATTTAGATTCTACAAATGAAGAAGCTTCTGTAAAGCTACAAGAGATTGAAAGTATCTATGCCAACTATTCAATCTCTTCATCTTGGATAACTCCAGAAATTCTAACTATCCCTAAAGAAACTATGGTTGCATGGATTGATGCAAACCCAATTCTAGAGCCAAATAGATTTCCTTTAATGGAGATATATAGACTTCAAGAACATGTTTTATCTGCTGATAAAGAGAAGCTTTTATCATATTTTGGACAGTATTTAGGAGTTCCATCTGATATATACAGTGAGCTTTCAACATCTGATATAAAATGGAATGAGGTTGAGCTTTCTGATGGAACAAAACTTCCTATTACAAATGCAGCATATTCAAAAATTGTTGCCACAAATAGAAATCAAGAAGACAGAAAAAAAGCTTTTGAGGCACTATATAACTCTTTTAATACAAATAAAAACACTTATGCTTCTATATATAAAAGTATCCTTCAAAGAGATTTTGCTTCTGCTCAATCTAGAAACTATTCAAGTAGCTTAGAGAAATCTTTGAATCCAAAAGATATTCCGGTTGAAGTTTATAAATCACTAATAGAATCAACTAAAGAAAATACAGCTCCTTTAAAAAGATACATAGCCCTTAGAAAAAAAGCTTTAGGGCTTAAAGAATATCACTATTATGATAACTCAATTAATATTGTTGATTACAACAAAGAATTTTCATATGAAGAGGCTAAAGAGTCAGTTTTAGAGTCTGTCAAACCTCTTGGTGATAGTTACTATGATGGTTTAAATACCGCTTTAGGTGAAGGTTGGCTAGATGTTTATGAAACACCTAACAAGAGAAGTGGTGCTTACTCTATAAATATATATGACGTACATCCTTATATGCTTTTAAATTACAATGGAACTATGGACTCTGTATTTACTTTAGCACATGAACTTGGACACACTATGCACTCTATGCTTTCTACTAAAAACCAACCTTATCCAATAAGTAGCTACACAATATTTGTAGCCGAAGTTGCATCAACTTTTAATGAGAGATTATTACTAGATAATATGCTTAAAAAGACAACCGATAGCAAAGAAAGAATTGCTTTAATTGAGCAGGCTATAAGTGGAATCGTTGGAACTTACTACATTCAAACTTTATTTGCTGACTATGAGTACCAAGCTCATCAGATAGTTGAGAGTGGAAAAGCTATTACTCCAGAAATTTTAAATAATATTATGACTAATCTATTCTCAGAATATTTTGGAGATGAGATGACTATGGATGAATTACAAAAGATTATTTGGTCTAGAATTCCTCATTTTTATAATTCTCCATACTATGTATATCAATATGCAACGAGTTTTGCATCATCTGCTAATCTATATAGCAGAATAACTAATGATAAGTATACTCCTGAAGAGAGGGAAGCTTCTAAAAATGCTTATCTTGAACTCTTGAAATCTGGTGGAAATGATCATCCTATGAATCAACTTAAAAAAGCGGGGGTAGATTTAAGTAAAAAAGATACCTTTTTAGCTGTATCAACTGAATTTAACAGACTTTTAGATCTTTTAGAAGAGGAGATAAATAAAGAAAAAGGAGAGTAATCTATGTTTATATTAAAATATGTTTTTGACTTCTTAAAATTTGTTATTAGAGAAATTTCATCTATGATTATTAAATTTATCTTTTTCATAGTTATAGTTGTTGTAGCTATAAACTATTTTTCAAAAACTAAAAAAGCTCCTGTTGCAACAAAGACGTATTTAAAGGTGGATCTTTCAAATGATTTTAAGGAAACTTTTATTCAAACACCTTTAAATTTAAAAACTGATTCAATTAATTTTTACCAACTTCTTAATAAGGTTTATTCTTCAAAAGATGATGATAATATTCTTGGATTAGTTTTATTTCTTGATGGAAACACACTTAGTAGAACTCAAATTAGTGAATTAGGTGAGATCTTAAATGAATTTAAAGAATCTAAAAAACCTATATATTCATATACTACATCTATGGATAATAATACCCTTCTTCTAAGTAGTTACTCTACAGAATCGATTATGCCACCTTCAGAATCTACAACTGTTAACATTACAGGATATGTTAAAGATCTACCTTATTTCAAAGATTTAACAGAAAAACTAGGTGTAGATGTAAATGTTATACATGTTGGAGACTTTAAAACCTATGGCGAAAATTATACAAGAAAAGAGATGTCTCCTGAAAATAGACAAGACTTAAAAAGAATTCTTGATAAAGGATATACACTATTTAGTGAAGATATTTCTAAAAATTTATCTATTGATATCAATAAATTTAATTCTCTAGCTCTTTCTGGAGATTTAATGGGAGAAAGTTCTTCTATTTTAAATAAAAATAAATTGATTTCTTCATTAACTTATTGGGAAAACTTTAAAAAGGATAAAAATATTGAATCTTTAACTGAAATTCAAGACTACCAACTCCCTAAGAAAAGTTCATCTAAAAATCAAATAGCAATTATTTATGCTGAAGGAGAAATCAATTATACTGATTCGAAGACTCCAACTTCGAGCACTATTACTCCTGAAAAAATTATTCCTATTTTAGAAAAAGTAGATAAGGATGATAAAATTAAAGGAGTTATTTTGAGAGTCAACTCCCCTGGTGGATCTGCCCTAGCATCAGATATCATCTATAATAGCATAAAAAAAATGTCAAAACCTGTTTATGTTTCTATTGGAAGTGTTGCTGCTTCTGGAGGGTATTATATCTCCACAGCTGCAACTAAAATATTTGCTAATAAAGATAGTATCACAGGTTCAATTGGTGTAGTTAGCTTAATTCCTAACTTTAAAAAATTAAGTGAAAAAGTTGGTGTAAATTTTGAAGAAGTATCTTTAGGAAAATTCTCTGATCTGTACTCTTTAACTGCTGATATGACTCCTGAAAAAAAAGAAAAAATCTATAAATCAAATTTAAAAGTTTATAATGAATTTTTAAATAAGGTTGCATATGGTAGAAATCTTCCTCTTAGTGAAGTTGAGAAAATTGCTCAAGGAAAAATTTGGCTAGGAGAGGAAGCTATAAATATCGGTCTTGTTAACTCTATAGGTGGAATCAATACTACTATTAAAACTTTAGCTACAGATTTAAATATAAAAGATAACTATTCTATAGTTGAGGTTCCTTATGAAGAAAACTTAAAATCTATGTTTGAATCAAACTTTTTACCTATACAAACTTTGCTTAACTTTAGAGATATTAGCAAGGGGGAAGTTGTTAAAAAAATAGTAAAAGAGGATGAACTATTATTTAAACCAATTTTATATATGAGCTTTTAAATCTGTAGTTGAAAATTTCTTCTTTTATATGATATAATCATAACAATTACACAATAAATTCTAGGAGGGATTAAATTGGTTAGAAAAATAAAAGGACAAAAAACTAGTGGAGGAAACTCTCAAGCTGATATCTTAAGACAAGCTCAAGCTATGCAACAAGAAATGCTTGCTGTTCAAGATTCTTTAAAAGGAAAAGAAGTTGAAGCTTCTGTTGGTGGTGGAGCTGTTGTAGTTAGAGCTAACGGACAAAAAGATATCGTTTCTATAAAAATATCTGAAGAGACTATTAAAGATGCTATTGAAGATAAAGAGATGTTAGAAGACTTAGTTCTTTCTGCTGTTACTGAGGCTATGAGACAAGCTGATGAATTAGCTGAAAAAGAGATGTCTGCTGTTACTGGTGGAATCAACATCCCTGGACTATTCTAATTTAGATTTTAAAGCGCCAATACTATTGTGTTGGTGCTTTTTTTTACATCAAAATTATGATATAATTAATTTAAAATACTATATTTATAGGTGGGTTTTTTAATGGAAAATAAAAAATACAAAAGGTATGGCTTAATTCTATACTACTTATTAAAAATTATTTCAAAAACTATGAAAGTAGAAATCATAAAAAGTCCTTTAGTTAAAGACAACGAAGGTTATGTTTGTGGATTTTGGCACAATAAGCTTGTTGGAGCATCTCTAGGATTAGCTAATATATCTGAAAATAAAGCTGTTTTAGCTAGCCCATCTAAAGATGGAGAATTAATTTCAGTTCCTCTTGAAAAAATGGGTTTCACAATAGTTAGAGGTTCTTCAGGTAAAGACTCTATAAAATCAGTTTTAAAATTAATAAAACTTGTAAAAAATGGATACAGTGCTGGAACCCCTTTAGACGGCCCTAAAGGCCCTATTTATCAAGTTAAACCTGGTATGATATATCTGGCTCAAAAATCTGAGAAAGCTATTTTACCTGTAGGCGTAGCTTTTAGTGATAAATGGATTTTTGAAAAAGCTTGGGATAAATTTCAAATGCCAAAACCATTTTCAAAAATGGTTTGTATCATTGGAGATCCAATCTTTATCCCTAAAGAAGCTGAAAAAGAGGATTATTTAGATATCATTAGAGATGAACTTCTTGAATTAGATAAAGAAGCTGAAATAAAATTAGGAAAAAAATAATAAATATTTGAAAGGAGATTATGAATGAGTAAAAATTTTTATGTAACTACACCGATATATTATGTTAATGGAGATCCTCATGTTGGAAGTGCTTATACTACAATAGCTGCAGATGTTATTGCTAAATATAAAAAATCAATGGGGTTTGACGTTTTCTTTTTAACAGGAACTGACGAGCACGGACAAAAAGTTGAAGAAGCTGCAAAGACGAGAGGTCTTACACCACAAGCTTGGACTGATTCTATGGCTCCTAGATTTATAGAGATGTGGAAAGCACTAGATATTAACTATACTGACTTTATAAGAACAACTGAACCTAGACATAAGGATGCTGTTAAAAAAATATTAAAAACAGTTCATGATAAAGGAGATATTTATAAAGGTGAATATGAAGGGAAATATTGTGTTTCTTGTGAAACATTTGTTCCTGAAAATCAAATTGTTAATGGTAACCACTGCCCTGATTGTGGAAAAGAACTAAGAACAGTTAAAGAGGAATCATATTTCTTTAAGATGTCTAAATACCAAGATATGTTATTGGAGCACATTGATAAACATCCTGACTTCATTCTTCCACACTCTAGAAAAAATGAAGTTATATCATTTATAAAGCAAGGATTACAAGACCTTTCTATCTCTAGAAACACTTTTGAATGGGGAATCCCTATTGAGTTTGCACCAGGACATATAACTTATGTTTGGTTTGATGCTCTAACAAACTATTTAACTGCTGTTGGATATGAAAATAATCCTGAGCTTTTTGATAAGTTCTGGAATAATTCTGAAGTTGTACACCTTTTAGGAAAGGATATCTTAAGATTCCACGCTATAATTTGGCCTTGTATGCTTTTATCTGCTGGAGTTAAACTTCCTGATAAGATTGTAGCTCATGGATGGTGGACTTCTGAAGGTGAAAAAATGTCTAAATCAAAAGGAAATGTTGTAGCTCCTTTAGATGAAGTAAAAAAATATGGTGTTGACGCATTCAGATACTGCTTAATGAGAGAAGTTAACTTCGGTAACGATGGAGATTATTCAACTCCTTCTATCGTAACAAGAATAAATTCTGATCTTGCAAACGATTTAGGAAATCTTTTAAATAGAACTTTAGGAATGTATGGTAAATACTTTAACGGAGTTATTGTTAAAGCTAATGAATTGGAAGATATTGACGCTTCAGTTAAAACGCTTTGGGAAGAGACTCTTAGCATTGTTGATTACCATATGAATAGAGTTGAGTTCTCAAGAGCTTTAGAAGCAATCTGGAAATTCATTTCTAGAATGAATAAATATGTTGATGAAACTGCTCCTTGGTTATTAATAAAAGATGAAGCTAAAAAAGAAAGACTTGGAACTGTTATGAACTTCCTTGTTCAATCTCTATATAAAGTTGCTGTATTAACAGCTCCTTATATGCCTACTGCTTCTCAAAAGATCTGGAACCAACTTGGTTTTGAACAAGATATTATGGATACTAAAATAGAAGATATCAAAGGTTGGGACCTTTTAACAGAAGGGCATGTTCTTGGAACTCCTGAGCCTATATTCCCTAGATTAGAAGTAGAAAAAAAAGAGGCTAAAAAGGATCCTCTTGCTATAAATGAAGAGTTAGAAGTAGAAAATCCTATCGATATCACTGACTTTGATAAAATTGACATTCAAGTTGTAGAAATTTTAGAAGCTTCAAATATTGAAGGTGCTGATAAACTTCTTAAGTTTAAAGTAAAAACATCAAATGAAATAAGACAAATTGTTTCTGGAATTGCAAAATATTACCCTAACCCTGAAGAGTTAGTTGGTAAAAAAGTTCTTGCTATTTTAAACCTTCCACCAGTTAAGTTAAGAGGGGTTCTTTCTCAGGGAATGCTATTAAGCTCAACTGAAAAGAAAAGACTTAAACTTGTAGAAGTAGATTCAAGTGTAAAAATAGGTTCAAAAATAAAATAAATTCTAGGGGGAAATACAATGAAAAAAGTTACTAAAGCTGTCATACCAGCAGCAGGTTTAGGAACAAGAGTTCTACCTGCTACAAAAGCTCAACCAAAGGAGATGCTTGTTATTGTTGACAAGCCTTCTCTTCAATATATTGTTGAGGAATTAGTTCAATCTGGAATTACAGATATTGTAATTGTTACTGGTAGAAACAAAAATTCAATTGAGGATCATTTTGATTTTTCTTATGAGCTTGAAAATACTCTTGAAAAAGATGGTAAATTTGAGCTTCTTAAAAAAATTGATGATATTTCAAGTATGGCTAATATCTATTATGTTAGACAAAATCATCCTTTAGGACTAGGACATGCTATTTTAAAAGCTAAATCTTTCATTGGAGACGAACCTTTCCTTATAGCTCTTGGAGACGATATCGTTTATAACCCTGAAGCTCCGGTTGCTAAACAACTTATAGATGTCTATGAAAAATATGGATCTAGTGTTATTGGTGTTCAAGAGGTTGAAAATAAAGATGTATCTAAATACGGAATTGTTAAACCTTCTAAAACGTTAGATGAAGATACTGTTGAAATGATTGATTTCATCGAAAAACCAAGTGTTGAAGAAGCTCCATCTAATTTTGCTTGTCTTGGAAGATACTTACTTTCTGGAGATATTTTTAAATATTTAGAAACAACTGAGCCTGGAAAAGGTGGAGAAATTCAACTTACAGATGCTATTTTAAAAATGATTAATGATGAGCAAAAGGTAGTTGCATATAACTTCAAAGGAAAAAGATATGATATAGGAAATAAAATTGGTCTTCTTAAAGCTAACATTGAGTTTGGGCTTAGAAACGAAGAAACTAGAGAAGATTTAATCAAGTATTTAAAAGATGAGATTAAATTTTAATGGAGGTTTATTTTTATGGCGAAAATTATCAAATTTAATTCAGAAGCTAGAAAAAAATTAGAAGATGGTGTAAATATTTTAGCAGATACTGTTAAAATAACTCTTGGTCCTCGTGGAAGAAATGTTGTTCTTGAGAAAGCTTATGGTGCACCTCTTATAACAAATGATGGAGTTTCTATCGCCAAAGAGATTGAACTTGATGACCCTTTTGAAAATATGGGTGCTCAACTTATAAAAGAGGTTGCTACTAAAGCTAATGATGTTGCAGGGGATGGAACTACTACTGCAACAGTTTTAGCTCAAGCCATCGTTAAAGAGGGATTAAAAATGGTTTCAGCTGGTGCTAATCCTATTTTTATCAAAAAAGGAATTGAAAAGGCAACAAAACACGCAATTAAACTTCTTGTGGAAAAATCTAAAAAAGTTCAATCTAATAGTGAAATTGCACAAGTAGCATCAATTTCTGCAAGTGATAAAGAGATTGGTACTCTAATTGCTGAAGCTATGGAAAAAGTGGGAGAAACTGGTGTTATCAGTGTTGAAGAAGCTCGTTCTCTTGAAACTACTTTAGAGATTGTTGAGGGAATGGAATTTGAAAAAGGATATCTATCCCCTTATATGGTTACAGATTCTGAAAGAATGGAAGCCATTTTAGATTCTCCATATATTCTAATAACAGATAGAAAAATATCTACGATGAAAGAACTTCTTCCTTTACTTGAAAAAACTGTTCAAACCTCTAAACCTCTTCTTATTATTTCTGAAGATTTAGATGGTGAAGCACTAGCAACTCTAGTTTTAAATAAAATTAGAGGTACTTTAAATGTAATTGGAGTTAAAGCTCCTGCTTTTGGAGATAGAAGAAAATCTATGCTTGAAGATATTGCTATTCTTACTGGTGGACAAGTTATTTCTGAGGATAAAGGCATGAAGATTGAAGAAACTGAACTATCTCATTTAGGTAGAGCTAAAAAAGTTAAAGTTACAAAAGATACAACTGTTATTATCGATGGTCTTAGTGATACTTCTGAACTTAACTCTAGAATTATACAAATAAAGAATCAGATCAGTGAGTCTACTTCTGAATATGATATAGAAAAACTTCAAGAAAGACTTGCTAAACTTTCTAGTGGTGTTGCAATTATTAAAGTTGGGGCTGCTACTGAAGTTGAAATGAAAGAAAAAAAATTGAGAATAGAAGATGCTCTTAATGCAACTAGAGCGGCTGTAGAAGAGGGTGTTGTTGCAGGTGGTGGGGTTGCTCTTGCCGAAATAGCCCACTCTATGGAGGAATTTATTTTAGATGGTGAGGAAGGGATTGGAGCTGAAATAGTTAAAAAAGCTTTGAGCTCACCTTTAAAACAGATAGCTATAAACGCTGGTCTAGATGGTGGTGTAGTAGTTGAGAAGGTTAAGAATTTACCTGCAGGATTTGGATTAAATGCTGCTACAGAAGAATATGTTAATATGATTGAAAACGGTATTTTAGACCCTACAAAAGTTACTCGTTCGGCTCTACAAAATGCTAGTTCTATTTCAGCTCTTATTCTTACTACGGAAGTTATTGTTGCAAATAAAAAAGAAGCTATAAATAATAGTTCAAGCCCTAGTATGGGGGATATGATTTAAGGGGAGGATTTTTAAAATGGATAAATTTACTTTAGAAAACTATAATATATGGCTTAATTCGGATTATATCGATATAAAAGATAGAGAGGATTTAAAATCTATTGAAAACAATCCTAAAGAGATTGAAGATAGATTTTATACTAATCTAAGTTTTGGTACCGGTGGTATGAGAGGTGTAAGAGGTGTTGGTATCAATAGAATCAACAAATATACCATTAGAAAAGCAACTCAAGGCCTAGCTAACTATATCCTTAAAACTACTGGTGAAGATGGTAAAAAAATGGGAGTAGCTATTGCTTATGACTGCAGAATTGGTTCTGAAGAATATGCTTTAAATACTGCTCTTGTTCTTGCTGGAAATGGAATAAAGGCTTATCTTTTTAAATCTTTGAGATCAACTCCTGAGCTTTCTTTTGCTGTAAGAGAGTTGAAAGCTGTTGCTGGAGTTGTTGTTACAGCATCGCATAACCCTCAAGAATACAATGGTTATAAAGTATACTGGAAAGATGGATGTCAAATTATTGAACCTCAAGCTAGCGGTATTGTAAATATGGTAAACGATGTTAAATCTTTTGATGATATTAAAATTATGGATAAAGATTTAGCTTTTGAAAGAGGACTTGTTGAATATATTGATGAATCTATGGACACTAAGTTCTTAGAAGCAGTTAAACTTCAAACAATTCATAACAATATCCCTGGAAAAGAGAATTTTAAAATTGTTTATTCCCCTCTTCATGGAACTGGTGGAAGACCTGTTAAAAGAGTCTTTGCAGAAACTGGATTTAATTCTATCTTTGTTGTTCCTGAACAAGAACAACCAGATGGAAATTTTCCTACTTGCTCTTATGCAAACCCTGAAGATCCAGCTGTTTTCAAACTAAGTATAGATCTTGCTGATAAAGTTGGAGCAACTATATGTATGGCTAATGATCCTGACGCTGATAGAATTGGGGTTGCTGTTAAAGAACCTAGTGGAAACTGGATTTATCCCAACGGAAATCAAATTGGACTTTTATTGATGAACTATATTCTTGAAAATAAACAGGATATTCCTAAGAATGGCGCTGTTATATCAACTGTCGTTTCAACACCTATGCTTGATGTCATTGCTAAAGAAAAAAATGTTAAAATTTTTAGAACACTGACTGGATTTAAATTTATTGGTGAAAAAATAAGAGAGTTTGAAGAAGGAATTTTTGACGCTACATTCTTAATGGGATTTGAAGAATCTTACGGATACCTTGTAGGTACTCACGCTAGAGATAAAGATGCTGTTGTTTCAACGCTTCTTATAGCTGAAATGGCCGCTTATTATGCTAGTTTAGGTTCTTCTATTCCTTGTGAACTTGAAAAACTTTATAAAAAATTTGGTTTTTATAGAGAGGGTATCATTGCAGTTACAAAAAAAGGAAAAGAGGGTGTCGAAGCTATCTCTAAAATAATGACTAATTTAAGAGATAATAATTTTGAAACTCTTTTAGGTAAAAAAGTTATTAAAAAGATAGATTTTGAATCTGATATAGTTGATCCTATTCCTTTACCTAAATCAAATGTTATCCAATTTATTTTAGATGACAATACATATATTACTGCAAGACCATCTGGAACTGAACCGAAAATAAAATATTACTTCTGTGTTGTTGATTCAACAGAGGAAAAGGCTAACGAGAAATTAGCTAAAACAATGAAAGATTTTGAAGCTTTTGTTGACTAAAATGGAGGAATTTTTATGTTAAACGGAATATATATACATATTCCATTCTGTTTAAATAAATGTAACTACTGCGACTTTCTATCTTTTAAATCAACAATTGATGATAGAGAGCGATATGTAGATGCTCTTATTAAAGAGATTAATATGTATCCTAATTTCTCTTTAGACACTGTTTACTTTGGTGGAGGGACTCCGTCCCTTCTTACTCCTGAACAAGTTTCAAGAATTTTATCCAACTTAAATATTGTTGAAAATGCAGAAATCACTTTAGAAGTTAATCCTAAAACTGTAAATCTTGAAAAGTTTAAAGAGTTTAGGAAAGCTGGTATAAATAGAGTTAGCATAGGAATCCAAAGCTTTAATACTGATAATTTAAAAACACTTGGAAGAATGCACTCCTCTGCTGAAGGCGAGGAGGCTTTCTTTTTCGCAAGAGAAGCCGGATTTGAAAATATTAGCTTAGATTTAATGTTTTCTCTTCCTAACCAAACTTTAGATAATTTAAAACTTGATTTAAATAAACTTTTTTCTTTAAGACCCGAGCACTTTTCAATCTACTCCCTTATTTGGGAAGAGGGAACTGAATTTTTTACTAAACTTGAAAAAGGTGAATACAAAGAAACTGATAATGATTTAGAAGCCTCTATGTATGAATTGATTATAGATGAAGCTGAGAAACAAGGTTATATTCAATATGAAATTTCTAACTTCTGTCTTCCTGGAAAAAGAGCTCTACACAATACTAAATATTGGAAAAATGAGGAGTATTTAGGAATAGGTTTAGGTGCATCCGGATATTATAATGGAATACGTTATAAAAATGACTTAACCTTTTCTGAATATTATGGTAAGATATCTAGTGGTATAAAACCTATTTTGGAAGAGGAATTTGTATCTCCAGATGAAAAAGAGGTTTATGAATATATACTTGGCCTAAGAGTTATTCCAGATGGAATTTCTCCTAGAGGAAAATATATAGCTCTTTGTGAAACATTGGTTAAAAAAGGCTTTCTTATAAAGACAGACACTAATAACTATATCCTTTCTAAAAAGGGTATTCTTATGGCAAACGATGTTTTTAGTGAATTTATATAATTTTTTAGGAGGATTTTGTGAATATTTCAGAAAATATAGATAGAATTTTTAAAGATATCGAATTTCATTCCCCACATCCTGAAAAGGTTGAACTTATCGCAGTTACTAAATATGTAGATTCTGAAACTATTAAAAGAGTTTTAGAGGGTGGAGCTAAAAATTTAGGAGAAAATAGAGTTCAAGTTATAACTAAAAAAAATGATGAACTTTCTGATTTTCCAATTGAAAAAAAATGGCACTTTATAGGGAATCTTCAAAAAAATAAGGTTAAATATATCGCTTCTTTTATTGACATGATTCATTCTGTTAATAAATTATCTCTTGCTCAGGAGATTGATAAAAGAGCTTTAGAACATAATAAAAAGATTGATGTCCTATTAGAAATTAATCTTTTTGAAGAGGAGACTAAAGAGGGATATGATTACTTAGAACTTCTTCAAGATATTCCTGCTCTATTAAATCTTAAAAATATCAATATAAAAGGGCTTATGACTATGGCTCCGTATACTGATAATGACGATTTTATTAGATCTGGTTTTAGAAGAATTAGAGAACTTAAAGATGAGTTGAACAAACTTTATTTCAACGATACCCTAACTGAACTGTCTATGGGAATGAGTAACGATTATAAAATTGCTCTTGAAGAGGGCGCAACTTTAATTAGAGTAGGTAGTAAAATATTCGAATAAACTAACAATGGAGGTTACAATGAAAATTACTAAATTTAAAAATGCTTTTAAAGATTTTACTGATAGTGTTGGTCTTACTTTTGATCCTGATGAAAACTCTTATGATGAACTTCAAGAAGAGGAGGATGTTTTAGCTGGTCCTGTTCCTAATATTAGAACGATGCCTAAAGAAGAGCCTAATCACTCTTTTATAAACAATACTGTTCCTAAAGCTGAGAGTAAAACTGTTGTTAATAGCTCTCAAGAGGATTGCCAGACTATTTTTGTAAATCCTAAAAGCTTTGCTGAATGTAAAAAAATAGCAGATTATATAAAAAATGACAAAGTGGTAACATTAAATCTAGAAAATATAAATGGTAAAGATGCTCAAAGAATCTTAGATTTTCTAAGTGGAGCAATCAATATAAAAGAAGCTAAATGGATTCCTATAAGTAAAAATGTTTTTACTTCTGTTCCTAAAAATATTAACTTCTTCTATGATGGAAAAAACGATTTAAGACAAAATACTTTTTTAGATATTGACCACGAATAATAAGTGGAGGTTTAATTATGAAAGCATTAGCACTTTTTTCTGGAGGACTTGATAGTGCTCTAGCAATAAAAGTTATAAAAGATCAAGGGATTGAAGTTATAGCTCTTAACTTTGTATCACATTTCTTTGGTGGAAAAAATGAAAAAGCAGAAAATATGGCAAAACAATTAGGAGTTCAACTTGAATATGTTAACTTTAGTAGTATTCATACTGATATTCTTAAAAACCCTGTACACGGGCGTGGAAAAAATATGAACCCTTGTATTGATTGTCATGCACTTATGTTTAAAACTGCCGGTGATCTTATGGAAAAATTTGGAGCATCTTTTATTATCTCTGGAGAAGTTTTAGGACAAAGACCTATGTCTCAAAACTATCAAGCTCTTGAAAAAGTAAAAGCTCTATCTCCTGGACTTGAAGATCTTATCGTTAGACCTCTTTCAGCTAAACTTTTACCTGAAAGTAAACCTGAAAGACTTGGTTGGGTAGATAGATCACAGCTTCTTGACATCCAAGGAAGAAGTAGAAAAGTGCAAATGGAACTTATGGAAAGTTATGGACTTGTTGATTATCCAACCCCTGGTGGAGGATGTCTTTTAACAGATCCTGGATATTCTAAGAGACTTAAAATCCTTGAGCAAGACGGACTTCTTGAGGATGAAAACTCAAATCTTTTCCATCTTTTAAAAATTGGTAGATTCTTTAGATTTGAAAAAGGAAAATATCTAATTGTTGGAAGAGAAGAGCA
>JAVWUC010000001.1:42792-67823 GCA_036667395.1 Cetobacterium sp. | reverse complement strand
GTAGATTCTTTAGATTTGAAAAAGGAAAATATCTAATTGTTGGAAGAGAAGAGCAAGATAATTTAAAAATTGACGAATACAAAAATTACGGTACTATGTTTATTAGAGGTAAAGAGGTTCCTGGACCTCATATGGTTGCATATGGTCAACTTTCTGATGAAGAGATTGATTTTGCTCTTAATTTATTCTCTAGATATTCTAAAGCCAAAGGTAAGGAAGAGATTACTTTCCTTATAAATGGTGAGGATGTTACAATCCCTGCTGTTGATTTTGATAAATTAAATGAGCAAATTAAACTTTATCAAATTGTTATGTAATTTTTATTATTTAAAATGGTTAAGAATACCCTCTTAACCATTTTTTTTAATATTTTATTTTATTTTATAAAAAAACATTATATAATACCCTTGTGTTAACATATACTAAAAAATTGTTAAGGAGAGGATAAACATGAAATTGTCCAGTTATCTTTCTGAAGATAAAATTATTCCAAATTTAAAGGGGGATAGTTTTGAAGAACTTGTATCTAACCTTGTAGATGAAGTATCTAAAGTTAATAAACAAGTAAAAATTGAAAGAAGTATCATGAAAAAAGCTATTATGAAAAGAGAGGAAGAAGCGTCAACTTATATAGGATGTGGTATAGCTATCCCGCATGCTAGATTAGAATATTTTGATGATATTGTTGTTGCTATAGGTTTCCCTGAAAAACCTGTTTTTATGAAAGCTTTAGGTGACAAAACCGAAGAGGTAAAAATTATTATCCTTATTCTTGCAGATGTTTTAAAAAATAAGAACATTTTAAAAATTATGTCTGGTATATCTAGACTATGTTTAAAAAACAAAGCTGTTTTAGATGAAATTTTAACTTATAAATCAGCAGATAAGACTATTGAAATTCTTGATCGAACAAAGATTGAAATTGATCATAATATTATCGCAGAAGACCTATATACTCATACCCCTTCACCAGCCAAAGTTACAAATACTCTAGAAGATATTGCTAAAAGAATTATTATTGAAAAAGTTAGCGGTATTCCTGTAGTTGATAATAACAATAAATTTTTGGGTGAAATTACCGAAAGAGAGCTTATAGCTTTTGGAATGCCAAAACATACAACCCTTTTAAATGATTTAAGTTTTATCACAATTGGAGAACCTTTTGAAAATTATTTAGTAAATGAAAAAACAATGGTTATAAAAGATTTATACAGAACTGAAGGAGTTATCACTATTGATAAAGAGGCCTCTCTTATGGAGATTTCATATCTTTTTATAAATCGTGGTGTAACAAGAATATACGTTGTTGAAAATAATAAATATTTAGGTATTATTTTGAGATCAGATATCATAAAAAAAATACTACATATTTAAATATACCATTGGAGGATTATGTGGCTTATTCTATAAAAAATGTAGCTTCTGTTACTGGATTAACAGAACATACAATTCGATACTATGAAAAATGTGGTTTATTAGTTAATATATCTAGAAATAAAAATGGTGTAAGAGTTTTTACAGATGATGATATTTTTTGGATTGAAATTATTAAATGCTTAAAAAATACTGGTATGAAAATAGAAGATATAAAATCAATTGTGGATTTAAGTCTTGAAGGTGACCATACTTGTGAAGAAAGAAAAAATATATTGCTACAGCATCGAAAAAATATACTTGAACAGATTGAAGAGCTTTACAAAAATTTGAATAAGTTAGATTTAAAAATAGCATGGTATGATAATAAAGAGAGCTCATGTAAATAATTTCTTGACTTAGAGTTAACTCTAAGGTATATAGTTTCCATATAACGAAATAAATTTGGAGGATGATAATATGTTAAATTTTGATTTTTATAACCCTACCCATATAGTTTTTGGAAAAGATACTCTTAATCAGTTAGATTCACTAGTTCCAAAAGGTGCTAGGGTCCTTATTACTTACGGAGGAGGTTCTGTTAAAAAATTTGGTACTTTAGAAACTGTCTTAAAAAACCTTCCGAATAGAGAGATTTTTGAATTTGGTGGAATTGAACCTAATCCTCAATTTGATACATTAATGAAAGCTGTAGAAATTGTAAAAGAAAAAAATATAGATTTTTTACTTGCTGTAGGTGGAGGTTCTGTTATGGATGGAACTAAGTTTATCGCACTTGCTGCTAACTATTCTGGAGACGCTTTAGACCTTTTAACTCCAGAGTTTGAACTTGCTCCTGTTGATAGAGCCACTCCTATGGGAACTGTTGTGACTCTTCCAGCTACTGGATCTGAAATGAATAATGGTGCAGTTATCAGTCATAAAAATATAAAAGTTCCTGTTTTTAGTATGTTCACTTTCCCTAAATTTTCAATTTTAGATCCTACTCTTACATTTACTCTACCTAAAACTCAAGTAGCTAATGGAATTGTAGATACATTTATACATACTGTTGAACAATATGTAACATACCCGGTAGATGCTAGATTCCAAGATAGAACTGCTGAAGGAATTTTACAGACTTTAATTGAAGTAGGAAAAACTACTTTAGATGAACCTGAAAACTATGACGCTAGAGCTAATTTAGTTTGGTGTGCTACAATGGCTTTAAATGGTCTTATCGGTGCTGGTGTCCCTCAAGACTGGACTACGCATATGATTGGTCATGAAATTACAGCTATCTTCGGAATAGATCATGCTAAGACTCTTGCAGTATTACAGCCTGCTATTTGGGAAGTTAGAAAAGAACAAAAAAGAAAAAAACTTATTCAATATGCTGAACGTGTTTGGCATATCTGTGAAGAAAATGAAGATAAGAAAATCGAGCTAGCTATAAGCAAGACACGTGAGTTCTTTGAAAGTCTAGGAATGAAAACTCATCTTTCAGATTATAATATCACAGAAGATCAATTTGATGACATTATAAAATCTTTAGAACACAATAAAAGAACTGCTCTATCTGAAAGTGGAGATTTAACTTTAAAAATTAGTAGAGAAATTCTTCAAAAAGCATTATAATATTCCTAACAGGCTGAGAATAATATTCTCAGCCATTTTAAAGAGGTGATGTTTTTGAGTATTAATTTAATAGAGGAAGCAAATAGATGTTTAAATTGCAAAAAACCACTTTGCAAGATTCACTGTCCTATTTCTACCGATATTCCAAATATTATAAATTTATTTAAAGAAAATAAAATTGAAGAAGCTGGAGATATTTTATTTAAAAATAATCCACTTTCTGTATTTTGCTCGATCCTTTGTCCTCATGAAAATCAATGTACAGGACATTGCATTAAAGGGATAAAAGGTACTCCAGTAGATTTTCCAGCAATAGAAAAGGAGATCTCTTCTAAGTATCTGAGTAGTCTTCCATTAGAAAAACAAAATAGTACAGATAATCGTGTCGCTATTATTGGCGGTGGTCCCGCTGGAATTACCGCTGCTATCTTACTTGCAAAAGAGGGATTCAAAGTTACAATTTTTGAAGCATTCTCTAAGTTAGGTGGAGTTTTAAGATATGGTATTCCTGAGTTTAGACTTTCAAAGTCTCTTATTGATACTTTTGAAACTTATCTTTTAAATCTGGGTGTAAAAATTAAATACAATACTTTAGTTGGGCCTACTCATACAATTCAAAATCTTAAAGATGATGGATTTAACTATATTATTATATCAACTGGTGTTTGGAATCCTAAACCAATGGGTATCAAGGGTGAAACTAAAGGAGATGTTCACTATGCTATAAACTATTTAATCTCACCTGAATCTTATCACCTAGGTGATAATGTACTTGTTATTGGTGGTGGAAATGTAGCTATGGATGCCGCTAGAACTGCTAAAAGAATGGGAAGTCACGTAACTGTTATGTATAGAAGAGGTGAAGAGGATATGCCCGCCACTAAAGTTGAAATTGCTGAAACTAAAGAGGATGGTGTAGATTTTAAATTCTACCTTGCTCCAAAAGAGATTTCTGATGACTTAATGACTTTTTTAAGAACTGAATCATTCACTGATGAAAATGGGAATAGAAAACTTATCACTCTTAATGACAGTGATATAGCTTTCCCTTATACATCTATAATCGTTGCTGTAAGTCAGGGTCCTAAAAAAAATATTGTTCTCTCTGAAAATAGAGTTAGTACTGATAAATGGGGAACTGTAGTCGTTAATGACTCTTTTGAAACCTCTCTTGAAAATGTTTTTTCTTGTGGAGATGTAGTCACTGGCCCTAAAACTGTTGTAGCTGCTGTTAATGATGCTAAAACTGTTGTAGCCAATATTCTAAAAAAAAGTAATCTTATCTAAATAAAAATAGGAGGCATGTGGCCTCCTATTTTTTAATTATTATCTTCCCCAAGTATCTGGAGTTTTATTCCATTTTAAAGCTATCTCTGCTTCTGCTGAATCTAAATATTTCTCCTCTGTTGCAACTTCTATCAATGATGCAAAATTTGAAATTGTAGTCCATGGTATATTATCTTCTGAGAAATTCTTATATGCTTTATCAAACTCATAAGAGAATATTGCTAAAACTTCAACTTCTGTTGCTCCTGCTTCTCTTGCAGCAGCAACCGCTTTTATAGAGCTTCCTCCTGTAGAAATAAGATCCTCTATTATGATTACTTTCTTTCCTGCAAAATCAGCTCCCTCTATTTGTCTTCCAGCCCCATGAGCTTTTTTCTCTCCTCTAATATAAGCCATTGGAACGTTCATCTCTTGCGCTATAAATGCTGCCCAAGGAATTCCTGCTGTTGCTGTTCCTGCTACGATATCAAAATCTTTCTCTTTTAAAATTTCTACAAATGCATCTACTACAACTTGTCTCTCTTTTGGAAATCCTATCATCTTTCTATTATCACAATAAATTGGACTTTTAATTCCAGATACGAATGTAAATGGTTCCTTAACATTTAATCTTACTGCCTCTGTTCCTAATAATGATTTTGCTATATCCTTTGCTCTAGACATTATAACTCACTCCTCTTCCATTTTTATTCATAAACTCTTTTCCATCATAAACCATTTCACCTCTGACAAAAGTCGCTAAAACTTTTCCCCCTCCAGCTATTCCATCATAAGGTGTCCACCCACATTTTGATACCACATCTTCATTCTTTATAAGTTCTTTATTTTTTAAATCCACAACAACAAAATCCGCATCATACCCAACTTCTATTTTACCTTTACCTAAAATACCAAATATTTTTGCTGGATTTTCACACATAATCTCTTGTAATTTTTTCATGCTTATTCTTTTATTTAATTCCTTTAACATCATAACTAAAGAGTCTTCTATTCCAGGAATACCATAAGTTGTCTTAGAATTCTTCTCCTCTAAAGTATGAGGTGCATGATCTGTTCCAATAGTATCTATTGTTCCATCTAATATCCCCATCCACAAAGCTTCATTATCCTCTTTTGTTTTTAGTTCCGGCTTCATTAAAAGTAGATTATCTGCTTGAGTTTCATTTAAGAATAAATGATGTGGTGCTACTTCACCATAAACCTTAACTCCCTCTCCTTTTGCCTTTCTAAGAAGTTCAACTTCTGAAGCTTTCGAAAGATGACAAAGATATAGCGGTTTTTTAAATTTTTTAGAAAGCTCTATGGCTTTTTCCACCATATCTTCTTCTGCATGAACAGAAACTATTTTTGATTCTCTAAAAAGATTTTCTAAAATATTCTCCTCTTCAACAAGCATATCTCCAGTAGACATATTTAAAAATATCTTTGTAGATGCCACTCTATCCCTAACTTTTTTTATTTCCGAGCTATTATCCAATCTACTCCCACCAAAGTGGAATCCATAATCCACATAACTTCTTCCCCTAGAGTTGTTTTCTTTATCCTTTAATATCTCTTCTGTTGTAGTATTTGGAACTGTATTTGGCATATCTATAAAAGTTGTGACCCCACCCTTTGCACAAGCCATACTTCCAGTTTCAAAATCCTCTTTATGAGATAGTCCAGGATCTCTCATATGTGTATGAACATCTATTATTCCAGGAAGTAACCAGTTATTATCTAAATCTACAATTTCATCCATATCTAGCTCTTCTACATCTGAACAGCTATATATTTTAGAAATCTTCCCGTCTTCTACTAAAATATCTTTTATACCCTCTACGCCTTGATATAAGATTTTACAATTTTTTATTAGCATTAGCATAAATTTGCCTCTTTCATCCCCTCTTCAATCTCTGCTAAAACCATTTTTGCTGCTTCTACTGGATTCTCATTTTTAGTTACTGGTCTTCCTACAACTAAATAATCACATCCATTTAATATTGCATCTTTTGGAGTCATTATTCTCTCTTGATCATTAGCTGCTGACCATTTTGGTCTAACTCCTGGACAAACAGTTTTAAAGTTTTGTCCACAAAGTTCTTTTATAGCTTTAGCTTCCCAAGGTGAACAAACTATTCCATCCATTCCTGCTTCTTTTGTTAGTTTAGCTAAGTTTAAAGCTAATTCTTTTAATGAAAGTTGACTTTGGAAAGTTTCTTTTATTCCCTCTTCAGAAAAACTTGTTAATATTGTTACAGCTATTGATAGTATCTCTGGGTTTACTTCTTTCACTCTTTTAGCAACCGACTCCATCATCGCTCTTCCACCACTTGCATGTACATTAAACATAAATACATTTTGTTTTGCAGCAAATAAAGAAGCCATCGTTGTTGTATTTGGTATATCATGAAACTTTAAATCTAAGAAAACTTTTTTCCCTTTCTCTGTTAAATAATCCACCATCTCTCCCTTTGAATTTAAGAAAAGTTCTAATCCAACTTTATAAAAAGATACTGTTTCCCCTAATATATCTACTATCTTTTTTGCATCTTCCATATTTGAATAATCTAAAGCTATTATCAATCTATCTTTAACGTTCATTTTTCCCTCCAAATTTTCTATCTCTTATTTTTGATGTGCTGCTCCCACAATCTCTTGTATATTTTCTAATCCATTTTCTTCACAGAATCTTTCTAATCCCTCTTTAATCTCTACCGGTAAAATTGGATTACTGAATAACCCAGTTCCTAAAGAAACCATAGTTGCTCCCGCCATCATGAACTCTATTGCATCTTCTGTAGATGATATACCTCCCATTCCTACAACAGGTATCTTTACATTTTGTGATACTTGATATACCATTCTAAGTGCTACAGGCTTTACTGCTGGTCCTGAAAATCCTCCAAAAGTATTTCCTAAAACTGGTTTCTTTGATTTTATATCTATTGCCATTCCTAAAAGTGTATTTATAAGAGATACTGCATCTGCTCCGTTAGCTTCAACAACTTTAGCTATATGAACAATATCTGTTACATTTGGCGATAGTTTTACTATCAATGGTTTTGTTGTTACGGCTCTAACTGCTTTTGTTACAGCTCCTGCTACATCTGGATTTGCTCCAAAAGCCATTCCTCCATCCTTTACATTTGGACAAGAGATATTTAATTCTATCATGTCTACTTCAGCAATTTTTTCTACTCTTTTTGCAATCTCTACATATTCATCTATTACTTTACCGTTTATATTTACAATTATTGGACATTCTATTCCTGCAGCTTTTATATTTTTTACAATTACATTTTCAAAATAATCTACACCAGGATTTTCAAGCCCCACACAATTTAACATCCCACCAGGTGTCTCAGCTATTCTTGTTCCATAGTTTCCATCCCTAGCTTCCATTGTTATTCCTTTTACAACTATTCCACCTAAAACATTGGGATCAAAATAATCTTTATACTCCATTCCAAATCCAAAGCACCCTGAAGATGTCACCATTGGATTTTTGAACTCCATTCCTAAAAAATTTGTTTTTAATCTATTCATCAATAAGCACCCCTTTTTAGTTACAGTTACAACCAAGATTTTCTTTTGGATTTACATCTACTATTATCTTCGAATCAAATACCGGTCCATCGTGACAAACTTTTTTCATTCCGTCCAAAGTTTTTATTGAACATCCCACACAAGCTTTTACTCCACAAGCCATTTTTTCTTCAAGTGAGATCTCACAGAAAATTTCAGCTTCCTGCGCTTTTGTTGCTACAGCTTCCATCATTTTATGTGGTCCACAAGTTTGAATCATATCAATTTTATTCTCTTCTAAAACCTTACATAAAGCCGATATAACATTTCCTTTTTCTCCAGCTGATCCATCATCTGTTGTTATATAAGTTTTAACTCCCTCAAGATCCAAATTTTTCAATATCTCTATAGCATTCTTATCTCTTCCTCCTGCTATAAAAATAACCTCGTTATTTTTTTTAAGATCATTTATTAAAAGTTTTGTTGGAGCTATCCCCATTCCTCCACCTATAACAACACATTTTTTTCCTGAAACATCTGTTTTAAATCCTTTTCCAAGAGGACCTTGAATATTTATTACCTCTCCAGCTTCTAAGGATGAAAATTCTTTAGTCCCTCCACCTTTTACCTCATAATAAAACTCTAAGATATTTTTATCTTTATCTACAAAATGCAAACTAATTGGTCTTCTTAAAATTCTTATCTCATTCTTAACTTTCAACATAAAAAATTGTCCTGCTTTTGAATGCTGAGAAGCTTTATTTGACTCAATCTTCATCAAATAGTAGTTTTCACTCACTTGATAATTTTCTAATATTTTACAATCCTCTAAAAACATCTTTTCCTCCTGAATCTATCTTAAATTTTTTTATTTTTTTATATCTTTGTTACAGTAGTAACAATAAACATGTTTCCCCTTAACCACATATTTATTTTCAGTCTCTTCAAATTTTGTTATACATTTTTCATTCCCACATATAACAGTGTTTGAAGTCTTTATATCGTGTTCTACACTTTTATGATTTTCTATTTTTATTTTATCTAAGGCCACTGCAAATATCGCCTCTCTTGTTGGAACACCATTTGCTGCTTGCTCAAAATATCTTGCGTGTTTTGTATCATCTAAATCTATCTTTATCTCATCTACTCTTGGTAATGGATGAAGAATTATCATAGTCTCTTTGCACTTTCCAACGATATTTTCTTTATCTATTATATATACGCCTGAAACTTTTTCATAATCATCTAAACTTTCAAATCTTTCTTTTTGAATTCTTGTCATATACATAACATCTATCTCATTAAGTATATCTTTATAATCTTCTATCAAATGATATTTTATCCCTTTTTCATCCAACTCTCTTGTTATATATTCCGGTATTTGAATAATTTTTGGTGCTACAAAATAAAACTCACAATTGAACATCTGTAATGCTTTTGTCAATGAGTGTACTGTTCTTCCATACTTTAAATCACCTACAAATGCTATCTTTTTATTTTCAATATTTCCAAATTCCTTTTGAATAGTATACAGATCTAAAAGAGTTTGGCTTGGATGCTCATTAGCTCCATCCCCAGCATTTATCACTGGTACTTTTGCTATATCTGCTGCAAATCTTGCGGCCCCATCTCTATTATGTCTCATAACAATTACATCTGAATATGCTTCTGTCATCTTTATTGTATCTCTTAAACTTTCACCTTTTTTTAATGAAGTCGCATCAGGCGAATCAAAACCTAACACCCTTGCTCCTAATCTGTATGCAGCTGAAGTAAAAGACAGTCTTGTTCTAGTAGAAGGTTCGAAAAACAAGCTTCCTACAATTTTATTTTTTAAAAGTTCTGTCTCATTTTTTTGTTCTAACTTTTTTACTACACTTAAAATCTCTAAAATGTCACCTTTAGTAAAATCTTTTATCGAAATAAAATCTCTCATTTTTCCTCCTAAAAAAAAAGAATAGAAATTACAAATTAATTGTAACTTCTATTCCAAATATTAATATTAAAATTAAAAGATAAAAATAATGAAAATATAGTTTTTTTCTTTTTTTCTATTAGATATACAAAAAAATTCAACTTATTTCTTTTCACTTTTTTACCCTCCTAAATTTTTTACACTTTGAAGAGTATAACATATGATTTTTTTTAAATCAAGTTTTTTTTATATTTGTTCACTAATATTTTTTAGTGCCTCTATCGCATATTTTACATCCTCTAAACTATTAAAAAATCCAAATGAAAATCTTACAGTTCCTATCTCATAAGTCCCAATAGCTTTATGAGCTAATGGAGCACAGTGGAATCCTGGTCTAACCATTATTCCAAACTCCTCATCTAACACAGAAGCCAAGTCTGCACTATCTATTCCAACCATATTTAAACTTACAACAGGTCCCTGTTTTTCAGTAATACTTTTATATACCTTTATTGTTTCTATTTTTTCTATCTCTTGTATAAAATATTCTGTTAATTGATTTTCATGCTCTCTTATTTTATCTATTCCGAAATTATTTATAAAATCTATTCCAGCACCAAGGCTCATTATTCCAGGAGTATTTAATGTTCCTGCTTCTAATTTTTCAGGCATTTCCATAGGCTGTCTAGACAGTTTTGAAAAACTGCCTGTCCCACCTTCTAATAGAGGTTTTATATCAACACCTTCCCTTACACATAGGATTCCCACTCCTTGAATTCCAAATAGTGATTTATGCCCTGTAGTACAAAGTACATCTATATTATCTCTTTCCATATCTATATCTAAATACCCTGCACTTTGCGAAGCATCTAAAATAAATAACAACCCATATTTTTTACATATTTCACCTATTTTTCTAATATCTTGAACAGTTCCATTAACATTTGAAATATGATTTATAACAACCACTTTAGTTTCAGAAGTTATACTTCTCTCTATTTCTTTATAAGTATTAACAAATGTTAATTTCACACCTTTTTCATCCTGCATGTAAAAAAGAGGCCTTAGACTTGAATTATGCTCAAAATTTGTTGTTATTACAGAACTACCATTTGGTACTGCACCTTTTATAGCAAAATTTAAACTTTCTGTAGCATTTGCTGTAAATACAACATTTAAGCTATTTTTTAAATTAAAAAATTTTGCAATTTTCTCCCTTACTTCAAATATTTTTCTTCCTGCTTCTATAGCTTTTTTATGTCCCGCTCTTCCCGGGTTAGCATTATATTTTTTTATAGCTAACTCTACAGCTTCATATACACTTTCTGGTTTTGGAGAACTTGTTGCTGCATTATCAAAATAAAACTCTTTCATAGCTTTCCCTACTTTCTTAAAAATTAATAAAGAGAGGATTTCTCCTCTCTTTTATATTAGTTTATTTTAGCAAAAACTTCAACTATATTGTATAAATGATCTTTTATTCTTCTGTAGTTATTTAATATATCCATATATCCAGTACTTAACATAGCTGGCATTACGTTTTCAGAAACGTGCTCTAAATGCTCCGCTCTAGCTCTCTTATACTCATCTTTTATATAGTTACATTTTCTTATTGCCGATATAAACATATCTCTATCTCTTAACTCATAAGCTCTATTTATATCATCAAATAAATCTTCTACATTTGTATGAAGTTGATTTAGAGTTGCCCTCTTATATTGATTTAACTCTATCCCATTATCTTCCATCTTCTTCAAAGTTTTAGCTATTCTTAATAGATAGTCACTCACTGTTTCATATTCATCACAAGTTTGTAGATTTTCTCTAGTTTCCTCTGTATTTGCATTATCTAAAGTTCCATTTAATATGTGGAAGTTTACATCTGAAATTTCTTTTTGATAAATATCTAATTTATCTTCTATCTTTTCAATTTTAGTAACTTGAGAATCTATTCTATCTCTTCCTGCAAAAACATTATCTAGTCTCATAAATACATTTTTTATTTGCGATCCCATAGCTAATATCTCTTTATGAGTTTGATCTACTACTACTGAAGGAGTATCTGCCATTAGGATATCTAAATGTGTAACTCTTTCTTTTGCTACTGGTGAATCAGGCTTAACTATTTTACATAAGAAATCTGCTAAGTATCCTATAAATGGTATGAATAAACATACGTTTAATACGTTAAAGATTGTATGTGCTGAAGCTATTGCTGCAGTTACATTAGTATCTGGATCCACTAAATTTTCTAAAAATTGTAAGTAGAACCTAAATATTGAAGTTGCCCATAACACTCCTAAAATATTTATTATTGTATGCGCATATGCTGCTCTTTTTGCATTTGCTGTTCCATTTAATGAGGCTAATAATGCTGTTACTGTTGTTCCTACATTCTCCCCTAAAACTAACGCTACTGCTGTTGGATAGTCAATTAATCCTTGAACAGCAAGTGTTATAGTAATACCCAGTGTAGCTGATGATGATTGAACTACTGCTGTTAAAAGTGCTCCAACTGCTGCTGCTTTTAATACTCCTATATATGTATCCGCAGAAAATGCGTGGAATAAAGCCACAAATTCAGGCATTGATCTTAATGGTTTTAAACCATTACTCATCAATTCTAGACCAAAGAATATTAATCCTAATCCCATTATTGTCATCGCTCTTGTTCTTGCTTTTTCACTTGTAAAGAACATTGATGATATTGCTGCCGCTCCTGCCATTGGCAATCCATATTTACCTATTTTAAGAACTAAAATCCATCCTGTTATTGTCGTTCCTATATTTGCTCCTAAAATAACTCCTAGGGCTTGTTTTAATGTCAATAGACTTGCATTAACGAATCCTATCGTCATTACAGTACTTACTGATGATGATTGAACTAAAGCTGTAACAAAAACTCCCATCACTATCGCCATAAAACGATTTGTTGTTAACATAGCAAGAATTCTTTTCAACCTTTCTCCTGCCATCTTTTGCATTCCTTTAGACATGTTTTCCATTCCGTATAAGAATAGACCCAGTCCCCCTAGAACTTTAAAAAGGATATCTAAGTACATTTTTCCTCCTACTTTTTATTATATTTTAATTTTTTTTTGTACAATATTTAATCATTTCAGATTTTATCATGTATTCTATGAAATGTAAAATAAAAAACACCTTTTTAACTTATTTTTTACACAATTTTAACATTAAAGCTCTCAATAAAAAAAAGTGGACATCATCGAGCCCACTTTTTCTCCTTTATTTACTTAAAGTTTTATTAAATATTATCAAAAAAATCTTTTGGATTTTTTTCTAATTTAAATCCTGCTATTTTATTTACAATTATAGCTATAGCACCATCTCCTGTTACATTACAAGCTGTACCAAAACTATCTTGAGCTAAATATAGTGCGATCATTAAAGAGGTTAATGTAGGTGGGAATCCTAGCATTGTTTCTATAATCCCTAGTGCTGCCATTACAGCTCCACCTGGAACTCCTGGTGCAGCAACCATTGTTACTCCTAACATTAATATGAATCCAAACATTGTTGCAAATGTTACTGCCATTCCATTTAACATCATAATTGCCATAGCACAACTTACAAGAGTAATTGTACTTCCTGATAAGTGAATTGTAGCACATAATGGTACAACGAATTCTGCTATTCCAGTATTTACTCCATTTTCTTTAGTTTGATTTAATGTTACTGGAATTGTAGCCGCTGACGATTGTGTTCCAATAGCTGTAAAATATGCAGGCATCATATTTTTCAATAACTTTATTGGATTAGCTCCAGCTAAACTTCCTGCTATTGAATATAATATTAATAATACTATTAAATGAAGAATTATTATTACCGCAAAAACTTTAGAGAACACAGATAATATTGTAACAACTTGTCCTGCATAAGTCATATTTGCAAAAATTCCTGCTATGTGAAGAGGTAAAAATGGAATAATTATATTCTTTATAATTCCTTCTACAACTGTTTGGAACTCTCCCATAACATCTTTAATAGCATGTCCTTTTACAATTGCTATACCAATACCTAAAATAAATGCCATTAAAAGTGCTGTCATTACATCCATTATTGGTGGCATGTTAATTGTTAAATAACCAGATAATAATGAGTGCTCAGGATTATCTGCATTCTCCAACATAGAACCAGTATCTAATATCATTTTAAATACTGCAGTATTTACAAAATATGTAAATGTTCCCGATAAAATTGTCGAAAGATAAGCTATTCCTGTTGTTATCCCTAATAATTTCCCAGCTCCAGTTCCTAAATCTCCGATTCCAGGTGCCACAAATCCAATAATTATCAATGGAATTGCGAATTTTAAAAAGTTTCCAAAAATTCCATTAAATGTTGCTAAAATTCTTACAGGCACTTCCATCCCCAACATACCAATCCCGATACCAATCAAAATTGCCAAAATCAGTTTTGGTAAAAGACCAATTTTTTTCATTTTTTTCCTCCTAGTATTATATTTTGTTTCTAAAATAATCAATATACTATGTAATACTACATTTTTTTCCCAAATGCAAATATTTTTTTTAGATGTGTTATTAAGTTTGTATTTTTTAGTTAGATGTAGTAAAATTAAAAGAAAATCTAAATTAAAGATTAAGGATGTGGAATATGATAAAAGGTAATGTTGAAGGGGTTAGAGACTCCATTTTAGCTGAACTTGGGAACATCTACGATATGAACGTAGAAAAAGGTAGGCTTGTTAGTCCAGAAATAGTAGCTTTAATTTCTGACATAACTAGATTAATAAATCGTGAAATTAGTGTATCTATAGATCGTAAAGGAAGAATTCTTGAAGTTGCAATAGGAGACAGTAATAGTGTTGAACTTCCTATCCTAGATTTATCTAGTAAAAAATTAAGTGGAGTCAAAGTTATTCATACCCACCCTAGTGGTTATTCAAAACTTTCTATGATTGATATCTCTGCTTTATTAAAACTAAAACTTGATGCCATTTTAGCTGTTGGAGTTGGAGAAACTGATATTACAGGTGTAAATATTGGTTACTGTAAAGTTCAAAATCAAGAACTTACTTATGAAGAACTTGAAAATCTCCCTTTAGAAAAAGCTATAAATGTTGATTATCTTGAAAAAGTTCAAGAGATTGAAACTGAATTAAGAAAAAATGATGTTGTTGAAGATGAAAGTGAATATGCTATTCTTGTTGGTGTAGATTCTGATGAAAGCCTAGACGAGTTAGAAGAGCTTGCGAAGGCGTGTGAGGTTAATGTTTCTGGTAGAATTTTACAAAGAATCAAAAGAATTGATAATGTCTTCTATATTGGAAGCGGAAAAGTTAGAGAACTTGCTATTTTAAGACAAATCAAAAATGCTAACCTTATCATTTTTGATGAAGAACTTAGCGGAGTTCAAATTAAAAATTTAGAAGCTGTAACTGGTTGTAAAGTTATTGATAGAACAATACTTATTCTAGAGATTTTTGCTAGAAGAGCAAGAACTAGAGAAGCGAGAATACAAGTTGAGCTAGCACAACTTAAGTATAGAAGCCAAAGACTGATCGGTCTTGGTAGTATTATGTCTAGAACAGGTGGAGGAATTGGTACTAAAGGTCCTGGAGAGAAAAAGCTTGAAATAGATAGAAGAAGAATTAAGGATGATATTCATGCTCTAAGACAAGAATTAGAGAAAATTAAAAAAATTAGAGCCCTTCAAAGAACTAAAAGAGAGAGTTCTGGAATTCCAAGAGTATCTTTAGTTGGATATACTAACGTTGGTAAATCTACACTTAGAAATCTTCTTGTAGACCTATATCCAAGTGATAATACTGTTAAAAAAGAAGCTGTTTTTGCAGAGAATATGTTATTTGCAACTCTGGATGCAACTACAAGAACCATGATCTTACCTGATAAAAGAATTGCTGCACTTACTGATACAGTTGGTTTTGTTAGAAAGTTACCTCACGATCTTGTTGAGGCCTTCAAATCTACTTTAGAAGAAGTAGTTTTCTCTGATCTACTTGTTCATCTTGTTGATGCCTCTAGTGACACGGTGGTAGAGCAAATTAAATCTGTTGAAAATGTTCTTTCTGAATTAGGAGCTGGTGATAAACCTACAATTCTTGCTCTTAATAAATGTGATGTAGCAACTGAAGAGCAAATTTCTAAACTTAAAGAACTTTATTCAGGAATGGAAATTGTTGAAATCAGTGCTAAAAATGAAGTGAATATTGATATTTTAATGGAAAAAGTTATTGAACATCTTCCTAGAACTATGAAAAAAGTAGAATTTTTAATTCCTTATTCTGAAAGCTCTGTAAATGCTTATCTGCATAGAAATACTATTATAGAAGAGGAATCTTACGAAGCTGATGGAACTAAATTTATAGCCACTATCAGTGATGAAGTTTATAATAGATACAATAAATTTATTGTTCAAGAGTTTTAAAAAAAAGCCAAGGAAATCCTTGGCTTTTTCAATTTTTCAGAAGTTCTAAAACTCCTAGTGCATATATTACCATTCCTTGTCTTAACATTTCAATATCTATGGATTCATTTACTCCATGTGGATTCCCTTTATACTCTACAAAATTTGGTCCAAATGCAACTGTATTTGGCATCAATTTTGCATATGTTCCCCCTCCTAATGCTACTGGTTTTTCATCTCTACCAGTTACATCTAAATACGATTTCTGCAACGCTTTTACAAGAGTGCTATTTCTATCAAAATATAAAGGTGGATTATGGTTGTCTCTTACAAACCTTATTCCATTCTCTTTAGCTTTTTTTTCTAATGTTTTATTTAAAAATTCTTCAGTTACTCCTTGTGGATATCTGATATTTATTTTTATTTCAATATTATTTTTATTCAACTTAGCTATTCCAACACTTAAAGTTAAATCTCCTGTTTCCAAACTTTTCTTGTCTATCTCTAATCCTGATCCATCATAATATTCGCCAATCATGCTAGATACAAATTTTGAAAAATTTTTCAGAGAATCATTTTCATTTAATACTCTATCTAATAAAGTGAACATCCCAATTATTGGATTTACTCCCTTTTGTGGTGAGCTTGCATGCGCTGAAACTCCGAAACAAGTCAAAACAATGCAATCTTCTTCTAAATTAAAACTATATCTATACTTGCTTGTTAATTCTAACTCATTAATCTCTTTAATTAAGCTTTCTTCATTTGATAATCTAATTTTACAACTACATTTTTCAGGTATTACATTGGATTTTTCACCACCTGATAATTCTAAAATATTTGTATTTTTGAAATCAATATTCTCACTGTATCTGAATGTATAGATACCTTTTTCTGAAAAAACTACTGGAAATCGTCCATCTGGAGTAAACGCATATTTCGGAGGTTTTTCTCTTTTTAAATAGTATTTTATATCTTCGTCTCCGCTCTCTTCGTTCGTCCCAAAAATAACTCTAATTTTTTTCCCAGCAGTCAGTTCTAACTCTTTTAAACAATACATTGCATGAAGAGCTGAAATTATTGGAGCTTTATTATCTAAAGCTCCCCTTGATATAATCTCATTACCCACTATTTCACCACTAAAAGGCATAACCTTCCATTTAGATTCATCCCCTGCTGGGACAACATCTATGTGCCCTAATATAGCTATATACTCATCCCCTGAACCAATTTCAGCATATCCTATATAGTTATCTAAATTTGTTGTTTTAAAGCCCAATCTCTTTGCTATTTCCAGGACTTCTTCCAACCCTATTTTCAGCCCCTCCCCAAAAGGTGCATCTTTAGTTGGTAGATCTTTTACAGTTTTTATCTGCAGTATCTTTTTTATATCGCTTAAAGTTTTATTAAAATCTTTTTCAATAAACCTTTCTATAATTGCTTTCAATTGGCATCTCCTTATAAGATTAATCTATTAAATTTAAAGCAAATTCTAAAATTTTGTCCCCTTTCATCATTCCATAATCCATTGGATTTATTACTTCTACTCTTTTCCCATTTTCTTGAGCTATCTTATTCAATTCATCCCTTTTAAACTTTACCTGTGGTCCTAATAAAAATATATCATAATTTCCTAAATTTTCTTGGAACATCTCTAACCCCATAGCTTTTATCTCTACTTCTAAACCTTTTTTATCTGCTGCCTCCAGCATTTTTTTTACTATAATACTCGTTGACATTCCTGCCGAACATAACAATAATATTTTTTTCATTTTATCCTCCTATATACTCTTTAACTCTTTATTTAGTTCTTCTTCTTTTTCAAATTCAGCTACTTTATCCTCTTCATACTTACTCGCTTTATCTATTATTCTTAAGAAAGGTAAATATATCATAGCTCCTATAATCAGGTTAACAATTTGAATTGCTGCTCCTGATAAATCTCCAACTGTTAAAAAACCACTTATAACTGCTGGTGTTGGCCATGGGAACGCCACTCCTAATGGTTTTGAAACCACTCCAATCGACATTGCTAAATACTGAGTCGTTACCATAACTAATGGTACCACATTGAAAGGTATTAACATTATTGGATTTAATATTATTGGCATCCCAAATAAAATCGGTTCATTTATATTAAATATTCCTGGAACTGCACCGATTGCTCCCACACTTTTTATATGTCTGCTTTTAGCAAAAATTCCTACAGCTAATAATAATGATAACGTTGCTCCTGCTCCGCCCATCCAAATCATATCGAAAAATTGTTCTGTTATGATATGTGGTAACGGTAATCCCTCTTTTAAAGCATTTATATTATCAATTTGATTTTCCAACCAAAATGGTCTTACAAATCCATTTACCATTGAACCACTATTTATTCCAACTGACCACAGAATAGAGATTGCGAATACAGTCATTAAAGATCCTATAAATGATGTTCCTAAAGCTCTTAATGGAAGTGCCAACATTTTATATATAAAGTCATGGATTGTTCCATACTCTGTATTCATCATAACCAATCTTAAAAGTAGTGCCAATGATAAAATAACTGTTCCTGGAATTAATGCTTCAAAAGACTTTATAACTTCTGGTGGAACCCCATCTGGCATTTTAATTAAAATATTTCTATTTACAAAGAATCTAAAGATGCTTACTGTAAATATTCCTATAACCATCGCAACAAACATCCCTTTGCTTCCTAACCAGTTAAATGTTAAAACAGATCCTACACCCTCTACCTTTGTTAAAGGAGTAAGTATTAAAAAAGATGCTAACGATAATAATCCTGCAGCAATACTATCTAATTTATATTGGTTAGCTAATTGCTGGGCTACTAGAAAAGCTACATATACAGCAATCAATGAAAATGTTGCATCCACTGGTATATCTAACACTGATTTCCAATTTGGACCAAAAGTCTCTAACATAAATTTTTGGTAAGCTGGCAATGGAAAAGCTGCTATCATTAAAAAGATAGAACCTATCATAAGTAAAGGCATCATTAAAATAAAGGCTCTTCTTATTCCATTAATATGCTTGTTACTACCTATCCAAGATGCTATTGGTACTAATTTCTCTTCTAAAATTTCAATTAATTTACTCATTTTTATATCCCCCTTTGAATTTTTTCTTTATATGCTCTCATGTACTCTTCAGACGCTATTTCTATCTTCACTTCTCCATTTACCGGTGTCGCTATATATACTTTAGGCTGATCGGTAGGTGTTGCTGCACAAAATGTAAATTCTACATTTGTTCCTATTCCCCATTCTCCCTTATTATTTAAAGCAACTATCGAAATTTCTCCTGCTTTTCCTCTTCTTTTTATAAGCTCTTTGCTAAAATCATCTACTGCCCCTTGTGCAGCCTTTTGAGGTGTTTCACCTTTCTTCATTCTTTGAACTACCTCATATGATAAACATCCTTTCATTATATCTTCTCCAAGACCAGTTGCTGCTGCTCCACCAATCTCGTTATCAACATAAAATCCTGAACCAGAAACTGGAGAATCTCCAACTCTCCCTTTTTTCTTCATGAATAAACCACTTGTCGATGTTGCTACTGCCATATCTTTTTCTTGATCTATTGCAATCATACATACAGTATCATGTCCATCATAAGGAGATAGATTCTTTTCTCTTATCTCTTTTACTCTCAATTCCCAAGTTTTTCTAGCTCTTTCAGTTAACATATTCTGTCTTATAAAACCATTTTTGTGAGCATATGACTCTGCTCCTGCCCCAACTAAAAATATATTATATCTATCTGCACTTAATTTTCTTGCTATTGAAATTGGATTTTTAAAATCTTTTATTGAAGCTACTGCTCCTATCGAAAGTGTCTTTCCATCCATAAATGCTGCATCTAACTCAACTTCGCACTCTTCATTTGGAAGTCCACCATAACCTACTGATTTATAGAATGGATAGTCTTCTACAAACATAACTGCTTTTTCTAAAGCATCTTGACATTTTTCTCCATTTTTTAACATCTGCGATCCCAATGTCACACCTTCTATAGCCATTCTCCAAGTTGCTATCATTGCCCAAGTTTTCATTTACTTCACCTCTTTTATCTCTTTATGCAAATATACCAACTCCTCTATTAACTCTTTCGCTAAAATTGAATTCATTAAATGATCCTGTGCATGGATCATCAGTAGATTTACTTCTATCTTCTGTCCATCTGCTTCACTACATATCAATTCAGTCTGAATACTATGAGCTTTATACATTTTATTTTTAGCTTCTACTAATAGCTCTTCCGCTTTTTCAAAATTCCCTTTTTTAGCTTCCTTCAGTGCTTCATATGACAAGCTTCTACTCTCTCCTGCATTTCCTACAATTCCCATTGCAATAGCTTCAATATCCATTTATTTTCTCCTTTGTTTACTTTTTTATTTTAACTTACAGTGCTATAGTATTCTATTTTGTTTTTTTATACAAATTTATAAAAAATACACCTATTTTCGTCATTAGTATTCTAAATATAAATGTTTAAGTTGAAAACAAAGCTTTTTTATTGTAAAATATACCTAACGATATAAGGTTAATATTTATATCGTCTATGTAAAAAATTTATCATACTTAAAAAAATAAATTAGGAGTGCACTTTTATGAATGATTTTTCTATTTTTAAAAAATTTACACATACAGATAACTCTCTTTTTATTGAATTTTCTAAAAAACTAAATAAAAAAGAGAGAGATTTTTTTAACATTGTAGATTTTAAACTTCCAAAATTGGTAATAACTAAAGATTTTTTATGTAAAATTTTTGATTTAAAAAATGAATCAAATTTTGAAGATTTACAAAATATCTTAACAAGATTATCTAACAAAGAGATTATCATCACTTCTAAAGATCTAAATTTCTATTACAAAATTAAACCCATCTCTTCTTTTTTTATATTTAATGAAACTATTGGTATAAATTTCTCTCCTGAAATCTACTGCTCTTGTCAGACAAAAAATGATTTAGAAATTTTAAACCTTAATAAAATTTTAAAATTTAAAGAAAAATACTCCTATAGATTATTCCAACATTTAAAAAATATTAAAAATGAATGTCTTTATATTGAGATTGAAACTCTACGTTCAATTTTTGAAATAGAAAATAGTTACGATCGTTTCTTTGATATCGAAAAAAATCTTCTAAAGCCGACACTAAAAGATTTAGAAACTGTTGCCAATTTAAATTTAACTTATGACAAAGTAAAAAATGGTACTAATAAAAATTCAAAAATACTTGGACTCACTTTCAAAAAAATAGATTCAAATATTTCTTCTAATAAAGATAATGAACCTATTTATCGTTCAACTAAACTTTTTAAAAATCTTTTTGAACTGCATACTGAAATTTTGGATATTTTTAAAAAGTTTAAAGAAGAAGAATCTTATAATTATGGTTACTATTTTAATTCCAAACTTTTAATTAAAATATACAATTTAAAAAATAACGATACTTTTTTGTATGAAGAAAAAAATATGACCATTAAAATACACTATCAAAAATACGATTTATCGACAATTGAAATTTTTTTAAAAAAATAAAACTAAGAAAGTGAAAAAAATACTTTGATTTTAGATATATTTATGGTATGATTTTTCAAAATCTTAGTGAGGTGATTGGTATGATTTATGAAAATATTCTGAATTTTATAGGAAATACTCCTATATTTAAGTTAAAAAAAATGGTTGATAATCAATGTGCTGATCTTTACATTAAATTAGAGAAATATAACTTAACAGGAAGTGTAAAGGATAGAGCTGCTTTAAGTATGATTGAAAAAGCTGAACAACAAGGAATACTACATAAAAATAGTGTCATAGTAGAACCCACTAGTGGAAATACAGGAATAGCTCTTGCTATGATCGGGAAAATAAAAGGTTATAAAGTTATAATCATCATGCCTGAAACTATGAGTGAAGAAAGAAAACAAATTATAAAAGCTTATGGAGCTGAACTAATCTTAACAGAAGGATCTAAAGGAATGACAGGAGCTATCTCTAAAGCTTTAGAGTTAGCAAAAGATAATGCAAACTATTTCATTCCTCAACAATTTTCAAATAAAAACAATCCTTTAAAACATTATGAAACTACTGCAATAGAGATCTTAGATGATATTCCAGACTTGGATGCTTTTGTTGCAGGTATAGGTACTGGCGGAACAATTGTAGGAGTAGGTAGAAAATTAAAAGAGATAAATAAAAATATACAGATTATCGGTGTTGAGCCTATGGAGTCCCCTGTTCTTTCAGGTGGAAAACCTGGTCCTCATAAAATTCAAGGTATTGGTGCTGGATTTATTCCTGAAATATATAACTTTGAGTATATAGATGAAATTATTAAAATAACAAGTGAAGAGGCAATAAATACAACTAAACAACTTCTAGAAAAAGAGGGTATTTTTGTTGGTATTTCTTCAGGGGCTAGCGTTTGTGCAGCTTTAAAGGTGGCTCATAAGCTAGGTAAAGGGAAAAAAGTATTGGCTCTATCTCCAGATGGAGGAGAAAAGTATATCTCTATGAATATAATGGGGTAAAATAACAATGTTTAAAGAATTGAGAGAAAATATAAATAATATAATGAAGTTAGATCCTGCCGCTAAAACATTTTTAGAGGTTTTAATTCTGTATCCGTCTGTCCACTCTATTTTATTTTATAAAGTTTCTCATAAACTTTACAAAAATAAATACTACTTTTTAGCTAGGCTATTATCACAAATATCTCGATTTTTTACTGGAATAGAGATACACCCTGGAGCTAAAATTGGAAAGAGATTATTCATAGATCATGGAATGGGTGTTGTTATTGGAGAAACAGCTGAAATAGGTGATGATGTAACTATTTATCACGAGGTAACTTTAGGTGGCACTGGTAAGGACACTGGAAAGAGACATCCAACAATAAAAAATGGAGTTATAATTGGGGCTGGAGCTAAAATTTTAGGCCCTATAACTCTGGGTGAAAATGTAAAAGTTGGTGCAAATACTGTTGTTTTAAAGGATGTTCCTGCGAATTCAACAATAGTTGGAAAAAATGGAGAAATAATTGAAAAAAAATAAAAAAAAGTCGTTGACAATTTTTATGTATTATGATACTATATTTTTGTGATTGCGGGAGTAGCTCAGTTGGTAGAGCGTCAGCCTTCCAAGCTGAATGTCGCGAGTTCGACCCTCGTCTCCCGCTCCATAAAAAAACTAACCGCCCCGTTCGTTCAGTGGTTAGGACAATAGATTTTCACTCTATAAACAGGGGTTCAATTCCCCTACGGGGTACCATTGGGGATATAGCTCAGTTGGGAGAGCGACGCACTTGCACTGCGTAGGTCAGCGGTTCGACTCCGCTTATCTCCACCATTGCCTAGATAGCTCAGTTGGCTAGAGCACTCGGTTCATACCCGAGCGGTCGAAGGTTCGAATCCTTTTCTAGGCACCATTTGAAATTTTAAACACTCATATGAGTGTTTTTTTTATTTCATATCACTTTAACATCACATAAATAAAAAAACTGCCATAATGGCAGTTTTTTTATTTATTATCTATCATATTTAATAAATTTTAAAATTTGAATTATCAATGTAGGTATAAAAGCTAACACATTAATTTCTAAGAAATTTTTTCCTGTTAAATCTGCGATTGCAAACATCTCATGTAATGAAGGAACTAATAATACTATATATAAAAGTATTGCCCCTAGTACAAATGCATATATACTAAACATATTACTAATTATTCCTAATTTAAATATTGATCCATTTCCTCTACAGCTAAATCCATGGAAAAGTCTTCCTAAACATAATGTCGAAAATGCCATTGTACTTCCTAATGCTGCATTTCCTTTACTATACCCTAAATAGAATGCTATCATCGTTACTATCGCGATTAATAGGCCTTCCATTAAAATTCTACTAGATAATTTTTTATCTAATAATGGAGCATCAGCTTCCCTAGGCTTTTCATTCAGTACATCTCCATGTGATGGTTCCATTCCTATAGCTATTGCAGGTAAACTATCTGTCAATAAGTTTATAAACAACAAGTGTACTGGCGCAAATATAACTGGTAATCCCATTAAAGAAGCATAAAAAACAGCTAATATTCCTGCTGTATTTCCTGACAATAAAAATCTAATTGAATTTTTTATATTTGCATACAGATTTCTTCCTGTTACTACAGATTTTATTATTGTCGAGAAGTTATCATCAGTTAATATCATTGATGCAGCATCTTTAGAAACCTCTGTTCCTGTTATCCCCATAGCTATTCCTACATCCGCTTTTTTTAGAGCTGGTGCATCATTTACTCCATCTCCTGTCATAGCACAAATTTTCCCTAATTTTTGCCAAGCTGATATTATTCTAATTTTATGTTCTGGAGAAACTCTTGCATATACAGATGTATTTGGAACATGCTTTATCAGTTCTTCATCAGACATCGCTTCAACCTCAACTCCATTTAAAGTTTCATCTCCATCTTTATATATTCCTATCTCTTTCGCAATAGCTTTGGCTGTCACTTTATAATCCCCTGTTATCATAACTGGTTTTATTCCAGCTTTGATACAATCCTCAACAGCTTTTTTCGACTCCTCTCTTGGTGGGTCAATCATACTTATTAATCCAACTATAGCAAACTCATTTTCTGAATCAAAATTTATTTTCTCTTGTCTATCAATCTCTTTTATTGCAAAAGCTAAAACTCTAAGTCCACTTTCTGATAATTTTATATTAGCTTTTTTTATATCCTCAATATCTTTTGTTTCTATCTCTTTATATTCTCCGTTTGCTTTTATGATGTACTTAGCTCTATCTATAACTACATCTGGAGCTCCTTTAGTTATCAGATAATATTTTCCGTCAATCTCATGAGTAGTACTCATTAGTTTTCTTTCCGAATCAAATGGTAATTCTTCCATTC
>JAVWUC010000001.1:6296-42692 GCA_036667395.1 Cetobacterium sp. | reverse complement strand
TCATGAGTAGTACTCATTAGTTTTCTTTCCGAATCAAATGGTAATTCTTCCATTCTAGGATACTTTTCTCTAACTTTAACCTCTTTCAGATTATGTAAATGTCCAACATTTACTAAAGCTACTTCTGTTGGATCTCCAATCTCTTGTCCATCATGATTTACAGCATCGCTACACAATAAAGCACTTCTTAATAACTCTTTTTCTAATGGATTATCTAATGAAATCTTTTCAGATTCAACTATTTTTCCATCTACATATATCTTCTTTACTGTCATTTTATTTTGAGTAAGCGTTCCTGTCTTATCAGAACAAATTACAGATACACATCCCAGAGATTCTACTGAATGTAATTTTTTTATGATTGCATTCTCTTTTGCCATCTTTTGTGTTCCTATAGCTAAAACTATTGTTACTATAGATCCCAATGCCTCTGGTATTGCTGCTACCGCTAAAGCTACTGCAAACATAAGTGAATCAAGAGTATTTATCCCTCTTGCTATACTCATAAAGAAAACTACTACACATAGAACTATTATTGCTATTGATAATTTTTTACCAAATTTTTCTAATGATTTTTGAAGTGGAGTTGCACTCTCTTCTGTATTATCTAGAAGTGATGCTATTTTACCTAACTCAGTATCCATTCCAATTGCTGTTACTAACAACTTACCTCTTCCATAAGTTACTAAACTTCCTGAGAAAACCATATTTTTCTGATCCCCTACAGTTAACTTTCCATCCTCTAAAATATCTGTTATTTTTTCAACACTTTCTGATTCTCCAGTTAAAGAACTTTCGTTTACCATAAGAGAATATGATTCTATAACTCTAGCATCACTCGGAACTACGTCTCCTGCTTCAACCAATACAATATCTCCAGGTAGAAGTTCCGATGAATCAATCTCTTGTTTTCTACCATCTCTCATAACTCTTGCTCTAGGTGAAGACATTTTCTTTAAGCTTTCAAGAGATTCTTCCGCTTTCATATGTTGAACTGTCCCTAATATAGCATTCATTGTTATTACTGCTAAAATTACTATTGTACTCTCTTTATTTCCCGAAATAAACGAAATCGCTGCTGCAACTAAAAGTATAATTACTAAGAAATCCTTAAATTGCTCTAAAAAAACTTTAAAAGCTGTTTTCTTCTCCTTGCTGTTTAATACATTCTCTCCATATTTCTCCTTTAAACTTTCTAAATCTTTTGATTTTAATCCATCCGACGATGTATTAAAATGCTCCATTAAAAACTCCTTGCTTTTACAATAAAAATCCTTCATTTTTCCTCCATCTATATTTTTCTTAATTAAAATAAAAAAAAAGACTTTTAGCGTAGATAAAAACCTACGCTAAAAGTCTTGTTACCCATTCAGGTGTATAGCACCAGATTCTTTCGAATCGAGATGTTGACACTATACTTACAACTACTCCCTCTCAGCATTACTGAAAAGTATTCTTTTTTCTAGAGTGTATACTCTTTTTTTTATTTTGTCAATTTTTTTTTAGATTTTTGAAATATCGAATACCTCTAAGTCCATTTTATCTACATTTTTTTCCTGAACTCTTATTACTGCATTTAAAGTATCAATTGAAGTTAACACTTCTACTCCGTATTCTATTGCAGTTCTTCTTATTTTAAATCCATCTCTTTGAGCATCATTTGCTTTAGTTGGTGTATTAACCAGCAAGTCAACCTCTCTATTTTTTAATAAATCAAGTATATTAGGACTTTCTTCATTGATTTTTCTTACTGATGTAGCTTCAATCCCGTGCTCTTCAAGATATTTTTGAGTTCCTTCTGTTGCAAATAACTGGCATCCTAAGTTCTTTAAAGATTTAGCTACTGGTAAAAACTCATCTTTATCTTTATCTCTGATAGTTAAAAGTACTTTTTTCTCTCTTACGTTTTGTACTCTTCCCCCTCCTAGAAGACCTTTATAGATTGCCTCATCTGCAGTATTTCCAACTCCTAAAACTTCTCCTGTAGATTTCATTTCAGGTCCTAAAGAAACCTCTACTCCTGATAACTTTTCTGTCGAGAAAACAGGAACTTTAACAGCCACTACCGATGGTTTCTTATATATTCCAGTTCCAAATCCTAATTCCTTTAATTTTTGTCCCATAATTACTTTTGTTGCTATATCGATCACAGGAACTCCTGAAATTTTAGCAATATATGGAACTGTTCTTGATGATCTTGGATTTACTTCAATTACATACAACTCATTTTCATAAGCTATGAATTGAATATTCATCATACCTTTTATTTTTAATTCTTTTGCTATTTTTCTAGTAATCTCTTCTATTTTCTTCTCTGTTCCTTCATATAGATTTTGAGGAGGATATATCGTTATTGAATCTCCCGAGTGAACTCCTGCTCTTTCCAAGTGTTCCATAACCCCTGGTATCAATATCTCTTCTCCATCACAAATGGCATCTACTTCTACTTCAATTCCATTTAGATATTTATCTATTAATACTGGATTTTCTGGATCTCTATCAAAAGAAGCGTTTAGATAGTTCACAAGATTAAACTCATCATGACAGATCTCCATACCCTGTCCACCTAAAACATAAGAAGGTCTTACTAATACTGGGTATTGAACCTCTTCTGCTATTTTCTTTCCACTTTCAATATCCCAAACCGCTCTTCCTCTAGGTCTTTTTATATCTAATCTTTCCATGATAGCTTCAAATTTTTCTCTATCTTCTGCAGCATCTACCATCTCTGCCGAAGTTCCTAAAATTGTTATCCCTCTGTCTCTTAAATCATTAGCTAACTTTATAGCGGTTTGCCCTCCAAACTGTATTATAACTCCAGCCGGCTTTTCTTTATCTATTATATTCATAACATCTTCAGTTACAAGAGGTTCAAAGTATAATCTATCCGCTGTTGAGAAATCTGTTGATACAGTTTCTGGATTGTTGTTAATAATGATACTTTCAATCCCCATATTTCTTAAAGTTTTTATAGAGTGAACAGTACAGTAATCAAATTCAATTCCTTGCCCGATTCTTATTGGTCCAGATCCTATAACTATTACTTTTTTATTATTTGTAACTTCTACTTCATCAAATTGATCATATGTAGAGTAGAAATATGATGAATCTGCCGCAAACTCTCCCGCACAAGTATCTACCATTTTATAAACTGGTTTTAATCCATACTCTTTTCTCTTTCTCGCGATATCTTTCTCGCTTACATTCATAAGTTGAGCAATCCCTTTATCAGCAAACCCTTTTTTCTTAATATTTTTTAGGAACTTCTCATCTAAATCTTTAAGTTCCATCTTTTTCATAATTTCTTCTTGTTTAACAAGCCACTCTAATTTCTCCATAAAGAATTTATCTATTCCTGTTAACTTTTGTAACTTTTCTTTTACATAACCTCTTCTTAGCATTTCAGCTACTACAAATATTCTTTCATCATCAGGTCTTACAACTATCTCTTTTAACTCTTGCATAGTCATCTTTTTTACAACTGGATGCTCTAAGTTATATGTTCCAATTTCAAGAGATCTTAGTCCCTTTAAAAATGCTGCTTCGAAGTTATTTCCTATTGCCATAACCTCACCAGTTGCCATCATCTTTGTTCCTAGTCTTTTATTTGCTTTCTTAAACTTATCAAATGGCCACTTTGGAATTTTTACTACTATATAATCTAGTGCTGGCTCAAAACAAGCAAATGTTTTCCCTGTTACTTCATTAATTACTTCGTCTAAAGTGTATCCTAAAGATAATCTTGTAGCAACTCTTGCTATCGGATACCCTGTTGCTTTTGAAGCTAATGCAGAAGATCTTGATACTCTTGGGTTGATTTCTATAATCGCATATTCAAATGATTTTGGATGAAGAGCAAACTGCACATTACATCCCCCTACAACACCTATTTCATTTATTATTTTTAATGCTGATGTTCTTAACATCTGATACTCTCTATCTGAAAGTGTTTGAGACGGTGCAACAACTATCGAATCCCCTGTATGTATTCCAACCGGATCTATATTTTCCATATTACAAACTGTTATACAGTTTCCATCCTTATCTCTTATTACTTCGTATTCAACCTCTTTCCAACCTAAGATTGATTTTTCAATTAAAACTTGTCCAACTCTTGAAAGTTTTAATCCTTTTAGTAGAATATCTTCTAGTTCTTGAGGTGTGTCAGCTATTCCTCCACCAGTTCCTCCTAGAGTATAAGCAGGTCTTACTACTACAGGATATCCAATCTCTTTAGCTACTCTAAACCCTTCTTCTAAACTTTCTACAATTTTACTTTCTATTATAGGCTCCCCAATTTTATCCATAGCCTCTCTAAATAGTTCTCTATCTTCCCCTCTTTTTATTGATTCTACAGAGGTTCCAATAACTCTAACACCATATTTCTCTAAGATACCTTTATCATTAAGTTCAACAGCCATATTTAAAGCTGTTTGTCCTCCCATACCCGCAAGTATTGAGTCAGGTCTTTCTTTAGCTATAACTTTTTCTACAAATTCTGCCGTTATAGGCTCTATATATATTCTATCCGCTACCGCTTTATCAGTCATTATTGTTGCAGGGTTTGAGTTTATAAGTACAACTTCTATTCCCTCTTTTTTTAATGTTTCACAAGCTTGAGTTCCTGAATAATCAAACTCTGCTGCTTGTCCTATTATGATTGGACCTGATCCTATTACTAGCGTCTTCTTTATTGATTTATCTAACATTTAACTCCTCCTACAATATACTCACTTCAAATATTTTCTAAAATTATCCCTCTATTACTTTTAAAAAATCATCAAACAGATATTCAGAATCTGATGGTCCTGGCCATGCTTCAGGGTGATATTGAACACATAGTATTCTGTGCTCCTCACTTCTCATTCCTTCTATGGAATTATCATTTAAATTAACATGCGTAACCTTCATTGATTCTGGCACTTTATCAACAACATATCCATGGTTCTGAGATGTTATAAAAATTCTGTTCTTCTCTAAATCTTTAACAGGGTGATTACATCCTCTATGTCCATATTTTAATTTTTTTGTAGTCCCACCAAGAGCCCATGCTAAAAGTTGATGTCCTAAGCATATTCCAACTATTGGAAGTTTACCAACCAACTTTTTAATTTCGTTTATCACTTCTGTTAATTCAGCCGGATCCCCTGGTCCATTTGATAAAAATACTCCATCTAAATCATGAGAAAGTAATTCTTCTGCAGTTACATTCCACGGGAAAACAATTTGATGTATTCCTCTTTTCTCAAAAGATCTTAGAATATTTTTCTTAACTCCGAAATCTATTACTCCTATTCTTTTTCCCGGTCCAGGAATTTCGTAGATTTCTTTTGTACTAACTTTCTCCACTGCATCTGTATTTGTGAATGCTGCAAAGTGCTCGTCTATTTCCTTTTGAGTTAATTCTTTTGAAGTTATAAGGGCTTTCATAGCTCCTTCTTCTCTTATTATTTTTGTTAAATGTCTTGTGTCTACCCCTTTAAACCCTACAACTCCATATTGTCTTAAAAATCCATCTAAAGTCATTTCACATCTGAAGTTATTTGGTAACTTTGCGTCCTCTTTTATTATAAACCCTTTTAGTTTTATTCCATCAGATTCCATGTCCTCTAAGTTAATCCCATAATTTCCTACCATTGGATAAGTCATAACAACTATTTGCCCGTAATAAGATGGATCTGTTAGAAGCTCTTGATACCCTGTCATTCCAGTATTAAATACAAGTTCCCCTACACTTTCTCCCAATTCTCCAAAAATTTTTCCTTCAAAACTCATTCCATTTTCAAGAATTAATTTCCCCTTCATTCAGAAACCTCCTAAAATTTTGCATTAAAAAAGGAATATGAAAATCATATTCCTTTTTTTATATAAATATTAAAATTAAAAACTAAAAAAGTAAAAAACACAAATATATTTGTAAAAAATGAAATAAATAAATTTAAAAACGACAAGAAATAATTTTTCTTTTTTCTAACTCTTGTGCCACTTCTAAACATCATACTTCATCCTCCTTGATTTTTGCTCTGAGAATGAGTATATACTAATTTTAAAAAGTTGTCAATTTTTATTTTATTTTACTCTTGATATATTCCAATTTACGTTGTAATATTAGTACTGAAAATATATGTATCATTCGGAGGTATTTTTATGGATTATAAAATAATTACAAACAATAATAAAGTTTTTAACTTTTTTAAAGAAACTGATGAGGTTATTTTTTTAGAAGACTATAAAATTGAAGATGTTCTAAAATTTGTGGAATCAAAATGTCTCGAAGGACATAGACTTTTAAGTGATCCAATTTTATACAATCTAGAAAATTTAGATAATCCATTTAAATCTATCTTGATTACAAATAATCAACTTGAAGATAATTCTCACTCAATTAAAATTATACTAGGAGTTTTAGATTTAATAACAAAGGTTCATTTTACACCTAAAGAATCTTTAGATGAAATTTCACTCGAAGAGTTCAGATTTGTTGATTTAAATTTAATCAGAGACAGTATCGATAAAATTAATTTTATGTAATGGATATAGGCTAATAACCTTATCCATTTTTTATTTTTTTATATAATTTTAACTGGTATTATTGTATAATAATCTAAAAGATATTTGGAGGAATTTTAGAATGGAATTGATTATTTTAACTGGTCTTAGTGGATCTGGTAAATCTACTGGTTTAAAAACTTTAGAGGATTTAGGTTTTTTCACTATGGACAATATACCTTTTCGTTTTGCAGGTTTAATATTAGAGGATTTAAAAAATTCTAAAATTGATAACTCCGTTAAACGAATAGCTCTTGGTTTAGATATTAGAACTGTTATCAATCAAAATGATTTTGAAAATTTTTTTTCTCATGTAGATAGGTTAGATATTGATTATAAAATAATTTTTTTAGAAGCTTCAACACAGGCTATTTTAAATAGATATAATCTAACAAGACGAAAGCACCCTCTTACAAAAGACACTCTTTTACAAAGTATTCAAGATGAATTTTGTCTTATGAAAGATATTAAAGACAAAGCTAATATGATTATTGATACTAGTTTTTTAAGTGCAAAAGAGCTATCTAGAAAAATCGAAAATGCTGTTGAATCATTTTCTAAAAGTGTATTTTTAAATATTCATATTCAATCTTTTGGATTCAAACACGGAGTACCTATTGATGCTGATATGATTTTTGATGTCAGAACTCTTCCTAATCCATACTATTTACTAGAGTTAAGAGAAAAAACTGGTTTTGATAGTGTGGTTTATGATTACGTTATGAAATTCGACGTTTCACAAGAGCTATATAGAAAAATTTTAGATTTAATCCTATTTTTAATCCCTGGATACATGAAAGATGAAAAAAGACATCTTACTATTGGTATAGGATGTAGTGGCGGAAAACATCGTTCGGTTTCCTTTGTCAGAAGATTAGAAACTGATTTAAAAGATGTCGAAGGAACTAATATCTATACTTTCCACAGAGAGAAAGAACGTGGGAATTGGTAGCCTATGATAACTTTATTTAATAAAGAAATTCCTGATAATCCTGGTGTTTATTTGATGAAACAAAGTTCAAAGGTTATTTATATCGGAAAAGCTAAAAATCTTTCAAAAAGAATAGCTTCATATTTCAATCGAGAGCATATTGATGAAAAAACTAAAGAACTTGTTAAGAATATTGATGACTTAGAATTTATAATTTGTAACTCTGAGACTGATGCTCTTATTTTGGAAAATAATCTAATCAAAAAATTTACTCCAAAATTTAACATCAATTTAAAAGACCAGAAAACTTATCCATATATACTCATAACCAAAGAGTTATTTCCTAAAATTTCCATTATTAGGACAACAAAAAAATTAGATGCCAAAGTTGGAGACTATTTTGGACCATTTCCTTTTGGAGCTTGGAATCTAAAAAAAACTTTAACTAAACTTTATCAAATCAGAGATTGTAATAGAGATATGAGTAAACTCTATCCTAGACCATGTTTAAAATTTCATATGAAACTTTGTAGTGGTCCTTGTATCAATAAAAATATCTCAGAAGTTTATTCAAAAAATATACAGGATATCAAGGAAATTTTAAAAGGTAATACCAAGGCTCTTCTTTCTGAAATAGAAAAAAATATGAATATTGCCGCTCAAAATATGGAGTTTGAAAAAGCCATTATGTTTAGAGAGCAAAAGAAAGAGATAGAACAAAATATCCAAGATCAAATTAGTGAATATGGAAAAGATATTGATGAAGATGTATTCACTTTTATCAAAGAGGATAATCGAATATTTTTATGTATCTTAAATATTCGTGCAGGAAAAATCTTAGGAAAAAATTCATTAACTATAGACTTGAGTGAAAAAATTTATGATAATCTTTTAGAGGAAATTTTAATGCATTTTTACTCTAAATTTCCACTCCCTAAAAACATTATATTTCAAGAAAATCTGGTACATGCAGAGAAGTATATCTCAAAACTTTTAGAAACTCTTTTCAATAGAAAAATAAATATTTTTTTCCCGAAAGTAAAATCTAGAAGAATGGAACTTCTTAATATGGGGCTTTTAAATTTAAGAAAAGATATCGAAAATTTTTATAATAAAAAATCTATTGTAGAAAAAGGGTTAAAAGACCTTTATTCTAAACTTAATTTAAAGCGTTTTCCCTTTAAAATTGAATGCTTCGATATATCTAATATCCAAGGAAAAGACGCCGTTGCATCTATGAGTGTGAGTGTAGATGGAAAAAAATCAAAAAAAGACTACCGAAAATTTAAAATAACTACCAAAGATACTCCTGATGATTTTCAGATGATGAAAGAGGTTATTGAACGAAGATATAGTAAACTAGAACCTAAAGATTTCCCAGATATAATTCTTATTGATGGTGGTCTTGGACAGATTAATGCCGTTGGAGAAATACTAAATAATTTAGGAAAAAATAATATTTCTGAACTTCTAAGTATCGCAAAAAAAGAAGAAGAAATTTTTAAATATGGTTGTAACGAACCATTTATTTTTTCTAAAAACGATGAGGCTCTTAAGATACTCCAAAGAGTTAGAGATGAATCTCATAGATTCGGAGTCACCTACCATCGAATTTTAAGAAATAAAAGAGTTGTTTCAAGTCAACTCGATAATATTCCGGGAATTGGACCTAAAAGACGAGAACTTCTTTTAAAAACTTTTGGTTCTGTCGAAAGGATAAAAAACGCTAATTTAAGTGATTTAGAAGCTATTGTTCCACACAATTTAGCTTTAAAAATAAAGGAGATGATATGATCTATGAAAAAATTACTAATACTTTTTTCTTTAATTGGTTTAATGGGATGTTCTGAATTTTCACACAGAAAAGATACTAGTCAAAATATTGTTTTTCAAAATACTATTCCTAACGGTGAGTATAATTTAAATTTAATATCTATAAACTATCCTAAATCTTATAATGAAAAAACTGCTTTTTATAAAGAACTTAATGAAACCTTAAAGAATATCAACGATGCTCAAAAAAATGCGATTAACCTTTTAGTCAATAGCGATATGGAGCATGATTTTTCATCTCTTTTCAACTCTGGATGGATTGACAATGAAATTATTGGTATGAAAAATGCCGAGGACTTAACAAAATCTGAACTGGATTTTTTAAACTCTCTTAATGTTGAAACACCTGAAAATGCTGGTGGAATACAAAAGATTTTAAACAAACAGTATTACCTTTTGTTAAAGCTTACTGATAATATCGATATGTATAATGCTTCTTATCTTTATACTGAACTTGACAAAAACTTATTGATGGAAAATATTTTAATGGAGAGAACTTCTCTTATTGAAAATCTAAAAAAATTAGAAAAAAACTTTGTTTATTATAAATCTTCAGACATTGTAGCTAAACCTATTTTTATTGATGAATATTCTTCTAAAATACCTGAAACATTAAAAAATCCTATTATTTTTCAAAATTCAAAAGATTTTTCAGGATTTAAAGTACTAAAAAATAATCTTCTTATATTTGTTGGGGATGGAAAAGATACTTTTTCGACTGAAAATTATAAACTTTTTTCACATTTTTACAATTTAAAATCTCCAAGTGAAATGAAAGAAAATTTAATTTTATCTGATTCTACTGGGGTTTCACAATTTATAAATTGGAAAAGAAAAGAATGGAAAAACATCAATATAAAAACTCCATTAGAGACCAAATTTTCTAATTGGGAGGCTATAAATTGATCGTATACCTTATACTTGTAGCTCTTCTTGCATCTTTCTTTTTCATCTTAAAAAAGCAAGAAAAAAAGAATATTGAGGAGATGACTCAAATCTTAAAAAGTTTTATTGATAAAAAATTTTTAACTAATATATCGGAAGATTTTAAAAATGATTACGAAGCCGCTATAAATAATATTATCAAACAAGATTTAGAACTTGATAACTCTATTCAAGAATTAAGAGAATATAAAAAAGAGCTCGAAGTGACATATAACTCTCTTCTTACAAAATCTAAGCAGCTAGAGTATAGTAATCAGGTCTTGGAACAGAGAGTAGCTAGTCTTTCAAATATTAACTCACTTTCTAGAACCGTTCTTTCTATTATGGAGTTAGACAAAATTATCTCTACTATTTTAGATGCGTATTTTGTTTTAACTGGTGCTAAACGTATCTCGCTTTATCTTTGGGAAGGCGGAAAACTTATAAACAAAAGAATTAAAGGAGAGATTAATTTCCGTGGAGAACTAAGTTATCCCGAAGAAGTTTTAGAACAGTTTACACGAAAAGATTTTAAAAAAATATACAATGAAATGCTCAAAGGTTTTTCAATCACTCCTGATGAAAAAATTATCGCTTCACCTCTTACTGTAAAAGGAAAAGAACTGGGAGTCATTTTTATAATTGAAGATAAATCTAAGCTTATTAAAAGTGATGAAGAGACTATCTCCGCCCTTACAATACAAGTTGCTATCGCAATTAATAATGCTCAAATCTATTCAGACTTAGTTATTAAAGAAAGAATGTCTCAAGAACTTGAGGTTGCATCTAGAATCCAAAAAAGAATAATCCCTAAAAAAATAAAACGTGTTCTCGGTTTAGATGTAGCAACTTTCTTTGAACCAGCTAAAGAAATCGGTGGAGACTACTATGATTACTCTCTCCTTGATGAAAATATCTTTAGTATAACTATTGCTGATGTAAGTGGTAAAGGTGTTCCTGCAGCTTTTCTTATGGCTCTTGGAAGGTCTGTTTTGAAAACTTTAGAACTCCAAGGAGAACAACCTTGTTGTAATGTTAGAAAACTTAATAAATTAATCTATCCAGATATCACTGAAGATATGTTTATAACTATGATGCACAGTAAATATAATTATGACACAAAAATGTTAACTTATTCTAATGCTGGTCATAATCCACTTATAGTTTATAACAATGAACTTCGTCAAATTGAAACTCACTCTGTTAAAGGTGTCGCTATAGGTTTCCTTGATGATTATAGTTATAAACAAGGAGAGCTAAAAATCAATGTTGGAGATATTGTTGTTTACTACACCGACGGTATAACCGAAGCTGAAAATTCTAAAAAAGAACTTTTTGGAATCGATAGATTAAAAAATGTAATTTTAGAAAACCATCACTTGTCATCTAGAGAGATAAAACAAAAATTATTGTTTGAAATCAATAATTTTCAAAATGGTTGTGAACAAAATGACGATATTACATTTGTTATTATTAAAAGAGAGGAATAAAAAATATTGACTACTTTTGTATAACATACTATAATTTTAAGAGGTTATTTTTATAAACTAATATTTAAATCTAATTTAGGGAGGATTCTAAGTGAATAACTATATCTTAGAAATGCAACATATAAGAAAAACTTTCTTAGGTGGCAAAGTAATAGCTAATGATGATATCACTTTAAAAATTTTAAAAGGTGAAAAACATGCTATAGTCGGAGAAAACGGAGCTGGTAAATCAACTCTTATGAAAATGTTAAATGGTTTATATACACCAACTTCTGGTAAAATTTTTTACCACAATCAAGAAGTCGTTATTGATTCTCCTGGTAAAGCAGCTAACTTAGGTATTGGAATGGTCTATCAACATTTTATGCTTGTTCCAACACTAACAGTAGCTGAAAATATGATTTTAGGAGTAGAACCTAAAAAAGGGATGTCCCTTGATATCGATAAAGCAAGACAAGATGTTATTGATGTTTCAAAAAAATATGGATTATCTATTGATCCCGATGCATTAATTTCTGATTTATCAATCGGTATGCAACAAAGAGTTGAGATTTTAAAAATACTTTTTAAAGGAGCTAATCTTTTAGTTTTTGATGAACCTACTGCTGTGCTTACTCCACAAGAGATTAAGGAACTCTATAAAATTATGGACAATCTTATAGCTGAAGGAAAAACAATTATCTTTATCTCTCATAAACTTCAAGAAGTTTTAGATATTTCAGATAATATAACGGTTATAAGAAGAGGAAAAGATATTACAACTTTCCCTACAAAAGAAGCAACTAAAGAAAAAATTGCAAATGCAATGGTTGGAAGAGCTGTTTTATTTACTACTGAAAGACCTGAAGTTGAACTTGGCGAGCTTGTTCTTTCTGTTAAAAACCTTAGTGTCAAAGACCATGTTGGTGTTACAAAAGTAAGTGATGCTTCTTTTACCATAAAAAAAGGAGAAGTATTAGGTATTGCTGGAGTTGAAGGAAGCGGACAAACTGAACTTGTTGAAGCTTTAACTGGATTGAGAGATATCTCTTCTGGTGAAATGATTCTAGATGGAATTGTTTTAAAAAAGAAAACACCTAGAAAAATATCTCAACTTGGATTAGCTCATATTCCTGAAGATAGACATAAAAGAGCTGCCATATCTCAGTTCAGTGTTATGGAAAACTTTGCTTTAGGTTTAGAAAGAGATGAGTACTCAAAATTTGGACTTTTAAATTTTGCAAAACTAAAAAAAGATGCACAGATGTTCATGGAAAAATATGATGTTAGACCTAGAAATGTAGATACTGCTTTTGGCAGACTTTCTGGAGGAAATCAGCAAAAAATAATTGTTGCCAGAGAGCTTGAAAAGAAAAATAACAATTTAATCATTGCAGGACAACCTACTAGAGGAGTTGATATCGGTGCTATAGAATCAATTCATAAGTTAATTCTAAATGAAAAAGCAAAAGGAAAAGCTGTTATGGTTGTTTCTTCTGAACTGTCAGAAGTTTTAAATCTTTCTGATAAAATAGCAGTTATGTGTGCTGGAAAAATAACGGGAATTCTTTCTAGAGAAGAAGCAAATGAAGAAAAAATTGGAATACTTATGGCGGGTGGTAAACTTGATTAAAAATAAAAATGTTTTAAATGTTCTTGTACCTATAATTGCAGTGTTATTAGCTCTGCTTATTGGTGCTGGTATTATCCTTTATATGGGTGAAAATCCCATGAAGGCTTATTATTACTTATTCTCTGGGGCTTTTGATGGAGTTACACCTATTGCTAGAACTCTTTTAGAAGCTACACCACTTATTTTTACAGGACTTGCTGTTTTAGTCGCTTTTAAAGGTGGTATGTTTAATATTGGTGCTCAAGGGCAAATGATGATGGCGGGTCTAACTGCTGCTGCTATTGGTGGATTTGTTACGAACGTATTCATTAACAATGTTTTTGTAATTTTAATAGTTGGAGGTTGTGCTGGTTTCCTTTGGGCTGCTATAGCTGGATGGCTAAAAGCCAAGCTTGGAGTACATGAAGTTATCTCAACTATTATGTTAAACTACATTGCTGTTAGTTTTGAACAATACTGTTTAAACTACCCTCTAAAAGCTCCTGGAATCAATCCACAGACTCCTGCGGTTGCTGAAGCTGCAAGATTAGGTAAACTTTTAGATGTAAGAGTTCCTCTAAATTATGGATTCATTTTAGCACTAGTTGCAGTTTTCGTAGTTTGGTTTATCCTAGAAAAGACTGTTTTAGGTTATCATATAAAAGCTGTTGGATATAACCCTTCCGCTGCAGAAAACAATGGAATTAACGTTAAGTTTATTATTCTTTTAACTCTTGGAATTTCTGGATTCTTAGCTGGTCTTGGTGGTGTTGAGAGAGTTCTTGGTGGTGTTGGACAATATGCTTATAAAACTGGTTTAACTGCCACTTACGGATTTGATGGAATAGCCGTTGCCTTACTTGGAAAAAATACTCCTATTGGAGCTTTACTTGCTGCTATCCTTTTTGCTGCTCTTAGAGTTGGTGGAAGAGCTATGCAATTTAACACAAGTATTCCTAGCCAGATGGTTATCATGATTCAAGCTATAATAATATTACTTATTGCTGCAGAAAATATGATTAGAGCCTGGTTAGAAAAAGGGTCAAAAGGAGGAGCTGAATAATGGTAAATATTATTATAAGTTTAATTTTAGCCACAATCAGACAGGCTGCTCCAATTCTTATTACAGCAATTGGTGGTATGTTTTCTGAAGTTTGTGGAGTTGTTAATATAGGTCTTGAAGGTATGATGCTTATAGGTGCTTTTTCTTCAGCTGTTATCTCTTATTATACAGGAAGTTGGGTTCTTGGTATTCTTGCTGGAGCAATCTCTGGTGGATTAATTGCTCTAATTCATGCTATAATAAGTATAAAATATAAAGGAAATCAAACAGTTTCTGGAGTTGCAATCAATCTCTTTGCTTCTGGATTTACAATTTTCATGTTAAGAGTTTTGTTTGAACAAGCCTCTAACAGTCCTGTAGCAACTAGAATCCCATTGGTTTTTAACTTTTCTTTACTAATATACATCATTTATGGTATTGCTATTTGGTCTGGATATTTTCTTTATAAAACTGTAACTGGACTTAGAATGAGAGCTGTTGGAGAATATCCTCTAGCTGCAGATACAGTTGGAATCAGTGTAGAAAAAATAAGATACTTCGGTGTTGTTATGTCAGGTGTTTTTGCTGGTCTTGGTGGAACTTACCTATCAATAGGATCTCTTAGTCAATTCTCTAAAGAGATGTCAGCTGGTAGAGGTTTTATCGCACTTGCAGCCCTTGTTTTTGGTAAGTGGAATCCTAAAGGAGTTTTATTTGCAAGTTTATTATTTGGTTTTGCCGATGCAGCCCAAACAGTAATTCAGCAATATGTTACTTTTATTCCACCTCAATTTATACAAATGATTCCATATGTACTTACTCTTCTAGCTCTTGCTGGAGTTGTTGGAAAGGCTGTTGCACCTAGTGCTTCAGGAAAACCTTACGACAAGAATACAATCTAATTTTAATTATGGATGGTGAAAATGAATAGTAAAAAATTTTCAAGTGTAGGTGGACAAGCTGTTATTGAAGGAGTTATGATGAGAAATGCAGATCTTCTTGCCACAGCAGTTAGAAAACCTAACGGAGACATTGTTTATAAAAAAACAAAAATATCAAAAAGTAGAAATAAGCTTTCTACAATCCCTTTTTTAAGAGGAGCTATCACACTTTTCGACTCTTTGGTTTTAGGAGTTAAAGAGCTTACTTTTTCAGCTAATCAAGCTGAAGTTGAAGAAGAACAGCTTTCTCAAAAAGAGGCTATAATGACAACCATTGTCTCTTTAGCTTTGGGAATTGGTCTATTTATTGTTCTTCCCTCAGTTATAAGTAGTTTTTTATTTAAAGATAATAAAATACATAGTAATATTTTAGAAGCCGTATTAAGACTAAGTTTCTTCGTATTATATATTTTCTTAATATCTTTTTCTAAAGATATTCAAAGAGTATTTCAATACCATGGAGCTGAACACAAATCAATATACGCATATGAAAGTCATCTGGATTTAACTCCTGAAAACGCTAAGAATTTTACAACTCTTCATCCTAGATGTGGAACTAGTTTTCTTCTTATTGTTATGCTTATCGCTATTATTGTTTTTACTGCTCTAGATTTTATCTTACCACCACCTGCTAATTTTACTATGAAACTACTTACAAAGGTTGTTTTAAGAGTTCTATTTATGCCTTTAATCGCTGGAATATCTTACGAACTTCAAAGATATACCAGCAATCACTTAGATAAATGGTATGTCAAAATGATTGCGGCCCCAGGATTAGCTTTACAAAAGATTACAACTAAAGAACCTGATTTAGATCAATTAGAGGTTGCAATTGTTGCTCTCAAAGTTGTTTTAAATCAACCGGTTGATAACGCAATTGAAGTGTATTAAAAAATTTAAAAGATGTAGTTTAAGTTTAAAAACTTGAAGCTACATCTTTTTTTTAGTTTTTTAGAGGATTTTCCTATTTTTTTTAGAAAACAATAAAAGACAATTTGTTCTTTACCTTCTTGTGATTTATTTCTTGATTTAATTTCTTAAGAGTAGTATATTAAGACTAGAACAATTATTCTAGGGGAGGTTTTTATGAATTATAAATTTAATCAAAATAAGTCTTGTGAGTTTTTTCCATGCCATAAAATGGAGGACACTGACAAGTTTAACTGTTTATTCTGTTACTGCCCTCTTTACATGTTAGGTAAAGATTGTGGTGGAAATTTCAAATATACTGCAGGAGATATCAAAGATTGCTCTCAGTGTATTCTTCCTCATATAAAAGATGTAGGTTATGATCACATACAAAAGAAAATGATGGAAGTAATTGAAATTGTAAGAAATGAACACTTAATCGAGACTGGTCAAGAGGACAAAATAATTAGTTTAAAATAAATTTTATTTTAGTTTATATTTAAGAGGTGATATCTATGAATCCTAATGATTTTACAGAAAATTCGATGCTCGTTTTAACTGATGCTCAAACTATTGCTCAAACTTATATGCAACAAACAATTAAGCCTGAGATTTTAGCTTTAGCTTTAGTTGCCCATAAAGAGGGACTTATTGTTCGAGTCCTTAATAAAATGGGAATTAACACTAATAATCTTCAAAGTAATCTTGAAAATCTTTGCAGTCGTCTTCCAAAAATTCAAGGTGCTACAACTTCTATTGGAATTGATAACAAAACTAATCAAATTTTAGTGGATGCACAAAATCTTATGAAAAAAATGGGCGATTCTTATATTAGTGTTGAACACATATTTTTAGCTCTACTTGATAGCACTAGCTTTATGACTAACTTTGGAATTGAAAAAACTGCTTTTGAAAAAGCTATCTTAGAAATAAGAGGAAATAAAAAAGTGGATTCACCAAATCCAGAAGTTAAATATGAGGTTTTAGAAAAATATGGACGAGATTTAGTTGAACTAGCTAGGCAAGGTAAAATAGATCCTATTATAGGAAGAGATAGTGAGATAAGAAGAACTATACAGATTATATCTAGGAGAACTAAAAACAACCCTGTTCTTATTGGAGAACCAGGTGTTGGTAAAACAGCTATTGCCGAAGGTTTCGCTCAAAGAATTTTAAATGGAGATGTCCCTGATTCTTTAAAAAATAAAAAAGTTTTCTCTCTAGATATGGGATCTTTAATTGCTGGAGCTAAGTTTCGAGGCGAGTTTGAAGAGCGTCTTAAAGCAGTGCTAAAAGAGGTTGAAGATTCTAATGGTGAGATCATACTATTTATTGATGAAATTCACACTATTGTTGGTGCTGGAAAAAGTGATGGTGCTATGGATGCTGGAAATCTATTAAAACCTATGTTAGCTAGAGGAGAAATCAGAGTCATTGGTGCTACAACTTTAGATGAATATAGAAAATATATAGAAAAAGACCCTGCTCTTGAAAGACGTTTTCAAATAGTTATGGTCAATGAACCTACAGTTGAAGACACAATATCTATATTAAGAGGTATCAAAGAAAAATTTGAAGTTTATCATGGTATCAGAATAACAGATGGGGCTATTGTTGAAGCCGCTGTTCTAAGTAATCGTTATATTCCTGATAGACAGCTTCCTGATAAAGCTATAGACCTTATTGATGAAGCCGCTGCTATGATTAGAACTGAAATGGATTCTATGCCTGAAGAACTCGATCAATTAACTAGAAAAGTTATGCAACTGGAGATTGAAAAAGAAGCTCTAAAAAAAGAAACTGATCCATATTCTAAAGAAAGACTTGATATCCTTGAAAAGGAACTTTCAAATCTTGTAGATAAAAAATCTATTTTGAAAACTCAGTGGGAAAATGAAAAACAAGATTTAAATAAAGTTAAAGATATTAAATCTGAAATTGAAAAAGTTAAACTTGAAATTCTTGAAGCTGAAAGAAAATATGATCTAAACAAACTTGCTGAATTAAAATATGGAAAATTAGCAACTCTTGAAAAAGAACTTGTTGAAGAACAAAAACGTTTAGAAGATATTCCTGCTAATAGATTGGTTAAGCAAGAAGTAACCGTTGAAGAGATTTCAGAAATAATCTCTAAATGGACAGGTATTCCTTTATCTAAGTTAATGGAAAGTGAAAAAGAAAAGCTATTGAGCTTAGAACACAACTTAAACGCTAGAGTAGTTGGGCAAGAAGAAGCTGTTAAAGCTGTTTCTGAGACTATTTTAAGAGCTAGGGCTGGTCTTAAAGATCCGAATAGACCTATTGGTTCTTTTATCTTCCTAGGTCCTACTGGAGTAGGGAAAACTTATCTTGCAAAATCTCTTGCATACTTCCTTTTTGATAATGAAGAAAATGTAATCAGAATAGATATGAGTGAATATATGGATAAGTTCTCTGTTACAAGATTAATTGGAGCACCTCCAGGATATGTAGGATATGAAGAGGGGGGACAACTTACTGAAGCAATCAGAAGAAAACCTTACTCTGTAATTCTTTTTGATGAAATTGAAAAGGCTCATCCTGATACTTTTAATATTCTTCTACAAGTTTTAGATGATGGAAGATTAACTGATGGTCAGGGTAAAATTGTAGATTTTAAAAATACTCTTATTATTATGACATCAAATATTGGTAGTCATTTAATTTTAGAAGATCCAACTTTAAAAGATGAAACTAGATTTAATATAAATCAAATGCTTTTATCAAATTTTAGACCTGAATTTTTAAATAGAGTTGATGATACAATTATATTCAAAGGTCTTGGTATTGAGGAGATTAAAAATATTGTTAGACAGCTATTAAAATCTCTTGAAAATAAACTTAAAGATAGAAAAATCAATTTTGAGATCACTGATAATGCCGCTGAATTTTTAGCTAAATCAGCATATGATCCTCAATTTGGTGCTAGACCTTTAAGAAGATACATTCAAAAATATATTGAAACTGAAATTGCTAAACTTATTTTAAAAGGAGATGTTAAAGATAGGGATACAATTGAAGTTGACTATGATGAAAATGAAATTATATTCAATATACGATAAATAAAAAATGAGCGTTAAAACGCTCATTTTTTTTATTGACAAATTCTAAAAAAAATGTTATTATAATTGTATAGCTTGGTAACGATAGCTACGGAGGTACACCCAGTCACATTTCGAACCTGGAAGTTAAGCCCGTAAACGCCGAAAGTACTTGGGGGGCAGCCCTCTGGAAGGATAGGTAGTTGCCAAGTTTTTTTTATTTTTTGTAATTTATATACTACGTATAGAATTTATTGTAAATCTGTGTTAAACTTAATACAACTTAGATAACAATTTTGGAGGCATGATGAAAAAGAAGATTATAACTGCTTTAATAGCACTTTCCTTACTTTCTTTAGGTGGATGTAAAGATGAAAAAATTGCAGATGGTACAAAAATGGTTATTCCTATTAAAGTAGGATTTAACTCTATTGCTCCTGACACTGATGTTTCTGCTGCTACAAAAGAGGTTATTAGAAATATTAATACAGGACTCATTAAATTTGATCCTGATTCTAAAACTCTTGTTCCTGCATTAGCTGAGTCCTATGAAATAAAAAATGACGGAAAAACATATGTTTTTAAGTTAAAAGATAATATTAAATTTCACAACGGAAAAAATATTACTTCGGAAGATGTTAAATATTCTTTCGAAAGAGTTTCTGGAATAAATACTGGAAAACCTATTGTTGGAGAATGGAGTAAAAATTTAGAAAGTGTTAACATTGTAGATGATAAAACTGTTGAGATTAATATAAAGGATAAAGAAAAAAGTAGCTCTGATATCTATAATATTGCAGATGTATCAATAATCCCAAATAAGATATCTGAAGCTGAATTAGAAAAAACCCCAATAGGTGCAGGTCCTTACAAGTTCGTTGAGTATATACCTGGTCAAAAGATTGTACTTGAAGCTTTTGAAAATTACTATTTAGGAGCTCCTGAGATAAAAGAGGTTGAATTTAAAGTTTATAAAGAAGGTGCTGGTAGACTCCTATCTTTTAAAAATGGAGAGATCGATTTTTTACCTCTAAATTCAGAAACACTTAAAGAGGTTCAAAAAGATAAAAATATTGAAATTGTATCCTCTCTTGGAAATGATGTCAATATTCTTTATCTAAATAATTCTTTTAAACCATTCCAAGATAAAAGGGTAAAACAAGCTATTTGGCAAGGTATTGATATTGATAGAATTATAAATAGTCTATCTTTACCTACTTCTGAGAAACTTTATACTCATATGTCTCCTTATTTAAAGGAATTTTATGAAAAAGATCTAGAGAATAACTATCCTTACAACCCTGAAAAAGCAAAGGAACTTTTAAAAGAAGCAGGATATTCTGATTTAAAATTTTCTATAACAACAATTTCAGAAAATACATTTGAAAATGATTTGGCTCTTTTCATTAAAGAAGACTTATCTAAAGTTGGTATTGATGTCAGTATAAACCCTATTCCATGGGGACAATACCTTCCGGAAGTATATAAAGGACACAAATATGAAGCTGCTCTTTTAAGAGTTGCTGGATACCCTGATCCTCAAAGAATTCTTCAGAGATATGAAACAAACTACTCTTCAAATATGGGAAATTACTCTAATAAAAAAGTGGATGCTCTTTTAATTGAAGCAACAAAAACTTATGATCCTCAAAGAAAGATTGAAATCTATAAAGAGATTCAAAAGTTATTGAATGAGGATATTGCATCTGTTTATTTAATTGATCAAGGAGTAGCAGTAGCCCTATCACCTAAATACACAGGCTATAAAACTTATCCTTTTGCTTTTATAGATGTTTCAACTATTAAATTAAAAAAGAATAAGCAGTAGGTGAATTTGGTGAATTATTTAAAAAAAATACTCTCATCTATCATTACTATCTTTATAGTTTCTTTAATTATTTTTTTATTATTTGAGCTCCTACCCGGAGATCCTGTTTTAACTAGACTTGGAGTTGAAACAGATCCTATTTTAGAAGCTCGTTTAAGAGAAGAATTTGGATTAAACTCGCCCCTGTATACAAGATTTTTCAAATGGTGTTTCCAAGTTTTAAAAGGAAATCTTGGAAATTCATTTTCATATTCTGGCTATACAGTTTTAGAACTAATTAAGTCTCGAGTTTTTACTACTTTTATAATAACTGTAACAACTCTTATAATTGTACTTGCTACTTCTATACCTCTTGGTACTTTTTTAGCTAAAAACAATAAGATTAAATTCTTTAAATTTTTAAAAGTTTTTTCTCAAATTGGATTTTCAATCCCGGCTTTTTGGATAGCTATAATTTTAATTTATATCTTCTCATTGAAGCTTAAACTCCTTCCAACTTTAGGAACTATAAATTGGAATAGATACCCGATTACTTCTATGAAATCTCTAATTCTTCCAGTCCTTACTTTAAGTATAAGTAAGGTTCCACTAGTAAGTCACTACCTATGTAATAGTATGATTGAAGAAAGTACTAAAGATTATGTTAGAGTTGCTAAAAGTAAAGGATTAAACCAAAATGAAATTTATAGAAATCATATTTTAAGAAATTCACTTATCAGTGTTATAACTATTATTGGAATGATTACTATTTATCTAATTACAGGTACTATAATTATTGAAAATGTTTTTGCTCTACCTGGATTAGGAACTCTTTTAATGGAAGGTATCAATAGAAAAGATTATCCTCTTGTTCAAGGAATAGTTCTTTATATAAGTTTAGCAGTAATTTTAATAAATTTTTTTATTGATATTGCTTACTCTATTATTGATCCTAGAATTAGAAAAGGGAAGGAAAAAAAATGAATATAAAAGAAAATACTAACTTAAAAATAGGGCTTTCAATCATTGGAATACTTTTCTTTTTTATGATTTTAAGTATTTTTTGGACTCCTTATGATCCATATTTTATAGATGAACTCAACAAATTAAACCCACCCTCTTTCAAACATCTTTTAGGGACAGATCAATTAGGAAGAGATATTCTATCTAGAATAATGATTGCTTCTCAAGGAGCATTCTATGTTGGCTTTATGTCTGTTCTTATAGGCGGTGTCATTGGAACTTGTCTTGGGACTATATCTGGATATTTCACTAACTGGATTGACGAAATTTTTTCTAAAATAATAGATGCTTTTATGTCTATTCCGTCAATTCTATTTCTATTAGTTTTCATAACTATTTTCGAAAAAGATCTTAAAAATACTGCTATATCAATTGGAATTTTAAATATTCCTACTTTTTTTAGAGTCAGTAGAGCTAAGGTTATCGAAATTAAAAATCTTCCTTATATAACTTGGGCTAAAATCATGGGAGTTAAAGAGATTAAAATTATTTTTTCTCATATTTTTCCAAATATACTTTCAACTATAATTGTCGTTGCTGCTTTATCTTTTTCTACAGCAATTTTAACTGAAGCTAGTCTTAGCTACTTAGGTATGGGGGTTAATCCACCTCAACCAACTTGGGGTGAAATCATTTATAGAGCTCAAGAATATATCGGAACAAACCCATATTACGCTTTTGTTCCGGGGGTTTTAATAAGTTTAGTTGCTATTGGATTTAATCTTCTAGGTGAGGGAATTAAAGAATATATTAAAAAATAGGAGTATATATGAGCATTTTAAAAGTGGAAAATCTTTCTATTGAAGAAATATCTAGATTTAAAAGAGTTGTTGTTGATGAGATATCATTTTCTTTAAAAAAAGGGGAATCTTTAGGAGTGGTTGGTGAGAGTGGAAGCGGAAAAACCGTAACTGCTATGAGCCTTTTAAATCTTCTTTCTGAAGATTTAAAAATCTCTAATGGAATAATTAATTTTTTAGGAGAGGATATATCTAAATTCTCTGAAAGTGAGATGGAAAATATAAGAGGAAATAGTTTTTCAATTATTTTCCAAAATCCAATTAGTTCTTTAAACCCTTTAATGAAAGTTGGAAAACAAATATTAGAAGTTATTGAAAAACATCAAAAAATGAGCAAAAAAGATAGATTAAATCGAGCTTATGAAGTTTTATGTGATGTAGGTTTTAAAAATAACTTTTTAGAAATCTATGAAAAATATCCTCATGAGCTCAGTGGTGGCCAAGGTCAAAGAATTGGTATTGCTATGGCCATTGCTAATAATCCTAAAATTATCATAGCTGATGAGCCAACTACTGCCCTTGACAAAGAGATTCAAGAACAAATTTTAAAATTATTAAAAGAGATTCAAAATAAGTATGAGACATCCATTATTTTAATCTCACATGATTTAGAAGTTATTAAAAATTTTACTGACAACTCTTTAATTTTATACTTTGGTCAAATTGTAGAAAGTGGCTCAACAAAAGAGATTTTTTCTTCACCTCTACATCACTATACAAAAGGTCTTTTAGATTCTCTTCCTGAAAACTTTAAAAAGGGAGAGCCTATAAAAGTTATGAAAGGTGGAATTCCTAGTATAAATGACAGAATAGAGGGCTGCTACTTCTCTCCTCGTTGTCCTATGTCAATAGATGCTTGTCAAAAGAAAAGAGTTTCTTATGAATTTGTTGAAAAATATAATAGAGGGATTCGATGTATCAATCCTATAAAGGACATTAAACATGGAAAATAAAGTGATTTTAAAAATTAGAAATCTTAATAAAAAATTTAATAATAATGTTGTGTTAAATAATATAACTTTTGATATTTTTAAAGGTGAAACTCTTGGGATTGTAGGTCCTAGCGGTTGTGGAAAAAGTACTTTTGGAAAGATTCTTTTACTTCTTCTTTATCCAGAATCAGGTGAAATTATATATGAAGAAGAAAATATTTTTAATTATAATAAAAGTGATATTTTAAATTATCGAAAAGATATTCAAATGGTCTTACAAGACCCTTATCTTTCTCTAAATCCTAAAAAAACTATAGGTTGGCATTTAGAAGAGCCTTTATCAGTACTTGGTTATCCCAAAGAAAAAAGAATGGAAAAAATTCTTTCTATGATTGAATTGGTTGGACTTTCTAAAGATTATCTAGATAAGTATCCAAAACAATTAAGCGGAGGCCAAAAACAGAGAGTTTTAATTCTTTCTTCTCTACTTATAGACCCTAAGATTATTGTTTTAGATGAGTCTGTATCAGCTTTAGATATCTCAGTTCAAGCACAAATTTTAAATCTTCTTGTAGATTTACAAAAGAAGCTAAATTTGACATATATTTTTATCTCACACGACTTAAATGTTGTTAAATATATGTGTGATAGAGTTATTTCATTTGACAATGGTAACATTAAAAGTATTGATTAGCTTATACTTCAATAGAATTTAAAAAAGTAGATTCCTATATTATTTATATAGAAATCTACTTTTATTTTTTTAAAATTTATCTTTTATTATATCTTGGAATAATCTCTTCCTCTTCATCAAATCTATGACTTGTTGAATTATTTGAACGTTCTTTATAATCTAATTGATAACTTTTATTTTTAGGAATTGAACAATATATTTTTTCTCCAGGATTAATTATTTGACCCTCTTGAATATGCACTGCTCCACTTATAAAATCTAAGATTCTTTGAGACTTTTCTGAATCTAAGTCACTAAGATTTAAATGTACTATTTTATCTATTTTTATATACTCTACACACTTTAAGCAATCCTCAAATCTTGTAGGCTTTAAAAAAACTATATCATAATCTGCCATTCTAATCCCTCCTATTTTTCTTTGATTATACACTATTTATAAATTTTCTACTACTTTTTTTATAATTTCATCTGCTGAAAGTTCACTAGTAAATCCTGATGCTTTTATATGACCTCCACCACCAAAAATACTAGCTATTTTATTCACATCAACATCATGTTTACTTCTTAAACTTCCTTTTATTTTACCGTTTGGTTCCCCTCTTAAGAAAAGTGAAACTTCACTTCCGGCATAGTTAATTAATTCCTCTACAACCCCTTCAGTGTCGTCTCTATCAATATTATTTTTCTCTAAGTATTCATATGGAAGATAGAAATACATCATTTTTTTATTTTCAATGAAAACCATTTCACTCAAAGCTTTACCTAGAACTCTCATTCTTTCTAAAGATTTAGTTTTAAAGAAATCATTTACAATTTTATTGTTATTTACCCCAATTTTCATCAGTTCAGACGCTACTTTAAATGTATTTTCACTGACATTACTGTGTGCAAAGTTTCCAGTATCATTTACAATTCCTAAATAGATTGCTTCTGCCATTTCAAGAGTAATCTCAATATCTAATGATTCTAGTATTGAATACATCAATTCAGATGTTGAAGATATATCTTTAACAATATTTATATCGCCATAATTTGAATTACTTATATGGTGGTCTATATTTATTTTGAAAGCTTCTCCTACTAAATCTTTTGCTTTTCCAACTCTATCAATTGTTGCTGAATCTACAAATATAACTAATTCATAGATTTTCCCTTCAGATTCTTCTACACTTCTTATCTTTTCACACCCTTTTAAAAAAGATATATTTACAGGAACTTTATCTTGTAAAACAAACTCTATTTTTTTTTCTGGGTATTTTTTTTCAAGTCCCAACAGAAGAGATAACCCTGCTCCTACTGTATCTCCATCTGGATTTATGTGTCCTATTAATAGGATACTCCCTGCTGCTTCTATTTTTTCTTTTATTTTATTCATTTAATTTCCTTTCTTCTTTGTGTTAAGCTCTAGATCAAATGTATAACCTCTTCCCATAACTTCATGCACATCTGAAACAACAACAAAAGCCTCTTTATCAACTTCTGCTATAAGTTCTTTTAGAAGATATAGTTCTCTATTTCTAAGCACAGTAGTTACTACATCTCTTTTGCTTCTAGAATATAGAGCTTCTGCTTGATAATAATTTCCAGTTTTCCCTAAATCTTCAACAATTATTTTTCTAACTTTTTCTAATTCAAAAGTTATAATATAGACCATTTTAGCATCTCCAACACCATTTATCATTTTATTTATAACAACACCTGTTGCATAAAGATTTATAAGTGCATAAAGAGCTTTTTCTGCTCCAAATATATAAGCCGCTAATAAAACAACAATTGAATCTACCATTATTAAACCTTGACCTATTGGTATTTTAAAAAATTTATTTAAAATTCCAGAAACAATATCACTTCCACCTGTTGTTCCACCATTTTTTATCACCGTTCCCAATCCTACTCCCATTAAAACTCCACCATAAAGAGTTCCTAAGAAAATATTTCCTGGATTAGTAAAATCTATTAATTTATCTATTTCTGGTACTATTTTTTTTACAATCTCTACGTTAAAAGATAGAAATGATATTCCTGCTAAAGTTTTTGCCCCATAAGCTTTACCAAAAATTTTTACACCTATTAAAAATAAAGGTATATTTATTGCAAAAATCAGTGTTCCTACTGGAATTCCTGTCATATAGTTTATAAGTATTGAAAGACCTGTTGCTCCTCCTGGTGCCAAATTAGATGGAACTAAGAATGCATTGATTGCAATAGATGCTATGATTGTCCCGATGTATATATATACATAGTCTTTTAATATTTTTATTTTTTTTCTTTTCAATTTAAATCCCCCGTTTATTTATTACTACATTTTTTATTTTTTAACTCTTTTAAGTAAACTTCTTCTGAATTGTATCCCATTCTTTTGGCCATTAGATTCATAACAGCTATCTCCACCATTGCTGCAGCATTTCTTCCAGATGAAATGTATAGTTTTATCTTTGAAACCTGATTTCCTAAAATTTCTTCTGTCGATTCTTGGTAATCCATGGCAGTTAAATAATCTTCGCTCTTTAACTCTTGGAGCTCTATTATCATGTCTAATCGTTTACTTATTCTGACCGCTCCCACTCCGTATAAAGCTTTTACATCTATTATTCCTAAACCTCTAATTTCCATGAAGTAAGGTAGTTTAGACGCTCTTCCTGTTATATCACCTATGACACCTTTTTCAAATCTAACTGAATCATCCGCTATTAATCTATGGCCTCTATGAATCAATTCTAAAGCGGTTTCACTTTTCCCTATCCCACTTTTTCCTGTAAGCAAAACTCCAAAACCATATAGCTCAACAAACACTCCGTGAACTGAAACAGCTGGTGCAAAATAGTTCTCTAAGTAAGCACTAAATGTCGCTATAACATGACTTGGAGTATCAAGTTTTGTCTGCATTAAAATTATATCTCTTTCTCTTATTTTATCTAAAAAATATTCAGGAATTCTCTTTACACCAGATATTACAATTAATGGAAATTTTTCTTCTAAATATCTATTTAAATTTCGATCTCTATCCTCTTTAGAAATACTTTCTAGATATTTAAATTCTGTTTCAGTGAATAACTGAATCCCTTTATATCCATCCTCATCAAACATATCAAAATATCCAGTTAAAGCTAGAGAGGGTCTATGGACACCTGTTGTAGTTATATACCTTGTGTCTAAAAACTGCTCTCCATTTAAAATAGTTAAATTAAACCTAGTTTTTATATATCTTACTGGCATACTTGTTTTTTCATCCACAACTAAACCTCGCTTTTTATTTATTCTATTTTCCTCTATTAATTTTTTAGATTCTTTCCAAAAATATTCTGCAGAATTAACTCCTGTCTTTTTTAATCTATAGTTTATTGCGGCTGTTTCAATTATTATAGCTAGGTTTCTCCCTTTTCTTACAGGCAATACAACCTTTGGAATTTTAAATCCTAAAAATTCTTCGTACACTTCATCTAATCCCAATCGATCATAAAACTTTTTTTCATCCCATTTTTCAAGTTCTATCAAAAGTGTTACTTTTTTCTTTTTTCTTGTACTTTTTATTCCAAAATGAGTTGTGACGTCAATATCATTTCCATCCTTACCAAACAGATAAAAATGACTATCCCCTTTATCTTTCTCCGCTGTATTAGACCCCAAAATAAATCTATTCGCTATATTTTGAATCTTTAACCTTGTATCTGTTATAAATTTATGTCCTCTTTCTAAAAGTTCAACGGTTGCTCCTAATCTTGCATCCTCATACCCTCTTAATAAAATACCTACACCATAAACATCTAACAACATACAGTCATCTAGTATCACCTCTTCTGCTAAAACCTTTTGAAGATAAAACTTTACATTTCTTATGAGCTCTAAGGTTCTATGATCTGACTTTAAAATGGGTTTATTATATATTTTAGCAATTTCGATTATTTCATCTACAATTGGATTTTCAAAGCTGACTATTAATGCTGGAAATGGATAACTAAGATATTTTTCTAATATCTCTTTTCTCGTTCTAGAATCCATTCTTTCTAAATAGCTACACTCTTTTTTTCCTAAAATATTTATATTTTTTTGTAATTCCTCTCCATCAGAAAAAAAACCTGTCAATTCATATCCTACCCTATAAACACTTTGAGTTTGAATTATATTTTCCATTCCTACTTTTAAAAGAGGCTTTAATTTCAAAGCCCTTGCTAATTCTTTAACTTTAGGAAATTTTGAGCTAATTTTTTCAACCCGCATTTAAACTCCTCTTTAATTTTTTTTATAAAAATCTAAGCTTCTCTCTTTATAGTTTTTTTCAATTATTTTCATAACATCCCTTTTTTTATTCTCTCTTATAATATATTCATTTTTCAAAACATTCCCAAAAATATATAAATAATATAGAGATATACAAAAAAATAATAAATTTATCATTTTAAAAAAAACTTTAAATTTCATTTTTTAATACTTCCTCTTTAAATTTGCTCAGAAGATAAAAAGATCCACATATTAAAATGACTTTTTTATCGTTAAGATTTTTAGCAGTTTCATATGCAACTTTAATATCCTCATAATATTGCTTATTATCTTTATTTTCAAATTGTTCATATAATTCCTTAGCACTTTGACCTCTTTTATTCTCACTCAAAGAGGTAAAAATAATGTCACTCACACAAGTTTCTAACTTTTTAACTATCCCAATGCTATCTTTATCTTTAAGTATTGATACTATTGATACTATGTCCTCTTTTTTAAAACCTATTTTTAAAGTTTCACAAAGTGTTTTAACTCCATCTTCATTATGAGCTCCATCCAATATCAATAACTTTTCTTTTTTTATAATCTCAAATCTACATTGCCAAACTGTTTGCGATACCCCTGATTTTATAATATCTTCAGGAACTTCCAAAATTTTCAAGACCTCTAAAGCACATAGAAAATTTTTATATTGATATTCTCCAAAAAGAGAATATTCATAACTTTCATTTCCAATCTCAATATATGTTTTAAAGTTTTCAAAATCTAGTTTATGGGTAGCATCTTTATATTTTAAAATAACATTTGTATAGTCAGATGTTTTTTCTTCAATCGCTCTAATAAAATCAGGTTCAGAACTTCCTACAATAACTCTTGAATTTTTCTTTATTATTCCAGCCTTTTCGCATGCAATTTCATATATAGTTTTACCTAAAAATTCTGTATGATCTAAACTCACGTTCGTTATCACACAGATATCGGCATCAACTACATTTGTAGCATCATATTTTCCACCCATACCAACTTCTAAAACTACATATTCCATTTTTTTATCTGAAAAATATTTAAACATCATTGCAGTTGTCACTTCAAAAAATGTAGGCGTTATTCCTAATTTTTCAATTATATTTTTTACATATAAATAATAATGAGCTATATCACTATCAGATATCTCTTCTCCATTAGCGCATATCCTCTCATTAAATTTTAATATATGGGGGGATGTGTATTTCCCCACTTGTTTTCCATATTGTATAAGCACTCTCTCTATTGTTGTTGATGTTGATCCTTTTCCATTGGTTCCTGCAACATGAATGATTTTATAATCTTTCTCAGGATTTCCCATTGCTGCACAAATCTTCTCTATGTTTTGTAGCCCTAATTTTATTCCATGAAGCGAATAAGAATATAGTTCATCCAATAACTTCTCTATACTCATAACATCCTCCCTAAAAATAAGTTTATTAGAATCCTTTTACCATTCCTTCAATTATTACTTTTGAATTTTGTGCAGCTAATTTAACAAACTCATCAAAATTCATATTTGCATCGTGATTTGCTTTATCTGATATTGATCTAATTATTACAAATGGTTTGTTTAGTACATGGCATACATGAGCTACTGATGCTCCTTCCATCTCTGTACATTCACCATTAAATGTATCTCTTAACCATTTTATCTTATCAAGTGACGCTACAAACACATCTCCACTTAAAATTGTTCCCATAAAAACTCTATTTTCCCCAAAGTTTTCAACAGCTACATTTTTTGCTAACTCCACTAACTCTTTATCTGCTTGAAATTTTGAAATTTCCATTCTAGGTATAACTCCATGATCATATCCAAAAGCTGTAGCATCAAAATCATGTTCTACTAAATCAGTTGAAACAACTATATCACCTATATTTATCTCAGGATTTAATGCTCCTGCAACTCCAGTAAATAAAACTTTATCTACATTAAATTCTTGAATTAAAAGTGTTGAACAGATTGCAGCATTAACTTTTCCAATTCCACACTCTACTAACACTATATTTTTTCCTAACAATGTTCCTTTAAAAAAATTATATCCACCTATTTCTCTTGTATTTTCAAGAATCATCTCTTCTTTTAGTTGGATTACCTCTTCATTCATTGCCCCTATAATTCCTAATAACATATTTTCCTCCTAGCCTTTATTAACTTTTTTATTTTACTATTTTTTTACTATTTTCTTGTATAACTTCCATCTATCATGAAACCACATCCACTGATTTGGATAATTTATTATTATTCTTTCCATTTTAGAAATTAACATCTGAGTATTATTTTTTACATCCTCTTTAAAAGATTCTGTTCTTTCTAACTCTATCTCATTTGTAAAGTATGTAGTACTTGTATTATCTCTATTCATAACATTGTACCCTATCACAAGAGGCATGTTATGCTTTAAAGCAATATTGATGATCCCTGTTGGTGAAACTGTTTCTGCTCCAAAAAATTCAACATTTGCACCTTTATCTCTATGATCGCTAAATAGTGCTATCACATTCTTCTCTTCAATTTGCTCTAACAATTCTCTTGAGGTTTGCTTCGATTTTTTTATCAATACAAGATTAAGTTTTTTTCTTGACTCTGTTATAAATTTGTCTATATAAGGATTTCTTTGAGCTTTAGCAACTGTAACAACTTTATATTTTTCAGTTGCTTTTAAATTAGCTTCCATATTTCCCATATGAATAAGTGCTACGGCTAACCCTTGTCCTCTTTCTTTTATCTTTTCAATTTTATCTAACTCCTCTATAGATACACTATTTTTTAAATAGTCATCAAACCATAAGGTTGATAAAAAGGCTTTAGACATTATTTTATAAGATTCAACAGCTATTCTTTTTCTTTCATTCTCAGTTTTTTCAGGAAAAGCTAATTCTAAATTAGCTAAAGCTATCAATCTTCTTTTTTTTATCAATTTATATCCTAAAATAGCTAGCATCTCTGCAAACTTAAATCTTGTTTTTTCAGGAAATAATAAAAGTAACCAACGAAAAAATTTAAATACTATATATTGTAATTTGTACATCCACTCTCCCACCTATTCCATATGATTTAACAAATTCATTATATCATATAATACGCTGTTTTTTCTTAATTTTTATAAAAAAAGGATAAGCTATTACTAGCCTACCCTTCAATAAAATACTATTAAAATACTATTACCATTACATTTTCATCAGGACTTTGGAAATTTGATTTTCTATTTACTTTTCCATTTGTAACCCAATCAAATAAAAACTTAATATGAGATTCCATATTTCTGATACATTTTCTAGTTCCTTCTATAGTTCCTAATGTACCATCCTTTTCTCTTAAGAAAAAGTCTCTATTTACATCTTCTTCAAAGTTTATAGGTGTTCCATGGATGTATCCTCCACCTGAGAAACGAATTGCATATTTAGCCATTCCAGCAGCTTTATTTTGCTCATCTCTATAACCCATCTCATACTTTAATGTTGGAACAATAAAATATCCTGTTGGTGTTTCAAACCCTAGAGTACTTTCCATTCCTGTTTTATTTAGTGTATAAGATATTAACTCCCACTTACCCTCAGCATTTTTTTGGAAAATACCTTGATTTTCATTTGCTAAATCAATAGCTATAACTTTCCTAAAATTAGGATTGATTGCTGGGTGTTTTGTTAAAACACTTTTATTAACTTTTAAAGGTCTTTCTTGGATCGAAAGTGTATTTACATAAGCTTCATTTCCTTTTACTGAATCAACAGACATTAGAGATCTATCTGGTATATATAAAGTCTCACCATTATAGCTAGCTCTAGCATTTTGATCAGCTGATACCCCATATTTATCCTTAGCTCTATTCATGTTTTGATTAGCAGGATTTGGTACATATGTATTTACAGAAACTAACTCTTTTCCTTTAGCAGCTTCAGATGTTAAGAAGTTTTCTAGTTTATTTACTCTGTTGTTCATCTCTTCAAATCTAAATCTTCTAAGATTTACAAGTAATGCGGAGATATACCCTTCTACTCTTGTCCCTTTGCTATCTTTTAATTCAACTTTATACCATTCATTTCCACCTGCTTCAACTTTTTCTAATACTTTTATTTTAGTATTAAAAGGAAATCTAACAATTTCTCTTGAATTCACAGAGGCATCTTCTCTAACTGGAGCATCCACACTTTTTATAAATACATAATTTAAAAATTCTGGCTCTGCTTCATTGTTCATTATGTTCACACGAACACTCATTGGTACTACATTTTCATACTTTGCTTTTAATGTTTTAGTAACAGCTAGAAGTGGTTGAGATAAAAAAGCAATTCCAAACACCATAATCCCTAAAGAGATTAACTTTCTTCTTTTCATATAACCCACCTATTTTAATTTTGATTCCATAAGCTCTGTAACGATCTTAGGATTTGCCTTTCCTTTAGAAAGTTTCATAACTTGTCCAATTAATCCTTTTAAAACTCTTGGCTTTCTACCTTCATCAGAGTTTTTAAAATCTTCCACCATTTTAGGATTTTCATTCAGAACTTGATCTATTATTCCTTCAATCTCTCCTAAATCCACAACTTGAACCATTCCATCCTCTTTTACGATAACTTCAGGATCTCTATCATCTGTTAGTTTTTTTGTAAATAACTCTTTAGCTATCTTTGAAGATATTACATCATTTTGAATTAAGTTTATTATTTTCCCTAAATCTTCTGATGATATATTTGATTGTTCTATTGTTTTTCCACTATCTTTTAATTCTCTTAAAACTTCTGTCATTATCCAGTTTGATGATAATTTTGGATTTTTTGTTAGTTCTACAACCTTTTCAAAATAATCAGCCAATTCAATCTCATCGGTTAAGATATTTGCGTCATATTCAGGTAAAGTGTAATCATTTATAAATCTTGCTAATTTTTCACTCTTTGACTCTGGCATCAACGCTTTTATTCTTTCAATCTCTTCGTCTTTAATCACAAGTCTTGGAAGATCTGGCTCTGCAAAGTATCTATAATCCATTGCGTCCTCTTTACTTCTCATTATTCTTGTAACTTGAGCATCATCATCCCAAAGTCTTGTCTCTTGATTTATTATTTCTCCATTTTCAATTGCATCAATTTGTCTTCCGATTTCATAATCGATAGCTCTTGCTACAGCCTTAAATGAGTTTAAGTTTTTAACCTCTACTCTTGTTCCATAAACTTTGCTTCCTTTTTCCATAACAGAAATATTAGCATCACATCTAAGTGATCCTAATTCCATAGAAACATCACTTATTCCAGTATACTTTATTGTACTCTTTAGAAGGTTTAAATATTCATAAGCTTCTTCCGAACTTCTTAAATCTGGCTCAGATATAATCTCTACAAGTGGCATAGATGCTCTGTTGAAATTTATAAGAGATTCTGTTCCTATATGTATAGATTTCCCAGCATCCTCTTCTATTTGAATTCTTGTTATTCCAACTCTAAATTCTCTTCCTGAATTTAATTTAACATCTAAGTATCCATTTTCACAATAAGGAGTTTCAAACTGTGTTATTTGATAATTTTTAGGTGTATCTGGATAGAAATAGTTCTTTCTATCAAAAGTACTAATGTTGTTTATTTTACAATTTAAAGCTAAAGCTCCTTTTACAGCATACTCAACAACTTTTTTATTTAATTTTGGTAATGCTCCTGGATGTCCTAAGCATATTGGGCATGTGTGAGTATTTGCTTCTGAATTGTCATAGTTAGCATCACATCCACACCATACTTTTGTTCCTGTTTTTAATTGAAGGTGCACTTCAAGTCCTATTACCGATTCCCACTGTCTCGCCATTACACTCTCTCCTTTATCGCTTTTTCAAAAGCATCCCCTGCTTTTAATATGTCCTTTTCTCCAAAAGCTCTTCCTAATAATTGGATTCCTACAGGTAATCCATCTGTCATCCCTGCTGGAATAGATATTCCTGGGATTCCTGCTAAGTTTGCTGGAATAGTAAAGATATCCTCTAAATATAACTCTACTGGAGTTTTTTTAGCATCTAATCTAAAAGCCGGTCCTGGCGTTACTGGTGTAAATATTATATCAACTTGTTCAAAAGCTCTATCAAAATCATTTTTTATAAGTCTTCTAACTTTTTGAGCCTTTTTAAAGTATGCATCAAAGAACCCTGCACTTAAAACATATGTACCTATCATTATTCTTCTTTTTACTTCATCTCCAAATCCTTCACTTCTAGATTTTGTATAAAGCTCATCTATATTTTTCGGATTTTTCGTTCTATGACCGTATCTTACACCATCAAATCTAGCTAAGTTTGAACTTGCTTCTGCAGGTGCTAATACATAATAAGTTGGAGCAGCATATTTTGTATGAGGTAATGATATTTCAACTATTTCTGCACCTAGAGATTTAAATACTTCTAAAGCTTCGTCTACAACCTTTTTTACTCCTGAATTAAGACCTTCTATGAAATATTCTTTCGGAACACCTATCTTCATTCCTTTAATATCTCCAGTTAAATAATCTAAATAATTTGGAACCTCTACATCTTCTACAGTAGAGTCATAATCATCAGAACCTGCTAAAATATTAAGAGCTAAAGCTGAATCTTTTACTGTTTTCGTGAACGGTCCTATTTGATCTAGAGATGATGAAAACGCCATAAGTCCATATCTAGAAATTCTTCCATATGTTGGCTTTAAACCTACAACACCACAAAATGATGCAGGCTGTCTGATACTTCCACCTGTATCAGAACCTAATGAAATAAAACATTGTTGTGCTGCAACTGACGTTGCTGCTCCACCACTACTTCCACCTGGAACTCTCTCTAAATCCCAAGGATTTTTTGTTGTTTTTTCATATACTGATGTCGTTGTTGTCGATCCCATTGCAAACTCATCCATATTAGTTTTTCCAATGATTATAGCACCAGCATCCTTTAATTTTTGAACTACTGTTGCATCATAAATCCCTTCATATCCTTCTAATATTTTAGATGCTGATTGTGATGGTTCTCCGATAGAAACCATGTTATCTTTTATTGCTACAGGAACCCCTGCTAAAGCTCCTAGCTGTTCTCCATTTTTTACTTTTTCATCTATCGCTCTTGCTTCTGCTAAAGCTTTTTCTTTTCTAAGAGATACAAAACTTCCTATCTCCCCATCTGTTTCCTCTATTCTATCGAATATTGCAGTTACAACCTCTTCAGATGTCAACTCTTTATTCGCTATTTTTTCTTTTATTTCAAAAGCTGTTAGCTCATATATTTTTTTCACAGAAAAGTCCTCCCTTTAATTATTCTCCTACTACTTTTGGTACTATTAGTGCTCCATCTTGAGATGCAGGTGCATTTTTCATAGCTTCTTCAGCTGTTAATGATTTTCTAACTACATCTTCTCTTAACTTTACACCACTTTCATTAACTTGAACTAATGGCTCAACATTATCCGTATTTATTTCTCCTAAAACATCTATATAATCTAAAATGTTGTTAAGATCTGCCTGGAATCTTTGAATTTCCTCTTCATTGAATTCTAATCTCGCTAATTTAGCTACACTTAGAACTTCCTCTCTTGTTAAAGACATTTTTTTCCTCCTCTATAAATCTTATAATGATTTTAAATATTTTATTTCTTCTGATGTTAATTTTCTATATTTTCCTA
>JAVWUC010000001.1:0-6196 GCA_036667395.1 Cetobacterium sp. | reverse complement strand
AATAAAAAATATACCTTCTTTTCAAATTTAGGTTTTTCAAAAGGTTTACCTTTTATTGTTATCTTATCTTTTTCTGTAACTTTTTGTCCTGGAGATACTGGTTCTCCATTTACCTTTATTTCATTTCTTTCAATAAGTTTATCTATCTCTCTTCTTGAAGCGTACCCATTTTGTGCTAAGTATTTATTTATTCTCATCGGTTCCATTTAATTTCTCCTTCATCTCTTCATATCTTGGTAATTCTTCCACAGATAATACTCCTAAATAACCTAAAAACTTGTCTGTAATTTCATAGAGATTAGGTTTTCCTATACTAGCCTTTTTTCCACATATTCTAACAAACTTTCTCTCTTCTAGAGTTTGCATCACTCTATCGGTAGAAACTCCTCTTACAGCTTCTATCTCACTTTTTGTAACTGGTTGACGGTATGCAATTATAGAAAGTGTTTCTAGGGCTGCGTTAGATAGTTTTTTAGGTTTCGCTTCTTGCTTAAAATACATATTAATTACCTCTCCACATTTAGGATTTGTAATTAAATAAACAATTTCTTCATTAATTTCTAAATTTATTCCTGTGTGAAATCTGTCTCTTTTTAATTCTTCTAATATCTCAAATATTTTTTCTATTGATACAGAAAAGAATTTACTTAAATCTTTTATTTTAGTTTCATCCCCTCCTAAAAGAAGGATTGATTCTATCTGTTCTTTTATTCCAATCTCTTTAATGCTGCTCATAATAGTCCCCTATAATAAATGTTTTTTATATATAAAAATACCTCTTCTGTATATATCTCATTTTGTTTCTCTGAAGACCTCATAAAATAATCTAATGCGTAGAATATCTTATCACTTTCTTCTGTTAGACCTTGTTCATATAAAAATAGAGCTAACTCTAAATTTTCTACATACTGTATACTATCATCTTCCATTAAAATGCCATATGAATTATTTACTTGTTTTAATAAAACATTTAAATTATTTTTTATTTTGTCAGGTGGAAGTAGTTTTAAATACTTGATATAACTGTTATTTTTTATTATTCCCTTAGAATTTAGAATCTCTTTTTCCAGCCTATTTTTCACATCTTTTTTCATTAACTCTACATTTTCTAAATTTAAATTTGTTCCAAATATTAACTTTAACTCTTCTAAAACTTCACAAAAAATAAAACTATTGGAAAGCCAATCTCCCTCTTTATCAAGTATCTCCTGATATGCTTTATTTATATTTTCTTTTATACTTGGTATTAATCTTTTTGCTTTTTCATTATTTGATAGATTTATATTAAATAAATTAGATATTTTTATATAGTAGTAATATGAATAAATATTTTGTATGCCCTTCTCTCTCTCAAATGAAAATTTGGAAAGAATTTTTTCATCTCTATTTAATATAGCATTTAAATACCTTACTTTCAATTCCGTTAAATAATTAGCCCTACTCGTGTTCATATTTAAGCTACTTTGAGCAAAACTGTTTGAATTAATTATATAGAAATTCTTTATTTGATTGACCATTGATTTTCTTAAATAAAAATATTTTTTATCAAAATTATTCCAAAATTTAATCTCTTTGCTATATATATCTTCAAATGATAGGTTCAATTTATTGAGATTCTCATTATTAAAATTTATAGTTAAAAGTCCATCACTTTTACTGTTATTTTCAATATTCTTTACTACATATATCCTCTCATCTAACTCTTTAACTAAAGAACTTTCTAGAACTTTAACTTTAAACTTCTCTAAATTTGTTTCTGTTGCCACAAAAATTTGAGTGTTTAATCCAGTTGATATATTCATATCATCATATTCAAAATAATTTTCATTATTTAAAATATTGCCTGTTAATAACATTGGAGATATTTTATATACAATTCTATAATCAGTATTCCAGTTAACATCTTTTAAATCTGTATATATATACATATTGTTTCTGTCTTCATTTGAAAGAATCACATAAGTTGATATATTTTGTCCATCTATAGTGTAAGTCATTTTAAAAATATTTTTACCCTCTTTGAACTCTACCTGTGTATAATAATCTCTTACTTGATATATCTTATAGTCTTTTATTAATAATATCTGAAGATTTGCGATCTTGTCTTTATGATATATTTTTCCACGTACATTTTTTAAAACGTTATTTTTTCCATCATAAAAAAGAGCTATCTCACCGTTGGTGATGAGATAGTCCGCCTTTAATATTGAAAATAAAAATAAAAATACCAATATTAAATTTTTCATAAAGCTCCTTTTTAATAGTCACTTTCTGGAGAGATTAAAACTCTTTTATAGCTATCAAATTCTTTTAATAACTGTTGAATACCATTTACTACTGCATTTAATGGATCTTCTGCCACAGTTACTTCTAAACTTAAACTTTCTGCTATTCTTCTGTCCACTCCTCTAAGAAGAGCTCCTCCTCCAGCTAGATAAATACCTTTTCTCTTAATATCTGAAGATAACTCTGGTGGAGTTTTTTCAAGTATACTTTTTATTTCTTCTATAACCAATACAATAGCTTCTTCTAAAGCTTCAGCTATTTCTGAAGAGTAAACTTTTACATTCTTTGGTAATCCACTCAGTGCATTTCTTCCACTTATCTCAATAAATATATCCTCTTCTAAATCTATTACTGCACCAACAGCTATTTTTATCTCTTCCGCTGTTTTTTCTCCTATAAACAGATTATGTTTCTGTCTGATATAATCTATAATTAAAGAATCAAATTTATCTCCAGCAATCTTTAGAGATGATGTTTTTACTATTCCACCTAATGATATTACACCGATCTCTGTTGTTCCTCCACCGATATCTACAATCATGTTTCCTTCTGGTTCAAATATGTTTAATCCTATTCCGATAGATGCTGCCATTGGCTCTTCTATCAAATAAGCTTCTCTAGCCCCTGCCTCTCTTGTTACGTCCATAACAGCTCTTTTTTCAACCTGAGTAACTCCTGCTGGAACACAAATTATTACTCTTGGACTTGATAAAGTTTTTCCTTTATTAACAACCTTATAAAACTCTCTTAGCATTTTCTCTGTAATTTCATAATCAGCAATTACTCCATTTTTTAATGGTCTAATAGCCTCTACTGTATGAGGAGTTCTTCCTATCATCTGTTTAGCTTTCTCTCCAACTTCAAAAATCTCTTTTGTTTTAGTATTTATAGCCACAACCGATGGTGCATTCATTATTATACCTTTATTTTTTACGCATATTAAAGTATTTGATGTCCCTAAATCTATTCCTAAATCATCCGAAAATATCCCTAAAAATTTCCCAAGTATTTTTTTCATTTTACTCTCCTTAAAAATCTTTTATATTTTTTGTATATCTTTTATATTTATTCCTAATTTTTTTAAAGTTTTAACAAAATGATTTATTGGAAAGCCCATAATAGAAAAGAAATCCCCTTCTATCCTATCCACGAATATTGCACCTAATCCTTGTATTCCATATGCGCCTGCTTTATCCATTGGTTCTTTACTTTCAATATACCAATCAATTTCGTCACTGCTTATTATTTTAAAAAAAACTTTACTTTCAACTGCCTCACTTATATTTATATTTTTTTCTAAGTTTATTAGTGTGTAAGCAGTTATAACCCTATGCTCTTTTCCTGAAAGTTTTTTCAACATCTCTCTGGCTTCATTTTCATTGTTAGGTTTTCCTAAAACTTCACCATTAATTTCTACAAGAGTATCTGCTCCTACAACAAATGATGTTCTATTTTCTTTGGCCACCTCTATAACCTTTTTATAAGAAATATCCTTTATTTTATCTATTAATCCTACCTTCGAACTAACTTCTTCTACATCTTTAACTTTAATTTCCAGCTGGAATCCAAGTTGATTCAATATCTCTTTTCTCCTCGGAGATTTCGATGCCAGTATCATTATTTTCATCATCCTTTTCTAAATTTTCTTCTGCCTTCTCTTCTACCTCTACTTGTTCTTTATTCTGCTCTTCTTGATTTTGTTCCTCTTTCTCTTGGTACATCTTTTGAATATTACAAATCTCATCATAGATCTCTTTTTCAAGCTTTTCCTGTTTCTCTATTCTTAACTTTTCCTCTTGTATTCTTTTTCTCTCCTTAAAACCAAAATAAATGTTTTTAAAATAATTGATAACAAGTAATATCAAACCTTTTATGGCCTTGCCTGTTATGATAATAGTGGAGATAAAAATTATAGCTACCAGTACTCCTATAAAAATATCTTTTTTTACATTAAAATAGATTTTAAGAAATGTATATATCTCTAAATAACCAAGATTTATATTTAAAATACCTATTTGAATAATATATTCTTGAATTTTATCTAAAGAAGTTTCTTCAAAATTTTTCAAACTATCTATTAAATACAAGTATCCTACAGAAATTCCAGAAATTATCATAAAATATAATCTTATTTTTAAAACTATTTTTTTAGTAGGATTTTTCATAAACATTGAAAATCCATACCCTATAAAAAATATCCATAATAGTTTTTCATATATTCCAAAATATTCGGTTATATATAAATATATGTTATTTTTTTGTAAAAAACTAGGATAAAAATATCCAGAAAAAAAATAAAGCAATAAAACAATGTATATATTTCTTTCATTAAATAATAATCTTATTTTATTCATTTAGGCACCTTTTTATTAACTTTTTTTCATATTATTGTACCATAGAGGTATTTAGTTTTCAAGCAATTACGAACTCTTATAAATAAAAAAGTGCTAATCTTTTCAATTAGCACCTTTTATTTTTAATTTTCTTTTATAGCTTCTTTGATATAATTTTTCAATTCTTTTTCATCCATCGCTCCAGGTATATATTTAAATATCCTTCCATCTTTACCTACAATTACATTTGTTGGATATGAATTTACTCTATAAATTTTAAATGATTCTCCAGAAGCATCTAAAGCTGTTGGTATTTGTTGTTTTTTATTTTTTAAATATTTTTTCACTTTTTCTACACTTTCATCTCTAGAATTTGGATATTTCTCTGTTTTAGGATTCATTATTCCTAAAAAAATTACATCCTCTTTATTTTCTCCAAACTCCTTATATAATCTATTTAAAACAGGTAGTTCTTCTTGACAATATATACACCAAGTAGTGAAAAAATTTAAAAAAACAACCTTTCCTCTATAATTTTTTAAATCATAATCTTTTCCACTAGCTGTCAACAAATTAATATCTGGAGCTTTTGGTGCCGAAGATTTTGCATAAACTTTCGTTTCTAAGAAACCTAGTGGACTACTGAAGTAATTAGAAACACTTTCCATTTTACCGGTAAAAGTTAATATTCCCATAAGAATCAATATAACTCCACCTAATTTTACACAATATCTCAATAGATATTGATTTCTTCTTAAGAAATTTAAAACAATTGTTGTAAAACTTCCCAATAATAAGAATGGAATTACAAATCCTAATGAATATATTAAAACCAATACATTTCCTAAAATTTTACTTTCTGAACCAGAAGCTAAAATTAAAACTGCTGAAAGTAAAGGACCTACACATGGACTCCAAGCAAAACTAAAAGTAAAACCTGTTATAAAAGCCACCAATGGAGTCATTTTTCTTATTTTGCTGTGATATTTAAACTCTTTTTGTAAATTTTTACTTTTTATTATTCCTAATTGAAATAAACCTAACATTATTATCAAAACACCTCCTATTTTAGAAAAACGTTCCTTATTATCAACCAAAAAATCTCCCAAAGTTGTAAAAGATAATCCCAGTATAAAAAATGCAGCACATATTCCAAATACAAAAAACATTGTATTTAAAAATACTTTTTTTTGCACATAAGTCACATGTCCATTCTCATCAATTTTTTTAGCACTTCCTGATAAATAACTCATATATATGGGAATAAGTGGTATCACACACGGTGAAAAAAATGATAATATCCCTCCAGAAAAAACTAAAAAATAGGTAAATATCGTAATTTTTTCCATTTCAACAACTCCCCTTCTTACTTTTATAAGTATATTATATCTAAATCTCTTTTTTCCTTTTTAAAAATAAAAAAAGTAGACTTTTAAAAGTCTACTAATAATTTTTTTATAAAGTGGTGCGAGAGGAGGGACTTGAACCCTCACGTCGAAACGCCAGATCCTAAGTCTGGTGCGTCTGCCAATTCCGCCACCCTCGCAAGTGGTGCCGCTTATCGGAGTCGAACCAAT